>JAZRMR010000001.1:0-13430 GCA_045647765.1 Christensenellaceae bacterium
CACTGTCTGACTCCGTTACATCATTTATTCCGCATTCTTAGTTTGATAAGTTTCGGTAGGCCGTGAAGCCCCCTAGACCATTCAGTGCTTTACCTCGGATAAACTAATAACAGGCTAGCCCTAAAGCTATTTCGAGGAGAACCAGCTATATCCCAGTTCGATTAGAATTTCTCCGCTATCCACAAGTCATCACCGACTATTTCAACAGGCGTGTGTTCGGTCCTCCACAGAGCTTTACCTCTGCTTCAACCTGCTCATGGATAGATCACTAGGTTTCGGGTCTACGACACGCTACTATTCGCACATTTA
Source organism: Christensenellaceae bacterium (assembly GCA_045647765.1). GTDB lineage: Bacteria > Bacillota > Clostridia > Christensenellales > Borkfalkiaceae > UBA1259. Next base: position 310 of record JAZRMR010000001.1, read on the forward strand.
GTTCTCGCTCTCGCTTCGGCTCCGTGACTTTATCACTTAACCTCGCAACGCATCGTAACTCGCCGGCCCGTTCTACAAAAAGTCCGACATCACACCTCGTGTAGGTGGTGCTTTGTCTGCTTGTAAGCATACGGTTTCAGGTTCTTTTTCACTCCCCTCCCGGGGTTCTTTTCACCGTTCCCTCACGGTACTATACTCTATCGGTCACATGGTCGTATTTAGCCTTACGAGATGGTCCTCGCATATTCCGACAGGATTCCTCGTGTCCCGCCGTACTCTGGATACTCCCTCCTCTCGAACAATTTCGCCTACGGGGCTTTTACCCTATCTTACCGTGCTTTCCAACACTGTTCGGCTATCGTTCTCAAATGGATTATGGAGTCCGTCACCCCAAAAGTATTACTACTCTTGGTTTGGGCTCTTCCGATTTCGCTCGCCACTACTTTCGGAATCGTTGTTTTACTTTCTTTTCCTCTGGGTAATTAGATGTTTCAGTTCCCCAGGTTCCCTTCATTACACTATGTATTCATGTAATGATACCATAACATTACTTATGGTGAGTTCCCTCATTCGGATATCTACGGATCACGGTCTATTTGCGACTCCCCGTAGCTTTTCGCAGCTTGTCACGTCCTTCTTCGGCGCCATGTACCAAGGCATCCTCCTGTATGCTCTTTGTAGCTTGATCTTTTTTGGTTGCATTTTTGCAATCCGTCGAATTTGCTTACATTTTATTCCTTGACTATACTCGACTACTTTAGTGAATGTTTCCTACGTTTTTCGTATTAACCTTTCATTTTTTTCGTTTAGTCTATTTGCTTTTTTGCCTTAATGTACTATTAAAAATTAAGTCTTCTCGATTTCATTTGTTCTTTAACAAACTTATCTCTAAAAATTTTCTATGCAGTTGTCAATCTACGGTGCTTTGACTTCGGCCAAAGTGGATTTTATTGCTTAAAAACCCATTAAAATTTCTACCCCTCGAAGCGGTAGCCTAAATATATTAGCATTTATCAAAATGTAAGTCAAGCATTTTACAAAGAAAATTCTACATTTTTTCAAAAATTTTTTCTGCCACCTTTTGTCGCTTATTTCTTACATTATATATAAATATATAGGCATTTTTATTGGTAAATAATCAATCTTTATACCAAACGTCTTTTAATGGCTTATCATCAGCAAGCAATTCTTCGCCATTAGTTCTTTTGTTTATCTTAAACATAACTTCTTTTATAATATTAGCATTACAAAGTTGTGCTTTTGCATTCCCGATAAACCCATCCGTTATTGCGCCGTGATACCTATACGCAATTTCATATTTTGGAAAGAAATTAGACGGGTCCACTCCGTCCTCTTCATTAAAATAAGCGAACTCTTTTTTATAAGAATTTCCGTCTTTCATCTTTATAGTCATAAAAGCAGTGGTATTAGAAAGCCTATTAGGAACGGACATCATTTCTTCCACACAATGCATAATAGTATTTTTATCATGCCCAACACCTATCAACAACACGTGTCCTTTCTCAACGATTTGCCCGTAACAGCCCTTTGGCGAAACAGGAGTTTTTACTTGTTCTTCTAGTTTTATAAGTCTATCCACTTTGTCTTTATCGCCAAATAAAGTTAGAGAGTGGGTTGGGTTTGACACCGTTCTTCTTCCACGCACGTCCGAAGCAGATATATCGCAAAACTTTCCCACGCAAGTCTTTGATGAATTTTCATCCAACACGACTTTATTCCCCTCGTAAAAGTTAGCCCAAGTATGAGCAGGAACGCAAAGCACCCCGCCCTCAGCCGTAAAATACTCAATCATAGCGTCTAAAAGTGTTTGTGCTCCGCCCTCAATTTCGCCCACCGCCCTTAATGAAACGTGAACTATAACTATTGAATTTTTAGGCGCACCCATATTTTCAAGTTGATTGATAATCTCTTCTTTCCCGAACATATTTAGCCTCTCCTTAAAGTTGTGCAAGTGAGATATTAGCATTTATAATATTTTTCGTCAAGTATTTTTAATGCGCTTTCAATCAATAAAAAACGTTTGCTATTTTTTTACTTGGGTGTTATACTGTAAACAAGGTGAATATTATGGAAATTAAAAAACAATGTGAAACGGTTGTTAACGAACTTATTGAAAAGGCAAAACTAAAAGATGGAAACGTGGTTATAGTTGGCTGTTCAACTAGCGAAGTAGTTGGCAGTAAAATTGGAACAAATTCCGACCCCGACACTGCAAAGTTAATTTTTGACGGAATATACCAAACGTTGAAATCAAAGGGAATATTTTTAGCAGTTCAATGTTGTGAGCATCTCAACAGAGCAGTTGTTACCGAGCGCAACGCTCTACCGTTTGCAGAGCCAGTAAACGCAATACCTCAAAAGAAAGCAGGCGGTTCACTTGCAACGGTTGCTTACAGTTGCTTTGACAATCCCATTGTCGTTGAAGAGATAAAAGCCGATGCAGGTCTTGATATAGGAGATACTTTAATCGGTATGCACTTAAAAAAAGTTGCCGTACCAGTAAGGCTTAGTTTAGATAAAATAGGAGAGGCGCACTTAACTGCTGCAAGAGTTCGACCCAAGTTTGTTGGCGGAGTAAGGGCAGTCTATGATGAAAATTTGTTATAATTATTTATAAAGCGTATAACACACCGAATGATTATTTCGGTTGTTTCCCTTAAACAAAATACCTCCCGCCATTTTTGGTCGGGAGGTTTAATGTTTTTAGTAAAATTTAATAAGCATAACCGTGTTTTTAGGAACGCTCAATTCTATGGTCATATCCTCTTTCGCATCAAACGAAACTTCCTTAAATAGATGTTTTTGGTCTGTATTGACAATAACATCCGCACGCTTTCCAACTATACCTAATATTTTAAGAGTCACTCTATCGTCATCACACTTGTGATTTGTGATTAAAATTGCGCTTTCCCTTGAATTTTTTGACGCTATAACTTGCACGTCTCCATCGTAGCCTGTCTTTACATGCGTACCGAGTTTATAAATATGGCCAAAACTAACAAAGGGATACCAGGACGCTGAAATACTATCGTCGTTATGGTCGATAAATCCGTTATACATTCCGCTAGATGACATGGTGTAATACATAGCCATATCGATATTTGAATTTTGCATTAAGGTCATAGACTTTGTTAAAAACGAACCGCCTTCCATAGTGTGTTTGCTATTAAACCCTGTTCCCTCTGCATTATAATTCCACTCGTTTAAATGGGATTCGGTGTTATTAAACCCATATTCATCCAAAGTTTTCCTAACGTAATTGCCGTGTTCAATTATCTCCTCGGGGCTGTGCGTGTAAATGTGCCAAGAATAAAAATCTAGCGGACAATCCTCTTTTTTTACCATTTCCAAAAAGTCAGTAAAATAAGTAACGAAATCCTTTCTTGACGAATGAACGTTTTTTCTAGAAACAGCATAAAAACCACAACCACCATACCCTCCGAATTTTAATTGAGGAAATTTATTTTTCAAATATTTTGTTGATATATTATATAAAGAAAAAAATTCTTCCTTAGTTCCAGCCCACATACAAGGTCCAAAACTATTGCCCGGATTTTCTGGTTCGTTCCAAATTTCCCAATACTTTAAACCGTATTTAAATCCGTTTGCCCAGCCTTCGTTATAATGCATAATTACATGCTCACAGATCCTTGCCCACTTTAAAAAGTCTTTTGGAGGATTAGAAATATACTTTTTACTTGACCATTCTATTGAAACGCCAAGTCTATAATAAGCCTCTGCCCCTGCTTTTTGTATAGCGCCTATATATTCATCCGTATGATGGAAATCGTAACTTGTTGGGTCGTTTTCATCCGCATCAAAATCTTTAAAAATTTTGGGTATATCTACTAAGCACGGTGTATTAAATATCCCCATACAATCGTGAAGTCTTGAATAAGGAATATTGGCATCTTTAAACATTTTATCGATAATCTTTTGGTTATCACCTAAACTACCGTAAAAAGGTGCGCAACATACTGCGTTTAACGGTTTTATTTTGCCAATCTCATGATTAAAATTAATTGTTGCGTTATTCATTTTTAGCCTCCAAAGGTTATAACATAATATTATCATCAAACAATATACCTGTCAACACCAATTTAAATGAAAATTTACGAAATATAAAAGGGCGTGTAATGGTAATTGAACCTTAATTCACATAACGCCCTTTTTTAGACTATTCTTTAATGTCTTCTACCTTTTCCGTTTGAACGCTTTCAATCGTTTGTTGTGATGCGTTCTCTATTTCTTGGTCGGTCATAACGAGTTCTTCTTCAACCTCTTTTTTGCTGTTTGGGTCAATCTTAAACGTCTTTTCTACTTTCTTTTTAAGTTTTCTCCAAATAATGATAGCAGAAGCACCCAGCGCAAGAACAATTGCCGTTATGGACGACAATAATACCGAGGTTGCTGCGGGGTCGATATAAAGCATTTGACTGAACATGTTAATCATTTTCTTTTCTCCTATTGCTTATTATTTTTTCTTTTTTCTATAATAGTTTTTAATACGTAATCTGCGCCGACTTTGGCAGCCGTTCCGTGATTAAAAATAAAGCCTTGATAATAATCTTTGATAATTTTTTTATATTCTTCCTGCTCATCAAACATTTCTTTAACAGTCTTGTCGACGTTATCTAATTGGTCTTTGTTTACGTTTTTACCGATAACGTCTCTGATTTTTATTTCCGAAGGAATTATGTCTATTTTCTGCCAGTTCTTGTTACAAACTTTCATTTCGGTATTAACAAATAGAGTTGGACGTTCGGTGGCAAAACTGTATTCTGCGGAAATTCCCGACCAGTCTGTTATCATTAAATCTGATGAATATATTGACTTGTTCGTAGAGAAATCAAGTTCAAAAGTCAGTTTAGCATTGTCATAATCTTTGTACTTGTCTAAAATATTGTTTAACCTATATCCGTATCTCTTAACGTATTCGGGGTGAGGTCTTACCGTTAAATGATATTCTTCCGAATAAAGTTTTTCTATAAGTTTATCTAAGCACGAATCCATAAGGTTATCTTCTTGCCAAGACGGAGCGATAAGAATTTCTTTTTTGCCGGTATCAACTTTTTTCGCACGCTCTGCTCTGCCCTTTTCAACCAGTTCATCCAGCAATGGAAATCCAAACTCAACCAATTTCTTTTCAGGTAAAGAGTAAACCTTTTCTATTTCTTTAATTTCTTTTGCAAAGTGCGGTGTTGCGCAAAGCAAGGTATCAAATGCGTCAAAAGCGCCTTCGTTAAAGCCCATATGTGCGCTCATAGTGTCGTGAGGCACGTATATATATTCGATATCCTTTTTCATAAACGAACGCTTTAAGTAATATTTGTCAAGGTCAGGCGTTGTCATTAAGAAAACATCCGTTTCAACCAACATCATAAGTAACGCCGTCTTTTTCAAACTAATATAATAAGGCTTTATTTTTGGCTGTGTTTTGGCTATTTCGAATATATTATCGTTAAAGTCGTTGGTAACGTAATGAATTACAACGTTAGAACGCTTTATCATTTCATCTATAAGGTCTTTGTAATATTTATAGAAACCACTCTTTTCCGAATAAATAACCACGTGCTTATTTGCAACGTTCTTAAACGCTTTATAATCTTGGCGTTCTTTCTTTTTCATCTCTTTATACAGAGGGTCTTTTTTGTCAAGTTTTCCAAACTGTTTAGAATCTTCCAAAGCCTTTCTGCTTTGTTCAAGCGCTTGATAATCAACGTATTTTTTGGGGTTGATTGCAACGTTTAATAAATACATTTGCGCTATCGACATAAGGTTAGAAGCAATCCAGTAAAGGGCAATACCAGTCGGCACAAAAAGTCCTAAATATAAAGAAAGGACAACGCTTACCGCCATTATACCGTACTGATTAACCTTTCCTTGCTCGTGCTGAATAACGTTCGAAAGGTTTTGAGTAAAACACATTACCCACGAAGATAAGCCCGCTAACACTGGAATTGCAACGTACCAACCCATAACGTCTGTCGGTACGGTGGACAAATTTACACCGAGAAAGGACATTTGAAAGGAGTTAACTCTATCAACAACCTCAGCAACTTGTGTGCTAGATAATCCGCTAATCGAGGTCGAAGCAGTTATTGTACCATTTTTAATAGCCTCTATTATCTGTATTTGAAAGGAAGAATCATTAACGTCCGCACCGATATATTGCGCTAACGATTGCACGGTTGCGTCAGCCATTCCGAACAAATAACTCATTGGATGATAAATTATAAATACCACCGCAAGCAATAAAAATATTTGCAATATTAAAGGCACAATAGACAATATCGGATAATAATGCTCTCTCTTAAAAAGTTTAGATTGTTCTTCTGCTATTGCGTCTATATTGCCTTGCAATCTTGCCTTTAAGAAGTTTACTTCGGGTTGAATTTTAACCATTAAAATGGAGTTTTTCTGTATCCACACTGAAATGGGAAGCAAAACGAATTTAGTTCCCAGTGTGAAAAGAATAATTGCAATCCCGTAATTACCAACGAGTTGCCAGCACCATTTCATTAAATAACCCAAAGGTATGCATATGTAGTATATAACGGTATCCATAGTTCTCCTTTTAGTCCATTATGAACTTGTCAAAAGTATCAGCCTTTATCATTTCCCAGTTGGCAAAATCTTTGCCTGCACCAAAAATCTCATACTTATATTCTGTTGTGGGCACCATGTATGTGTGCCAAAAATGTTCCCTTTTAACCTTTTCGTCTTCGTTAACGTTTAATAACGAACGTGGAAGTCCAGACGCAGTAAGTCCTTCCGATTCAAGAATTGCCGACCAAATATTATCGTGAGAAACTTGCGCAACTCTTCTCTCTAACGGAGTTCCAACGCCTCTTCCCTTGGGTTTAAAGAATAACGCAGTTAAGGTCGCCTTATCTAGCCTTGCAGTATCGTTAACGGGAGTTCCGTGGTCGCCCGTTATAATAATCGTAGCGTCGTCGTATAATCCGTTTGCTTTTAGTTGATCTATAAATACTTTGATAATTTTAAAACTGTTTTTAAGTGAAATCATAACGTTTGTTGATTCAACGATAGATGCCTTATTCCATTCTTCGTCGTAATCAACGCTATGACACCCGTCAAGGTGTATAAAACTAAATATCTTTTGGTTTACCGTATTGAAAGAAGTGTCGGTTATGCTTGTATAAACCTCTTTCATATCGGTTGTATACTGCATATATCCATCCTCACCCTCGCTAACAACAAAACTATTACAAGTTCCCGAATTAACCGCACCAACGGTGTTTTTCAGTATGAGTGGGAAACAACGATAAAGAGCAATCTGCATCATTCTAAGCGACAACAACGGCTTATCTACAACATCATATGACTTTGCCTCAGCAACGTTATCAACGTATTCGGGTAAGAATGATGCGTCAGTAAACGAGTAATAAGGAGCGGTATAAATATTGACTTTATAGCCGTTATCATCAAGCACATCAAGAGTTTTGTTGTCAGAATATGCAGTATTTAAGTATTCGCTTCTAGATTTCGAAAGGTCAAACCTTTTGGTAGTTAAAAGATTTGCCACGCCTGGGAAAGTGTGTCCATAAATAGAAATATTATCGTCGTAACCGATAAAGCCTTCTAGACAATCGAATACTTCGGGACATTGGTTATACGCCTTTAACGCATACTCTTGGTCAAACCTATCAACGCAAAAGAAGAAAACGTTACCGTTTTGCGATATGGTATTTAAATTCTTAAAGGTTACGATATTGGATTTACCCGTTCCACCGTTTTGGACTATGCGCTCTTCTCTGGTTTTGAAAATGTTTTCACTGGTTACCGCAAGCATAACGGGGCTCATAAGTTGAGTTATTAAAACGATAACGCATACTATCAGACTTACAGCGCCAATTACACCGTTTTTATCTTTTATTAAAGAAAGAAAAATTGCACCACCTATAACGATAATCCAAATTGCAAGGTTAAATATTTTTTGCCCCACAGTAACCTTTCTAACGCCGAGGTTATCCCCTGCAAGAGAACTCATTCCTCCGTTAAGATAAGTTCCTTGCACGAAAAACATTAGAGCAAGGGCAATAAAAAAAGCGCATCCCACTCTGTAAATTTTCCCCGGAAGGAAAATTAGAATTATCATTATTACAAGCGTGAAAGCGAGGGTAAGCAAAAGGCTGGTTGGCAAAAATCCACCCACAGAAAAATAAAATTCATCTAAATTGTTACCAAAAACTTCAAAAGGCACGCACACCCCTACTATAAAGGGGAGCAAGAACGCCACCAAAAACGTGGGTGCTATTCGTTTTAATACAACCTTGTAAAAAGGAATTTTTTTCTTGTTTTGACCCATGTGTTTCACCTAAAAATTTAATGTAAATTTTTTGTTGTTCTAATAACTATTCTTCTCTTTCCCAATAGGGAAAGAGAAAGGGTTAACCCTTTAAATCAAACTTACATTTATAGTAATTATAACAGAAGTAATAAGTTTTTGCAACCGTATTACCCTTTATCGATTAATATTTGTTCAAAAAAACGCTTGGCAGAATTTTCCTGCTAAGCGTTTTAATTTGTTTAATCTTCTAGAATTTCTTTTGCAAGTAATTCTATTTCTTGAATATTTTGTTGATTTACAGCAGATAAAATTTTAACGTTATTATCCGTAAACTGCAAATTTCTGCACTTTTCAAGCATTTGTTTCATAACTTTCGTTGCCACGGGAGCCCAACTGCCGTTCTCTATAAATCCAATTTTTCTATTTTGGTAATTGCGCTCTTGTAAATGCCCTATAAATTCTTTCATAAACGGGAAAATTTCTCCGTTATAAGTAGTTGTAGCAAGAACGATTTTGCCGTACCTAAAAGCGTCCTCAACCGCTTCTGCCATATCTTCTCTGGCAAGGTCGGTAACCACAACTTTTTTGCAACCGAATTTAATTAAGTTTTCCTCTAAAAGTTTTACCGCTTTTTTAGTATTGCCGTAAACCGAAGTGTAAGCAATCATAACACCCTCGCTCTCTACGTTATAACTTGACCATATATCGTATAGGTTAAGGTAATGCGATAAATCACCATTTAAAATAGGGCCGTGAAGCGGACAGATGGTATCAACTTCTGCACCTTTTAATTTTTTCAATAACGACTGCACTTGAACACCGTATTTTCCAACTATGCCTATATAATATCTTCTCGCTTCGCAATCCCATTCTTCATCTATGTCAAGTGCGCCAAACTTACCGAATGCATCTGCCGAAAATAAAACTTTATCCATATTATCATAAGTTACCATAACTTCTGGCCAGTGTACCATAGGCGCAGTTATAAAGGTTAAAGTTCTTTGACCGAGCGATAAAGTATCTCCCTCGTTAACGGCTATTGCTCTTTCTGAAAAGTCTGTTCCAAAAAAGTTTTTCATCATAACGAATGCCTTTGAGGTGGCAACGATTTTTGAATTCTTATACTCTTTAGCAAACTGCAAAATATTAGCCGAATGGTCTGGCTCCATGTGTGAAACCACCAAATAATCTGGTTCTCTATCCCCTAAAATATTCTTTATATTGTTTAACCATTCGTCGCCAAAACCTTCGCTAACAGTGTCAAACACAGCAACTTTTTCATCAATTAAAAGGTATGAATTATAAGCCATTCCATTGGGAACTACGTATTGCCCCTCAAACAAGTCCACTTTATGGTCGTTAACGCCAACGTATTTGATATTATTATTAATAAACATATTTTTCCTCTTTCTTTATTTTCTCTAAATATTATACACTTTTCATCTCTAACGGTCAATCATAAAAATACTAAATTAATAACTTTATTTGCAAATAATAACCGAGCGCAGAAAATCTGACGCTCGGTTATTATTTTAAATTTTTAATTGTTGTCTGTTCTTATAAAGTCATCTTTATTATTCATGATTGACTTTCTTTTTACTAAAAAGAAAATTATTCCGATAACCACCCAAACCCCTAACATAAGATAACTTTGCCATCCAAAATGTACTCCGTCAAGACCGGGAATAGGAATTAGTTGAAGCACCATAAATATCAAGGAGAAGATTGCACCTGAAAGCGAAAAAACTTTTAAAAGTTTATTTCCATCCCCATCTCTTCTCGCCGTTTTAAATGCAGAAAGGCTGGTAAACATAAATCCTATCGAAGCACCGATAGCGCTCATATCTACAAACCAACCAAGCGCTTCCCTTCCGAGAACTGGACCTACTAAGGAAATAATCATACAGAAAATAATGGCGTTCCTAGGCGTACCGCTTTTCCCTTCTATCTTTGAAAATATTGACGGTAGATATCCTTCTTTACTCATTGAATACATAAGTCTGCTAGATGCAAGATAGAACCCCATTATTCCCGAAAGAACTGCGCAACTAACGGCGATCCCCACTAAAATTTTACCAAACGGCCCTAATAGTTTTTCTGCCGCAACGAGCAACAACCAAGGCGTTCCCTCTGCATCTACTATAAGTTCAGGCCAATTTTCTAGAGCCACCGCCGCTATCGTATTATTTGCCACGTATACAAAACAGCCGAACGCTATTGCGATTATCATTATTAGTATTACTTTCTTATGCGAGAATTTAAACTCCTCTGCCGCCTGAGGGATTGTGTCAAATCCAACGAACGCCCACGGCGCTATCGCAAACGTCGCCAAAATACTTCCTGCGATACCCGAATTTTTAACGTCAAACTCAGGAGTATACCCCCCTGCGTTAACTGCGCCTTGCTTGTCAAAACCCCATATGGGAAAAGCGTTTTCAATGGTTGCATAAGGCGATACCAATGCAGAAATAAACAACGTAAAAACGGATAGAACTAAAAGCACGGTTAAAACCGTTTGAACGTAACCTGCTTTTTTTACACCTATGATATTTAAATATGCAAACAGTATTAGTATGAACGAGGCTAAAAGTATTTCTCCCAACCACACTTCAAAACCTGCAATTGAATAATGGAAGCCCCATTTAAGAATAGGTCCAAAAATTCCGTCTACTATAAGACCAATTGCGGTTGAGTTCATTGGAACGTTGGTTAAATATGCAGCCACCAAAAACCAACCGCAGATAAATGCAGGGATTTTGCCAAAGTTTGTTTTGGTAAAAGTAAATTCTCCCCCTGCCTTTGGACACTTTGGTATCATATAAGCATAAGAAAAAGATATTATTATCATTGTAAGTGCGCCAAGTAACATAGCAATAGCCGTTCCAGCCACTCCTGAGTTTGGCAAAAACTTTTTGCCTGGGTTTATGAAAGAGCCCCAACCGATAACGCAACCGAATGCCAACGCCCACACGCTTAAAGGACTTAACTGTTTTTTTAAAGATGGATTTTCAAGTTTCATTTTAATCTCCTAAATATCGTAAGCCTTATCAATGGCTCTTAGTTCACGGAAGGTATCTATCTCGACAATATCGCTGTCTTGACACGGCTTAACTTCTACTTTGTACTTATCTTTTCTTACGGCAAGGGGCACTTGCTCCCAATACTTTTCCTTTCCGCCAGGCATATCGTATACTTCTTTTAAGTCGGTGGCTAATTTGATTCCGTCCGCCTCGTTCCAATAAGATATTCCGACCATTTGATAACAGTCTAATCCACCAACCTTTTGTTCGGTAATTATACCGTCTTGCACCTCAAAGCACCAATCGTCCGTCCTATCTTTCTTGATAGCAAGAAAATCCGAAGTGTAATGATACTTACAAATTATATCAGGATTAGAAATCAATAAATCCGCCTCGAAAACGTATGCATTAGACAACATGTCTTTTGCACATAACGCCGAGGATATATTGTTTGCTTCGTTGTAAGCGGGGTTATCTAAAAATTTTATCATAGGATATTTATAAAGGAGTTGGTCAAATTGTTCTGCCAAATAGCCCCTTACTATGTAAATTTCTTCTATTTCGGCTTTTAAACATGCGTCAATTAAGCCGTCTATTATTCTTTTGCCGAATATTCTAACCAATGGTTTTGGGGTGTTTAAAGTTATGGGAACTAATCTTGACCCAAACCCCGCAGCAATAAATACCGCCCTCTTCGCCCTAAAAGGCTCTAATGCAGAAAACCCCTTTTCCGTTATCTCTCCGTCAACAACCAGTCCATCAGCAGTGAGTTCCTTAATCACTTTATTGATGCTTCCAAGCGAATGTCCAGACTTTTTTTCCAGTCCTCTTTGAGATAACTTTCCGCCCGTTAATGCGACCAACACGTCAAATTGTTTTTTAGATAATGTCATAATATAATCCTTTGTTCATTGAGTTTATCACGTTTATTAATTTTGAACACAAAATGATAAAAATCTTAATTAAATATGTAAAATTTGTTTTAATTTGTACTAAAAGCACTAAATAATGAACATATTATAACATTTTCCAACTTCAAACGCAATCAATTTTAACAATCTATACAATTTTTATTGTAATAAAACTGACATTTTCAAAATTTATACCATATTTCTTATTAATGAAACAAAAAAGACCATCAGTTGATGGTCTCATTTAGTTGGCGGAGAAAGAGGGTGATTCCCCTACTAGGGGAAATGTCGCAAAGCGACAAAAGGGTTGCCGTCCCACGCTAGTGGATTGCGCCCTCGCATTTTTCTCCCAATGCTTCTCCGTTTCACTACGAAGGACTTCGTCCGAATCCCTCTTCTATTTCACACAAAACAAAAGACAAACCCGAAACTAATTCGGATTTGTCTTTCGTTGGCGGGCAAGTGGTGATTGCATTTGAACTTTTTTAACTCACAATTAACCTAATAACAAAACGGATATTAATGAAGTATAAATAATTTCATTAATACTTTTACTTTCATCAATAGCAGATTTAATTAATTCTTTGTCGCTATCTTTAAAATTATTATTGCCGTTCTCTAAAAAATACTTGCATATGCTTTTATACGTTGTTTCTTGCATTAATTTCACCTCCTTTTATTTTATTATATCATAAAAACCATGTCCTAAAAGGGACATCTTTTTTACAATTTGATTTTTTATATTATACATCATATACTATGTCACCAGAGTGCCAACTTTTATTTGATTAAAATATTTTATCGCAAAATATTTGTCAATAATTGACATCTTTAATTATATAAAAAAATAATGAT
>JAZRMR010000002.1:0-1622 GCA_045647765.1 Christensenellaceae bacterium
TACACCTTTTTGCATAGAGCTAGTTATAGTAGCTTCTCCATTGATAGAAGAACTAAGTTGTGCATATCCTACGCCAATAAATGCAATAGAAAAAGAAAGCACAACGCTGATTAATATTTTAAGTATTTTCATACGTGCCTCCTTTTTCTTTGTTTGTTAATCTTTATTATTTGCCTTGCTATTTAACAATTAAAATTATTTTATTTACAAATTACTTTCTTGCTAGTAATATTTTTAGTTGATTTAATAGTTAAAAGGATTTGAACTGCGCCAAATCCTTTATTCATTATTGGATTGTAAAGTTAACTTCCGTATCGCCAGTAGCGACGATATAATACGTTGTTTCGTATGTATTAAAAGAAATTTGTTTTCCTGTATCTGAAACAACTATCGTTGTGAGAGACTCATCAGAATATACGCTTATAGTTAAAAGATCGCTATTTTCAGTAGGTGTTATTGTTACCGTTCTATTTGCCTGAGCCTGATATTTAAAGTACGTTTTATCAGTAGAATAAGCAACTTCATCTACGGTTGTGCCAAGCGGGATATATATAGCGTTTTCTATAGATTTGCCCGGGCTTATACATTCCTCACCTTCTTCACAATCTTCCGCACGTGTAGGCATAAAGGTAGTTGGATCAAAAGCAGGATTTTTAACAATCGCACTGCCAGCAAGGTTATTATCGTAAAATTCTGATTTAGCAGAACCTAAAACGGTTTTCTCGCCAACCCAATCATATACAGGGGTATTATTTTCATCTACGTCAACTACTTTATAAACCAACTTAGTTCTATATATAGGGTATATACGTTCACCAATAGGATAGTTGTTTTTATTCGCTTGAAAGATGTAGCTTTCTTCACCCAAGTCACAACTGGTTGTATAAAGATATTTAACGGAAGTATCTTCTGGTGGGGAATAAATCATAAACGAAAGATCTTTAGCATCTAGTCCAAAAATCTGCTTCATTTCAGCATCGTCCCAAGTATCCATACTACCAAAAGTGTATTTTTCATTATCAATACGGTTGTTTACTTTATTACTTAAAGATGAATTTTCATTATTAAGTCCTACGTCACTTCCCAAAATGTTTTCTATTAAAACTTTATGATTTTCACCTACGACGTCGTCGGGAAGAATTTCAGAACCATCCCAAAATCCAAAATAGAAATTAAGAATGGAGTGTAAACTTTCAGAAGTTGTTGGCGTATAACCGTCCTTAAAAGCAAACGTTATGGTAAACTCAAGCGTTCCGTTTGATTCAATCTTTTGATTCTTTTGCAAAGTGTGGGTAAACGTAATGTTTGAATTGCTGTAAGCATCAACAATTTCAGCATCGTATACGACGCTATTAAAAGCATAATTATCGGGGGAATTATTATATAGCGTTATCGTTAGAGTTTTTGTGTCGTTGTTATCAGCTAACACAACTTCGCTGTTTAATACGGTTGAAAAGTATGTATTAATAGTAACGCCTTGCACCTCTGAAACGTCCAAAATAAATACACCTTTTTGCATAGAGCTAGTTATAGTAGCTTCTCCATTGATAGAAGAACTAAGTTGTGCATATCCTACGCCAATAAATGCAATAGAAAAAGAAAGCACAACGCTGATTAATATT
>JAZRMR010000003.1:0-2436 GCA_045647765.1 Christensenellaceae bacterium
GGATATGGATCAATTTCACTACCTTCTTTTATAATTATAGTATTTAAAATTATCCAAAATATTACCTCTATATATTTTTAGCAAAATATACCATTGCCTTTTTCATTATATCACTTTTTATTGTCTAAAACAACAAAATAAAAAAGCGAAAACTTTTTGTGGTTTTTGCTTTTTAAAATGGTTAGATTTTTACTAATAAAAAACACCGTTGAACCTTAGGTGGTTCAACAGTGTCTCACTTGGTTGCGGGAGTGGGATTTGAACCTCACGACCTTCGGGTTATGAGCCCGACGAGCTACCAAGCTGCTCCATCCCGCGATTTGTTGCACTTTTCTGCGCTCTATCTTAGTGCTTATTTATAATATACTATTCTTCCCAGTTTGTCAACCGTTAAAACAAAAATTTTAAGATTATTTTATTTTTTATGTTGTATTTTTTTTATTACTCTGTTAAAATAGATTTATGCATATTAATTTATCAAAATTCATCAATCCGCAAGAGCGAATTGCTGTTGCTCTTTCTGGCGGTATCGATTCTATGGCGCTTTTATATTATATGAAAGACGCACAGAAAAAATTTAATTTTTCTCTTCTTGCTATAAACGTTGAACACGGTATTCGTGGAAATGATTCTATTCTCGACTCGGAGTTCGTAAAAGAAGTTTGTTTTAAACAAGGCATCCCTCTTTTATCATATTCGGTAAACGCCACGCAAAAAGCCCATAATGAAAAACTCTCCATTGAAGAAAGTGCAAGAATTTTGCGTTATCAATGTTTTTACGACGCTATCAATAACGGCAAGTGTGATAAGGTGGCAACGGCGCACCACAAAGAAGATAACGTTGAATCTGTTCTGCTTAATCTTTTCCGTGGAACTGGTACAAAAGGCTTAATTGGTATCGCAGACAACTTTGACAACAAAATTATTCGCCCACTACTTTCGGTTTCAAAAGATGAAATTATTAGATATACGAAAGACAATAATATTCAATTCGTAACAGATAAAACAAACTTTTCCGACGAGTACACAAGAAATTATTTAAGGCTAAACGTTATACCAGAAATAAAAAAAGTGTTCCCAAAAGTAACCGATAGTATCGCAAGGCTATGCGAAATTGCTTCTATTGAAAACGATTATATGGATAAAATTGCTGATAACGCCTTAAAAATTACTCCTAATGGTGTAGAGATTAATTTGCCTATACACCGTGCGGTATTTATGCGAGCATCTATAAAGGCAATAAAAATTTTGGGCATTGAAAAGGACTGGGAGCACGTTCATTTGTCGGACGCATATTCTTTAACAGAAAAAATTAACGGTGCAAAGATTAATCTACCCAAAGGCATTTGCGCAGTAAAAGAGTATGACAAAATAGTTTTTTACAAACAGACGGATAGTTGTGTTTGTGAACAAAACTTCGCCATCGGTAAGGTTAGTTTAGGAACTCATAAACTAAACATTACCAGAGTTTCTAACCTTAATCCCACTTTAGAAATGGGTTTGTTTGGCGATTTAGACAAAATACCGCAAAACGCAATTATCAGATACCGACAAAAAGGTGACCTATTTAAGAAGTTCGGTGGTGGAACGAAAAGTCTTGGAGACTATCTTACCGATAAAAAAATTCCCCTCCGCAAGCGGGATTCAATCCCTCTCCTTGCGTGTAAAAATCAAGTGCTTTGTATTTTTGGTATCGGCATCTCAGACGACATAAAGATTGATAACGATACTAAAAATATAATACAATTCATCATTGAGTAAATTCACCATTACAAGTTCATTCTATTTAACATAAGAGAATACGTTGACGGAATTCTTGACGAAATTAAAACTTGCACCAAGGAATTTTACACTGACGACGTTTTAAATTTAATAGAAAAATTAAAAATTATAAATGAACACATAGGAGAAAATATGAACAGTAATATCAAAATAGTTTTAACCGAACAACAAATTCAAAAGAGAGTAAAAGAACTTGCGGCACAAATAACCCTTGATTATTCGAGTATTGATAATTCTATCCGTCGCCCAGTATTTATTTGCACGCTTAAAGGTGCCGTTTACTTTTTTGCAGACCTAACTAAAAACATTAAGCGTCCAATCATGCTTGATTTTGCAAAACTTTCTAGTTACAAGAACGAAACGACTAGTGGCGAATTGGAAATGCAGAGCGACATTACTACGGACATTGAAGGTAGAGACGTTATTATCGTTGAAGATATTATCGACAGCGGAAAAACTCTTGCCTATTTCGTTGACTTGCTTAAAAAACGCAACCCCAAATCAATCAAAATTTGCGCTTTCCTAGATAAAAAGGAACGCCGTGAGGTTGACATAACAGCCGATTACGTTGGTTTTGACATACCTTGCGGTTTTGTTGTAGGTTACGGACTTGACTACGCAGAAAAATACAGAGAACTACCCTATTTAGGGGAA
>JAZRMR010000004.1:0-48420 GCA_045647765.1 Christensenellaceae bacterium
ACAATATCGACCACTTAGGAAATCGTCGTGTTCGTTCTGTTGGCGAGCTTTTACAAAATCAATTCCGTATTGGTATTGCAAGGCTTGAAAGAGTTATTAAAGAAAGAATGGCAACTCAGGACCCCAAAGACGTTTCGCCACAAGGCTTAATCAACGTACGTCCCGTAAGTTCTGCTATCAAAGAATTCTTTGGCTCTTCACAACTTTCGCAATTTATGGACCAAACCAACCCGATTGCAGAATTGACGCACAAGCGTAAACTTTCAGCGTTGGGCCCAGGCGGTCTAAACAGAGATAGAGCAACTTTTGAAGTGCGTGACGTTCACCACTCTCATTACGGAAGAATGTGTCCGATAGAAACGCCGGAAGGACAAAATATCGGTCTGATATCTTCACTCGCTGCTTATGCTAAGGTTAACGAATTCGGATTTATCGAATCACCTTACAGAAAGGTTGAACACACCTTGAATGCAGACGGAACGATGGAAACTATCGTTACCGACAAGGTCGATTATTTAACTGCGGATGAAGAAGATAACTATATCGTTGCGCAAGCAAACGAACCACTTATTGATAACAAGTATTTCGCAAACGAACGTGTTTCTTGCAGACACAGAGATGAAATTACAGAAGACGTTAAGGAAAAAATGGACTATATGGACGTTTCTCCTAAACAACTTATCTCGGTTGCAACTGCTCTTATTCCGTTCTTAGAAAATGACGATACCAACCGTGCGCTCATGGGTTCGAACATGCAACGTCAGGCAGTTCCGCTACTTTGCCCAGAAAATGCAATCGTTGCAACTGGTATTGAAAGAAGAATCGCTTATGACTCGGGTGTTATGGTTAACGCCATTAACGCAGGTGTCGTTAAGACCGTTGCAAGTAACCTTATCGTTATAACAGAGGACGATGGTACTGAAAGAAGTTACACTCTCAAAAAATTCGAAAGAAGCAACCAAGGCACTTGTCTTAATCAAAGACCTATCGTGGAAAAAGGCGAAAGAGTTGAAAAAGGTCAGACGATTGCGGACGGACCTTCAACAAAGAACGGAGAACTTGCGCTCGGAAGAAATATTCTTGTCGGCTTTATGAGCTGGGAAGGTTATAACTACGAGGACGCTATACTCCTTTCTGAAAAACTTGTCCGTGAAGACGTGTTCACAACCATTCATATCGAAGAGCACGAAATTGAGGCAAGAGACACAAGACTTGGCGAAGAAGAAATCACAAGAGATATACCTAACGTTGGCGACGATGCATTAAAAGACCTTGATGAAGACGGTATCGTAAGAATCGGTGCAGAAGTTAACAGCGGAGATATACTCGTTGGTAAAGTAACTCCTAAGGGAGAAACTGAACTTACTCCCGAAGAAAGACTTCTCCGTGCAATATTCGGTGAAAAGGCAAGAGAAGTTAGAGACACTTCTTTGAAAGTTCCACACGGCGAAGGCGGTATCGTTGTTGACGTTAAAGTATTTACCCGTGCAAATAAAGATGAATTGTCTCCCGGTGTAAACAAACTTGTCAGAGTTTATATCGCTCAAAAACGTAAAATTTCTATCGGCGACAAGATGGCTGGTAGACATGGTAATAAAGGCGTTATTTCAAGAATTCTTCCCGAATCGGACATGCCGTTTATGGCAGACGGAACACCGCTTCAAATCGTACTTAACCCATTAGGCGTTCCTTCTCGTATGAATATCGGTCAGGTGCTTGAAGTACACTTAGGTTTAGTATGTAAACAACTCGGTTGGAAGATTGCAACGCCCGTATTTGACGGTGCAACCGAAAGCGACATAAAAGAACTTCTACGTGAAAACAATATAGTAAACCCCGACGGTGAAGTTGACGGAAAAATTCAACTTTACGACGGAAGAACGGGCGAACCCTTTGAAAATAGGGTTACCGTTGGTCAAATGTATATGATAAAACTTATTCACCTTGTTGATGATAAGATTCACGCTCGTTCAACAGGTCCATACAGCCTTGTTACGCAACAGCCTCTCGGCGGTAAAGCGCAATTCGGTGGACAACGTTTCGGTGAAATGGAAATCTGGGCTCTCGAAGCATACGGAGCAGCGCATATTCTTCAAGAAATCCTTACCGTTAAGTCTGATGACGTTGTTGGTAGGGTAAAGACTTACGAATCTATCGTTAAGGGCACTAACATAAGCGAACCGGGTATTCCCGAAGCATTCAAAGTATTGCTTAAAGAATTGCAGAGTTTGGCGCTCGATATGAAAGTTCTTACCGAAAACAAAGAAGAACTCGCTATTAAAGACCTTATCGAATCAGATATTGACGATATACCATTTGTTAGAGAGAAAGACGTTAAGGAAGAAGTTAATATCGACGACTTTGATGAATCTGATATTGGTGAAACGGTATTCGAAGATTCTGAGCCGGATGACCTTGATGATGAACTCGGCTTTGAAGGTATGTTTGAAGATGATGACGACGAAATTGATACGACTATCCCTGACGGTGATATGTTTGAAGACGATTTCGACGACGAAGAAAACGAATAAAAGGGGGATAGAATAAATTATGTTTGAACTTAACAATTTCGATTCTATACAGATAGGAGTAGCGTCTCCCGAAAAAATTAGAGAATGGTCTTATGGCGAAGTAACTAAGCCGGAAACCATCAATTACAGAACACAAAAACCCGAAATGGGCGGTCTTTTCTGCGAAAGAATTTTCGGACCTACTAAGGACTGGGAATGCCATTGCGGAAAGTACAAAAGAATTAGATATAAAGGTGTTATCTGCGACAAATGTGGTGTTGAAATAACAAAGTCCAAAGTTCGTAGAGACAGAATGGGTCATATCGAACTTGCCGCTCCCGTTTCACACATTTGGTATTTTAAGGGCGTTCCTTCAAGAATAGGACTTATGCTCGACATGAGCCCCAAATCCTTGGAACAAGTGCTTTATTTTGCTTGCCACGTTGTCTTAGACCCAGGCGTTACTGACCTTCAATATAAGCAAGTTATTAACGATAGAGAAAAACTTGAATACGAAGAGAAATATGGTACGGGTGCATTCAAGACTGGTATGGGTGCAGAGGCTATTAAGGAACTCTTAATGGCTGTTGACCTCGACAAAGAAAGCGCAGAAACCAAGAAAATCATTGAAGAAAACGTTTCCGGACAGAGAAGAATCCGTGCGGTTAAGAGGATAGAAATTATTGAAGCGTTCAGAAAGAGCGGTAATCGTCCCGAATGGATGATTTTAGACGTTCTTCCTGTTATCCCGCCAGAACTCCGTCCAATGGTGCAACTCGACGGTGGAAGATTTGCAACCAGCGACCTTAACGACTTATACCGCCGTGTTATTAACAGAAACAACCGTTTGAAAAAGTTAATGGAACTCGGTGCTCCCGAAATCATTATTAGAAACGAAAAGAGAATGTTGCAAGAAGCAGTTGACGCTCTTATCGACAATGGTAGACGTGGCAAAGCTATAAGTGGCGCTGGCAACAGAGAACTCAAATCACTTTCGGGTATGCTCCGTGGTAAACAGGGTAGATTCCGTCAAAACCTTCTCGGTAAGCGTGTCGACTATTCAGGTCGTTCGGTTATCGTCGTTGGTCCGGAACTTAAACTTTATCAATGTGGTCTCCCCAAAGAAATGGCAATCGAACTCTTTAAGCCGTTCGTTATGAAAAAACTCGTTGAAAACAACGTGTGCCATAACATTAAGAACGCTAAGCGTACGGTTGAAAGAGGTAAGGCTGTTGTTTGGGACGTTTTAGAAGACGTTATTAAAGACCATCCCGTTATGCTTAACCGTGCACCTACTCTTCACAGATTGTCTATTCAAGCATTTGAACCCGTTCTTATTGAAGGTAGAGCAATTAAACTTCATCCGCTCGTTTGCGGTGCGTTCAACGCAGACTTCGACGGCGACCAGATGGCAGTTCACGTTCCTCTTTCAGTAGAGGCTCAGGCGGAAGCAAGATTCTTGATGCTCGCATCAAACAACATCTTGAAATTATCTGACGGTAAGCCGGTTATGTCTCCCTCACAAGATATGGTTATGGGTGCATACTATTTAACCATTATCAGACGTAAGATAGGTGAAAAATATAACGAAAAGGGCAGAAAAGACGAAAACGGAACAGTTTACGGCGTTCCTGAATACACCGTTTCATATTCTTCTCCCGAAGAAGCAATTATGGCTTATCAGACGGGCGAAATAAGACTTCAAGACGAAATTATCGTTCGTCGTACAGTTGAAGTTGACGGTGAAAAGGTTACTGGCAGAGTTAAAACGTCAGTTGGTAAGATAATCTTTAACGAAGCAATTCCTCAAAATCTCGGTTTTGTTGAAAGAAAAGTCAAAGAAGATTATCTAAAATATGAAATAGATAAACTTACCGGCAAAAAAGACTTGCAAAAAATCGTTGGCGCTTGCTTTAAGCGTCATGGCGCAAGTTGTGCGGCAGACGTTCTTGATAAGGTTAAGGCTCTCGGATTTAAGTATTCTACAATCGGCGCAATTACTACGAGCGTATTCGATATGCATATGCCTAAGGACAAGAGTGCAATCTTAAAAGAAGCAGAAGCACACGTTCTAAAAGTAGAAAACCTTTACAAAAAAGGCTATATAACCGACGAGGAAAGATATAAGAAAGTTGTTGGATTATGGAAAAAGGCTACCGACGACATTACCGATAAACTTATGGACACTCTTGACGAGTTTAACCCAATTCTTATGATGGCAAACTCTGGTGCCCGTGGTTCTAAGGACCAAATCAAACAACTTGCCGGAATGCGTGGTCTTATGACCGACCCGAATGGTAAAACCATTGAAATTCCAGTTAAATCTTGCTTCCGTGAAGGACTTTCAGTTCTCGAATACTTTATTTCTTCACACGGTGGACGTAAAGGTCTTGCCGACACCGCACTTAAAACGGCTGACTCAGGTTACCTTACCCGTCGTTTGGTTGACGTTTCGCAAGAAGTTATCATCAAGGAAGAGGACTGTTTTGCAGATGCAGGCGACCCAGTTAAGGGTATAGTAGTTTCTGCAATTAAGGGTAGCAAAGGCGAAATTATAGAAGGACTTAAAGACCGTATCGCAGGAAGATTTACTTCTAGCGACGTAATTAACCCCACAACGGGTGAAGTTATGGTTAAGGCAAACGAGATGATTTCAGAAGATATGGCAGATGAAATCGTTAAAGCCGGTATCGAAGAAGTTGAAATCAGAAGCGTATTTACTTGTAAGAGCAAGACGGGCGTTTGCGCTAAATGTTACGGAAAGAATATGAGTAATAATAACCCTGTTCAAATCGGTGAAGCGGTTGGTATTATAGCCGCTCAGTCAATCGGTGAACCTGGTACTCAGCTTACCATGCGTACTTTCCACACTGGTGGTATAGCATCAACGGGCGACATAACGCAAGGTCTTCCTAGGGTTGAAGAACTTTTTGAAGCAAGAAAACCAAAACACGCAGCAATCGTTTGCGAACACAGCGGTGAGGTTGAAATAGAAGAAAAAGATAAAATTATACACGTTATCGTTAAGACTGATGACGGCGACAGAAAAGATTATACTATTCCTTTTGGAACTGGCGTTATCGTTAAGACTGGCGATAAGGTTGAACCCGGTACCATTCTTACTAACGGTTCGGTATATCCGCAAGATATATTAAAAACCAAAGGTATTAAGGGTGTTCAAGACTACATTCTTAAAGAAATCCAAAGCGTATACCGTTCACAAGGCGTTGACATCAACGATAAACACGTTGAAATTATCGTTCGTCAGATGATGAAGAAAGTTCAAGTTGAAAATCCCGGCGGAACAGATATCCTACCCGGTGAGAAACTTGACGTACACAAGTTTGAAGAAGAAACGATTAACGCTCTTGAAAACGGACTTGTTCCACCTCAGGGTAAGAGAATACTTCTCGGAATCACCAAAGCAGCGCTCGCAAAAGATAGTTTCTTATCTGCTGCTTCATTCCAAGAAACGGCAAGAGTTCTTACAGAGGCTGCAATCAAGAACAAAGTTGACCCGCTTATCGGTCTTAAAGAAAACGTCATTATTGGTAAACTTATCCCCGCAGGTACGGGAATTAGGAATTACCAAAACGTTGCTCCGCAAACAGTTCTTCAAAGACCAACGGAAATACAAGAATAAGGTTAAAACCATAAAAAAAGCAAGAAAATCAATAGTATTTGATTGACTAAAAAACTAATAAATGGTAAAATAATAATTCAGCGGGTAAATAATCCGCCGAACAAAAATGTTTCTAAAACGGAAGTTTCCGAATCCGTTTTCTGAATATCCGAAATAATTTAAGGAGGTGCGATATGCCCACAATTCAACAGTTAATCAGACAGGGCAGAGCAAAAATTACCTATAAGTCAAAGTCTCCCGCTTTGGACGAATGTCCCCAAAAGCGTGGCGTTTGCTTGTCGGTAACCACCACAACGCCTAAGAAACCTAACTCAGCTCTTCGTAAAATTGCACGTGTTCGTTTAACCAACAAGGCAGAAGGTATCGTTTACATTCCCGGTGAAGGTCATAACCTTCAAGAACACAGTTCTGTTCTTATCCGTGGCGGAAGAGTAAAGGACTTACCTGGTGTTAGATACCACATTATCCGTGGCGCTCTCGATACTGCCGGCGTTGCGAAACGTAGACAGTCAAGGTCAAAATACGGCGCAAAGAGACCTAAATAAGTAACTTAAATTTAAACTTTATTTAAGAACTTAACACAAACAAAAGACACCTACTTATAATCGGAATTCGGAAAATTAACCCGATTTGGTAGGCAGTATGTCGAAAGACAGAAGGTTCGCTACCCCATAGTGGGGCAAGTGATAGCTGTACTAATTAAAGGGTTTACCCTTAATAAGGCGCTAATAGCGCAAAAAATTAAAGGAGGATTATTATTATGCCAAGACGTGGCAATATTGCAAAAAGAGACGTTTTGCCCGATCCCGTGTATAGCGATAAGGTTGTAACCAAACTTATCAACCAAGTTATGCTCGATGGTAAAAAGGGTATTGCGCAAGGCATTGTTTACGAAGCGTTTACCTCGGCTGCCGAAAAAGTCGGCTCAGAACCCAAGGAAATGTTTATGCAAGCGCTTAACAACATTATGCCTATGGTAGAAGTAAAAGCAAGGAGAGTCGGTGGTGCTAACTATCAAGTTCCTATCGAAATCCGTGCTGAAAGAAGACAGACTTTGGCAATCAGATGGTTGGTTGCTGCTGCAAGAAAGAGAGGCGAAAGAGAGATGAGCGCAAGACTGGCTGCTGAACTCGTTGACGCTTTCAATAACACTGGTAGCGCTGTCAAGAAGAAAGAAGATACTCACAGAATGGCTGAGGCTAACAAGGCTTTTGCACATTACAGATTTTAATTTGGGAGATAAAGTATTATGCCGAGAGATTTTGATTTGGGTGTAACTAGAAATATAGGCATAATGGCGCACATTGACGCAGGTAAAACAACCACTACTGAACGTATTCTTTTCTATACAGGAAAGACCCATAAACTTGGCGAAACCCACGAGGGTGGCGCTACTATGGACTGGATGGTTCAGGAACAAGAACGTGGTATTACCATTACCAGTGCTGCGACCACTTGCTATTGGAAAGGACACCGCATTAACATAATTGATACCCCCGGACACGTTGACTTTACCGTAGAAGTTGAAAGGTCACTCCGTATTCTTGACGGTGCTGTTGCAACTTTCTGCGCTAAGGGTGGCGTTGAACCCCAGAGTGAAACCGTTTGGAGACAAGCAGACAAGTATAAAGTTCCTAGAATTGCTTACGTTAACAAAATGGATATTAACGGCGCAAACTATGAAAACGCTATCCAAATGATGAAGGATAGGCTTCATACGAACGCTCTTCCCATCATCATTCCTATCGGAAAAGAAGATACTTTCAAAGGTATCGTAGACGTAATCACAAGAAAAGCTTATATCTATCTTGACGATTTAGGAAGAGAAATCGACGTTACGGACGTACCCGACGACTTAAAAGACATGTGCGAAGATTACAGAAGTCAAGTCGTTGAAATCGCTGCCGAAATGGACGACGCATTGATGGAAAAATACTTCGAAGAAGGAGACCTTCCTATCGAAGATATCAAAAAAGGTTTGCGTGCAGCAACTCTTGCAATGAAAGTTACCCCAGTTCTTTGTGGTTCAAGCTACAAGAACAAGGGCGTTCAAAACCTTCTTGACGCAGTCGTTAACTACCTCCCAAGTCCTTTGGACGTAGGTGCAGTTAGCGGTGTTAATTTGAAGGGCGAAGAAACCACGAGAGAACCTGACGATAATCAGCCGTTCAGCGGTCTTGCATTCAAAATTATGACAGACCCGTTCGTTGGTAAACTTGCATTCTTCCGTGCATATTCTGGCGTACTCAAAACTGGTTCTTACGTTTACAACAGCGTTAAAGGTAAGAAAGAAAGAGTAGCAAGAATTCTTAGAATGCACGCTAACCACAGAGAGGAAGTTGATGCTGTTTATTCAGGTGAAATTTGCGCTCTCGTTGGTCTAAAAGAAACCACAACTGGTGATACTCTTTGTGATGAAAATAGCCAAATTATTCTCGAACAAATGGAATTCCCAGATCCCGTTATTAACGTTGCTATCGAACCAAAAACTAAACAAGGTCAAGAAAAGATGGGCTTTGCTCTTGCAAAACTTGCAGAAGAAGACCCCACTTTCAAAACTTATACCGATACCGAAACTGGACAAACTATTATCGCAGGTATGGGCGAACTTCACCTTGAAATTATCGTAGATAGACTTTTACGTGAATTCAGAGTAGAAGCAAACGTTGGTAAGCCACAAGTTGCTTATAAAGAAACCATTAGACAAGCCGTTGAAGCAGAAGGTATGTTCAAGCGTCAATCTGGTGGACACGGTCAATACGGACACTGTAAGATTCGTCTTGAACCGCAAGAACCTGGTAAAGGCTATGAATTTATCGACGAAACTGTCGGCGGTTCTATTCCTAAGGAATTCATTCAACCTATTAACAAAGGTATTCAAGAAGCATCAAAGAACGGTATCTTAGCAGGATACGAAGTTGTTGACTTTAAAGTAACCGTTTACGACGGAAGTTATCACGACGTTGACTCTTCGGAAATGGCATTTAAGATTGCAGGTTCAATGGCTCTTAAAGACGGTCTTGCAAAAGCAAAGAGCGTTCTCCTCGAACCGGTTATGAAAGTTGAAATAGTAACTCCGGACGATTACTTCGGCGACCTTATGGGTAACGTTACTGCTCGTCGTGGTATCATTCAAGGAACGGACGACAGAAACGGCGTTAAAGTTATTGATGCCCACATTCCTCTCGCAGAGATGTTTGGTTACGCAACCGACCTCCGTTCGAGAACACAGGGTAGAGGTAACTACACAATGCAGTTCAGTCATTATGCAGAAGTACCGAAATCGGTAGCAGAAAAGATAATGGGCAAAAAAGCGTAATTTACTGTTGACAATTATAATTATTTATTGTAAAATAATATTACGTTTATTAAATTAAAACAAAAAAATTAAAAATTATATTTATTTTGAAAATTTGGAGGAAACAATAATGGCAAAGGCTAAATTCGAAAGAAACAAACCGCACATTAACATTGGTACCATCGGTCACGTCGACCACGGCAAGACCACCCTTACCGCTGCTATCACTATGACGATGGCTGCTAAGGGTCAAGCTAAAAAGATGAAATATGACGAAATCGATAAGGCACCGGAAGAAAAGGCAAGAGGTATAACAATTAACACCTCTCACGTTGAGTATGAAACTGACAACCGTCACTACGCTCACGTTGACTGCCCCGGACACGCAGACTACGTTAAGAACATGATAACTGGTGCTGCTCAAATGGACGGCGCAATCCTCGTTGTTGCTGCTACCGACGGTCCTATGCCCCAGACCAGAGAACACATTCTTCTCGCTCGTCAGGTTGGCGTTCCCTACATTATCGTATTCATGAACAAATGTGACCAACTCGACGACCCAGAACTTTTGGAACTCGTTGAAATGGAAATCAGAGAACTCCTTTCTGAGTATGGCTTCCCTGGAGACGATACTCCTATCATCAAGGGTTCTGCTCTTAAAGCACTTGAATGCGCACAAGCAAACGAAGGTGATGCTGTTACCAGCGCTCCCGAAACTCAATGCATTAAAGAACTTATGGATGCAGTTGATAGCTATATCCCTGCTCCTGAAAGAGACGATGCTAAACCCTTCCTTCTCCCTGTAGAAGACGTATTCACGATTTCTGGTCGTGGTACCGTTGCTACTGGTAGAGTAGAAAGAGGTGTTGCAAAAGTTAATGACCCCGCTGAAATCGTTGGTCTTAGCGAAGAAAGCAGAACAACCGTTATTACCGGTCTTGAAATGTTCAGAAAACTTCTTGATGAAGCTCAAGCTGGTGACAACGTTGGTGCTCTTCTCCGTGGTATCGATAAGAAAGATATCGAACGTGGACAAGTTATTGCAAAACCCGGTTCAGTAAAACCCCACACTGCATTCGAAGGTCAAGTATATATCCTTACCAAAGAAGAAGGTGGCCGTCATACTCCGTTCTTCAACAACTATCGTCCTCAGTTCTATTTCAGAACTACCGACGTTACCGGTTCAATTAAACTTCCCGAAGGCGTAGAAATGGTTATGCCTGGTGATAACGTTAAAATGGACGTTGAACTCATCACTCCTATCGCTATGGAAGAAGGTCTCCGTTTCGCTATACGTGAAGGTGGCAGAACCGTAGGTTCAGGCGTTGTTTCAAAAATCGTTAAATAATTTTTATTGTTAAATAATTGTTTTTGAATAAACTAAAAGTAAAAAACCCGCTATTTGATATAGCGGGTTTTTTTGTGTATTTATAAAGTTTAAGTGTATAACTTTAATTTAAATTATTATTAGTTTTGTTTGTTTTTAATAAAAAACGTCTTTATGAATTCAAAGAATTTTTCTTCGGAGCGGAAAAAATAAATTTCTCCACGATTAGACGACGGATATTCGTCGGCAAAATCGCCACATATAGTTTGTCCGTCCTCAGAAACGGTTAATCTGTGTATTCCGTGTCGGTTTGTGTATTCGTTGCCAATTTTAACGGGAGTATTAGCCTTAAAGCAGGTAATTATTTTTTCTTTACCGTCCCAATCGACAGCCCACGAACTCCAACCAGTGTTACTGCGAGTATCGTCTTCTTTTAGGACTTGACCGTTTTCGTTAACATAATACGAATAATTAACAGCCGAAAATTTAAGCGCATAAAGGTCTTGCGAAACTTCGGTAATGCCTGCACGAACGTAATCTGATTTTATCACGCCTTGGTCGTTTTTCTTTATATGAACGTGATACCATTTGCCTTTTATGTATAGCACTTCTTTTTTGATTCTTACTACTATGTATTTATAGATAAAATAAACTATAACGTATATTCCCACGTATAAAAATCCCGAAACTATTAAGTCGCAAATTGCAACCAACCACGGTAAATTAATTACGTTTTCTAAAAACCCGTACACATATTCGTTTATTATCATGTTTAATATCATAAACAAGGTAAAAACTAATCCATGTAGTCCAAAAATAAATCCAACTTTTTTCATTTTAGATTTCCTCTTTACCCAATAAATTTAATAGGTAATCGTATGTGTTTTTATTACCGACCACGATTGTTGATGGATTAGTATAGGGGAGCGGAGCGCCGTTCCATTGTGAAACAACACCGCCTGCTTCTTCAAGTATGAGAGTTGCAGCGCAATAATCCCACACTTTTAATGAGCGTTCAAAGTATCCGTCTATTCTACCGTCGGCAACGTAACATATAGCGAGGGCGGAAGAACAATTTCTCCGAATATCCAAGCATTCTGTAAATATTTTCTTAGCCAAGGCAAAGTTTTTATCCGCTAAGGACTTGTTGCTTACGTTTGCGCCAAATTCAACTATTGATTTGTTATGTGGCAAATCGCTGACTTTGATTATTCCGCCATTATAATTTTCCACACCGATATTAATTAATTGGTCAATACCGTTTTTTGCATTATAAAAGTGAGCGCCTTTACCTTTGATAGAAAAAAATATTTCATCATAAAAAGGGTTAAACACAATTCCAAATTGAACACAATTATCAGCATAATATCCAAGCGATATAGACACTTGCTTACCGCCTCTAATTAGATTAGTTGTTCCGTCAATGGGGTCTAAAACAAATCGCTTTCCAGAGCATACGTGTTGACTTTCTTCTTCGGTAACGAACGCAACGTCTGGCGCAATTTTTAATAGTTCGCCTTTTATAAAATCACTTATGGCAAAATCGACCGCCGTAACGAAATCATCTGCCGATTTTTCTTTTACGTCAGCTTTTAACACGGCGTTAGTAGCGATATCTTTTGCACTATATACTAATTTAACTATTTCATTATAATTCATAAAAACTCCTATACGAACTCACGATAAATTCATTATATCAAATAGCGAAAATATTATCAAGAAAACATTTAAAAAATTAGTCTCCCTTTTTTAGAGTGCTAGCGCTTACTCTTGCAACGAATTTTCTAGAAAATAGCCTAGGAGCGAAAGCGGTAAGTTTATTAGTAAATCCAAAAATTGCAATTCGTTTTCCTTTCATTGATTTTCTATACCCAAAGTAAGCAATTTTTTCGGCAGAAACGGGCTTGATTTTCTTAAAGGTCCAGTCGTTTTTTGCCCTATCAACAAATCCCGATTCAAAAGGACCGGGGCATAGCGTTAAAATTTTGACGTTGGTTTTTCTTATTTCGTGAGCAATTGATTCGCCTAGGTTTAAAACGAAAGATTTGCTTGCATGGTAGGTGCACATATACGGACCAGGCACAAATGAGGCTAGAGAGCCTATATTTATTATATGTCCGTCGTTATTCTTGAGCATGTCGGTTAAAAATACCCTTGTAAAGTAGAGCAATGCAGAGCAGTTAACGGCAACCATATCCATTTGCAAATCAACGTCCATGTCCTTAAAGTCGGTTCTATCTCCAAATCCTGCTCCATTAACTAAATTATTGATAAAAAGACCTTTATCCATTACCGTTTGGTAAACTTTTTTGCATTCGCTTTGCTTTGATAAATCGCAAGCCAAATAATCTACTTCAACGCTGTATTTTTCAATCAAAAATTTAGACAAGTCTTTTAATTTTTGTTCAGACGTGGAAACGAGAAAAAGATTACATTTATTTTTTGCATAAATTTCAGCGAAAGCTTTTCCAAGCCCGCCCGTTGCGCCTGTTATTAAAGTTGTTTTCATAGTGTTCTCCAAAGATTAATAAATAAAAGCCAGCTCAAACGAACAGGCTTTTATCGAATAAATATTAATTGAATGAATCCTTATATGCTTTGCCGAATTTGAACGCAGGAATTTTTGATGCTTCGATATGAATTTTCTCGCCGGTTTTTGGATTAATTCCTTCTCTTGCGTCCTTTGATTTGATTTCAAAAGTACCGAATCCAGAAATCTGGATTTTTTCACCGCTCTTTAATGCTTCGGTGATTGCGTCGATAGTTCCGTCCAATACAGTTGCAGCATCTTTAAGAGTTATCCCCACGTTGTTTGCTATTGCCCTTATCAATTCATTTTTATTCATATATTAAAACCTCCATAGTTTTATGTATTAATTATACCATATCTATAAATTTTTTCAATAGTTTTTTAAAAATTTTTGCTAATTTTGGCAAAAAAATGGGGTTTTTTTAATAAATTTGCCTTTTACTTGACAAATTTTTGTCCCTCTATTAAAATATTGATGTGATAAGGAGCGTTTATGTATAAAGAAGAATATACACATAAACTTAATATTGACTTTACGTGGCAAAACTATTCTGATAATAAGAGCTTTTTTTCGGCTTGCCAGTCAGTTTATACGGGAGATTTAAAAACTTCATTAGGGGAAGTTATAAGTTTAGAATGTCCGTTCGGCAAGGTGTTATTCGTAGATTTAGAAAGCGATTATATTGAGCGAGGAGCAAAGGTAACTTCTGCAATCATAGAAGCCAAAGCAAAACCTCAAACACTTTTGTTGTCAGAACCTACTCAACTTTCGGTTGAGAGTATGCTTGGTTGGTTTGATACGGCAGAGGACGTTAGACTAGTCGTTACCAACAGCCAAGAGTTATTTGACTGCGTTTGCTATTTTGCAACCACTAAAAATATTCCTTGCGTTTTAATATCTGATAAACCTATCGTGAATGGATTATTAAAGAGAAAAGTTAGCGTTTTTAACGGAGGCAATAAAGAGCAGTTTTTAATTTCCGCAAGACGGTATTTAATATTTAATGATTGTCTTAAAAATTCTAAGCAACTAATTGTGGAGGGGTTGGGTTATTGCGCAACAAAACTTTTATGCCTTGCAGATTATAGAATTAGACTTTCACTAACTGGGGAAAAAGCAGATAAGAAGGCCTATGGCATAATTAAAAGCCGATTGCTTGATCTTTTTAAAATTTTATATCAAAAATGCCCTGATGCAAACCAGATATTGACAAAACTAATTGAAATTGAAACTGCCGAATATTATTCTGGACAAAGTATTTTTTATCACAGTGCACCCTCTGTTACCCGAAGAATTTATAAACCTATAAATGAACAACGTTCTATGGTTGAACTGTTAGCCTCTTGTGTTATATGTGAGATATATTGCAATTTAGCGAGTGAAAAAACACCTTCACCATTTATACCTGCCGACTATATCAAAAGAGCCGAGTTTTTATCCGATAACCTAGGTATAGATGAAAAAGATATTTTAAGCGGATATAAAAAGCAAATAAACGTTGTTAGTGGTAAAAAGGTTAAAACAAGAGAAACGCTTAAAAAACTCCAAGTAGAGTTATCTAGCACAGCGTCGGTAATCGACCGAGCGTTAAAAACTATAAAAGAATATACGGATTTATGTGGTATAGACAAAGAATTATTAACCAAAGCGGTATTATATTCGGGAGATTTAATGGATTCTTTGAACGGAATGACGGTTGCCCGAGAACGTGGAATTGTAATAGAATAGTATAAAAAATGAAAACTGAGTCAATACTCTCTGTAAAAAACGGAGAGTATTTTTTTATGCCCAAAAGGATTTCATTTATTTTAGCAAGTTTAATCTGTCTTTTTTCCGTATGGTGGATAAATACCCCTCCGCTTTTTAAAGGTTATGCTAACACCTTTGAAATATATCTTTTAAGTGCGTCGTCAACTTCCGAAATTAAACAAGTAAACGCCATACAATACCGATTTTCAGGTAGGATTTTTGGGGAGAGTTGTATTCTAACTGAAAACCAAACTGAACAGTTTGACGTTATGGAATTCTTGTCTAAATTTTCGGCAAAAGTTGTAGAAGTGGAAGAGATAGGCGGGTGTATTAGTTATTATGCATATTCGAACAAAATAGATAGGGCGCAAAACTTCAACGGGCAAGCAGTTAATTTGCACGTTGCCGTTAGGGACGGAATGATTAAAATCGGCTCGCCCATAATTTTTGGAAGTTTTTAAATTTATGCGTATAAAAGGCTTCAAGTAAGGAAATAACATATTTACAATCAAAAAGGAGTAGAGAAAAATGAAACAACCACAACACAAAATACTTAACTTTATGAGGAGGAATGCAGTATACTTTATTTTATCCCTTTGCATAATAGCCGTAGGATTATCGATAACGTTTATGCTGTTAAATAGAGATAATCAAATTGCAGATAATCAAGGCTCAAATCCGACTATTAATCAACCTCTTCCAGATGACCCTTCTGATTCGACTGGTGGCGGAGAAGTGATTAATCCTGACGATAAACCCGTTGATAATCCGGATGACAACACCGAACCCGTTGCAAAGCCTATCGAGTTTATAATCCCCGTTTCTTCGGTAACGTCAATCGGCGAGTACAGTGAAACAATGGTGTGGAGCAGTACGCTCGGAAGATTTTCTGCACATATGGCAGTGGACTTTTTCGCAGAGGAAGGAACAGACGTTTTAGCAGTTTATGACGGAACGGTAGAAAGCATTGAAAATACCTTGTTAAAAGGAACAACTATCGTTTTAGACCACGGTAACGGATTAAAAACAGTTTATAACTCAATTTTAGACGGCGACGACGTATACGTTGGGCAAATTCTTAAAAAAGGTGATAAGATAGGCGAAGTGTCAACTAGCAATCGCCAAGAAGCAAAATCAGGCGCACATCTTCATTTTGAAGTGATTGAAAACGGCGTTAGTATTGACCCTGTTAAATATCTAGTTATAGACGAAAAATAAAATATAGGAATTTTTATAATTTTCTCCGAATAAGATACAACGAAAAGTGGTATTTTATTCGGAGATTTTTTATGAGAAAACTAAGTATTTTTTTATCTATCATAGTTATACTGACCTCTTTTTCTTTGTTCGGTTGCGTGGACAAAGTGGATACTACAAGTTACGATATAGAGGTAGAATTAGAAAACAATACCTTAATTGGTAAAGAGACGGTGAGTTTTTATAACGGCTCTGAAAATTCGCTAAGTTTTTTAAAGTTCAATTTGTATGGTAACGCTTTTAGAGAAGGGGCAAAATATTCTCCTATCAGCGCACAATACTTTTCAAGGGCGTATCCGAACGGTATAAGTTATGGCGATATGCAAATTAACGCAGTAACAAGTAACGGTAAGCCTTTGGAATTTTCTGTCGGTGGGAAAGATTTGAACGTGCTAACTGTAAAATTAAAAGACCAAATTTTTCCTAGCGAAAGGGTTGACGTTACAATAGAGTTCACTTTAAATTTGGCAAACGTTGTATCTAGAACAGGTTATAATGATAATACCGTAAATCTTGCAAATTTTTATCCAATATTATGCGTTTACGAACCGAGCGGTTTTTACGAGTGCGAATATTATTCGCACGGCGACCCTTTTTATAGCGAGTGCGCAAACTATTCGGTAAAAATAACGGCAGATAGTGATTACGTTATAGCCTCTGCGGGGGAAATTATAGGAAGTGAGCAAAAAGGTCAAAAAACCCAAAGCCACTTTAAACTCGATAACGCAAGGTCGTTTGCAATGGTATTATCTAAGCGTTTTCAAACTGTTACGGATAATTCAACGGGGGTTGAGGTAAGTTATTACTATTATAAAGACCAAGACCCTAATTCTTCTTTGGAGTATGCGATAAAGAGTATGGAGTTGTTCTGTGAAAAATTTGGTGAATATCCATATTCTACTTACGCAGTAGTACAAACAGAGTTTATTCAAGGAGGAATGGAATTTCCATCTCTTGTTATGATAAGCGACAATTTAGAAAAGGACGCTTACGGCGAAGTCATTGTCCACGAGACGGCTCATCAATGGTGGCAGTCTGTCGTTGGCAACAATGAAGTTGAACACGCTTTTTTAGATGAAGGGCTTGCAGAATATTCGGTTGTGGTCTTTTATGAAAGTTATCCCGAATACGGATTTAAAAGAGAACAATTAATTGATTCTTCTGAGAAAACTTATAAAGTGTTCTGTTCGGTTTTCGATAAAGTTATAGGTAAAGTTAATACCGTTATGCTCAGAGGATTGAAAGATTTTACAAGTGAATATGAATACGTGAATATGGCGTACATAAAGCCGTGTATAATGTTTGACTATTTGAGAAAGTCGATAGGCGACAAAGCCTTTTTTGCAGGATTAAATAATTACTACGGTGCGTATAAATTCAAAATTGCAACTCCGGACGATTTGATTGCCGTTTACGAAAATTCCGGAAAAGATACAGAAGGATTTTTCAACAGTTTCTTTTTGGGCAAGGTAATTATCTAGGTGATTTGAGTTACCGAATTAAAATTAAAGTAAAATTTTATATAAACGCCGTTAAATTGCTGATAAAAGACAAAAAAGTGTCTTTTAAATAATTAAAATAAATGTTATTTATTGACAAACGATTTGTTAAATGATAAAATAATTGAGTATAACAGTTTAGGCTAAGGAGTCAAAATGAAAAGAGTACTCAAATTATTAATCATATCAATTCTTGCGGTAGCATTCGTAATGCCGATAACCGCTTGCACCGAAGATAACAGCGGTTCTAAGACCCCCGGTCTTAAATGCAAGAAAATAGACAACGTTTATACCATTTACGATTACGTTCAAGAAGAAGGCGTAACTGAACTGGATATCGACCAAGTTCTCAGAACGGAAATAACAAACGTTCGCATTAAGGAAGGAGCATTTGCCGGCAACACCGCATTAACTAAAATCATTGTTCCTGAAAGGGTAACCAAAATAGATAAGGGCGCATTTAAACAAATGTCTGCACTTGAAACGTTGGTTTTGCCGTTTGTTGGAATGAATGCTAATTCGGACGCATATTTACAAGAGAGCAAAAAGGACGAAAATAAATCGGTAGAAGCTCAACGAACGATAGCACACCTTTTTGGTGATTCGGAGTATGACGCAGGCGTTCCTGTAACCGTTAGTTATAACGAAAGCGGTTCAACTCTTTGCTATATGCCGGCTACTTTTGAAAACGTCGTTATAAAGACGACCGCTTCTTACAGTATTCCTATGTATGCATTCAGCGGTGCTGTTAATCTCGTGTCAATCACGTTAGAGGGTAACGTTGATGCAATCGGAGAAAGCGCATTTAATGGCTTGAAAGAAATACAAACGATTAGTATTCCTGCATCTGTTAAAAATATTTATAAGAATGCATTTAACGGTTGTTCAAAACTTGAAACACTAACCTTTGCAAACGGCGCAACTCTTGATTGTGTTTTAAGCGGAGCATTCGCTGGAACAAAACTTGTTGATACAGCGCTTGACGGAGTTATCTCTTTAACACCCGACCAAAAAGAAGACGTGTTTGGGAAATAAAAAAATTAAAATTTAAGAGTGGGAATGAAATCATTCCCACTCTTCTTTTTGTTAATTATTTGTTTTAGGAAACAGTAACAGATTTTAAGGTGTATACCAAAGCGCCGAGGCTTGAAAACGTGCCGTAAGCAGGAAGAGTTTCTGCATATTCTAGAACGAGTGATTTAAATGGAAGACCTTCTACTGCTTGTTTTTGAATTTTTAGAAATTGCATTGCGCCTGTGTTTTTTTCTGAATTAAGCAAGAAATTATAATTTTTTACCGGTATCGTTTGAGCGCTGACGGTGTTTTCGTTATATGAAAGGTTTTCAGGCGTATTCATTACAGAAGATTCTGCATAGTTTATTTTAAGTGTTTTTGCTTCTCCATATGCGGTGGATACCGTTGGAAGCATATAGTTTGCCTCTTCTGAGATTCCCAGATTTCTCACAGCGAAGAGAAGTTGCGCATTGTCGATACATTTTTTGAAACTGTTGTCGTAAACTTTTTCTTGACTACTTGATTCGGAAGTCGTTACCATCACGTATTCATCTTTTGAGTAAGTTGTGGTAATCTGATAGGTCACTTGTTCTGCTTGCGCTTTTTCGCCCTCAGTGGTCGGGAGGAAGAGGAAAGTTTGCTTTAACGAAGTTGTTGAGTAGATGGGTGCGAAAGAGTTGCTTGCCGATAAGAAATGAACGGTTGAAACTATTTGGTCATTAAAAGTCTTAAATCCGTTTCCATCTCCAACGTCGCACAAAAAATCAATGTTAAAGGTTGTTGTCAAGTGATAGATTCTGTTGGACTGAACTTCTATATCGGTTGTTATGTTTTGGTCTATAAATCCGTCTACTTTAAGTTCTTGAACGAAACTTCCGTTTTCAAACTTAAACTTTACTAATTCATCAGTTATGGTATCGCTTTTAATTATGCTATCTAGGTAATTGTCGGTATATTCGACTGAATACTCTAATCTTTCAATAAGGTTTGACGGCTCTGCACTACTGCCACCGCCACCGTTGAAGTCGTTATTGAATGCTAATGGGTTAGAGGATGCGCACCCGCTTCCTGCGAAAAACACAAAAGAGAGGGTAAGTGCAAGCATAGAAATGAGTTTTTTCTTCATTTTTGTCTCCGTTTTTTATTATGTTTTAATAATAATACCATAAATATTAAAAAATGTAAAACTATGTAATGAAAAAGTCTTAAAAATATGATACAATATTATTATGGTTAACTTAGTAACGACAGATTCTTATTTTGAATTATTTCCCATTCTTGCCGATTTGGTTAAAGACAAGAGCAAAGGTATAAGCGGGCGCAACCTTATTTTTTGCGAAGCAAAGGTTTCGCTTATGGTCGAACGCTTTTTGACTGGGCAAACGGGAGGCTCTTTCAATACCGACGTGTATTCGTTCGGTAACTATTTGAGCGCAAAAAAACATTTTTCCAACCTTTTGTCAAAAGAGGGCTCGGCAATGGTTATTAAAAAAATATTGTCGTCAGTTGAACTGGACTGTTTAAAAAACAGCAGAACACATCTCGCCCCCTCTCTTTTTAATTTGATAATTCTTCTTAAAAGCGCAAAAGTAACACCCGAACTACTAAGAGAAAATTTAACAACTGGTAACAAATTATTAACGGCAAAACTAAATGATATTGAAAAGGTTTATTCAGAATACGAAAGGTTTATTAATGAAAACGGTTTTGACGACCAAAGTTCGGTGCTGTCATACCTGCCACAAATTATAAATCAAGACGACCAAATTAAAAAATCAGACGTTTATTTAATCGGTTATAAAAGTTTTACAGCCCAAGCAAGAGAAATAGTTGATGCGCTAATAAATAATGCGAGGTCGGTAACGGCTATTTTAACCGAGGGGGATAACCCAAGAGTTTTCGTTAACGAAACGGCAAATTTTATAAGACAAACTTGCAAGCAAAATGGGCATATTCTTTTAGAGAAAAAAATTAAATCTAATTATACAAACGAGGGGAAATTATTCCTCGATAATATTTTTTCATTTACTTCTGAAAAAAATAAAAAAGCATCTACTGACAAAATAAGTTGTTTATACGCATTGAACTCGCATGTCGAGGCAGAACGGGTTGCCCAGATAATCAAAAGTCTGGTTATGAAAGGCAAATGCAGATATAAAGATATAACGGTTGCGCTTCCAGACGTTTATTCATACTCGGATGACTTAAAGAGTGCTTTAAAGCTCTTAGACGTTCCATTTTTCTCAGATGAGAAGAAAAAACCGCAAACTCATCCACTTATATCACTCATCACTAGTTACGTTGACGTTTTTAATAAGAATTTTGAAAGGAGTGCGTTTATAGGTTTTATAAAAAATCCGCTTGTTATTGAAGATAAAAAATTATCGGACAGGCTGGAAAATTTTCTAGTTGAAAACAATTTGAATTACGGTAGGATAAAAGAGCCATTTAAAATATCTGAGAACGACCAGTCTAATATTTTAGAACTTGAACAAACTAGGTTAAATATCGTCAATTTGTTCAATAGATTTTCTATTACTGAATTATTAGAAAGCATTTCGGTCAAAGAAAAACTGTATGCTTTGGGCGAACGCTTAAAAGTGCTCGGCGAACAAGAAGAATATGCCGTTAACGAACAGATATACGACGCAGTTGTTAAAATATTAGAGCAAATGCAAAAATTCTTGGGCGGAGTTAAACTTACTTACAGCGAATTTAAATCAGTGTTTACAAGCGGTGTGTCGGCATTAGAACTTTCAATAATTCCACAGTATAACGATGCAGTGTTTATAGGAGATTATAAGCAGACTGCACTTGCAAAAGCCAAATATCTTTTTGCGCTTGGACTTAATTCTTCCGTTCCCGAAATAAAACAAGACGTTGCACTTATTACCGATGAGGATATCAACGTTTTAGAAAAGTTAAAAATAACCATAGAACCTAAAATAAAAATAGTAAATCACCGTTCGAGAGAAAGCGTGGCTCTCGCTCTTTGCGCATTTGAAGAAGGGTTATATCTTTCTTGCCCGATTTTCGGCACGGACGGTGGAAAAACCATAAAGAGCGAAGTTTTTTCAACCGCTGAAAAACTTTTTACATTAAAAGATTTTCCCGAGCAAGAGAAATACTTAACAAAAAAACAAGGGTTAAAGTCTTTTGCCCTCGAAGTGGGTGAGTTTGCCGAGGGCAGAAGTTTAGATATGACACAAGCATCCTCTTATTATCGGACGGTAGGAGGACAAAAGGTAGAAAAACTTTTAGATGACGCAAATAAAACCTTAAAAGTGCGCCTTGATGACGGTCAAAGTATAATAACTGGGAATGAAACCTCTCCAACGACAATAGAAGATTATTTTCATTGTCCGTACAGAGCATTTTTATCCCATTCAATTAAACTAAAAACACGGAAAATGGGTAGAGTTGACAGTTTAATGGTTGGGAACGTTATTCACGAGATTATGAACGGATATGCAAAGAAAATGTCCACCGTGAGCGATAAATTAAGTTCAGATGCACTCGTGGAAGAGGTTTATTATAAGGTGCTAAGCAAAAAAGAATATGGCCATCTGTTAAATGACGAAGGGGAGTCGGTGGCTATGACTAGGATAAAAAGAGAATGCAAGAGTTACTGTTATAAAACCTTTTTATCCTTAGTTAACACACGCATGAAACCCAGCAAAACAGAGGTGTCGTTTGGGAGTGGGGAAAACTGTGATTTTCCACCCATATCTCTTGCCGATGGAAAAGTTAAACTTAAAGGTAAGATTGATAGAATAGACCAAAGCCAAAAATATTTTAGAATTATAGACTATAAAACGGGAAAACCCGACGAATCGGATAAGGCTCTTTTTAGCGGAACTAAATTGCAACTTATGCTTTACGGTCAAGCGGTAAAACAAGTTTTTTCTAACGAGGGGAAAGAACTTGCAGGACTTTATTATCTCCCTGTTACAGATAGGTTTGAATTGCCAAAAGATAAACAAAAATGTATGGCGAGAGGTAAGACGCTAAACGAGGAGTTGGCGTTAGCCGATATGGGGGTCTGCGAGTCAAATCCTGATGCGAACGGTTTTATAGAACTTTCAGCAAAGAAGAAAAATCTTGTTGGTGCGCTCTCAAAAGAATCGCTTTCAGCCTACACTGACTACGCTTATAAAGTTAGCCAGCGTGCCGTGGAGAGAATGGATGAGGGATACGTTATGCCGTCGCCATACGAAGATGCTTGCTCTTATTGTCAATATAAGGGACTTTGTCCGCACGACCAAGTTGTTAAAAGAAAACTCGAATCCGTCAACGAACAAACGGTTTTTGAGGCTGTTAAAGGGGAAGAATAATATGCCGGAACTAAAAAAAGAACAGAGTGAAGTCGTTTTTCACGACCAAGGTAATATATTGGTTTCTGCATCTGCTGGAAGTGGAAAAACCTTTACAATGATTGAACGTATTAAGCGGTTAGTTTTAGAGGGTAAAGCCGAAGTAGGCGAAATTTTAGCGGTAACTTTTACTGAAATGGCTGCTTACGAGATGAAAGAAAAACTTTCTGTCGCTCTAAACAAAAAATTACAAGAGGGGCCGAATGAACTTCTTTCAAACGCTTTATTTGACGTGCCTATTTCCGATATTTGCACTATACACTCGTTTTGCGCAAAGTTGATTAGAAAATATTTTTACCAAGTGGGAATTGCACCTGATTTTAAAATTTTGGATGAGTCGGAATCGGCTGTATTGATGGCTGAATGCATTGATGAGGTTTTTAGACGGGAGTACGTCAAAAAAGATTCGTGTTTTTTATCGCTCATTGACAGGCACTCTAAAAACCGTACCGATTCTGGGCTTAAAGAGTTAATTTTAACAATATACCGTTTTTGCAGTTCAGAAGCAGACCCCGATAGTTTAATGGAAAAACACCGCAAATACTACCGAGAAGAGGGCTTTAATAATCTTCTAAAAGATTATAAAAATTATTTGGATGAGAGGTTAAAACCCATAAAAGAACAAGCCGTTTCACTGGCAAAGGCTTTTGAGCAAAACGGATTAGTTAAGAGTTCAGCACTTATGCAAAAGATGGCTTCGGATATCCAAACAGTTATAGGTGGCGACGTTTACGGTGTGGTTGAGTTTAAAGATTACAGTTTGAGAATGGACTTTGACAGAAAACTTAACGAAGAGGATTTAGAAAGGAAAGAGCGTGCAAAAGAGTTAAAGGAAAGACTTGTGAAAATTTTTGACAGGTTTTCAAAGCACGTTACTAAATATAAAGAAGACCTGCAAAAAAATCAGGTTTTAATGGAGCATACCGACGGATTAGTTCGGTTAGTAAAAGAATTTACTGCTATTTACAGCGAACATAAGCGACAGGAAAACGTTGTCGATTTTAATGATTTAGAACACTTTGCTCTTGACGTGTTAAGAAATACGC
Source organism: Christensenellaceae bacterium (assembly GCA_045647765.1). GTDB lineage: Bacteria > Bacillota > Clostridia > Christensenellales > Borkfalkiaceae > UBA1259. Next base: position 24,248 of record JAZRMR010000004.1, read on the forward strand.
AAACAAGAGAAAGTGTAAAGAGCAAGTATAAATATTTATTCGTTGATGAATATCAAGACGTTAACGGGGCGCAAGAAGAAATCATTTCTTTGCTTTCTAGCAATAACCTTTTTATGGTTGGAGACGTTAAACAAAGCATTTATGGATTTAGAGGTTGCAGACCGGAAATTTTTGCCGATAAAACAGAAAAAATGCTTAACGAGGGGCAAAAAGTAGTTCGCCTAAACGATAATTTCCGTTCGGCAAACGCAGTAATTGATATGGTTAATCAAATTTTTGATTACTGTATGATAAAAGAATACTTCGGCGAAGATTATAAGCATACTTCTCGTTTAAAAAGCGGAGGTGTTTTCCCAGAGGGCAAAGACGGAAGAGCCAAACTTCATATTTTAATCAAAGACGCTAAAAAACGAGACAATGAAATTCCCAGAATATACGACTTGTTTGAAGAGATAAATAAGACGGCAACTTCCGAAGAAAGCCTTACTGCTACGCTGATTGCGGATATAATCAATAAAGAACTTACAGAAAAATTTTTTGACGTTAAAAGTGGGCAAGAAAGATTCGTTACCTACGGCGATATTGTTATTCTTTCTAGAAACAGAAACGGCGCTTTCGTTCGGGACGTAGGGAAAGGTTTAATTAAACGTGGAATTCCCGTTACGAGTGATGCTAGGGAAAACGTTTGTGATTTTCCCGAAATATCCATGGTTATCAATGCGCTTAAACTAATTGATTGCTTTTATCAAGACGTTCCTCTTGGTGCAACACTTAAAAGTCCTATTGGCGGTTTTTCAGATGAAGACTTGCTTTCGATTGCCAGGTTTTATTATGATGCTCTTGGAGAAAAAGCCAAAGCAGGGGGGTTTTGCGATGCTTTTTCGTATTACATAGAAAGTGCCAAAACACCTTTAAGCGAAAGGCTTATAGAATTTAAAAACTATATAGACAACGTCCGTCTTTTAGCAGACTTTATAGGCGCAGAAGGAGTTGTCAACAAACTTATCGAAGATAAAGATTTAGAAAGTTTTTTACTCGGTTCTACTCTTGGGAAGGTCAAGGTTGGCAGGTTAAGACGACTTGTTTCTGCAACTATTTCGGCAGGTAAAAAATTATCCGTAAAAGAATTTATTAAAAAGGTGGAAGCTTCTCCTGATTCACTAAGTTTTAGCGAAGGCGGAGAAGATAACTCTGTTAAGATTATGACGGCGCATTCCTCAAAAGGCTTGGAGTTTCCAGTGGTAATCGTGTGCGGTCTTGAACGATTAATGAACTCCGAGGAAGAGAAAGACGACGTATTAATGAGTCGAGACTATGGGCTTGGCGTTTACTATTATGACGATGAGCATCGCACTAAAACTCAAACACCGTTTAGAGGCATCATTAAAGAGAGAATGAAAGACCAAAGGGTGAACGAGGAAATGAGGCTATTTTACGTTGCAAACACCCGTGCAAGATATTCTTTGCACTTAACTTACGTTGGCAGAAAAGACGTTAGAAAAGATACTTTTATGGGCGCAGATAGATGGATGGAATATCTTCCGCCTTCTCTTGATGCTCAATATTATAATCAATCGGATTTAAGTTTTTTAGAATTAGGCAAAGAAGTAAGAACGGTTATTATAGGAAAGAGCGACAAAGCGCAAGAAGAACAAATGAAAGAAAATTTTTCTTTTGTTTATCCTTTTGAAAACGATACCGTTCTACCCCTTAAAACAAGCGTAACAAACGCTAATATAAATCTTTTGGAGAAACCTCAATTTGTAAAAAGCATAGTAGAAGAAGAGGTTAGCGACGTTGAAAGGGGAAATTTAGCGCATAAAATACTTGAACATTATGACTTTGATAACCGAATAAGCCTTTTAAATCAAGTTGATAAAATGATTCAACAAGGTGTTATCGGAGAGGATTGTTTGCAAAAATTAAATATAGAAAGAATAGATAATGCTATAAATTCCTCGGTGTTTGATTGGGTTAAGGGAAAGAAACTTTATAGGGAAAAAAGTTTCATAGTTGAAGTAGACGGTCAAGAGGTAACGGGACTAAACACCAAAGAAAAAGTATTGCTTCAAGGGGTTATAGATTTATTAGCAATCGGAGAGGACGGCGCTTATATTATAGACTATAAATATTCTGTTCACGCAAAGGACGCTTTAATTTTTAGGTATAAAAAACAACTTGATTTATATGCTTATGCGGTGGAAAAAGTTTTAAAAATTAAGGTTAAGAAAAAGGCGCTTGTTAATCTTTTGACGGGTGAATGTGCGGAAATAATCTAATAAAAGACAAAATATGACTGATTAATCGGAAATTTTCCCTCTTCTATGTGCTATTTTCTTTTAGAGGTGGCTTATGGAGGAGGGAATAAAAGTTTTTTTGGATAAAATATGTAACTCACTTGGTCAAACGGGAAGTTTTATCACGTTTACAGGCCTTTCGGTTTTAGTCAGTTTGATTAATACCACTTTTTGTCTATTTAAAAAAGAATACGGAATGAAAAACAGAGTTTGGGGGATTACTCTCTGTCTGTTTTTTTTGTTAATACAAGTTGCACTTACCGTTTATAAAAATGAAAGTGCAACTTTTTGTTTGCTCGGCGGTGCATTGGTCTTAGTTTTCAATTTGCCAGTCTTTATTATAAGCAAAAAACCTTTTAAGATGACCTCCGAACAGATAGAACTTGTCAACACGCTAAAAAACAAAAGTGCGCAAACTTTATCGCCAAGCACAGTCAACGAATTTTTTTCTCCTAAAAAGGTTACAGAGGTTAATGCTATTAAAGTCAAACCTTTAATAGAGGATAAAGAGGAGGTTATGGATAACGGCTACGGACTTGATTTTTCTCACGTTAAAAATGTAATTAAAAGGTTTGATTACATAACACTTTCGCCAAGCGATAAACGGCAGGTTGCAGAGTTAGAAGGACTCTTATTAAGTGCCGAACGAACGGGCTATTCGGAACAGATAAAAGAAAAGATTAACGAAGGGTTAGGTGCGCTTTTGAAAATTATGTCAAAGTACGGTTTTTGATAAAATCTTGCTAAATAGTGTGAAAAAATGCATAAAAAGGCAACATTTTTCTATTTCTATTGACAAGACAACAAGTTTAGTATATAATGTAATTACTTATGCGTAAAATCCCGTTTTTAATTGGGAGGGGGAACTTGTGAGAAAAAAATTTTTGGCATTAGTGCTTGCTTGTTTAACCATGCTAACAAGTACATTTGCTTTCGGTGGATGTCAGGCGTTTAACGGAAAGTTTACCGTTACATTTGATGCGGATGGAGGGCAAAGAGTTGGTGGAGGAGAATTAGTTCAAACAATAGATGATATAAACGATTTAAATGCACCCGTCCTTGAAAAAGAGGGATATATATTCATTGGTTGGGATAAGGTACTTATAGATATTTTTAAGCCTACAACGGTTAAGGCTCTTTGGAAAAAAGAAAAAATCTTTCAAATCAACTTGATTTTAGAGCAAAAACTTAAAGACGGAACGACGGTTAAATTTAGACTTGATTCGAGCGATAAGCAGAAGTTGGAGTTTTCTGTAAACGAAATAATTATATTACCAACTCCTATATCTCTTGACACCGAAGAGTATGCATTCTCTTGTTGGAAATATATGGACAAAGACGGAAACTTGGTTAAAATACAATCTGGAACGACGGCAAACCTTGTCAATTTCCCTAACGTCGAACAAACTGACGGAATAATCAAACTTGACGTTTACGTTATTTCAAGAGCGCTTTGGACACCGTTTTTTTAATTAAAAAAATCCCCTCAAACAGAGGGGATTTTAATTTAACCAAAAATGGCTATATTTACATATAATACACCGAAAGGCGAGGTGTTTATGCAGAAAAGAAATAGCGTTAAGGCAAAAGAAAGGCAATTAAATCTAATTGACAACAAAACGTTTAGCACAGATATTAAAATAATTTCCGAGTGTTATGAAAGTTATAAATTTTGCATAAACTGTGTTTTTAATTATGCATTTTATTTATTGATAGGCGAAAGACAAATTGCTGACGTTATGCGTGATGCTATTGAAATTGAGCATAGGCATTTAATAGAGTATATAAATATTGTTAGAAAAAATAGCGGAAAGGATATATCGTTAATTAATTTATCCGTTTATTCTTTTGATTGTTTAAAAAACTACTGTTTATTTCACACCGGTGACAAGAAAAAGACATTACTTTCTACTATTTCAGATAAAATATTGTTACTTAAAAGATATGAACGAATAAATACTAAGACTTTTTCCAAAGAGATAAATAACGTAATCGCAAAATTAAAAAGAGAAAGCGAAGAGCAAATTCAAAAGTTTTTTGATGGTTTAAAAAACTTTTGAATTAATAAATAAAAAAATAATTTCAACAAAAAACATTGCAAGTCTAAAATTTTATTGCATTTAAGTGTGGATTGCTGTATAATACATACTATAACAAGTAATATCGTTTAGGAGAAACTTAAATGCTTTTTTTCAATAAGAAAAAGAAAAAACATGAAGAAGTCGGCAAAATCGTAGTTTGCAAAAATAACGAAATGAGAAACGTTGAGGGATATGACAGACTTAAAGACAATGTTTTATATCTCAATGCTGACGGAAACAAAAAAGTTATCCAGGTAGAATCGTCGGTGGCAAGCGAAGGCAAAACCACTCTTATGTGCAATCTTGCAGTTTGTCTCGGCGCAACTAATAAAAAAGTTATCGTGGTAGACCTTGACTTCCGCAGACCTAAGACCCACAGGGTTTTCCGACAAACCAAGGACGTTGGCATTGCAGAATATATGCTTGATGAAAAATCCATAAAGGACATAATTAAGCACACTGAATACGCTAACGTTGATTTAATTACAAGAGGAGCGGAGATTACAAACTCTTCACTCGTATTAGTTTCTGAAAAATTTAAGACCTTTATAGCGGAACTTAGACAATCTTATGATTACGTTTTGCTTGATTGCGCTCCCGTTTTGCAAGTTTCAGACTATATCCATATTGCAAAGGTGTCAGATGGGGTTATTTTCGTTGTTGCGCACGCAAAAACCAACAAAGCACAAGTTGCCGAAGCAATCAGTCTTCTTCGCAAGAACGACGCAAAGATTTTAGGTTCAGTATTCTCTATGTATGACCATAAAAAGGACAAGGTATACGGCGGAGCGAACGAATACTATTCTTGTCAGTATAATAGTGATGACTCTTCGGAAGAAGATGACCAAAAATAGGATATTAACTAAAAATGATTGATATTCATTCTCATTTAATTGCAAACGTTGATGACGGAAGCCGTTCGCTTGAAACTTCTCTTCTTATGATAAGAGAGGAGGTGGAACAAGGTGTAACGGACATTATTTGCACTCCACATTTAAGACGGCGTTATGCGTTAAGTAGAGAGGAGATTGAAAAAGCCTTTAACTTGTTGGTAAGCGCTGTAAAAGAACAGAATATCCCTGTCAATTTATATCTCGGCAGAGAAGTTTATTCAACGAACAATATGGTAAAATCTTTATTGCAAAGGGATAATTTATTTACGCTTAATGATAAAAACGTTATTCTTTTAGAGTTTGATTTTACAGAAGAGACCGATATTGCCGACGTTGTTTACGAGTTTTCTGCAAGGGGATATAAAGTTATTGTCGCTCACCTTGAAAGATACGAGTATATAACGGTGGAGGACGCATTCGATATAAAAGAAGCGGGCGGACTAATACAGGTTAACGCAGACTCTATTTTAGGTAAACAGGGCGGAAAATGCAAGAAAAAAGCAAAAGCGTTTTTTAAAAACCAGTTAGTTGATTTTGTCGCTAGCGATATGCATTTCGGAAGAAAAAACTGCATGGCAAAAGCAAAGACTTATGTAGAGAAAAAGTTTGGTAAAGAAATTTCTGACAAGGTTTTCATTACTAACGCACGAGAAATTTTGGAAGGTTAGACGGCGGTCTGACCTTTTATATTGAGGTAAAAAGTGAAAAAAAGAATAATAGCAATCGGTGGCGGGGAAATTAAAAACAAAACCACCTTAAAGATTGATGAATACGTCGCTAACTTAGCAAAAGAGCACGCAGGAGAAAGGCGTGCTAATGCGCTTTTTATAGGCACTGCTTCTCATGATAGTATGCCGTATTTTAATAGTTTTAGAAAAACTTATACGTCTGTTTTTGATATTAAAGCCGAGGTTGCTCTTATAGTTTACGGAGAGATGAATATCGAGAAGATTGCAGGCAAAATAAACATGGCAGATTGCATATACATAGGTGGTGGAGACACAATATTTATGCTTGAAAAGTGGAAAGAAACGGGTATGGACAAGCTTATTTTACAAGCCTATGAAGATGGGAAAATTATCTGCGGACTTTCTGCTGGGGCAATTTGCTGGTTTAAGGACATGTATACCGACTATGAAATTATGAGAGGAAAGAGTTCGGAATACGTGCTTAGAAAAGGTCTTGGGGTTATAGATGGAGCGCTTTGCCCACATTATAACGAGCGAGAGAAAGATTTTGGTGATGCATTTATTAAAAGTAGTTTAAGGAAAGCCTATTGTCTCGAAAACGATTGTGCTATTGAATTTATAAACGGAGAATTTTCAAAGGTAATAACTGCCGGAGGTAATGCTTACCTATTAGAAAAAGAGGGCGAACAAACGGTTAAAAGGCAGATAGAAATTTATGAATAAACCTGATTTTAACAAACAAATGGAACAAATCTTAAACAACTTAAAAGAAGAAAGGGTAAAGATACTTATGCATTCTTGCTGTGCGCCCTGTTCTTCGGCAAGTTTAGAGAGAATTAAAGGTTTTGCTGACGTTAGCGTTTATTATTACAATCCTAATATTGACGGTCAAACTGAATTCTATAAGAGAAGCAACGAGCAGAAAAAGTTTTGTGATGAGATAGGAGTTGGATTTATACCGAGCGAATATAATCATTCGGATTTTTTGAATGTTGCACAGGGAAAAGAAAATCTTCCCGAGGGCGGAGCAAGGTGTTATGAGTGCTTTTATCTGAGATTGAAAAAGACTGCTGAACTTGCTAAAAAAATGGGTATAAAATATTTTATGACAACTTTAACGTTAAGTCCTCTTAAAAATGCAACGGTAATTAACGAAATTGGATGTAAAGTTGGTGAAGAAGTAGGAATTGAGTATATTGTTTCGGAATTTAAAAAGAAAGATGGGTATCTTCGCTCAATCGAACTTTCAAGAGAATACGAACTATACAGACAAAATTATTGCGGATGCGAATTTTCAAAAAACAAATAATTGATATTAATATAATTAGAGGGCGCACCTTTTAGGTACGCCCTCTAATTTAATGTAGTTAAGGAAACTTAGAAAAATTAGGCTTGATAAACGATTTTTCCGCCTCTAACTGTTAAAGAGACTGAAAAATCAGGATTGAGAACAGTAAAGTCAGCAAACTTACCTTCTCTAATTGACCCGACCTTATCGAAAACCCCAAGGTTTTTCGCAGGGTTTACAGTGGCAAAATCAATTGCGTCAGTAAACTTAACTCCACATTTTTCAACAAGGTTTTTAATAGCGTCGTTCATTTTTAATATGCTTCCGGCAAGAGCACCGTTTTCCAAACGTGCTTCGCCATTTTTTACTATAACTTTTTGACCGCCGAGTTCACTTATTCCGTCAGATAAATGTTTTGCACGCATAGAATCTGTGATTAGAGTAAATTTGTCGTGCGGTTTGTTTTTTATTAGCAGTTTTATTGCAGGAATAGACAAGTGTATGGTATCGCAAATTGCCTCGCAGTTTACCTTATCGGATAAAAGACCGAAACCTGCCGTTCCAATTTCTCTGTGATGTACTCCACGTTGAGCGTTAAATGTGTGAGTTATATTTTTAAGTCCCCATTCGGTTGCTTTTTCTAACTCGTTAAACCCAGCATCGGTATGTCCTGCCGATGGAACGATGGAGTTTAGTGATAAATATTTTATAAGTTGCTCTGCGCCCTCTTCTTCGGGTGCAAGGCTAACTATTTTAACGTTATTTCCAGATGCGACTTGGTATTTTTTAAATATTTCAACTGACGGCTCGGCAACGTGTTCTAGCGGTTGTGCGCCTATGTGCTTTTTAGAAATGAAAGGTCCTTCCAGATGCACGCCTAAAAGTCTTGCTCCGTTTTCTTTTTCACTTTTTATATAATCGTTAACAGCACTTAAAGCATTCAAAATATTTTGTTCGCTTTGTGTCATTGTCGTTGCAAGAAATGAAGTCGTTCCCTCACAAGCAATTTTTGTGGCAATTGTTTCTAACGCTTCAATAGTTCCATCCATTGCGTCTGCGCCACCTGCTCCGTGAATGTGCTGATCAATAAACCCAGCAACAACAATTTGGTTGTCTTTAACGGGGAAAGGTGAGTCGATAGAAAGATTTTCCCCCACGCTTTCAATTATGCCGTTTGACACTTTAACGTCCGTTTTAACAACACCCACGTTTTCAAGGTAAACGTTTGCGTTTTTAAATCCTTTCATAAACACCTCCAAACAACCTTTCAAGGTGCTTTTATTATATCAATAATTTTAAAATTACAGTTTATAAAAAGTACACTTAATATTTAAACAAAAAGACATTAGTTATAAAATATTTTCCCACGAAAGGACAAAAGTTTTTGGGATTTGTTCGGTTAATTCTTTTAGTACTTCTACCTTTGAAATTGCGTCGTTCCACTCTTTATCACGCACCAAAGTTACCGTTTCAGCAAGCCATAAATCAATTTCTTTTATCTCATTGTGGGGGATGAATGCGTGTAGAATGCGCTTTTTTTCTAACCAGTGATTTTGAACGGCGTAAACGTCGTCTTTTGTTGCAGAATTATCGTCTACTTTTTCGTATAAAATTTCTAAAACCGAGTGAAAATCTTCAAATTGGTTTTTAACGTAACTGCTTTCTAGAATTGAACCTGCGAACAACACTATTGAAACTAAAATCATAGACACGAGAGATTTTACCATAGTCCCTCCGAAATTAAGGGATATTGCAAAATTTGAAACTTTTGATTTTTGGCTTGATAATATATTCTGCCATTTCCATCTATGGTTAAAACTTCTGTCTTTTTGAGACTTCCGCCTGATGATTTAATAAATTTTTCTAGTTGTTCTTTGTTGATTTTTGCAACAGAAGCGTTAGAACTGTCAAACTTTCCATCATTAACTATTAACAGTGGCAATGATGGGGAATCAACTTTTTTATCGGGATTTTCTAAGGCAGACAACTTGCCGTTACTTTCGTATATTGCGTAACTTAAATCGTCAAACGAGAAATATCCCCCGGCACGCATGGACTCTATTAAATCTTCAAGATTTAAATTATTGCGTTTAAGTTCTTTTAAATCCACTCCGTTTTTATTTATAACAAGGCTTGCCTTACCGGAAATTATACGTTTTAGCAGTTTACTGCTTTGTTCTATAACCGAGAAGAGTTGGTGTAATAAAAAAAGGCATATAATAGAGACTATGCCGTAAACTAAAGGGATAGAAACGTCCGACATTGGTATGCATGCTAGGTCAGCTATTATTAAAGTTACGATAAATTCAAAAGGTTGCATTTCGCCTATTTGACGTTTACCCATAAGCCTAATTATAAGGACTAGGGTACTAAATATTATTAAAGTTCTAAAAAATATTATTAGCATAATTTAAGTATGCAAAAAACACACTCAAAATATGCAAAATATTTGTTGACAAAAATAGAGTATAATGTTATCATTTAACCGTAGAGTAGCAAAGGTGCGTCAAGTGTTGCAAAATGGGATGTCGTTTGCAAACGAAAGGAAATTTCCTGCGGTGTCTTTGTGCGTCCGCTATTATTTATGCACTAACTGTGTGTTAATCGTATCGGTCTCTCTAAATTTTTTTGGGAGATTTTTTTAATGCAAGAAAAATTAAATAAATTACTTTTATCCGAACTGCTTATCAATTCGTCTAAGACTAAAAGAATAGCATACGTTAGCATTATGACTGCGCTTTTGGTAGTTTGCAACATGTTTTTCGAATTTAAACTTGCAGACACGCAGTTTTCATTAACTATTTTCTTTTCAGCGTTAACCGGCTTTTTAATAGGACCGTTGTTTGGTTTTACCGCTTGTTTTCTAGGCGACTTAGTCGGGTTTTTGTTTAATTCGGGTGGATTCCCGTATATGCCCTGGATAGGAATTAGTATGGGTATTACCGCTCTCATTTCCGGCTTAATAATGAACGGGATAAATATTAAAGCTAAATTCAGCAGTTACATAAAAATAGCCATAGTTGCGGTATTGACTTTTATAATTTGTACCGTGGCGATAAACACAACTGCATTTTGGATATTATATAACACTAAAAAAGTTCCGTACTTTGCCTATTTAACAACTAGACTTTTCGTGCAAGGACAAATATGGAACAGCGTATTTAACTATGCGCTATTATTTATCCTTTATCCACTGTTTATAAAAATAAAGCTTATTTTGACTAAAAGAAAGGATTAAGAAAAATAAAAATGCATCCGCAAAATAAAATGCACCCCGAATGTGAAATGCACCCCGAAATTTAGACATTCGGGGTGCATTTATTGTTTTGTAATTTTTAAGGTCTCCTGATTAAGTCAACGGGTTTCTCTTTGGAGATTTTAGCTATCGGTAGGGCAGACGCTAAGAATGCAGTTAAGATACTCATTCCGAAAATTATAATGACTTGTCTTATGCTAAACAATGCAAACGGGATAGTTATATTCATAACGTTAAAGATGTACCAGTTAACTAAAATACAGCCTACGCCGGCAAGGATTGAAGCTAGAACGGCGTTTATTATAGCAATAACCGAACTTTCAACGAGGAACATTCTTAGCATATCTTTGCTATTAGAACCAAGTCCTCTTAAAATGCCTATCGACTGTCGTTTGTTGATAATGCTTGTGGTTATATAGTTAAAGAGCATGAACATTGAGAAAGCCGCAAGAACGAGGGCTACGTATAAGAATAGTTCAGCGCCTTGATGGACCATTCCCTCGTTAAGTCTTATCAAGTCAAGAGCGGAATTATAATACCAAACCAAGGTAAGTCCTTGTTCTCTTAACATATAATTTGCAATTTTTTTAGTGCCGAACATGTTTTGAGATGGTTTAAATATGAATCTTGAATATTCGCCTTGCTGAGTGTAAACTCCAAATTGGTCAAGGAGTGAATCGCTCATCATAAATCTCAAATATTGCATAGGTGAGCCACGTTCAAAGTCAACGTCAACATAAACTCCAACAATCTTTATTGGTTTAGTTATGGTGGAGCGAGTTGCTTTAGAAGTCTTTGTCAAAGAAGCGGTTAGTTCTCTATTCAAAGCGTCTTTATTCAGAAGTGTAAAAATTTCTTGCAAGTTCTCTTTTTTCTGTTGTAAAGTCGTAATGGATGGGCTTGCGCTTAACAATTCAACGCATTTTGAAAATAATATTTTATTTTCGGGAGTTAGGCTATTGTATTCATTGCTATAAATGGTTGACAAATTCTGTGGATGAACTAAAACTTCATCTTGTGCTAAACCTGTTTTTCCGCTTGCTTGTCTAAAATCATTAAACATCAAAACGTTTTCATTTTTAGTATCCTTCAATGAGTACATAATACCGTTGCCATATTTATTCATTGTTTGAGTAGATATAAGTGCACTCCACTCTGCGTTACCACCGTATAAAATAGGGGGCACGGAGGCTTTGGAATTTATGTATGCCATTCGACCCTCTGGAAAGAATAGACATTTATGTGCGCCAGAGTTTATGAAAGTATTGAAGTTTTCAGAAACTACTTTAAGAGATTGTGGAACGTTTTTCGAATCTAAAAGAACTTCGTATTTTTCAGGAATAGTTCCGCAATCTACAAGACCAACTATCCTATATTGCTCGCCACCAACGTGTATTTGTTTGCCAAGGAGGTCCGCTCTTGAAACAATACTATGTCCGTTCAAGGTTGTTCCGTTTGTGTAATAAATGATAGAATCTGCAAGATAAGTAGATATTGCAACTTCTTGCAAACTCTCGTTTGTAACGATTGTGCTGTTGCTATAATAAGCAAGTTTGGGATAACGACCACCCGTTAGTTTATACCCGAATTCTCCAATACTGCCACTATCGCTAATTTCTTCGGGGCTAAATTCCAAAAATCCGGTTACGTTTTTAGTATAGTATGCGTTGGAATTTGAGGAAATTTTTAAAAGTTCATCAATAGTGTATGAGTTTCTGATATATCCAGAAGAATTTAGTTTTAAATCGTATACACCTTTAACGGTATATCCAGTTTCTCGAGCAAATTCTTCTAAACGTTCTTCGGAAAGTTTAACGTCGTGTAAATCATTACTATTTTTATCTATGACGTATTGCCCGTAAACGGAAACCGTTGAGTCTGCGTTTTTAAGAAGATTATTCATAACGTTTTGAGTGCTAAAATTTGCGAGCGTGTCAAATAAACCGAACACGGCGAATGCCACAGCGGAAAGAAGTATAGTTACGATTAATCTAATAGGTTTAACGCCCAAAGACTTTAATCCGAGAATCATTGAACTATTAAATTTCATTTTGCTCTTTTGTAAAGTAAAATCTTTTTTCTCGGTTTTGATTTCTTCTTCTTTGGTTTTCCTATGTTCTCTAAACGAGAGTTCTTTTATTATTTCAATTTTTTTGCGTTCTTTAACGGCTTTTGCAACGGCGTTTTTGTCATCTTCTGAAAGGTCAGAGCCTTCACGGATTAAAAACGAACCGTCCTTTTCGCTAACGTTTGCATTAAACACGTTTTCGGTAAAAGTAATATCCTCACTAACTTTACCATCAACTAAACGAATAATACGGTCTGCGTATTTTTCGGCAAACTCTTGGTCGTGAGAAACTACTATAATGAGTTTGTCCTTTGATAATTTTTTTAGTATATCGAGAACTTGTATTCCTGTTTTACTGTCGAGAGCGCCAGTAGGTTCGTCCGCCATTATAATTCTCGGATGTTTAACGAGCGCTCTTGCGATTGCAACACGCTGTCTTTGTCCACCGGAAAGTTCAGATGGCTTTCTGTTTCTTAAATTCTCAATCTCCATTTCTTTTAAGATTTGATTGAGTTCTTGTTCGTCTAACTTTCCGCCTTGCAGTTCTATTGCAAGACGAATGTTTTTCTCAACGGTAAACTCGCTAAGCAAGTTATATTCTTGGAAAATAAAACCTATAAAAGTATTTCTATAATCGTCGTATTCTCCTTGCGAAAATTCAGAGAAAGGTTTTCCGAAAAGACTTATTTGCCCATCGTCAATACCGTCAAGCCCGCCGATAACGTTTAAAAGAGTTGTTTTTCCGCAACCGCTTTTCCCTGAAATGAAAACCATTCCGTTGCTTGGGAAACGGAGAGATAAACCGTCTAGCGCATTGACTTCACCAGATTTAGTTTTGTAAATTTTTCTTACGTTTTTTAGTTCTAGCATGTTTCATCCTTTGAGTGAAAAACAACGACGTTATTCACTCTAATTAATAATAATAAATTATAATGTATTCTTACTGCTTTGTAAATGACTTGTTTTAACAAAACAATTAACTTTTTTTAGCATCTTAATAATTATAACATAATTTTTTTACTTAGCAATATTAAATATTGTCAAATAGTTATTATTTATTGACTTGTTTTGCTATTTTGTGGGGGTTGTAATTAGGTTGGTTTTCTTTTTTGAGAAGAATTTACGTTTGTTAAAAGTTTTGAGTGTAACCATATCAAAGCCTACGAAAAGCGCCCCTATAAATAAAACCATTAGCGCAGAACTTAAAATAAAAGTGAAAAATACTCCAAAAATTGGTAAAAGCAACTTTTCAACCATAAATCCGAAGATAATAGTTGGGATTACAAAACCGATAGAAGAAAAGGTGAATTTTAAGTATTGAGGCTTTTGTTTACAGTGTTTAGAAAGAAGCCGTAAATTTAAAATAGTCGTTAACCCATAAATAAAGGTAAAGCCTATTAACAATGCATAAATTCCGAAAAACTGCGGTAAAAACCAGACGGAAAGAAGCATAAATATTCCACTAATTATATAAAAAATTAAAGTTTTTTGTTCTAAGCCCATAGAGTTTAAAATACTTGTCGAAATATTGGATAAACTCATAAAAACCATCAAGAAAGAAGATGCGGTAAGGTATTTTCCACACTCGTATCCACCGAAAATTAAAATTCCTATTTCTTCTCCGCACACAAAAAACACTGGCACGAAAAAACTTGTTAAAAGAACGGTGAACTTTAACGCCTTTTCCACGTCTCTTTTAAGGTAGTAATAGTTGTGTTTATAAAAACTTTCAGAAATTTCAGGAACAAGAACCAACGTGAACGAACCGATTAAAGTAGTAGGGATAAATAGTAAAGGAATCGCTTGCCCAACGGCTGCGCCAAACATACTCATTGCATTTGCGCTTTCATAACCAGCGGCTACTAATCGTATAGGAAGAATAATAGACACTAATGATACGGCAAGAGAGTTTGCGGTTCGCATAGCGGTGATGGGTAGAGCGGAGGCGAGGAGTGGTTTAAATTGCGATACTGGATTTTTAAGTTTGTTTTTTCTGAGAAAAAATACTGCTGTTCCCAAAGAGAAAGAAAAAATATACGATACAAGTACAGCAACGCCCGCTCTAACAGCGCCAGAGTATACGTCGGTGGTTTTTCCGATTAGTACCACGCCAACTATAATCATACAAATTTCTTCTAACAATTCGGTTGCGCTATAAGGCAAGAAATCTTTATTTCCCCAAAAAACACCTCTGAGTATTGAATAAACTGAAGTAAAAATAAGCCCTGGCAAAACTATCAAAAATATAGTCATACACCGTTCGTCGGCAAATATGAAAGAGAGAGCGCCGTTAAAAAGGGTGAATATTAAACATAGCGGAATGGCAACGGCGAGAGTGAAAGTTAGCGCAGCGGTAATAACTTTTGCAACTTTTTCGTTATTGCCCTCTGCTCGATACTTAGTCATAAGTCTTGAAACGGTAACGGGTGTTCCCGAGCAAGTTACGTTTAGTAGTAGAGCAAAAACCGATAGGGCAACCTGATAAAGACCGATACCCTCAGTACCTATACTTCTTGATAAATAAATGCGGTATAAAAAACCCAAAAACTTTTCACAAACAGAAAAAACCGTTACTATAGCAACCGTCTTAAAGAAGTTTCTCAAAATAAAACCGTCCCATAAAAAAATTCCTAAGGTATTCTATTCGAAAAAAAGCGTTAATAGTATATGGTATGGAAAAGTTTTTTTTAAGAGTAGAACAAAATCAAACGGTATTAAGCGTATCCAAAGAGTTTTCGGTTCCAGTTTGTAAATTAATTAAAGATAATAATTTGACACGGGAATTAGAAGTTGGAGATTTACTTTACATAGAAAAAGAGGAGGGCGAATTATACGCTGTCCGCCCACAAGACACCGTACAAAGTATTTGTAAAAAATTCAATAAAGATGAAGATGAGTTTTTAACTCAAAACGGTGTACCTTACGTGTTTTACGGATTAACTGTAAAAATATAAAAGGCAAAGCGTTTGCTTTGCCTTTTGGTTTTTAGGTTAAGGTGTAACCCTGTTGATGTCTCTTGGGAACATGGTTGTTTCTCGAACGTTTTTAGCGCCGAGGAGGTGCATTGTAAGACGTTCTAAGCCAATTCCTAAACCGCCGTGAGGTGGCGCACCGTATTTATGAAGCATTAAATAAGTTTCAAATAGTTCGGGATTCATTCCGAGTTTTTGCATTTTTTCTACTTGTTGATTATAGTCGTGTATACGTTGACCGCCAGAAGTTATTTCTAAGCCTCTAAACAATAGGTCGAATGATAAGGTGTATTCTGGGTCATTCGGGTCATCCATAGTGTAGAAAGGACGCTTCTTTGAAGGATAATGCGTAACGAACAAGAAATCACTGCCGAGTTCTTTTTTAGCGTATTTACCAAGAAGTTCCTCCTCTTGTGGGTCAAAGTCTTTCATGTCTTGCGGTTTATATTTAAACTTTGTCATAAGTAATTCTTTTGCGTCCATAAACTTAATTACTGGAATTTCGTTTATTTCGGGTATATCTGCGTGGAGGAGTTCTACTTCTTCTTTGTATTCGGTTTTAAGAAGATTCATGATATATTTAAGAGCGCCAACTTCGGTGTTCATAATGTCCTCAAAACCGTTGATAAATCCCATTTCTAAATCCATTGAAGTGTATTCGTTGAGGTGGCGTGAAGTGTCGTGATGTTCGGCACGGAAAACGGGTGCGATTTCAAACACTCTTTCATAAACTCCCACGAGCGCTTGTTTATACAACTGTGGAGATTGAGCGAGGAAAACTTCCTTTCCGAAATAATCGAGTTTGAATATGTTAGTACCGCCCTCTGCTCCTGCAAATACTATTTTTGGTGAACGAATTTCAGTAAATCCGTTCTTCATTAAGTATTCTCTAAACCCTCTTGCAATACCTTCTTGGATTTTGAATATAGCACGTTCTTTGGGATTACGCATGGAAATAGGGCGCAAGTCTAAAACTGTTGAAAGTTGAATGTTATCTAATTGTTTTTTGTTTATTACGATAGGAAGCCCTTCTGCGGGGAGGGAAAGAATTTCAACGTTGTGAATTTGAAGTTCGTATCTGTCGTTACCTTTGGCATCCTTGCTAGAAACCACTTTGCCCGTAACTTTAACGCAAGCCTCTTCGCAAATTTTTTCATCCCAACGGTAAGAAGAAAATTCTGGCGCATATACGCATTGAATGGTATCTTTTGCCGTTCTTATTATAACGAAAGAAAAACCTGTCATTTCACGGATGCGGTGAACGTATCCTTTAATACTAATTACCTCGCCGTCGTGATTTTTAAAATCGCAAAATTCGACAGTATCTTTATTGATTGTGCCGTTTATTTTTTCCATAAGTGTTTCTCCTAACAAATCTTAGCTTATAAAAATGATAATATAATAATACTCCATTTAATAAATTAATGCAAGTATTTATAAGGCTTTTTTATTTTAAACGGCTAAATATGGTATTGGGGCAAAAAATGGTTGTAATAACAAAAAAAATATGATAGAATAATGTAGATAAAATCACATTGCTTTGATATGTTTAGAGCGATAAACTTTAATACGACTAAAACAATATGGAGAACGATATGAAAATTGCAATTTCCGCTGAATCAACAAACGATTTAACTACTAATCTTATTTCTGAAAACGACGTTAAGATAATTCCTTATCAAATTATCCTTGGGGACGAGATGGTTAAAGACGGTGAGGTTTCCACAGAAGAAATCTTTGGTTTTGTTGATAGAACGGGTACGCTTCCTAAAACCAACGCTATCAACGAATACGAATATACAGAGTATTTTGAAAGTCTTAAAAAGGAGTACGACGCAGTTATTCACATCTGCCTATCGAGTGGTCTTTCATCTTCTTGTTCTAACGCAATAAGAGCGGCAAAGAACGTAGAAAACGTTTACGCCATAGATAGCCTTAATCTTTCAACGGGCATAGGTCTCTTGGTGCTTTATGCTTGCCAGTTAAGAGACAGCGGTTTAGATGCGGAAACTATTGCTAAAAAAGTTGAAGAGAGAACTAAAAGCGTTCAAGCAAGTTTCGTTATTGAAAGACTTGACTACCTCTTTAAAGGTGGAAGATGCAACAGTTTGCAATTATTTGGAGCAAACTTATTGAAACTTCGCCCCAGAATAGTAGTTAAAGACGGAAAAATGAGCGCAGATAAAAAATATCGTGGAAACATGGAAAAGGTAGTTTCAAAATACTGTCAAGAAACGCTTGAAGAGTTTGATAATCCTGACCTTAGTATGGTGTTTATAACTTACAGTTCAGCAACGCCCGAAATGGTAAAATCTGCAAGAGACGCTTTGGAGTATAGAGGGTTTAAGAATATTTACGTTACAAGAGCAGGATGTACGATTTCAAGTCATTGTGGTGGAAACACCCTTGGTATTTTGTATTTTAATGACGGTGGCGAAAATTAATTTGTAATAAAATAAATAAAAATCGGCGGAAAAGTTGAAAAGTCCGTCGCTTTTTTATTTTTTTCTTGTTTATTATTGAGATTTTAAAACATTTGTGATAATATATATTTAACAAATAAAGGAGAAAGGTTATGCAAGCCATTAAGGAGTTTTTGAAAGATATTTTGTCGCCCGTTGCCGACTTTATAGGACTGCCTGTTAAAACCGTTGGCTTTATAGGACTTGGCTTAATAGGTCTTATAGTTATTTTTATCGTGGTTTCTGCCGTCGTTTCTTGCAAGAAAAAGAAGAAGATTAAAGCAAAAGCCGTTGAAGATGTAAAAAAATCGGCAATTAAAAAAACCGAGGAGCAGGCGGTTATAGATTCTGTTAAAAAAGAGCGTGCCGAAAAAAGCGAGCAACAAAAAGAAGAATTGACCGTTGAACAAACGGAGCAATCGCCCGCAGAACAAATAGAGGAGAGTCAGGCTGAACAAGATATACAAGAAATTGAGCAAGTAGCAGAGAAAGAAGAACAGCCAAAGGCGGTAAAAACGCAAAGCAAAAAGGTTGATAAAGAAAAAGCATCTGCAAAGAAAACACCTGCTAAAAAACCTACCGGAAAATGGCAAGTTGAAATTAAGAGAGAAAACGAATACATAAATAAACTCATTGCGAATAACGGCGAAGTTATGCTCGTTAGCGAAACTTACACGACCGAAGAGGGTGCAAAAGCGGGAATTGAAACGATAATAAAGGGCGTTTCAACGGGAAATTTCATCATTTACGAAGATAAGAACAAAAATTATTATTATAAACTTAAAACCTCTGCTAATAGACTGTTGTGCGTGGGCGAGATATATAAATCAAAAGAACAGTGCTTAAAAGCCGTTGAGTCTGTAAAGAGAATTGCAAGTATTTCACCTGTTAGCAATGCTCTGGTAGAGGGTGCAAGATATATTGAATATCAGCCGGCGCAACTTACCGAGGAAGTAAAAAAAGGTGCAAAAGGCAAATGGAAGATTGAAACGACCAACGAGGGTAAGTTTGTTGCTAAACTTTATGCAAACAACGGTCAACTCATGTTGTCTACCGAACAAGTCGCCCAGAAAAAGACGGCGGAAAACGCTATCGCATCAGTCAAGAAAAATGCAACAGAGGGAAATTTCGTTATAGATAGAGATAAATCAGGAAGATATTATTACAAATTAAGAAATTCTCAAAAATCTTTGATTTGTATAGGCGAGGCTTATGAATCACTCGATTCGTGTACTAGCGCAATAGAATCTGTGCGCAGGTTTGCAGATAACTCTGATATATTTTAAAAATTAAAAAGCGGATGGACTAATTCTTATAAAAGAATTAATCGGTCCGCTTATTTTTTTGTTTAAATTAAGGTCTATACATTTTAAGAGTATCGGAAACAATTTCCACTTCAAAATCAATCCCCTCGTACAGTTCGCCGTCAACGTTAACGGTGCACGGTTTTGTGGGTGTTATTCTAATATGTTTTAGCGGTTTTGTAGTTGCTTGTTTTAGTTTTAATATTTTTCCTGCTTTAAGTTTTAAGAATGCCTTAACTATTTTCAAACCTTTAAGTTCGCTCACGGCAACGAAATTTAACTGTTTATCAGACGGGTCTGCGATAGGGCAAACGGCAAGTCCGCCCCCAAAAACGTGTCCGTTAGCAACTGCTGCGATAAACGAGCGGTGCGAAGAAATTTCTCCGTCTATATCCGCTGTAAAATCGGTAAATTCAAAATCAAAAAGCGTTTTAATAAGGCACTTAGTGTAAGCGAACTTACTTTTCTTCTTTAAACTCTCATATTTTTTGAGAACGTCAACGTCAATACCTGTTCCGATAACGTTAATACCACGCACCGACGGCATCTGCATAAAGTCGGTATACCGAGCGGGATTATCTAGTATAATTTGTAAAGCCTTTTCGGGGTCTAAGGGTATCTTAACAGCACTTGCAAAATCGTTTCCCGTTCCGCAAGGTATAAGACCAAGGTTTACTTTGTCGAAATTAGAAAAACCGTTTATGACTTCATGTAGCGTCCCATCCCCACCGACTACAATAATATCGGTTGCGCCCTTTTTGATAAGGTGCTCAGTGAGTTCTTTTGCGTGCCCTTTGTGGCGAGTGAAGTGTATGTTAAACTCAACTTTTCTTTGAGATAATACCGATTGAATAACCGCAACGGTTTTTCTTGTTTTTCTGCCGTGTTTACCGCCGGCTATCGGATTTACAATAAAATCTAACATTTTTTATCCTTTAAAGCAACTTTAATATAAAGTTTACTACAAAACGGTTAAAATTTCAACTTTTTATGATATAATATTTTTAATATGAAGATAAATTTTCCTGAAAAACTTAAACTTTTGGCTGAACGCTTAGATAAACCGTTATACGCAGTTGGCGGTGTCGTTCGGAATTTTTTGATAGATAATAGTCTTGCAACAGACGTAGACTTAGCAGGAGCAATGGACCAAGCGGAGGTTATGAAACAGGCTGAGGCTGTTGGATTTGTCGTTAAAGCCGAATATAAACGCACGGGAACGGTTATGTTTTCTGACGGCGAATACGAGTATGAGTACACGACCTTTCGTAAAGAAAGTTATAGGGCGGGCGAACACCGACCTATATCGGTTACCACAACTGATAATATAGAAGAAGACGCTAGGCGCAGAGATTTTAAGTGTAACGCAATTTATTACGACATATCAAAAGATTTAATAGTAGACGTTCTAGGCGGAGTGAAAGACCTTGCTGAAAGGCGGTTAGACACCGTTATCGAGCCCGAAAAGGTTTTTTCGTGCGACGGGCTTAGACTTATGCGCCTTGCAAGGTTTTCAGGTGAATTAAATTTTAAGCCAATGCAAGAAGTAATAAAGAGCGCAAAAAAGTTTTCGCATAACATACTAGACATATCCAAAGAGCGGATTTTTTCCGAACTAAAAAAAATTCTTCTCTCCGATTGCAGATATCCGTTTTCTGACAAATTGGGACATTATACGGGGTTAAAAATTCTTGAACAAACGTTAGTTTTAGATAAAATAATTCCCGAACTAACACTAGGAAGAGGAATGGAACAACGCAAAGATTATCACGCATACGACGTTTTAGAACATAGTTTAAGATGCGTGATGTATTCGGATAAAAGCGTGCGCCTTAGTTCTCTTTTACACGACGTTGCTAAGCCTTTTTGCAAATTAAAATACGGCGAATTTAAGTTGCATGGCGTTGAGGGGGAAAGGCTTGCAAAAGAAATTCTAGTAAGACTTAAAGCCGATAAGCAAACGGTTAAACAGGTATCTTTTATGGCAAAAGCGCATATGGTTGATTTAGATTTAAAAATGCGTGAAAGCAAAGTTAGAGTGTTTATTGTGGAGAATTTTGACTATTTTGAGAAATTGCTAGCCGTTAAACAAGCGGATTTTTCAGCGTGTAAAGACAGTAAAGAGGAATGCCCAACCGTTAAAAAATGGCGGGAAATTTATCAAAATATGATTGATGAAAAAACACCGTTTTGCCTAAAAGATTTAAAAATTTCTTCTGCCGATTTGATAAAAAAGGGATTCAAGGGAGAACAGATAGCAAAAACGCTTAAAAAAATATTTTTGGAGACCGTAATAAATCCCAAATTAAACGAAAGAGAAAAACTTATTAGAACGCTAGATAATATAAAGTGATTTCAGCCCGAAAAAAATTATTCGGGCGATTTGCATTTTGTGAGCGTTTTTTATATTGGGCTAAAAGAGATTTTTTCTTTGACAAAGGCGGATTTGTGTGCTAATATATAATGGCAAAAATGTTTTTATCTTGCTTAGTATAAAAATAAATTTTTAAAAGGAAAGGTTTAATTATGGCACGTTTAACTCGTGAAGAAACCAAACAAAAAATTAGAGAAAAGAAAATTAAGCGTTCATTCCGTGTTTCGAGATTCCGTTCGGTTAAAAACTTCTTTTGGTGGTTTTCGGGCGTTTTATCGAGCATTGCTTTGGTAGCGGGCAGTATCTTTATCGGGGTTAAGGTTATTCCGATAAAAACTTACACCGGGGATATGACTAGTGAATACGTCAGCGAAGAAATTTCTTCAAAGAGTTTTTTAGACGCATTTTTGAATATTGACAAGTATAATATTGGCGACCTCCCCATTATTGAAACCTTAATAAACGAACTTCGTGCAACCGAGATTGGAGAGGGTAAAACGGTCGGTGATTTAATAGAGGTTGATTTTACTGCGTTAAAAGATACAAAACTTACCGACATAGGCACGGTTATTGGAAACAGCATAAAGATAACCGCAACGCTAGAAAACACCGTGGGAACAGAAGTGCTTAAAGACTTTGGCAAAATTTCTGTTTTAAGCGAATGGGAAAAAGTATCGGATGGCGATAAGCCTGTTTTAGATTCGGATAACAAAATTACTATGGATGGAGACAATTTTACCTCCAACCCCAAACTTTACTATTATGATACGTCTATGCACTCGTTCTCAACGGGAAACGGTGGTTCGCAGTCGCCGGATAGCGCATATAAAAGAGCGTTTGACGATAACGGCAAACTAATTGCGCCAGCATCTGCTATGAATGAACTATATTATGCAAAGCTTTCGTGCGTACCAATTTTGGACGTTGTTGATTTAATAGATGAAAGCCTTGGCAGAATTTACATAACCGAACTTTTGGAATTGGCAGATGCAATTAACACTGAAGATGGCAAAGAAGATCTTATCGAAAAGATTTTCTCGGATAAAAAGATAAAAGACCTTGATGGTTTTGGGGTCGAAGACATATATCTTTTTGACGTGCTCGGCGGTAGCGAAGAAGATACCATCTATAAGATATTAAAGTCAGCAACAAATAAAAACGATGTTAATGATATAACACTTGGCGACCTTAATGGAACGGGATTTAACATTGGCGGCGTACCGCTCGTTGATGTTATGACTCTTGACGAAGAAAGTATGCTTGCAAAGATACTTAACGATGCTTCTAAGACTGATGAAGATGATAAAGATGCTTATAAAGGAGTTACGGTAGGAGACCTTTCATCACTAGACTTCAACAAAGTTAAACTTTCAACCGTATTAACCGAGGCGAATGCAAAACTTAAAACAATACTAAAGGGCGCAACGGGAAAAGAGTTTAAAGATATTACTCTTGGCGACCTTAATGGAACGGGATTTAACATTGACGGCGTGCTGCTCGTTGACGTTATGACTCTTGACGAAGAAAGTATGCTTGCAAAGATACTTAACGACGTTTTTAAGACTGATGAAGATGATAAAGATGCTTATAAAGGAGTTACGGTAGGAGACCTTTCATCACTTGACTTCGACAACGTTAGACTTATAACCGTTCTTCCGAAGACTGTCGACAATGAAAAACTTTACAAAATTTTAATGGAAGTTGTTAGCGGTGCAGACAGTGAGGACGATATTAAGATTTCTAGCCTTAAAACGTTTAATATGAATAACGTTTCACTCTCCACGGTAATAGAAGGAAAGACGTATAACCCCATAATGGATAAACTCATTGAAAAGAATGCTAAAATCGGAACTATTGGGACGGCAATAAACGGATTAACTTTATACGAAGTATACGGTGAGAGTTGTTTTACCAAGAATAGTGAAGAGGCGGTTAATCCAGAAATTAAGTTTACACTTACAACTGATGCTGAAGGTAAGCATATATACACGCGCGACGATGTCAATGGAACATATTATATGCATGAAGAAGACGGCATTTGGTTATTGCTCTGTTTTGAAGGAAAAGACTTCGAAGATTCAGGGGCTCTTGATACCGACGGTAGGCCTGAAAAATACGTTGAAACAGATTTTACGATAGGTGATTTAGAAAAGGGCGATTCGCTTGCTAGCCGAGTGATGAATGCAACTATACGTCAACTTGTTGATGCGGGTATGTTAGATATTGAAGAACCTAATGAAGTGCTTTGTACACTAACGATTGCAAGAGCTATTGATAAATTGAATGAAATGTTGTCTCATAGTTAAACAAATTGAAACGACACACTTAAAAATAATTGACAAAGAGAGAAATTTTTATTATAATATTTAAAATTGCGGAGGTTTTCTGCAAAAACATAACCTTGCTTGCTTATAAATAGCAAGCCGAATAAGTCCGGGAGGTAAAATTTTATGACGAAATACGAGATGCTTTACATTCTTGATGCGTCG
>JAZRMR010000005.1:0-67791 GCA_045647765.1 Christensenellaceae bacterium
GGGAAAATGTCGCAATAATAAACAAAGTCATTTGGCAAACAAAACTTTTTACTTTTGCGTTTAACAGATAAAAACAAGTTGCGACGTAGCCTAACGGCTGAATGGTTGTTGCTGCATCCAAAAGAAAAGAACTGCTCAAAAGCGCGTTTCCCTTAGGGATTTTTAAGACATTATAAAAGAGTAGCAAAATTTTGCTACTCTTTGCTTTTTTGCTTTGCAAAAACACACGACTTTGTTTGCAAAGTATAGTGTCGTAAACCAACATTATGGACAAATAAAAAAATTCACAAACAAATACTTTAACTTTCAATCAGTTAAAAAGAAAACGAGAACTTGGACGATAAAATCCAAGTTCTTTTTCTATGTCAGAAAATAGATATGGGTTTCCCATATGCTTTAAGTCAAAAGTGCGAGTTGTGGCACTTTTCTTTACCTGCTACGATTTCACCCCGTTTTGTGGCACTTCTTTATCCAAATTTACCAAAATATCTTTCTCTAAATATTGGAGAATATCTTGATAAAATTGTTTGTATGTGGTATAATAATAAAAATGACTTATAGACAACCTTTTAGGAGATAAAAAAATGGCTGCCAGTTATAAAAAATTATGGAAACTTCTTATTGACAAGGATATGAGAAAAGAAGACCTACGCTTAAAAGCGGGAATAACTACTACCGCTATGGCGAAACTTGGTAGAAACGAAACCGTGCATATGGATATACTCCTTAAAATATGCAGCGCCCTTAATTGTGGTTTAGACGATATATTAGAAATTGTGAGCGAGGACAAAAATGATTAAAACTTCTATTAGATTTTTTGACAACGTTCCAGTTCGCTCTGTGTGGGATGAAGAAACTTCTCGTTGGTGGTTATGTGCCGTTGATATAATAGAAGCACTCTCTTTGAGTACTGCCCCCCGTAAATATTGGAACACCTTAAAAAAGAGAAATAATCAGTTGTCCTCAGTTTGTAGACAACTGAAATTGACGGCTAAAGACGGAAAGAAATATTTGACGGACGTTATAGATGATGACGGGTTAAATTTACTTATAGCAATTCTTCCAAGTAAAAAGTCGGACGTATTCTTAAAATGGGTTAAAACGAAAGGCACTTCTATTGATGAGCAAAGCAAGAACAAGGCTTACGAAATGTTTGAAAGCGGACTAATAAGCGATATTGAAGTTGGAACAATAAACGGCTTACAACAAATCCACGCTTATCTCTTCGGTGGTTTATATGATTTTGCAGGACAAATTAGAAAGTTAAACATTTCGAAAGGTGGTTTTGTGTTCGCAAGCGTTGGATATTTAGACGAAACGCTTGCTATTATTGAAAGAATGCCCGAAAGCACAGTAGAAGAAATCGTTAGAAAGTACGTTGAAATGAACGTTGCCCATCCTTTTATGGAAGGAAACGGCAGAACTACTCGTATTTGGTTAGACTTAATACTTAAGAAAAACCTTTCTAAATGCGTAGATTGGAGTAAGATTGATAAAACCGAATATTTAGAGGCAATGAAATTAAGCGTTGTTGATTATAGTGGGATTTTAGCCCTTATCAAAAACGCCTTAACCGATAAGATAGATGACCGTGAAATCTTTATGAAAGGTATAGATTATTCTTACTATTACGAAGAAGAGAATTAAAATCAACGATAAAAACTGTCATATTTAGTGTGGTAAATTGCAATAGGAGAAAATTTATGAGTGTAGAATCGAGTGCCGTCCTTGCCGTTAAGAACTTGTTGGATTTTAATCCATATATAAATACTGATTATCTTAATGTGGGAGACAAATACCCTTCATACGATGGGGAGATTTTAATTTATAATAATTCAAAAGGAAAGAAAGATGGCTTAAATCAAGTAAAAGTTCAAATAAAAGGAGAATTTATTATGAAAAAGATTTTAAGTTTAATTATTGTTTTAACACTCGCAGCAGTTTCCTTGTTTGGTTGCAACAGCGCCCCAAAACATTTTACTGGAGAATGGAAGTTCTCAGCGGTAGAAAAAGTTGAATTTATTCCCGCCCTTGATGAAGGCACTTTAGATATGCTTAAACAGGTATATAACGCAGAAGATGAAGAAAGTATCTTAAACAACGCTTTAGATAGTTTTATTGCAGATAAAACGTTTGAAAATTTCTATCTTAAGTTTGACGGAAAGTACACTTATACTTACGACTCTATTATGGATCGTGAAGCAACTTGGGTTTTCTATCAAACTAGCGAAACTGAAGGATTTATTTCTTTCGATGCTGAATTAGACGTAAATAATGGCAATCCAGACCCTGTAGTATATCCTGAAATTTCTTATAAGGCCGATACGGATGCTATGTTTATAACCTTAAATAATTACGGCTCGTTTATGGTAACTCTTAAATTAACTAGATAACGTTTACATTAGCGACGCTACTTAACATAGTTAAGTTGTGTTTTTATAAACAAAAATAAAAAAATCGGGTTGGGAAAATGTTTTTCTCAACCCTGTTTTTTTAAGAAATACCAAATAGTTTTTTGTAATAAGCCATATTTTCTTCTGTGGGAAGGTCGTATACAATTGGCTCTCTTCCTAAAGTTTGGTATTTATAATTGCCCATAGTATGATATGGAAGCAGTTCCACCGCTTTTATCCGTAGCGAAGCAAGAAATTTTGCCATGGACGAAAGTTCTTCGTTTGCCGTGTTATAACCAGGGATAACGGGTATTCTTACGATTATTTCGCAGTCTGTTTCTTGTGAAAGTCTTTCAAGATTTTTAAGAATAAGCCGATTTGACACACCCGTGCCTTGTATGTGAAGTTCTTCGGAAAAACATTTGACGTCGTAGAGAATTAAATCCGTATATGGCAGAACTTTTAAGAAACTGTCGTACGGAACACACCCCGCGGTATCTATCGCTGTGTGCACGCCGTTTCCTTTGCATTTTTTTAAAAGTTCTACTAAAAAATCCGCCCTAAGCATACATTCGCCACCCGAAAAAGTTGCTCCGCCACCTGACGAAAGATAAAACTGCTTATCTAAAAGTATCTCGGACAACACTTGGTCCACGGTGTATTCCTTTCCAACGATTTCTCTTGCCAAAGCGGGACAATATATCGTACATTTTCCGCAAAGGTCGCAAGAGGCGAATTTGTTCGGGCATTTTTCAAGACATTTGCCACACCCTACGCATTTTTTGCTTTGTATCATCATCTCACGATTCGGACTTTGGCTTTCGGGGTTATGACACCATTTGCATTTAAGGTTACAGCCCTTGAAAAACACCGTCGTACGAATGCCCGGACCGTCTATAAAAGAGCATTTTTGTATATCGAATATCGTGGCGGTTTTATCGTTATTCATAGAAGTTCCTCGTTAAAAACTCCTTCTGCCATTCAGGCGAAAGGCTAGTAAATTTTGCCGAAAAACCCGTTACGCGAACGATAAGGTCGGGATATTTTTCAGGGTGTTTTTGCGCGTCAAGAAGTTGCTGTTTGCTCGTACAGTTGAGTTGAAGTGATTGCATAGAAGATTTTGCCGCTGCACGAAGAAAAGCCTCACAACTTTCCAGCGTCATTTTTGCCGATGGAAGTATCACGTTTATAACGCTGTTGCCACCGAATAGCGAACAATCAAGTTCGGTTAGACTATTTATTACGCTAGTGACGTGGGGTATTTTGGTAAGCCTAGACGGTGTAAGCCCTTGCGCAAGATAATCGCCGTTTTTTCTGCCGTCAGGTGTTGCCCTAGTCACTGCGCCCCACCATCTTACTTCAGTGTACGCTAGGTGCGCAAGAACTACTTTTCCCCCGTAAGTACCGGTGATATTTTTAAGCATTTTATCCATATCTTCGTTAAGTCTAGCGCAAAGCTTGGAAGAATCTTTATTACCATCGCCCCATGCGTGACATCTCGTGGCGTCAATGCGCATTTCTTCGTTACCCTCCCAGTTGTTTCTGACTGCTTCAAGATATTCTTTTAAAGTGTATTTTTTAGTATCAAAACACAATTCCTTTATCGCAAGCAGTCCGTTAACAACGTTGACGACGGCAAATATTTCATTTCTATCGTCACGATATCTTGCGCCACCTTCGGTATGGTCCTTTTTCTTTTCAATGCAATCGCAAAGAGTAGAAGAAAAGATAGGCAAAGGGTCTACCTTGTGCCAAATATTTCCACCTTCTCTAGTGATACGCGAACGTTCTTCAAGAAGCGTGCGAATATTACGACAAGTAATTTGGTAAACTTCTTCAAAACTTTCCGCATCGTCGTAAGGTTCAAAGTACATTCCTATTTCCACCATCTTTTTAAAGTCGCGGTGCACGGCAAGTTCCATAGGCTTTATCAAGTTGACGTAAGAACCGTCGTCAAACTTCTCATATCCGTTTCCGTTAATTCCCCAACAGCCGAAAATAAGGTAATCTCTCGCCTCTTCAAGAGTGCGTCCGGGCCTAAGAACCGCAGGAATGGTCGCTTCGTCGTTTTGATAAAGTATGACGCTTGAACCGTTTAACAAGGTCTTGTTTGCTTCGTCAAGCATTTCCTTGGGCGACTCGGAAGAATAGCGAAGTTTGGGTTTAGGATATATTAATTTTTCCTCACGCGTAGCACGAAGGAACATTAAAGTCAAATCGTTACATAAAGGGCTACCGTCAAGATTACATCCACCAAGAACGTAAGTATTTTCTAGTTCGTGGTCCGAATACCCTTCAAACTTCATATCTCGGTCGTAGTGGCAATCAAAGGTAAGTAAAAACATAGAAATAAGCGCATACGCTTGGTCGGGCGTGATTTTCCCTTCGTCCAAATCCCTTTTGTAGAATGGATAGAGATCCATATCGATACGCCCAAAACTACTTAAACCTATACCCTCAAGCGAACCTACGGCTTTTCGCAAAAAAGCGTAACTGTTTAACGCTTCGTAAAAACTTTGCGGGGCTTTCCACGGACACCTTTCGGCGCTAATGGCAATGCGTTCAAAATATGCTTTCGAAGTTTCGTCAGGTGCTTTATTTATCATTTCTTTTGCTTTTTTAGCAAACTTTTCTGAAATACGCTTTATGCAAAGCATACCTTCGCACACTGAAGAAAGAAAATCTTTTTCATGTTCGGTGGCGTTTTCCATTTGTGCCTTTGCCCTTTCATATACACCTTTAAGCCCCTCTTCGAGAATCGGACGGTGATTAAAGCAAAAATGCTGTGTCAAATCGTTATAAGGACCGCAGATAAGATACATCTTTTCCGTCTTCTGCCTAATAACTAATTTCATAAGTTCGGGATTTTGCTCCATAAACAAATGCTCGTTGCGCCAATAAGTCCAACCCCCTGCGCTTTTGTGTCCCCTAAAATCCCGCGCTCCGTCACATATGCCGGCTAACGTTCCCGTTTCGTAGTAAAACGGGGAATTGAAAAAAAGTATAGGGTCCATATTTTCAGTAATAACGCGATATTGTAACCGTTTCATCGCAAACGGTGTCATAGACTCGTCGTACAATCGGTCAAGTTTTTCAAGACAAAGGTCGCAAAAATCTTTCGCTCTTGCATTTGACTCTTTCAAATAGTAATCCTTTAACTCGTTGCACAGTTTTTCGTAATTCATAACGTCCTCCTATAACGTTTTTTATTAGAGTATATCACGGCACAGATAGGCTGAAAATGATTTATTAAGAAATTTTTGTATAATACGGAAATCTATATTGACTTTTTACGGAAATCCTTATTGACTTTTTGTCAAAAAAGGATATAATAAACGTATAAATTTGAGGTGGCTATGAGATTTGATGAAATAAGAATTGATAGCATTAATACAATAATTCGATACAAACCCGACACGCTTTCTTTTCGGGCGGAAAACAGAAAGGACCATATTATAGGAATAAATATAAGCGGTTCAGCAATGCACGACCTTGGGTGTAAAAAACTTAATATTTATCCCGACTATATCTATTTTTTCAATCAAAAAGACGATTACGACGCGATAACTACCGAAGTGGGATATTGTTATTCTATTCATTTCACCACAAGTGAACCAATAGAAACGGAAAGTTTTTGCAAGAAAGTTGGAAACACCGAAGAAATAATAAAAAAAATAAAAAAGGTAGAAGACTGCTGGCTTCGCCGTGGCGAAGGTCAGCTTGCAATGCTATCTAATTTTTATGCGCTATGCGATGTTATTTTCAGCTCGTATAAAGCACCGTATGCCCCAAGCGATACTAGAGTAGTTGCCGCTAAAGAATATATGGATTTGCACTTTAAGGAAAAATCTTGTCTTGCCGAATCGGTCGCGAAAGCTCGTCTATCTAGGCGCAGATTTAACGACGTGTTCAAACTTCGCTACGGAATCACACCCAACAGATACATCATTTCAAAGAAACTTGAGTACGCTAAACAACTTCTTGACGTAGGATATCTTCCGATAGCGGAAGTTGCGGATATGGCAGGCTTTAACGACGTGTACTATTTTAGTAAGCAGTTTAAGTTGGAAATGGGAATAACCCCAGGAAACTATAAAAAAGACGGTAAGTAACACTATAAAAGTTTTAACAAAAAAAGGATAGCCTCTTCGACTATCCTTTTTTGTTGGCACACCGTAAGGGACGCTCCTCCGCTTTCGCTACGGAGTCCTCGCCCTTCTCTGTTTGCCCGTCATTTGACGGACGAACCGTAGGGGTTCTCGCCCTTACTACAAGCAAAAAAGGACCCCCATAAAGCGCGTTTCCCTTAGGGATTTTTAAGACATTATAAAAGAGTAGCAAAATTTTGCTACTCTTTGCTTTTTTGCTTTGCAAAAACACACGACTTTGTTTGCAAAGTATAGTGTGCTACACTTTTGAAAATATTTTTCCACAAAACGAAACAACTCGATAAATTGGAATTTGTTTTCTTGACATTTAAATTTGATTGTGATATTATTAAGAAAAATAACTGCCACCGGGTAGTACAATGCATTTGCATTCGTTTACACATCGTTAGGTCTTAGAAGATGTGTATGCGGATGCTTATTTTTTTGGAGACTTTATGAAAAGAGTATGCAATTATTTTTCAAGGACAGAGTTTACCTTATGGTCGGTATCCGTTATCTTTATCGTTTTGTCATTCTGCATTTTTGACCGTGAAAGCTACATGACATTGATAGCATCCTTGATTGGTGTTACCTCACTAATTTTCAATGCAAAGGGCAATCCCATAGGGCAGGCTCTTATGATTGCTTTCAGCTTGATTTACGGCATCATATCCTACGCCTTCTCTTATTACGGTGAAATGATTACATACCTCGGAATGACGATGCCGATGGCGCTCTTTGCTCTTATTTCTTGGTTGAAGAACCCATACAAAGGTAACAAGGCAGAGGTCAAGGTAAATAATATCGGTAAAGCAGAACAACTCCTTATGTGGCTACTCACGCTCATCGTTACAGTAGTGTTTTATTTCATTCTTGATTACTTCAATACAACGAATATTGTACCAAGCACTATTTCTATAACCACGAGCTTTCTCGCTGTATATCTGACTTTTCGCAGATGTCCGACCTTCGCCTTGGCTTATGCCGCAAACGATATTGTCTTGATTGTTTTATGGGTGTTGGCGAGTCTGTCGGATATTCGCTATATATCCGTCGTTGTCTGCTTTGTGGCTTTTCTGTTCAACGATATTTATGGTTATATCAGTTGGCAACGAATGAAAAGAAGGCAGTCCAATAAATAAACTCAATTCGTCAAATTCTTATTTATCGGTGAGTTTATTATATCAAAAAAGTAAAATTTATTCAAGTTGTTTTGCGTGGTTAAAAGAAAACTCGACTTATGAAAAGTCGAGTTTTATAAGTTGTTCAATTTAAATCCCTATGGGAAGAGCGGCAAGCGAGTGGTTCTTTTTGTTTTAACTTTATAGATAAACTAGAATCAACAACCATATCCCGACCCGACAACCGTTATGCTATTGAAACTGAGAAAATGTCGAATTCAATTTAGCGCTTTATGTATTTACAAAACGAAGCAGGTGTGTTATAATATTATTACTAAATGTCTAAGAAATACGAGGTTAATATGTATCGAAAAAATACTACTATTTTGGGTGTTCAATGCGCAGTGTTGTATCCTGACGATTTTGAAGAAAGTAAAAATTATCCAGCATTATTTGTTTTAAACGGGGCGGGTTCTAGAGGCAATAAAATTGACAGTGTTGTAAATCAAAACTTGTTTGACACTGTTAGTGGTTTTAATTTTGTGGTTTATATACCGCTCTGCGACGTTAACACTTGGTTTGATATGTATGAAAGATTGTTGCGTTTTGTAGACGAAGTAATTTCTTTCTCATTTGTAGATAAAGACCGCATTTATGTAATGGGCGTTAGTATGGGCGGATATTGCGCTTGGCAACTTGGAATGAGTATCCCACAAAAGTTGGCGGCAATAGTCCCTATTTGCGGAGGGGGAATGTACTGGAACGCAAGGCGATT
This sequence comes from Christensenellaceae bacterium, assembly GCA_045647765.1. Taxonomy (GTDB): domain Bacteria; phylum Bacillota; class Clostridia; order Christensenellales; family Borkfalkiaceae; genus UBA1259. The sequence continues at coordinate 8,438 of JAZRMR010000005.1, forward strand.
AATTAACGTTCCCGTTTGGGCGTTTCACGGCGAAAAAGATACTTCCGTCAGCGTGGAAGAATCCAAAAAAATGGTTGAACTGGTCAATGCTATCGGTGGGAATGCAAAACTTACTATATATGAAAACACCTATCACGACGCGTGGACCCCAACTTATAAAAACCCGTGCGTATTTGAATGGTTGTTAAGCATTAAAAACGATAACGCTAAGGAGATTATAGACCCATATATAGACCCGAAAAATTTTGGATAAGGCAAATTATGAGAAAATATAACGGAAAAGAATATATAGAAAAAAGCAAACACGATATGCAAGAACTTATAGAAATTGTTAGCATTTTGCGTTCTCCCGACGGTTGCGAATGGGACAAGGCACAGACGTTTGAAAGCATGAAAAAGTGCTTGGCTGATGAAACCGAAGAAGTGCTTTTAGCAATCGATAAAAAGGATTATGAAAACTTGCAAGAGGAATTAGGAGACGTGCTTTTGCAGGTTGTTATGAATAGCGAAATTGCAAAAGAACAAGGTCTATTTTCTTTTTCAGACGTTGTTCAAACGCTCTGTGAAAAGTTAATACGTAGACATCCTCACGTTTTTGGAGACGTGAAAAAACCAACAACACCCGAAGAAAGTTTAAAACTTTGGAGAACGGTTAAAGAAAAGGAAAAAGCCAGTAAGTGAGCATTATTCTAAATTATTGATTTTTATATTGATTTATTAGAATTAAATACTCATCAAATTTGTTTTCCCGAATAGGCATAATGGGATGTGTGCAATCATTGAAAATTAGGACAAGGGCAGGTTTAATCCGACCGTGCTTTTGGGTGAAATAATAATCAATAAGTTTGCCTTCTTTAATAAGTTTTTTGGCGCAAGCGTGGTAGTTGAAATAAGTCATAAAATGAGTATTTGTATAAAAACAAGATTTAATCTCTGCTGTTAAAATCTTAGAGGAAATTTAGTATAAAAATGATAAAAATAATGTTTGTATGTTACGGTAATATTTGCCGTTCGCCTATGGCGGAATTTATGATGAAAGACCTCGTAAGCAAAATGGGGGAAGATGAGTGTTTTATAATCAAGTCATCAGCAACAAGTAGTGAAGAACTAGGAAACAGAGTGCATTACGGAACAAGAGAAGTATTAAAAAAACACGGTATATCTTGCGAAGGGAAATGTGCTCAAAAACTTTTACCGTCGGACTATGATAATTATGATTATTTTATAGGAATGGATCAAAACAACTTACGAGCAATGCAAAGAATTTTTAACGGCGATAAAAAAGGCAAAATAAAACTTTTGATGGAATATACGGGAAAGACAAAAGACGTTGCCGACCCCTATTGGACGGGAGATTTTAACCAAACGGAAAAAGACGTTTTATCTGGGGTTAACGCATTTTATAAATTCATAAAAAATCAGCAAATAAAATGTTAAAAATATTTTTGAAAAGTATTGACAGTAATTTTTTTTCGTGCTATATTGTAAGTGAACAAGACTTTAACCTTTTTTAAGGTTAAAGTCTTTAATATTAATAGCCGTGAGGTAGGTAATGGAGCAGGCAGAAAAGGTTAAACGCAACACAAAGCTTCGAAAAGTTATCCCAGATTACGACCACATATTTGATTTTGCAAAAGAACAGGGAGAAAGCAAAAACGCTAAAAGAAAAAAGCCAAAATTGTTTGGCAAACTTTTAAAAATCAATGCAAAACCACTGGTTGGTTCTACGCTAATATATTTTTTACAAGCCTTGCCTGTTTGGATTGTGCCTTTGGCAACGGCAAACATAATAAATATTGTAACAACGGCAGTAAGTTCCGGAACGGGAGTTACAAGAGAATTATGGATAGAACTTTTTATCAATGCGGGGATAATGCTTTTTAGTATAATTCAAAACGTTCCCTCCACCGTTTGGCGAAGTCTCGTTGCGAGCAAAATGCTGAGAAGAACAAGCGCAGGAATAAAAAGTTCTGTCGTTAGAAAACTTCAAAGTTTGTCTATTACGTATCATAAAGATATGCAAACGGGAAAAATTCAGTCCAAGTTTTTGCGAGATACAGACCTTGTTGACCAGTTGTTTTCAGTGTTTACCAACACGTTAATTCTTCAAATAATAAATGTCGTTTTTGCCGTGTTTATATCTGTTTACAGAAACGGATTAGTTGCGCTGTTCTTTTTACTGGTTATACCACTTAATCTTCTATTAACCTTTGCGTTTAGGAAAAAGGTGAGATTGGGATATAAGGATTTTAGGGTTAAAACCGAGAATATGAGCAATAAACTCTCTAACATGCTCCAAATGATGACGGTAACTAAATCGCACGGTTTAGAGCAGACGGAAATCTCGTCAATAAACAAAAGCATTTCTCAGGTTGAAGGTTCTGGGCGCAAACTAGACAAAACTCATGCGTTTTTCGGTGCTAGTGCTTGGGTAATGGGGTCGTTGATGTCTGCCATAACGCTTATATTTTGTGCGATTATGGCGTTGCTTGGGCAAATTGAAGTGGGCGATATAGTTTTATATCAATCAATGTTTACCCAAATTAACGGAGGTGTTTCTGCGCTTATTGGTTTAATGCCAACAATCAGCGCTGGATTCGATTCACTTTCTTCTATCTCTGAAATTATGAATGCAACTGACGTGGAAATAAATTTAGGCAAAGTTGGAATAGACCAAATTAAAGGGCACGTAGAATTTAAAGACGTTAGTTACAGATATCCGAACACCGAGCAAATGGTTGTAAAGAATTTTTCACTAGACGTTAAAGAGGGCGAATGTATTGCATTCGTCGGTGCGTCTGGCTCCGGCAAAACGACCATAATGAATTTAATTATAGGACTACTAAAACCCGTAGAGGGTGAGTTTTTAATTGACGGCAAGGATATAAAAGATTTCAATCTTTCTAAATATCGTCATCATATATCGGTTGTTCCTCAAAACAGCATTTTATTTGCAGGTACTATAAGAGAAAATATTACTTACGGATTAAATAAATATTCAGAAGAGCAACTGCAAAAGGTTATTGAAATGGCAAACCTTAACGAGTTCATAAAAGATTTGCCAAACGGAATTGATACCGTTATAGGAGAGCACGGCGATAAGCTTTCGGGTGGACAAAAGCAGAGGGTTACGATTGCAAGAGCATTGATTAGAAATCCAAAAATTTTAATACTAGACGAGGCTACAAGCGCACTCGATAATATTTCCGAGTATCAAGTTCAAAAGGCTATATCGTCTTCTATAAAAGGAAGAACAACTTTTATCGTTGCGCATAGACTTTCTACCATAAGAGATGCTGACAGAATAGTCGTTATGGAGAACGGAGAAGCGGTTGAAGTTGGAAGTTATCAACAATTAATGGATAAAAAAGGCAAGTTTTACGAGTTGAAGTGCCTAAACGACATGAATGCAAAGACGGCGGAAGAAGGTTTAAATTAAAAGGAGAAATTATGCTTGTTTCGACTGAAATTTACGGATTATCACAAAGAATTGGAGAAATAAAAACCATTGAGAGTTGTGCCAAAGCGGGGTTTGATGCATTTGACCTTTCAATGTTTGTGATGACTAAAAGAGAAGCAAACAATATTTATCTTTCCGACCATCCACTTGGGCGGAAGAATTACCTTTCTTTCGTAAGAGAATTAAAAAAGGTGGCACAGGATAACGGAATTTTTTGCAATCAATCTCACGCACCCTATTATGCTTACATGGATAAAGTTAAAGGGTATCTTAAAAGGGCAATAGAATGCACGGCGGAGATAGGGGCAAAAATATGCGTAATACACCCCGATGCTTTTGGGTCTGTCGAAGAAAATACCGAGATGTATTTGGAATTGTTGCCTTTTGCCAAAGAGCACGGAGTTAAAATTGCAACCGAAAATATTTGGAATTTTGTTAATGGTGCTGTAACCTCTGTTTGCGGGTCGGATGAAACAAGTATTAAACGACAGTTACAACAAATAGAGGATAATGATTTTTGCGTGTGCTTGGACATAGGACACGCTGAAATGAAAGGCGTTAATACTTCGGCGGTTAAAATGATTAATGCCATAGGAAATAGGCTTTTAGCCTTGCACATTCATGACAACGATTTACAGCGTGATAATCATCTTATGCCAGGAAGAGGGAAGATTGCATTCGACCCTATTATTAGAGCATTAAAAGAAAACGGGTATAAGGGAGAATTTACCTTAGAGGCAGACAACCATTATTTAAATGTTCCAGATGAGAATCTGTTTGAAGAGGTAAAGAGCCTCTATAATTCGGTTAGGTTATTAGCGGATAAGTTTGAAAGTTTATAAAAACAAAGGCAGTTGAATTAAATCAACTGCCTTTACTATTATTTAGTGCTTTTTATTATTTGCCAAGAACTTCTTTTGCGGTGTTAACTACGTTTTCAACGGTGAAACCGTATTTATCAAACAACTTCTTAGCAGGAGCAGATTCACCGAAAGATTCCATGCCGATAATCTTTCCGTCAAAACCAACGTACTTATACCAGCACATAGGTGAGCCTGCTTCGATAGCAACCCTTGCCCTAACAGTAGAGGGAAGAACGCTTTCTTTATACTTAGCCGATTGATTCTCAAAGTCCTCAACGCAAGGCATAGAAACTACTCTTGCATCAATACCGTCCTTAGCAAGTTCTGCTTTTGCAGAAACAGCAAGGTTAACTTCACTTCCTGTTGCAATCAAGATAATGTCAGGGGTCTTCTTGGTTGAATCGGCGAGAACGTATCCGCCTTTTAACGCATTTTCACCCGTTCCTTCAAGCATAGGAATGGTTTGACGAGAAAGAACTAAACAAGAGGGGTCTTTACCCGTGAGAGCATTAATCCAAGAAGCGGTGGTTTCTCTACCGTCGCAAGGACGATAAACTTTCATATGAGGCATTGCTCTAAGACCTGCAAGGTGTTCGATAGGTTGATGTGTAGGACCGTCTTCACCAACACCGATTGAATCGTGAGTTAAAATATAAACTACGGGGAGTTCCATTATTGCCGACATACGCATAGCGTTTTTCATATAGTCTGAGAAAACAGCGAAAGTTGCGCAGTACGGAATAAGGCTTCCGTGTAAATACATACCGTTAACGATTGCAGCCATTGCATGTTCTCTTATACCAAAGTGCATATTTGAACCGCTCTTATCGTCGGGGAGGAATTCTCCTCTTGATTTCATATTAGATTTATTAGCGGGTGCTAAGTCTGCGCTACCACCGATAAGGTTTGGAACGTATTGAGCGAGTTTGTTAAGAACGGTTGCGCCGTATCCTCTTGAAGCATCGTCCTTTTCAAATTTCCACAAATCTTCAATATTTTTAAGGTCGGGAAGTTCTCTCTTTTTCCATGCTGAATATTCTTTTGCGAGTTCGGGATATTTTTCAGCGTATTCTTTAAACATTGTCTTCCACGCTCTTTCTGCTCTTCTGCCCTTGTTGGCAAACTTCTTGCAGTGAGCAAAGACTTCTGCGGGAACTTCGAAAGGTTCGCTTGTCCATTCGAGGTTTTTCTTTAAGGTTGCAACACCTTCTTCTCCGAGGGGAGCGCCGTGGCAACTTGCTTTACCAACTAGGTGTGAACCGTAACCAATTTGTGATTTAATTATGATTAAAGAAGGTTTTTCTTTTTCTGCTTTTGCTTTCTTAATAGCACGGTTTAGTGCAGAAACGTCATTAGCGTCTTTAACGTTAATAACTTGCCAACCAAGTGCTTCGTGGCGTTTACCAACGTTTTCGGTAAAGGTAATATCGGTGTCGCCTTCGATAGTTATATCGTTATCGTCGTATAAAACGATAAGTTTGCCAAGTTTCAATGCGCCTGCAAGCGAAGCGGCTTCGTTTTCAATACCTTCTTGCATACAACCGTCTCCGCAAAGAGCGTATGTATAATGGTCAACGATGGGGAAGCCTTCTTTATTAAACTTTTCAGCAAGATATGCTTCAGCGATAGCCATACCTACTGCGTTAGCAACACCTTGACCGAGCGGGCCGGTACTCGTTTCAACACCAGGGCAAACACCGTATTCGGGGTGGCCGGCAGTGCGAGAGCCGAGTTGACGGAAATTCATAATGTCTTCCTTAGTAAGACCGAATCCAAAGAGATAGTAAAGCGCATAATCGAGCATGGAGCCGTGGCCTGCTGAAAGCACGAAACGGTCTCTGTTATCGAAAGCGGTGTTTCTTGGATTGAAAACCATATTAGTAAATGCGGCATATCCAATAGGAGCTGCACCGAGAGGGAGTCCAGGATGGCCAGAGTTTGCCTTTTGGATTGCCTCTGCGGAGAGAACCCTTATGGCGTTAATAGTAAGTTGTTTTACGTCTTGCATAATATCCTCCTAAATTTGCAGTGATACCGTTTTGTCAAGTTTTATCAGTGAATAAAAGATTTTCACAAAAAGACAAAACAGTTTACAAATACGATATATATTATATAGCAAGTTCAATTCTTTTTCAAGCCTTTTTCTGTAAAATTAAATAAAAAAAGTTGTATATTTACATTTGTCGTGATATAATTAAAATAACTATAATGGAAAATTATGCACGGAGATAGGTTATGGCAGAAAAACAATTCGTAAAAGAGATTGCAGACATTAATGAAAATTTTACCCAGTGGTATACTGACGTTGTGCTGAAAACGGAATTGGTTGATTATGGTCCAGTTAAGGGGACTATGGTTATTAGACCGTATGGTTATGCTATTTGGGAAAACATACAAAAAGATATGGACCGCCGTTTTAAGGAAACGGGTTCTAAAAACGCATATTTCCCTTTACTTATACCTATGAGTTTTTTCACAAAAGAGGCTGAACACGTTGAAGGTTTTGCCCCAGAAGTTGCGGTGGTTACACACGCAGGTGGCGCAAAATTAGACGAGCCACTTGCTATCAGACCTACCAGTGAAACGGTTATTGGAACTATGTATTCAAAATGGATTCAGTCTTATAGAGATTTGCCCGTGATTATGAATCAATGGTGTAACGTTATGCGTTGGGAAAAGACGACAAGACCTTTCCTCAGAACGAGCGAGTTCTTGTGGCAAGAGGGACATACCGTTCACGCAACCGAAGAAGAGGCCATGGAAGAAACCATAAAAATGCTCAACGTTTACAGGGATTTTATGGAAGAAACCCTTGCGCTTCCAGTATTTTGCGGAAGAAAGACGGAAAAAGAAAAATTCGCAGGTGCTGTTGCAACTTTCGGTTTAGAAGCAATGATGCTTGACGGGAAAAGTTTGCAGTCTGGTACCAGCCATTATTTAGGGCAAAACTTTTCAAAAGCGTTTGACATTAAATTCTTAGATAAAGACGGAAAGCAAAAACACGGTTACACCACTTCGTGGGGAACTTCTACCAGAATGATAGGTGCTGTTATTATGGCGCACGGCGACCAAAGAGGTCTTGTTTTGCCTCCGAGAATTGCACCAGTTCAGGTTATAATCGTTCCTGTTGCTGCGCATAAAGGCGGAGTAATCGAAAAGGCAAAAGAAATTGAAAGCGCTTTCTTAAAGGCTGGGATTAGAGCAGAAACGGATACTAGGGATATGAGTCCCGGTTGGAAGTTTAACGAGTGGGAAATGAAAGGTGTTCCCGTTCGTATTGAAGTTGGACCGAGAGATATAGAGAATAATCAAGTGGTATTAGTTCGTAGAGATAAGAACGAAAAGCAATTTGTTTCAATGGAAAATTTGTCCGAATTTGTAAACGGATTATTAGACGTTATTCAAAAGGATATGTATATTAAATCTAAGGCAAACAGAGACGCAAGAATTGTAGAGGCAGACAGCCTTGAAGGAATTTTGAACGGCGTTGAAAACAAGAATTTCGTTAAAGCCGGTTGGTGCGGTTGCAGAGAGTGTGAAGACAAGGTTAAAGAAACGGCTTCGGCAACGGCAAGAGTTATGTGTGATGAAGAGGGCGTTCCAGAAGTTTGCGCAATTTGTGGAAAACCTGCTAAACACAAGGTTATTTTTGCAAGAGCATATTAATTTGTGAATATAAAAGGTTGTTGAGGGCAATATTATAGGTGGGCAAAAGGAGAAAATATGATAACTATTATAAACGAAGGGTTTCCCGTATCCTTATACGGTGGAACAATTTGGACGACTGCGGGAATTATTCTTGCAGTAGTAATCGGGTTTTACGTTTTGCGTTCAATAGGTCTTTACGTAATGGCGAAAAGAGCAGAAATAAAACTCGCCTTCTTTGCGTTTATACCTATTTTATGGGTGTATCTTGCATGTAAACTAATCGGAAATCAAAGAACGTTTGGCTCAACTTTTGATAAACTAGCTATTATTTTTTGTTTATTATTCGGTTTAGCAGAAACTTGCACGCTAGTTATAACCTTTTTTATCTATTTCCCGATAGTGGGCAATTTACTTGAAGGCAGAACGGTTTATCTGCTGATGCTTGAAGATATGTCGCAGGCAAACGTAGACGCTTATTGCAAAACCAATAACCTTGTTGAATGGGCAAGCGGATTATACGTCAGTGCCGACCCAATGGAATTTGTTGACCCTTATGGAGAAGCGATATTCGTTATCAACAAAATTTTGTCGATATTAAACCCAATATCAATGTTACTTGACTTGTTGAGCCTCGTTGTTATGGCTAGCGTATATATCAGCCTTTTCAGAAAGTATTATCCGCAACATTATATGCTTGCAGGGATACTTTCCTTGTTTGGGCTTTTTGCACCGTTTGTTTTCTCGGTGAGGAAGAGAGAACCGGTTAACTATATGGATTATATTAGGGAACGTTATCAACGTTTTGGATACGGGCCTTATGGCAATCCTTATAATAATCCTTACAACACGCCTTACGGCAAGAATATGGAAAGGCCACCCGAAACTCCGTTTAAGGACTTTGCCGAAAAGGGAGAAGTTGACCCGGGCAATCCGTTTGCAGAGTTTTACGACAACGATAAAGAAGATAAATAATTAAACTAATTTTCAAAGGATAAATAATGGTATCTGAAAATATTGCCGCAATTTCCACAGCCCTTGCGCCAAGTGGGGTTGCGGTTATTAGAATTAGCGGAGATAGTCCGCTATCAATAGCAGAAAGAGTTTTTCGCCCGTCGGGAAAGACGGCGGTGAACAACTTTGAGCCGAATAAAATGTACGTTGGTGAAATCATTGCCGACGGTTTTACAGACTTCGGAATGGTCGTATACTTTAAAGGGCCTAAAAGTTTTACAGGTGAAGACATAGTAGAAATTCATTCGCACGGTGGTGTCGCAATAGCAAAGGGAATACTCAAAAAAGTTATATCCGAAGGGGCAAGACTTGCGGGCAATGGCGAGTTTACCAAACGTGCGTTTATGAACGGAAAACTTTCGCTTTCCTCGGCAGAGGGGCTTATCGATATGATTAACAGTGAATCTGCAAGCGGTGTCAAAGCGGGGTATTATCTTTACAGAGAAAATTTAACAAAAGAGGTCAATTCGTTACAAGACCAGATAACGACCGTACTTGCGGGGATTGATGCGGATATGGATTTTCCAGAGGAAGATTTAGAACAAGCGTCAATGAAAGAAACTGAACAAACGCTTACCCAAGTTTTAGAGAGAATTAAAAAACTTCTTTCGACATATAGGCTTGGAAGAACTTTAAAAAATGGTGTTAGGGTTGCAATAGTAGGAAAGCCAAACACAGGCAAAAGTTCGCTATTAAACGCTTTGCTTGATTATAATAAAGCAATCGTGTCAGACGTTCCTGGAACGACGAGAGACGTTGTTGAGGGTGCGCTTGACGTTAACGGAGTGCGCTTTAATTTCTCAGATACGGCTGGCATAAGGGAGAGCGCAGATAAGATTGAAGAAATGGGCGTTCTTCTTTCAAAGAAAATATTAGACGAAAGCGATTTAATAATATACGTTGTTGCGTCTGACGACCTTAACGAAGAGGACGATAAAATTTATCAGTTGATAAAGGATAAGAATTTTATATTTGTCGTCAACAAAACCGACAAAAAAGCCATTATTGACGAGCGAGCAGACGTTTATATTTCTGCGTTAAAGAAAGAAAACGTAGATGAATTAAAACAACTAATGTATGAAAAAACAGTTGAGAGCGGTTTGGACTTAAACGGCGACTTTTTGTGCGAAGAAAGACATTATAACGCTTTGAAAAAGGCAGAGAAAAAACTTTCGGACGCACTCTTTGCGATAGGTAACGTAAGTTTAGACCTTCTTGCAATAGATATAAAAGACGGTTGGGACGCTCTTGGTGAAATTTCAGGGCGAACTGCAACCGAAGATATAATAAACGACATATTTAGCAAGTTTTGTGTGGGAAAATAAACGATAGGGGGAAAAGAGTGTGGTAAATCTTGAACTTTACAGGGTTTTTTATACCGTTGCTAAATGCGGGAGTTTAACCAAAGCGGCAGAAGAACTTTTTATTTCCCAACCGGCAGTATCGCAAGCGATAAAGCAACTTGAAAGCCAACTTGGAGGAAAACTCTTCAATCGAACGCATAAGGGCATGGAACTTTCAGAAACGGGCGGAAAGCAAATTTTTCCGACTGTGGAAAAAGCGTTAAAACTCTTTGACGACGCAGAGAGTAAATATGCGGAACTTAAAGATACCGCAACGGGCATAGTTAGAATTTGCGCTTCTGATACTGTAAGCACGCATTTTTTATTGCCTTTCGTTAAAGCGTATCATGAAAAATATCCTAACGTAAACTTAATACTTCAAAACGGCACGTCAAGTGAAACCATAGAACTGTTAAAAAGCAATAAAGGGGATATAGGTTTTGTAAACCTACCTATTGATGACAGCGACATAAACCTTTCCAACACGGTAATGCAACTTCACGACACATTTGTTGCAAGTGAAAAGTATAGTGAACTCTTTGATGGAGTGATTGATTTAAAACGCCTCCAAGACTATCCTCTTTTAATGCTTGAATTATCAACGGCAACAAGGCAGGCTATTGTTAGTTTTGCGCATTCGCAAGGGGTGCATTTACACCCGGAAATAGAACTTGCAAGTTTAGAACTTATGACAGAACTTGCTAAAAACGGCATAGGTATTGCGTGTATTCCGAGAGAGTTTGTTAAACACGAATTGCAGTCGGGAACGATAAAAGAAATTATAACAAATCCCGCTCTTCCGACAAGGGCGGTAGGTTTGGCTCTCCCAAAAGACCAAAATATGACCTTTGCGGTTAGAGAATTTATAAAACTATTGAACGAAAAATAGGAGACAATATGGAAATTTGGCAAGCGATAATACTTGGCGCAGTGCAAGGATTTGCGGAGTTTTTGCCCGTTTCTTCAAGCGGACATCTAATACTTATGCAAAGGTGGCTTGGCGTAACCGAAGGCGGAATGTTTTTTGACGTTATGTTACATATAGGAACGCTTATCCCTGTGTTCATTGTGTTTTTCAAGGAGATAATTTCATTATTTAAGAAACCTTTTAACAAAATGTTATTGCTAATAATAGCAACCGTTCCAGCAGTTATAACGGGTATCTTTTTGCAAGACGTTATAGAGGGTGCTTTTTACGGTGGAGATTTGCTTGCATCAATTTTGCTTGCGGGAACTTTTCTTTTAACGGCAACCGAACTTTTCTTATCGGAATTCGTAAGTAAAAAGTATCAAAGGCAACTTCCACTAAGCGTTAAACGCAGTGTTGTTATGGGTGTTGCGCAAAGTGTTGCAATCGTTCCAGGTCTTTCAAGAAGCGGAACGGTTATATCTTCGGGGTGTTACCTTGGAGTGGATAGGGAAACCAATGCAAACTTCGCTTTCTTGATGAGTATTCCCGTCATTTTGGGCGCTGCGCTTATAACAGGCATAGACGTTGTTAAAGAGGGTATCAGCGTAGACCTTGTTCCGCTTTTATTCGGAATGATAACGGCAGTCGTAACCGGATACATAGCAATCAAAGTAATGCTGAGAGTTATTAAAAAAGCAAACTATAAATTTTTCAGTCTTTACTTAATCTTGATTGCAACCGCGTCAGTTATATCTTTCGTCGGATTTGGAGTATAAATGCAAGGAAAAACAGAGAAAGAAATTGATTTAGAGTTAAACTGTTCAACGCCAGAAGAATGTGCTAAAAAAGTTGTTAAATTAGTAAAAGCAAAAATATACAAAAGGAGAAAACAATGAAAAAGTTTTTTGGAGAATTTAAGAAGTTTATCACTAGGGGAAACGTCCTCGATATGGCTGTCGGCGTTATCGTCGGCGGAGCGTTCACGGCTATCGTAAACGGAATGAGTAATTTCATTTTAAAGCCGATTATTAACTGGCTTTTGGCACTCATTTTAGGTAGTAATTCGCTTGACGGAATATTGACTTATCTCAAAGTGGCATACACCACGGACGCAAACAATCAGCAGATAATCGACCTTGCAAACTCCATTTATATTAACTGGGGCGAGTTTATCAATGCAATCATTAATTTCTTCCTTATTGCGTTAGTCCTTTTCTCAATCGTTAAATTTATCAACAAGATAAAAGAGGGCAACGGAGAATTCGCAAAGAAAGTTAAAGAGGGAACGTTAAATAAAGCAGAAAGAAAAGAACTTAAAGAAGCAGGCATAAAGATTACCGACAGAAAAGCTGTGAGGACTTACTTTGAAGAAAAGAAAGAAAAAGAAAAATTAAAAGAACAAGAAGAACAAAGACTTGCAGAAGAAAAAGCAAAAGAAGAACGCTTATTAAATCCCACCACAGAGGACCTTTTGAAACAGATTAAAGAACTCTTAGAAAAACAAGTAAACAAATAAAAAAACAAACCCTCTCCCGTAAAAAAGGAGAGGGTATTTTATTGTTAATATTATTATGCGAGCAGGGTAATTGCGACTGAGCAGTAAATTATAAGTGATAAAACGTCAACTATTGTGGTCATAAAGGGAGAGGCGACAACCGCAGGGTCAAGTTTGCATTTTTTTGCCACTAACGGAAGCAAGCATCCTACAAGTTTTGCCATAAGTATAGTTATAAAAAGTACCGCAGAAACGATTAACGCAACTTCGATAGAAACGTAATTATAAAGATTATCAATAAAATAAAGTTTCAAAAAACAAGCCACGGCAATGGTGAATCCTAAAAGACAAGCAGCGCCAAGTTCTTTTAGTACGACTTTAAATATATCTCTAAATTCAACGTCCCCCAGCGCTAGCGCACGGATAACCGTTACAGACGTTTGGTTGCCTGCGTTACCTGCTGTTCCCATGAGCATAGGCACGAATGCGTATAATAAACCACCTGAAATTACTGCAAGTTTTGTTTCGTAATTAGAAAGCACCATACTAGTAAAAGTTGCGGATACCATAAGTAAAAGTAGCCACGGAACTCTGCTTTTCCAAATAATCCATATCGATTGTTTTAAATATGGTTTTTCGTTGGGGAGGACTGCTGCCATCTTTTGAATGTCCTCGGTCGCCTCTTCTTGGATAACGTCAACAGCGTCGTCGACGGTTACGATACCGACCAAGCACCCCTCTTTGTCAACAACGGGCAGAGCGAGGAAGTCGTATTTTTGGAATTTAAGAGCAACTTGCTCTTTGTCCTCTAACGTTTCAACGGTTATTGCATTAGAATCCATAATGTGGGCAATAAGTTCGTTAGAGTCTGCAAGGAGCATATCCTTAACAGAAACAACCCCTATTAGTTTTTTCTTGCGGTCTGTAACGTAACAGGTATAAATAGTTTCCTTGTTAGTTCCAGTTGTTCTGATTTTTTCAAAAGCCGAAGCAACCGTCGTGCTACCCGAAAAGGAAACGTATTCGGTTGTCATAATTGACCCAGCAGAATCGTCGGGATATTCTAATAAATCGTTAATTTGTTTTCTGTTTTCAGGGTCAGAGTTTTTAAGTATTCTTTTAACGACGTTGGCTGGCATTTCTTCTATAATATCAACCGTATCGTCCAAGAACATATCGTCGATTACCGCTTTAAGTTCTTTATCAGTGAACGCTTTTATAAGTTCTTCTTGCGTATCTGATTCTATTTCGACAAAAACGTCGCTGGCTAGTTCTTTTGGCAACAAGCGGAAGAACATAAGTTGCTCTTTATCGTCTAAATTGTTTTCCATAAAACTAGCAATATCGGCAGGCTCCATATCGAGGAGCAAAATTCGGAGGTCGGCAAACTTTCTGGTTTCAAAACAGAAACTCAGTTTTTCAAAAGTTATTTCTAATTCTTCGGTCATAATCCGTCCTCCTTAAAAAATAAAATTCCCACCGAAAACGGTAGGAATACAAAAACACTAAAAAACAAGCGTTAACCATTTGAGCTTTAGCACCGTAGGGCGGTGTAATTGCGTTAAATCACGCCTTGTTTTCGACGTGGTCTGTTCACCAACTAATAGTGTCTCCACCATTTTGCGGTAGCAATCCATATCCCTAGGGTAGCCTTACCTACCGGATTTATTCGATTAATTACAGTGTACTGCGATACGCTAAATTTGTCAACGGATTTTAAATATTTTTTTACGCACTTTGTGAATTTTTATTAATTTTTCTCGTCAGAATTAACAAAATACTCGATTTTTGGGCAAAAATGTTTAAGTTTTCCAATAAAATCATCATAATACTTGCTATTGATGACTATAACCGAATACTTTTCTCCTTTAAAATATAAGACAAGTTTATTTATGCTAGTCATCTTACAGACTGAAATCACTTGGTCTAACGGAGTTTTAAAAGTCAAAAATCCAAACCGCAAAACCAATTTAGATTTTTTGAATGAATAACCACTTGCGATAATAACCGAAAGAGCAAAGGAAAAGAGAAGAGCGTTGATAATGCATAATGTGATTTGGCTAAACATCTTTATAGGTTCTAATCCCTCTTTCATTAAAGAAATAACGCTATTAACCATGCCCGCCACGGTAACGGCGAGGACGGCGGTTAAAATTAAGTATATCGCTATATTGTGCTTATATCTAAATCTTTTCATAAAATCACCTTATAACTATTGTATTATAAAAACAAGCAAAAAGCAAGAGCAGAATATTAATTTACAACTATTAGCGTTTAGTTTGCTTGCAAAATGTTTTTCTATATTGTATAATATTTTTGTTTATTATAGCAACAAGAAACGGAGAAAAATATGATTAAACTTATCGAAAAAGGCGTTTATTATCAAAACGGCAAACTTATTAAGGCAAAAACTGTCGACAAAGAGGCAAAAAAAGGCGGAATGGCTTATAAAATCTTGCAAAGCCATAACCTTTCGGACAGTCCTGATAAACTTAATATTAAGTTTGACGAGATAACTTCGCATGATATAACTTACGTTGGGATAATTCAAACGGCAAAAGCAAGCGGTTTAGAAAAATTCCCCATACCGTACACGTTAACCAACTGCCACAACTCTCTTTGTGCTGTTGGCGGAACGATTAATGAAGACGACCACGTTTTTGGTCTTTCTGCCGCTAAAAAATATGGTGGAGCATTCGTTCCTCCGCATTTAGCCGTTATTCATCAATATATGAGAGAGATGCGTGCTTTTTGCGGTGGTATGATTTTAGGGTCTGATTCACACACGAGATACGGTGCACTCGGAACGGTTGCCGTTGGCGAGGGTGGTCCCGAACTCGTTAAGCAGTTATTAGAGAGAACTTACGACCTAGATATGCCCGAAATTGTTGCAGTTAGCTTAAAAGGCAGATTAAGGAAGGGGGTCGGCCCGCACGACGTTGCGCTTGCGCTTGTTAAAGCAACTTTTAAAAACGGCTTTGTTAAAAACAGAGTATTAGAGTTCGTTGGTAACGGAATTAAAACGCTAAGCATGGATTTCAGAAACGGTATTGACGTTATGACTACTGAAACCACCTGCCTTTCTTCCGTTTGGATAACCGATGAAAAGACAAGAAAATATTATGAACAGCACCAAAGAGTTGGCGCATACAAGGAAATGAAGCCCGAAGAAGGAACTTATTACGATAGAGGTATCGTTATAGATTTGTCCAAAATAGAACCTATGATTGCTCTTCCGTTCCACCCTTCTAACGCTTATACCATAAAAGATTTCCTCTCTCGTCCTTACGAACTTTTGAAAGAGGCAGAACAGGCTGGTCAAAAACTTCTTCCCGAAGGAAAGGGGCAATTTAAACTCACCGACAAGATTGTTGACGGAAAAGTTTTTGTTGAACAAGGCGTTATTGCTGGTTGCGCAGGCGGTATGTATGAAAATATTGCAGAGGCAACGGAAATACTTAACGGAATTGCTATTGATAATAACGATTTCACTTTGGACGTATATCCTTCAAGCCAACCCGTATATAAAGGTTTGGTAGACGGTGGATATATAGGTAGATTAATAGATAACGGAGCGGTTATAAAAACTGCTTTCTGTGGACCGTGTTTTGGCGCAGGAGACGTTCCGCAAAATAACGGACTTTCTATTCGCCACACTACCAGAAACTTTGAAAGCAGAGAGGGGAGCAAGCCTGCAAACGGTCAACTTTCAGCAGTTGCGTTAATGGACGCAAGAAGTATTGCCGCAACAGCCGCTAACGGTGGCGCAATAACTTCTGCAATGGATTTGATTTATTCTGCAAAAATCAAAAAATACCGTTTCGACAATAAAATTTACAAAGCAAGGGTGTTTAACGGCGTGGGCAAGGCAGACGGTAAACTGTCCTTAAAATACGGACCTAATATCGCAGACTGGCCAAAAATGCAACCGCTTAAAGACAACCTGCTCTTAAAAGTCGTTTCAGTTATAAATGACCCCGTTACCACGACTGATGAACTTATTCCATCGGGAGAAACTTCATCTTACCGTTCTAACCCGTTGAAACTTGCCGAATTTGCGCTTTCTAGAAAAGACCCATTGTACGTTGGTAGAGCAAAAGCGGTTAGGGACGGAGAGTTCCCAGCAGAGTTAGGTTTTGAGGAGGATATTACTTCTTATGGAAGCGTTGTTTGCTCGATAAAACCTGGCGACGGGTCGGCGAGAGAACAAGCGGCTTCTTGCCAAAGAGTTTTGGGTGGCGTTGCAAATATTGCTAAGGAGTACGCAACCAAGAGATATAGAAGCAATCTTATCAATTGGGGTATGTTACCGCTTCTTTCCGACAGCAACGACTTTAACGTGGGAGATTACTTATATATTCCAAACGTAAAAGAAAAAATCCAGAATGGAACGGGTGTGTTTGAGGCGCAAGTTATAGGCGATAACCCAAGAAACATCACCTTAAAAATGGACCCGCTAACAGAGGCAGAAAAACAAATCATTTTAAAAGGTTGTTTAATAAATTTTTATAAAAACTAAAAAACATATAAAAAAACACTCTGCAAAACATTTGCAGAGTGTTTTTTGGTATTCTTTTAGCATAACTATAAACGAGGAGGTGCGTTTATGGGGTTCATTGACACAATAAAAGAATGTATCGGGGATAGTGAAGGTATAAAAGAGCCGTCTTTTAGGGCGGTGGTTTTTGGGGAAAGCGCAGTGTATTTAGAAAACGTTCTTTCAATATTTAGATATTCTCCCACCGAAATAAAGTTTTGCCTTAAAAAGGGAAGCGTTATTATAAAAGGAGAGGGTTTATATCTGAAAAAATACTGTGTGGGAGACGTGGTGGTGTGCGGAAAAATAAAATGCTTAGAAAAAGAGTAAGCGGTGTTAGAAGCACTTTCCTAGTTCAAGGGTTAAACTTAGACCGTCTTATAGAACACGTAAAAAAACAGGGCATAACTTTATACGACGTTAAAAAAATCTCTCAAAAAAGCATGCATGTTACCGTAAACTTAAAGCAAGGGCAAAAATTTTTTGCAATCGCAAAAGATTTGTGCTATAATATAAAAAAAGTTAAAGACGGTGGAAGAAATTATCCTTTATATTTTTTGTTTAAAGAATTTGGATTAATCATTGGCGCTGTAATATTTACATTTATAGCAATATACTTTAACGGATTTATTTTTTCGTTCGAATACTCTGGGAGCGGAAGCGTTCTTAAAAGAGAAGTTCAGGATTTTTTAGAGCAGAGAGGGATTAAAAAATATACTAGGTTTTCGGATATTGACCTCGCTAAAATAGAGGATGAAATTTTGGCGGGGAACGATAGGTTGTCTTTTGTGGGGCTTGAAAGGAAAGGAAACGTTTTAAAGGTGGAATTGGCCCTTTCAAAAGAGGATAAAGATAAACTCAGCGGAAACGTTTGTGCGCTTTATTCGGACGTTGACGGAGTGGTGGAAAACATAAAGGTTTATCGGGGAACGCCAAAAGTTTCGGTTGGTGAACAGGTTTTTTCTGGGCAACTATTAGTTGACGGAAAAATGATTATTAAAGAGCAAGAAGTCTCGGTTGGAGTTATCTGTACGGTTACTTTGCTATCCAATGAAAAATGCGAATATTACTCTTTACACGAGGGAGAGGAAGAAAAGGCAGTTATTTTTGCAGAGCAAACTTTAAAAGATAAAGAAATTATATCGTCAGAGGTTGTAACCGAAAGGAAAGGGGAACAATACTGCTATACCGTAACGCTTAAATATCGGCGTGTTTTATACGCAGGTTAAAAAGGAAGAAATTATGGAAAAAACAAAATCGAAAAAAATAATGAGTTGGTCGACAAAAGATATCGTGCTAAACGCTATGGTTTACGTTGTAAACGTCGTTATAGTAGCGTTCTTATTCTTTTTTGCCGTTTATCTTAATGCTGAAAAGGGCATTGTCGACAAATACAAGTATTTTGAAAACATAACTACATTTATTCACTTTATTATTTTACTAATTTTAACTTTTTCGGTAGTTGCTTTTTATTTTGCTTTCGAGGACAGGGATTTTCTTAAAAATCCCGTCAACTCGGAAATGTTGTTTTTGATTATAGAACTAGCGCTTATAGTATGTTACGCCGTCGGGACTTACGTTAACGTGTATTTGCGTCCGCTTGCGCTTGTATCTATACTTACTCTGTTTTTAACCAACAGACGAACGGCAATTTTTATGAGCATAATTTTTTGCGTGCTTATATTTTTGTTCGACTCGTTTGGCGGAGTTGCGTTCACAATCGGCAACTATCCGGTATTGATAATGTGCTTTTCTTCTGGTATTATAGCAACTGTGTGTATGGATAAGGTTTATTCAAGGCTTAAATTACTTTTAATGAGCACCTTAATATCAGTGCCAAGTTTAGTGTGTGTTGCCATGAATATAATAGAACACGGCGGAGAAAATATCATATCATCTCTAATATCGGGGGCGTGTTCGGGTCCGTTCTCGGTTATGATACTTCTTATACTGCTTCCCGTATTCGAAGCAATGTTTAAAAAGGTTAGTTGTTTTAAGTATTCGGAATTAACCGACCACAAAGCAACACTTATCAGAAAACTTATTCAGCAAGCACCGGGAACGTTCAATCACTCGATAGTGGTTTCTAACATAGCCGAAGCGTGCGCAACTGCAATAGATGAGGACGCTTTGCTTGCAAGAACTTGCGCTTATTATCACGACATAGGAAAACTTCGCAGACCTGAATTCTTTAAAGAAAATCAAGCAACTGGCGAAAATCCTCACGACGATTTAACCCCTGAGTTATCGGCAAACATAATAAAATCACACGCTATCGACGGATACAAACTTATCGAAAAAAGCAGGCTTCCCCAAGAGATAGCAGACGTATGCGTTCAACATCACGGAACTCTTCCTATTTTGTATTTTTACGACAAAGCAAAAAAATTTACCGACGGTGAAGTAGACCTTAATCAATATTGTTATCCAGGACCAAAACCCAAAACTAAGATTGCAGCCATTATAATGATAGCAGACGGGTGCGAGGCGGCGGCAAGGTCGCTTCAAGACCGTTCAAGAGAAAACGTTAAAAAGGTGGTAAGAAAAATCGTTAACGACCGCATGGAACTCGGTCAGTTTGAGGACTGCGAAATAACGTTAAAAGAACTTAATATTATCATTCACACGGTAGTAAACAATTTAACGGGTATATATCACAGCAGAGTTGAGTATCCAAAAGTAAACCTAGACGGAGTAGAATTATAACCGAGGAAAAATTATGGCAAAACTTTTTATAGAATGTCTTGAAAGAAAAATTAAACTTAAAAAACTCGCAAAAGCAGTTTATAAAACTCTTGGACAAGTTTCAAGATTTAAAGCAGAACTCGTTTTCAGCGACGGCGAACAAATGCAAACTCTAAACAAAACTACTCGTGGCGTGGATAGTGTTACGGACGTTTTGTCTTATCCTAGCCTTGACGGAATAAGAGGCGTTGCTATAAAGCCTGAGGACTGCCCGACCGAACTTGAAGGCAGATATATTTTTCTCGGCTCAATCGTTTTATGTGATGAAAAAATTAGGGCGCAAGCAGAAGAATATGGACACAGTGAAGAGAGGGAAAGAGAATACCTTATTATTCACGGACTGTTGCATCTTTTTGGATATGACCACATGACAGATATCGACAAAAAGGAAATGCGAGACAAAGAAAAGCAAGTTTTAAAACTTCTTCACCCCGAAGAATTTTTAGCCGATAAAGATGAACAAAAAAACCAAGAAAATGAAAATTTAGATATGAACGCTGAAACGGACGGGGAGGATAAAGGCTGATGAAGAGCGGAAGCGTTGCAGTTGTAGGCAGAGCAAACGCAGGTAAAAGCACGTTAGTCAACGTTATGGTGGGCGAAAAGGTTGCTATCGTTTCTCCTAAGCCACAAACCACGAGAGATAGAATAATGGGCGTGCTCACCGCAGAGAATTATCAAATTGCATTTATAGATACACCAGGTATATATAGGGCTGATAACTTATTAAATTCTATGATGCAAAAAACTACCACAGATTGTGCAAAAGACGTGGACCTTATACTCTTCGTTATGGATGCGCACGAAGGAGTTAGCGATACGGATAGAAAACTTTTAGAAAAATATTTATCACTTTCCATTCCAACCGTGCTCGCACTTACCAAAACCGATATTATGAGCGAAAATCTTTTAATTTCAGAACTAAAAGATTTGTCAGATTTAAACGTGGAGATAGTTCCCGTTTCGGCAAGAAAAGGAAAGAACGTTAGAGAACTTTTAAAAGTAATACTATCACATTTACCCGAAGGCGATAAACTTTTTGAGGAAGATATAATTTCCGACCGTTCAGAAAAATTTATGGTTTCTGAAATAATGCGTGAAAAGATACTTTTAAAATTTGATAAAGAAATACCTCACGGCGTTGCAATAATAATAAACGAGTTTAAGTTGTCGGAAAACAAAAAGACTTATAACGTTAGTCTTGATATAGTGTGTGAAAAGCAAAATCACAAAGCCATTCTTATCGGAAAGGGCGGAAAGGCAATCAAAGAAGTATCTTCTTTTGCAAGGGCGGATATGGAAAAATTTTTGGGCAGAAAAGTTTTCTTAACCACTTACGTCAAGGTTAAAGAAGATTGGAGAAACAGCGCACACTTAATGAAAGAATACGGATATGGCGTAAACGAATAATGCATAAATAATTATATAATCCCCATACTTGTATAAGGGAGGGTGGATTATGGATAAAAGCAAAAAAAGTGGCACCGGTAACAACGAGATTTTGGATTTAATATGGAGCGATTTTGAAAGGACGGGGCAAATCTCATATTATCTGCTCTACAAAAAACTAACGGAAAAATAATATGGAAGAAAAATACAGCGGGATAGTAGTCGGCGCAACTTCGTTCGGCGAAAACGATAAAATCTTAAAGATTTTCACTCTTGAAAAGGGTGTTATTTCCGCTAAAATAAAAGGGGTTAAAAAGGCAGGTGCAAAGTTAAAGTTTGCAACCGAGCCTTTTTGTTTTTCCGAATACCTTTTCAGTCAAAGAAACGGAATGCGAACTGTTATCGGAGCAAGTCTCATAGATAGTTTTTATCCTATTAGGGAAGACGTGGTTAAATATTTTTCCGCAGGCGCAGTAATTGAACTAGTCAAGAAATTCTATCGTGAAAACATTTCGTCCGAACTCGGATTTGTGCTTGCCGTAAATGCACTAAAAGAACTTGCATACGGCGATAACGGGGCGGAAATTCCGCTGATAAAATACATAGTTAACATGCTTGAAGAGAACGGTTTTTCTCTCACGTTAAACAAGTGTTTTTGTTGCGAAGGGAATTTAAGCGGTAGAATATTTTTCGATTACAGGCGAGGTGGTTTTTTTTGCGAGAAATGTTTCGACGGGGTGGGCAGAGAAGTAAATCTTTCCACTTTTGATGCACTTAACGACGTAATGAACGGAAATAATCCCGAAAAGGAATTTAAGCAAAAAGCACTGAAACTTTTGGATTATTATATCGAAAACAGAACTGATGAAAAAATAAACTCAATTAAAGAACTTATTAAAATTTTGTAAAAAGCAAAAAGGCTGTTAGAACGCTTGAAAAAAATAAAAAATTGTAGTAGAATGTATAAGTAGTTTGACATAGCACTATAACAAAATATAAATTTAGTTAACGTTTAGGAGGAAACAAGAAAAATGAAGTATGTTTATCTGTTCAGTGAAGGCGACGCATCAATGCGTGAACTTTTGGGCGGAAAGGGTGCAAACCTCGCAGAAATGACCAAGATAGGTCTACCCGTTCCCCAAGGCTTTACCATTTCAACCGAAGCTTGCACTAAATATTATGAAGACGGAAAACAAATTAACGACGAGATAATGGCTCAAATTATGGAGCATATAGAAAAAATGGAAGAAATCACCGGTAAAAAGTTCGGCGATTTAGAAAATCCGTTGCTCGTATCAGTGCGTTCGGGCGCAAGAGCGTCTATGCCAGGTATGATGGACACCATCTTAAACCTCGGTCTTAACGAAGACGTTGTTAAAGTTATGGCTGAGAAATCAGGAAACGCTAGATGGGCTTACGACTGTTACAGAAGATTTATTCAAATGTATTCAGACGTTGTTATGGAAGTTGGCAAGAAATATTTCGAACAACTTATTGACAAGATGAAAGAAGAAAAAGGCGTTACACTCGACGTTGAACTTTCAGCTGACGATTTAAAAGAACTTGCTGAACAATTTAAGGCAGAATATAAATCAAAAATCGGCGCAGATTTCCCTGCTGACCCCAAAGAACAACTTATCGGCGCAGTTAAGGCGGTATTCCGTTCGTGGGACAACCCAAGAGCAAACGTATATCGTAGAGATAACGATATTCCTTATAGTTGGGGTACTGCGGTTAACGTTCAAGCAATGGCGTTCGGTAATATGGGAGACGACTGCGGAACGGGTGTTGCGTTTACTAGAGACCCTGCAACCGGCGAAAAGAAACTTATGGGCGAATTCTTAACCAACGCACAAGGTGAAGACGTTGTTGCCGGCGTTCGTACACCAATGCCAATAGCACAAATGGCAGAAAAATTCCCCGAAGCATTCAAACAGTTCGAAAACGTTTGCAAAATTTTGGAAGACCATTATAGAGATATGCAAGATATGGAATTTACCGTTGAACACGGCAAACTCTATATGCTTCAAACGAGAAACGGTAAGCGTACGGCTGCCGCTGCTCTTAAAATCGCTTGCGACCTCGTTGACGAAGGCATGATTGATGAAAAACAAGCAGTTCTAATGATTGACCCCAGAAACCTCGACACACTTTTACATCCACAGTTTGATGCGAAAGCGTTAAAGAGTGCAAAACCGGCTGCAAGAGCGCTCGGTGCATCTCCCGGTGCGGCTTGCGGTAAGGTCGTTTTCACCGCAGAAGACGCAAAAATCTGGAAAGAAAGAAAAGAAAAAGTTATTCTCGTTCGTCTTGAAACTTCTCCCGAAGATATCGAGGGAATGAAAGCGTCGCAAGGTATCTTAACCGCTCGTGGCGGTATGACTTCTCACGCAGCAGTTGTTGCAAGAGGTATGGGAACTTGCTGTGTTTCCGGTTGCTCTGCAATAACAGAATTTGATGAAGATAACAAAAAGTTTGTCCTTGCTGGAAAGACTTACAAAGAAGGGGACGTAATTTCAATAGACGGCTCAACGGGTAATATTTACGACGGAGAAATCCCAACGGTTGACGCAACCATTTCAGGGGATTTCGGCAGAATTATGGCTTGGGCTGATAAATATAGAGTGCTTGGCGTTCGTACTAACGCTGATACGCCTAAGGACGCTACAAAGGCAAGAGAACTCGGTGCAGAAGGTATCGGTCTTTGCCGTACAGAGCATATGTTCTTTGAGGGTAACAGAATAGACGCATTCAGAGAAATGATTTGCGCTGATACCGTTCAAGAAAGAGAAAGAGCGCTTGATAAAATACTCCCAATGCAACAAGGCGACTTTGAAAAACTTTACGAAGCGCTAGAAGGTTATCCTGTTACCATTCGTTTCCTTGACCCACCGCTTCACGAATTCGTTCCCGTTGCTGAATACGATATCGAAGCACTTGCACAAGCACAAGGAAAGAGCGTTGCACAAATCAAGAGCATAATCTCTGCTCTCCACGAATCAAACCCCATGATGGGACATCGTGGTTGCCGTCTTGCAGTAACCTATCCGGAAATTGCAAAAATGCAAACGAGAGCGGTTATCCGTGCGGCAATAAACGTTCAGAAGAAACACCCGGACTGGAACGTTGTTCCTGAAATCATGATTCCGCTCGTTGGCGAAGCAAAAGAACTTAAATACGTTAAGAACATAGTTGTTGCAACTGCTGATGAAGAAATCGCAGCAGCAAAGAGCGACCTTAAATACGAAGTTGGAACAATGATTGAAATTCCGAGAGCATGTATCACTGCGGACGAAGTTGCAAAAGAAGCAGAATTCTTCTGTTTCGGCACTAACGACCTTACTCAAATGACTTACGGTTTCTCTCGTGATGACGCTGGTAAATTCCTCAGCGCATACTACGACACTAAGATTTTCGAAAACGACCCGTTTGCTAAGATTGACCAGAACGGCGTTGGTAAACTTATGGATATGGCTGTTAAGCTCGGCAGAGGCATTCGTGCAGACATGCACTGTGGTATCTGTGGTGAACACGGTGGAGACCCATCTTCAATTGAATTCTGCCATAAGATAGGTCTTTCATACGTTTCTTGTTCGCCTTTCCGTGTTCCGATTGCAAGACTTGCAGCAGCACAGGCTCAACTTAAAAATCCCAGAAACTAAAAATTAACTAGATAAAAAGACTAAACCCGACGAGGAAATTTCCCCGTCGGGTTTTCATATTATAATTATATGTTAAATAAAGCGTATATTGATTTAAACGTGTTAAGACAAAACGCATTATCGGTAAAATCCAAACTAAAAAAAAGAGTAAAGTTTTGCGCTGTGGTTAAAGCAGATGCATACGGGCATGGGGCGTGTGTGGTTGCAAACGCTCTTTATAATATTGTAGACTCATATGCCGTTGCTCTTTTAGAAGAGGCGATCGATTTGAGATTAAGCGGTATCGATAAAGATATTTTAGTGTTAGTTCCCTTTTTTGAAGAAGATATAGAAAAAGCCGTTTCATATAAATTAACGGCGACCGTTTGTAATAAATATCAAGTGGAGCAATTAAATAGCGAAGGGGAAAGGACAAAGACAAAAGTCAAAGTACACATTAAATACAATACGGGTATGAATCGACAAGGGGTAGATGGATTAGAAAACTTGAATGACCTTTTAGAGTTTATTTCTAAATGCAAATGGGTTAAACTAGACGGATTATATTCGCATTTTGCAGACCCGTCTGATAAAAAATCGAAAATAGAGGCAGAAAAGCAATTTTTGCTTGCAAATAACCTTGTTAAGAGGTATAATAATAAAGCGATATGCCACATTTCTGCAAGCGGGGGATTTCTAGTCGGCTCTCAGTGGGATATGGTGCGTATAGGCATTTTGCTTTACGGATATAAACCGTTTAAAAGCAATCTTGTGGAAGTTTTGCCTGTCATGAAAGTTTACGCAAAAGCGTTAATAGAGAGACAATTAAAAAAGGGCGAAAGTTCTCTATACGGTTTTTGTCCGTCTAACGAAAACCTGTCGATAAAACTAGTTAGATTCGGTTATGCAGACGGACTTCCGAGACAGACAACTCCTGGCCAGTTTAATAACAGATGTATGGATATTTCGGCAGTTACCGATAGCGATAGTGAAGAATATCCCATTCTTTTAGACGCAGATGTTTTGGCAAAAAAATACCAAACGATAAGTTATGAAATTTTGGTCGGCATAAGTCGCCGTGCGCAAAAAATTTATATAAATTAAAGGAAAGCACAATGAAATATTTTGGTTTTTTTCTCAAACAGGCGCTAATGCCCTTAATTTACTTGTTCTTTATGGCGGTTACTGCTGTTGGAATACTTATCATAAAAGACCTAATTTGGTTAAAGGTAATTCTTTTGGGATTGAATTTATTTTTATACCTGTTTATCGTTGCCTCAGCCGCTTATCATGACGGACAGAAAGCGTTGAAAGTTAGAATTGCTAACGATATGGAGCGTCGCCAAATCATACTTACAGGGGAAGATAGACCGCTTAAAATTCGTGAAGAATTTAAGGTTTGGAAAGGTTTTGTTATAGGTGGATTTGCCTGTCTGCCCTTGATTATCCTTTTAATTATCCACACAGTTTTAATAAGTGCTTTTGGAAGCGTTTATAACGGGGCGGGTGTCCTTGCGGGATTTCTATGTATGGTTGTGTTTGCCTTTTTCCGTTTGAACGGAACAATTGCATCTGCGACTTTCTATTATTGGAGTTTAGTTTATATTCCTATAATTGTTTTGACCCAAGGAATTGCTTATTATTTGGGTGGCAAAAAGATAGAATTACAACAAGAAAAAATCAAGGAAAAGCATAGAGAAATTTACGGAGATTAAGTTTGAGAATAGTCGGTGGAAAATATAAAAGCCGTGTGCTGTTAAGTTTTGAAAAATTAGGCATTCGCCCAACTTCCGATATGGTTAGAGAAAGTTTTTTCAATATCATTAGAAACGTTGTCTATGATGCCAATTTTCTCGATTTGTTTGCTGGAACGGGCGCTATGGGAATAGAGGCTATTTCCCGAGGGGCAAAAAGCGTAACCTTTAACGATTTTTCAAGAGAGAGCGTGAATTTAATCAAGAAAAATCTCGAAAAGCTCAGCGTGGTTGAGGATTATAAAATAACAAATTTTGACGGTGTTAATTTTCTAAAAAGAACTTCGGACAAGTTTGACGTTATTTATATCGACCCACCGTATAACTGCGACTTTTTACAAGAGGTTTTAGATAACATGCGTAATTGCTTAACGGATAATGGAATAGCAGTCGTTGAAAGTGAAAAGCCAATTGATATACAAGTGGACGGGTTGGAAATTTTCGACAGGAGAAAATACGGCAGAGCGTGTTTAACTTTTTATAAAAAAGAGGAAAAATTATGAAAACTTGCGTTTTTGCGGGGACGTTTGACCCTATAACAAAAGGACACGAATACGTTATAGAAAAATGCTTAGAAATGTTTGATAAGGTTGTTGTTGCCGTTGGAGTTAACGTGGACAAGAAACCTATGTTTAGCCTTTCTGAAAGAATGGATATTATTAATAGCGTTTATCAAGACAATAACAGGATAAAAGTTCTTTCTTTTGACGGAATGCTAACCCAATTTATGAAAGATAACAATATCAAGTATTCGGTTAGAGGTATACGTGATGAGGTTGATTATAAATACGAGACGACCATGGAACGCTATAATAATCAAATGTATCCTGACATGACGACAATTTATATCCCAACCCCTGCGCAATTAACGCACGTAAGTTCTTCTGGAATTAGAAATATAATCGAACTTAAAGCAGAATATAAAATGTTTTTATCGGATAAAGCGTGGTTAAAAACGCAAAATATTATCGAGCAAAAAAACAAATAGAAAAAATAAGACCAACAATAAAGTTTATTACCGCTGAAGTGAGTTTTGAAAGGACGAATGGGGCGGTTTTTATTTTGGCTTTTTTTAGATAAGCAATTGATTGGCATATAACCGAAAGACCGCCAAACCCACAAATAAAAGCGCAAACGGGCAAAGTGAAAAGACTTATTCCGCCAACGGCTAAGCGTTTTATTCCCTTGGTACACTCAAACAATCCAAAAGCCAAACCCTCTGCTATATGACTGTTTTTGCTAAAAGCAAATATCGGTGATATTATTAAAGAAAGCACGTTAAGGCTTGATAAAATTTCCGTTAGAATGTAAAAAACCGTTATAAGCCCACCAACAACTAAAACTGATATTACAGAGGAAAATGTTGCTTGATATAAAATGTTATCATTTTTAAGAGTCGGTGTAAAGGCGTTGCTATTAGGCTTGCTTTTTCTTTTATATAAGGAAAATATTGCGCCGGTGATTAGAGCGGAAATTAAGTGTGTTAAAAATAAAATTTTTCCGAAAAGACTATTTCTAAAAGTTAAATTACCCACGGATGAAATTAAAAACACCGGCGAGGAAGTAGAACATATTGCCGAGGCTCTAACCGCTTCGGCATCTGATAACAGTCCATCGCTTTTTAAGTCGGAAACCATTTTTGCGCCCATGGGATATCCCGACAGCACGCTTATAAAAAAGGCATAGCCTACACATCCACTAACGTTAAACAATTTGCTTGTTATCGGGCTTAACTTATTAAAAGCACGTCCTGTAACCGATAACGAAGTCAAAAGGGTGGTAATGAAAAGATAAGGGAAGAGTGCTGGTAGAACGCAAGCAACAAACAGTTTTATACCATCTGTTGTGGCGTATGAGAAATCTTTAAAAAAGCATGTAAAAACGAGTGTGCTAACTAAAAGACAAAAACAAATCCACTCAGCACAATTAGAAAAATTTTTTTTCAAAATTATCTCCTTATTAATCAAATTTTTTTCGAGCAAAAGTTCTATATAATTAATGTATTATGACTTGAAAAAAAATATGGGATATGATAAAATATTTGTATGGATTTATTAGATTTAGCAAATCAAAAACAAAATATTAACAGCGTTCCTCTTGCAGAGCGCATGAGAGCCAAAACGTTATCCGAGTTTTTAGGGCAAGAGCATATTGTTTCTGAAACGGGATTGTTAAGGCGTGCAATAAAACTGGACCGATTGGGAAGTTGTATTTTTTGGGGACCGCCCGGCTCTGGCAAAACGACGCTTGCAAACGTTATTGCAAACGGCACTGCTGGAAACTTCGTAAAATTAAATGCGGTTAATAGTGGCGTGGCAGACGTTAAAAAGGTCGTTGATGAAGCAAGGTTAAACGCCAAAATGTATGGTAAAAAGACGTATTTGCTCTTAGATGAGTGTCATCGATTTAACAAAACACAGAGCGACAGTTTGCTTCCTGCAATAGAGCAAGGCGATATAATTTTTATAGGTTCAACCACAGAAAACCCCTTTGCCTCTATGACTCCGGCTATCGTTTCAAGATGTAGGGTTTTCGAACTCAAAAGATTGAGCGAGGAAAATATCGTATTTGCACTCAAAAAAGCGATTGCAGACAAGGAAAGAGGATTCGGTAATTACAACCTTCTTGTAGAAGACAGCGCAATTTATCATATTGCAAGAATGTCGGCAGGAGATTTAAGGGTGGCGTATAATGCTTTGGAACTTGCAGTGCTTACAACTCAGCCGAATGCCGACGGGAAGATAACTGTTACGCTCAAAGATGCCGAAGAATCAATACAGCAAAAATCACTGTCTTATGATGAAAATCTTTATTACGATATGCTTTCCGCATTTTGTAAAAGTCTTAGAGGAAGCGATTCAGATGCAGCCCTTTATTACATGCAAAGATTGATTAAAGGTGGGTGCGACCCTTTGCTTATCGCAAGGCGTATTATCGCCCATTCGGCAGAAGACGTTGGAATGGCAGACCCCAACGCACTGGTTGTGGCAACCAACGCTCTTGTGGCGTTTGAAAAAATTGGTATGCCCGAAGGACTTTTGCCATTATCGGAGGCTGTCGTGTACGTTTGCGAAGCGGAAAAATCTAACTCGGTTTATCTGGCAATGCATGCATCGGGAGAAGATGCTGTAAACGTAAAAGACGACACAGTTCCTCCCCACTTGAAAAATTATGAGTTTTCAACAAGAGAGGACAAGTTGAATAAATTAAATTACAAATATCCTCACGATTACGGCGGTTACGTTGAGCAACAGTATTTGCCAGACCGATTAAAGCGGAGGGTTTATTACACTCCTTCGGACAAGGGTTATGAAAAAACAGTAAAACAAACTAGAATTAAAAAAGGGAAAAATTAGTAAAAAGGAAAAACTTATGGACTACGTATTAAAACTTTCAAAGGAATTCAATTTAAGGGCAGACCACTCTGCGAATATTATTTCGCTTATCGACGAGGGTAACACTATCCCGTTTATCGCAAGATACCGTAAAGAAATGACAGGCTCTTGCGACGACCAAGTGCTTCGTGAGGTTTATGATAGACTTAAATATCTTCGCAATCTTGACAAGAGAAAGGAAGAAATTATAGGCTCTATTACCGAACAAGGCAAAATGACAGATGAAATAATGATAGCGCTTGCTGGCGCAGAAACGCTTACCGAGGCGGAAGACATTTACAGACCTTTTAAGCAAAAGAGAAAAACCCGTGCAAGCGTTGCTATTGAAAAAGGACTTTCTCCGCTTGCGGATTTTATATTGTTACAGCAATCTAACGACGTTAAAGAAGAGGCTCAAAAATATTTAAATGAAGAAAAGGGTGTCGAAAGTGTAGAAAAAGCAATTGCCGGCGCTTTGGATATTATTGCAGAGCGTGTTTCAGACGACGCTGAACTTAGGAAAACGCTTAGAAAAAAAATATTCGAAGTTGGTGAACTCTCTTGCAAACTCTTAGATGGGGAAAACGCAAAAACTTACGACATGTATGCAGAATACAGCGAAAAAATTGATAAAATACCCTCGCATAGAATTTTAGCAATTAACCGTGGCGAAAAAGAAGAATGCTTAAAAGTTTCAGTTGTTGTTGACGACCAAGCGTTTATACAAACAATTAAAACCATATACGCAAAGAACGACCAAAGCAGTAGTCAACTCGTAGCAGACGCTTGCGCCGACGCATATTCACGCTTAATATTCCCCTCGATTGAAAGAGAAGTTAGGAGCGAACTTACAGAAAAGGCGAGCGAACAAGCGATAAAAATGTTTGAAGTTAACCTCCGCCCGTTACTTTTGCAACCCCCACTAAAAGGTAAAATTATTTTAGGGTTAGACCCTGCTTATAGAACGGGTTGCAAGATTGCCGTTATTGATTCTGAGGGCAACGTTTTGGATACGGCGGTAATATTCCCCACTCCCCCTCAAAACAGAACGGAAGAAGCAAAAGAGGTTTTGAAAAAACTTATTAAAAAGCACAGCGTTTCTATTATATCAATCGGTAATGGAACTGCAAGTAAAGAATCGGAAATCTTTATTGCAGAACTTATAAAAGAAATGGAAATGGAACTTTCCTATGCCGTTGTAAACGAGGCTGGTGCGTCGGTTTATAGCGCAAGTAAACTCGGTGCGGAAGAGTTTCCGGACTTTGAGCCTGCACAAAGGAGCGCCGTTTCAATCGCTAGAAGGCTTCAAGATCCACTTGCAGAACTCATTAAAATCGACGTTAAATCAATCGGTGTTGGGCAATATCAACACGACATGCCGGAGAATAGGCTTGAAGAAGTTTTGGGCGGTGTCGTAGAAGATTGTGTTAACAGTGTCGGTGTTGACCTCAACACTGCTTCTCCAAGTTTGTTGTCTTACGTTGCTGGGTTAAATAAAGGTATTGCTAAGGAAATAGTTAAGTATAGGTCAAGCCAACCGTTTATCAAGCGTGAGGATTTATTAAAGGTTAAAAAACTCGGTGCAAAGGCGTTTGAGCAATGTGCAGGCTTTTTGAGAATAATAGGCGGTAACGTTTTAGATAATACGGGCGTGCATCCTGAATCTTACCCCGCTGTTAACAAACTCCTAGAAGTTACGGGATATACATTAACCGACGTTGCAGAGGGGAAAATAGGCGAAATAAGGGAAAGAATTCAACAAAAGAGTTGGGAACAGGTTGCAAAAGAGTGCGAAGTTGGCGTTCCAACGCTTAAAGATATTATTGCCGAACTCTTAAAACCCGGTAGGGATATAAGAGACAGTTTACCTAAGCCTATTTTGAGAAGCGACCTAATGGATTTATCCGACTTAAAAGAGGGTATGGAGATAAACGGTACGGTTAGAAACGTTATTGATTTTGGAGTGTTTGTGGATATAGGCGTGCATCAAGACGGGTTAGTCCACATTTCTCAAATTTCCGACAATTATATTAAACATCCGTCTGACGTGTTAAAGGTTGGAGACCTAGTCAAGGTCAAAGTTCTAGGCGTTGACACGGTCAAGAAGAAAATATCTCTTACAATGAAAACTGCCGAACTGCCTCACGGGTTGGTTGTTGGTAACCAAAAAACCGATAGGGAAAGAAAACAGGGAAGGCGTGATGCCGAAAAGAAAAGAGAAGGAAACAAGCAACTTTCTAACGACCAATTAAGACAATTATTAATGAAAAAATTCGGCAGATAACATAAAGGAAAAAGCGCCCTTAGTGTTTTGGGCGCTTTAAATTTTACTCCACAAAAAGTATTTACTATTTATGTAATTTTCATTGTTTTGTGTAATATCTTGTATAAAAATCCAAAAAATAAAGTTGTATAATGTTGACAACCTAAAAAACTTTCGAGGTAAGAAAAATGAAAAAAAGGTTTGTTGTTGTAGGTGCCGGTTTTAGATGCTATCATATGTTTGCTAAGACTATTAGAGATAGATTTTCTGATAGATGCGAAATAGTAGGTGTATGCGACCCTAACTATAAGCGTGCTCAGGTTTACATTGATACTATCAATAAAGACATGAAGTATTATGAAGATTTCGACAAAATGCTTGAAGAATTGAAGCCGGATGCTGCGCTTGTAACCACGCCCGACGGATATCACCACAAGTATATTATCAAAGCGCTTAACGCTGGTGTTGACGTGTATACAGAAAAGCCCTTAACAACAACGAGGGAGAATTGCGAGGCCATTCGTGAAGCGGAAAAGAAGAGTGGTAAAAAAGTTACGATTACCTTTAATTGCAGATTCATACCGTTCTTCGTTCAGTTAAAAGAAGTTATAGATTCTGGAATTATAGGAACGCCGTTATCAATAAATTACGATTATCATTTGCCATACACACACGGTGGCGATTACTTTAAGCGTTGGCATAGATTTATGGAAAAGAGTGGCGGGATGCTCGTTCATAAGTCTACCCACCACTTTGACGTAGTTAACTGGATATTAAAAGATGACCCAGAATCGGTCGTAGCGCAAGCAAACAGAGTATACTACGGTAACGACGACCGTCCGCACGGAGAACGTTGTTTGCAGTGTCAATATAAAGAAACTTGCACTAGTTTCGACTGGCTTGATGATGACAAGGAAGATATTCAACTCTTATACTTTGGAGCAGAATCAGTAGACGGTTATCAACGTGACCATTGCGTATTTAAGCCTGACACAGATATTTATGATAATATGAGCGTTTCTGTTAAATACAAGAAGGGTGCAATATTAACGTATAGTTTGCATATGTTTAGCCCAACCGAAGGCTTTAGAATTAACGTTACGGGAACTAAGGGTAGGTTAGAAATGGCAAGCCATTTTGACTTTAACAGTGCGTTGCCGTACGAAGAAATCGTCGCATATCTTGATGATAAGAGCATACACACTATTAAATGCCCCAAGGCAAGCGGTATGCATAGTGGTGGCGACGAAAGAATGTTAGACATGTTCTTTGCAGACAGACCCGACCCCCTTGGACAGTGTTCAACCAGTTATGATGGAATTAAATCTGCAATGATAGGTATTGCGGCTAACGAGAGTATAAAGACAGGCAAAAGAATCGAACTAAGCGAATTCCTCAATAAAATGAAATAATAATGAAAAAAGTTATAAAGAATGCAAACGTTGTTCTTATTGACGAGATATTAACAAATGCAAGTGTTTTAATAGAAGACGGCGTTATTAAAACAATTTCTAGTGAGAATATTGATTGCTTAGACGTGTTAGACGCAAACGGACTTTTCCTTGTACCGGGATTTGTAGATTTGCACTGTCATGGCTGTATGAATTTGGATTTTATCGACTGTGATAAAGAACAAATGAAGCAAATTGCAGATTTTCATTTGCGACATGGAACAACTACTATGCTAGCAACCACTATGACGGTAACAGATGATTTAATTGAAGACTGTTTAAAAACTTTTTCAGAGTATCTAAATGAAAATCGCAGTTCAAACGTTGTAGGCGTTCATATGGAGGGACCTTATTTTTCTCCTGACGAATGTGGCGCACAAGACCCGTCGGTTATGAAAAAGCCCACCAAAGAAGAATTAAATCGCCTAAAAAACAACTATCCGTTCATTAAACGCATTTCTGTTGCGCCAGAATTAGAAGGGGCAATGGAGTTTGGAAAAGAGGGTGAAAAACTAGGAATAGTTATGTCTATTGGACACACTTCTGCCGACTTCGACACGGTTGTTTGTGCTAGTGAAAATGGTTATAACTTAATGACTCATTTTTATTCGGGAATGAAAGGCGTTACAAGGGTTAATTGTTATAGGGTAGCAGGTGCAGTCGAGGCTGCATACTATCTTGACGACATGAACGTTGAAATTATTGCAGATGGCAGACACCTTCCTCCTTCTCTTTTAAAACTTATATATAAAATAAAAGGTGCGGACAAGATATCGCTCGTTACTGATGCGACGAGGGGATGCGGTCTTGAAAACGGACAAACGTCTTTTATCGGACCGCTCATTGCAAAAATGCCCATCGTCATTGAAAACGACGTTGCATTTACTGCCGACAGAAAATCATTTGCAGGGAGCACGGCAACGTTTGATAGGCTTTATAAGACTATGGGGCAAGCAATCGGAAAAGATTTTGTCAATCTTTCCAAAATGGCATCTACAAATCCGGCTAAAATTTTAGGGCTTTTTGACAGAGGAGAGATTAAACAGGGCAATAGAGCCGATTTAATCTTGATGGATGAAGATTTTGCGATTAAAAAGGTTATTTTTGGCGGAGAGGAAGTTGAAATTTAAAATTTTTTTCACGCACTAGAAAAAAATTTAAATCATTATTTGACAGATTGCCCTTTAAAATGTAAAATATAATTACATCTTATAGGAGGCAAGTTATGGCAAAGAAAAAAAGAAATAATAAACTATATGCCGGTATTTCGGTGATTTTCGGTATAATTGCGTTGGTTACGTTATTTTTGCCGGCAATTGCAATTAAGGAAACAGAAACTACATACAGAGGGATAGATTTGGCGTTCGGTTTAAAAAAGGATACTTTTTTAGGAACGGCTGAAATTTTCGCCTTTTCAATTATGAACCTTTTAACATACTTACTTGTTCTTGCGGGGATTATTTTTTCCTTGCTTGGCGCAAAAGGAAAAGGCAACGGGTTTGCAAACTTTATCGCTTTTGGCGCTTTCGTTGCAGCAACGGTGTTTTTCTTGTTGCAAGTAGCGTTTTGCGTTCCTAATGACGGTTTAACCAGCATTGTGGGTGCATTGGGCGGAGACGTAAAAGATGCCTTAACTCTTACATACGGCTCGTTTATAGGTGCTTCTGCAAGCGCAATCGGCGCACTATCCTTTATAGCAAAAAAATTCTTAAAATAATATCACCATAGAAAAAGAAAACGGTTGGAAATTTTATATTTCAGCCGTTTTTTATTTTGCCAATAAAATTGATAAATATCGACAAAATATGATAAATTTTAACAATTTATATTAATATGTGGAAAAATGTGTGAAAATTTTTCAAAAAAGTTTTAAAAAGGCGTGAAAATTGCTTTACAAATATTGTCGAATGTAGTAATATATCATTGTCGAAAGGAACAAACCAGACGGCAAAAACAAAGCTCATCATTTTCCCCCTTATCATATATTATTCAGGAAGCAGTAAACGGTGTTTATTGCTTTTTGAATTTTAAATGTACAAACAGTTATATACTTCCTTCTCCTCCGCAGTAGCTACGGAGCACTAGTTCGTCAAGGAAGGAAGAGTCAAAGTCGTGCAGGAAGCAGTAAACGGTGTTTATTGCTTTTTGAATTTTAAATATAAAAACAGTTATATACTTCCTTCTCCTCCGCAGTAGCTACGGAGCACTAGTTCGTCAAGGAGGAAGGGTCAAAGTCGTGCAGGAAGCAGTAAACGGTGTTTATTGCTTTTTGAATTTTAAACGGATAATTCTTAAAAAAGTATTAATTTGGTTAAAATAAAAAATTTTTTAAAAAGCATTTACAAATTAGACTAGTTATGTTAAAATCTTAAAAATGCAAATACTAGGGACTAAAGAGATGAACAAAGGTAATATTGCAGAAGAAAATTTTAAGAGCGGAATGAATTGTGCACAGGCAGTAACTCTTGCGTTTAAAGAGGAAATGGGGCTTTCCGAAGACACGCTTAAAAAACTAACAATAGGTTTTGGTGGCGGACTTGCCCGTCAACGTCAGGTGTGTGGCGCTGTGCTTGGAATGAGTTTGGTGCTGAGTTATTTAACATCAGACGGAAATGATAAGACAAAAATCTATTCTTTAATCAAGGATGCTTGTAAAGAGTTTGAAGAAGAAACTGGCTCTATAATTTGTGCTAAACTGCTTGACGAAAATACGTTAAAAGACAAATCTTCTATGCCAGAAAAAAGAACGGAAGAATATTATAAAAAAAGACCGTGCGCAAAAATTTGTAAACTTGCCGGCGAGATTGCCCAAAAGTATTTGAATTTATAAGGAGGAAATATGGAAGAAAACAACGTTATAAATGTAAATCAAAAAAA
Source organism: Christensenellaceae bacterium (assembly GCA_045647765.1). Classification (GTDB taxonomy): domain Bacteria; phylum Bacillota; class Clostridia; order Christensenellales; family Borkfalkiaceae; genus UBA1259. Next base: position 45,199 of record JAZRMR010000005.1, read on the forward strand.
ATCAAGTGCAAAGAAGAACATAATTTATATAATTCTTGCAACACTTTTGTTGCTTGCTTATATAATTTTTACAGTGGCGGTAACGATTGATTATAGTGCTATAATGGCAATGCCAGAGGGTAACGACAAACAACTTCAAATAGGATTTTTCTTATCGATTACAGTAATAATATTTGGTTTTATAGTATATGGTGCCATAGCAATAGTTAGCCTAATTTGTTGGATAGCTTCAATCATAACGCACAAAAAAGTTCAAACGTATAAATTGTGGAAAATATTTTTTGCAGTTACAACTTTTCTTCCCATAATTACCGAGATATTATTAATTATTTTAATGAAATCTGCAACAAACTAAAAAAAGTTTAAAACCACCTATCAACTTTAAAGGTTTAACTCGTATAAGTTAATAATAAAATTCAAGTCTTATCCTTTCGGTAAGACTTTTATTTTTGCTAGTTGTCAATTTTTGTTGCTTTTAATCGTAAGATATAGTATTATTTTATATATGATATACAATAACGTTTTACAAGCCATCGGGCATACGCCTATAATTAGGCTTAATAGAATTAAAGAAAAAGGCTCTGCTGATATTTTGGTTAAGTTCGAAGGTCTTAACGTTGGTGGGTCTATAAAGACCCGCACCGCATATAACATGATTATAGAGGCGGAAAAGCAAGGAATTATCGGCAAAGACACCGTTATCGTTGAGCCTACCAGTGGGAATCAAGGCATAGGACTAGCGCTTGTGGGCGCAGTTAAAGGCTATAAAACCAAAATTATTATGCCTGATTCGGTTAGCGAAGAGAGAAGAAAACTCGTCCGTCATTACGGAGCGGAGGTCATTTTAATGCATGACGACGGAAATATTGGAGATTGCATTGACAGATGTCTCAAACTTGCCCTCAAAATGCAAGAAGAGGATAAAAACGTTTTCGTGCCTCAACAGTTTGCCAATCCTGCAAACCCAACCGTTCACCGTCATCACACTGGGCTAGAAATTTTAGAACAGGTTGCCGGGCCTATTCACGGATTTTGCTCGGGCATAGGTACGGGCGGAACTATAACGGGTATAGGAGAAGTATTAAAAGCACAAAATCCTGATATAAAAATTTGGGCGGTTGAGCCTGAAAACGCTGCTATTTTGGCAGGAGGGACTATCGGCACGCATATCCAAATGGGAATAGGCGACGGGTTAATTCCACCAGTTCTTAACTGCGATATTTATCAAAAGATTTGTATAATCAGCGACGATGAGGCTCTTGAAACTTCCCGTCAACTTGCTAAGTTAGAGGGAATAATGTGTGGTATTTCTTCGGGTACCAACGTTGCTGCTGCAAAAAAACTTGCAAAGGAACTAGGCGAGGGCAAAACGGTTGTAACAGTTCTTCCCGATACCGCTGAAAGATACTTTTCTACTCCTCTCTTTGACGGAGAATAGATAAAAAACTATAAATTTTACCGTTCGATATGTCGAGCGGTTTTTTTGTGCCCAATTTTTATAATTTGAGTGTATTTTATTTGACAAAGTGCCATAATGTTACTATAATACTAATTGCAACTAAATTAGGTGCAATTAGAGGAAGAATGAAATTATCGTCAAAAACCAAATACGGGCTGAAAGCCTGTCATTTTTTGGGGCTTAGTTACCCGAAAGAAGTTGTTTCGGCAAGTTCGCTTGAAAGCATGTTGTCTGTTTCAGGAAAATACCTTGAAAAAATAATGAGGACTTTATCAAAGCGTGGCATTGTAGGCGCAACCAGAGGGGCAAACGGTGGATATTATTTATTAAAGCACCCAAAACATATAACCGTTGGGCAAATAGTTCGTGCGTTGGAGGATGAAATAGAACTTATAGAATGCGTTAAGGAGGACGGAAAGTGTAAATGTTGCCCGTCAAGTGGTGTTTGGAAAAGGCTCCATAAAGGTATAAACGACATTCTTGATTCAATGACGATAGAACAGATGATTAAAGGCGAATTACAGTAGCCGTCGGAGAAAATTATGCAAAAAAAACACATTTATTTTGACCACGCAGCAACAACTCCGCTTTGCAATGAGGCGCTTGAAAAAATGCTTCCCTTTTATACCCAAACGTATGGCAATCCAAACAGCCAACATTATTTTGGTAGAGAAGCGGTTAAAGCGGTTGACGAGGCGAGAGATACCATAGCAAATATAATAAACGCAAAGCCGAGCGAAGTATATTTTACTTCGGGTGGAACCGAAGGGGATAACTGGGCGCTTAGAGGAATTGCGCACGCAAGAAAGGACAAGGGTAACCATATTATAATAAGTCCTATTGAGCATGCAGCAATGTTGTCAACAGCAAAAGCACTTGAAAAAGAAGGATTTAAAATTAGTTATATGAAAGTGGACGAGGAGGGTTTTGTTGACCTCGAACACTTAAAAAGTATTGCAACCGAAGGAACGATTTTTATCGGTTGTATGATGGCTAATAACGAAATAGGAACGATTGAGCCGATAAAGGAAATCGTGAAGATAGCAAAAGAATGCGGAGCAGTAAGTTTTACAGATGCGGTGCAAGCGGCAGGCGTTTTAAAAACAGACGTTAAAGAACTCGGTGTGGATATGATGAGCATGAGTTCGCACAAGATATACGGGCCTAAGGGTGTTGGCGCTCTTTATATAAGAAACGGACTTAAAGTTGAAAGCATAATAACTGGCGGTCATCAAGAGCGTATGAAGAGAGGCGGAACAACAAACGTTCCAGCAATAGTCGGTTTTGCAGAGGCGTTTAAGATTGCAAACAGAGACAGAGAAAAGAATTTTGAATACGTTTCAATGCTTAGAGACAGATTTATAGATAGAGTTTTGAGCGAAGTTCCTTTCGTTAAACTAAACGGACCGAGAGAAAATAGGCTACCTGCAAACGCAGATTTTTCGTTTGAATTTATCGAGGGAGAATCAATACTTTTCAGTTTGGATTTAGCAGGTATAGCCGTTTCATCAGGTTCGGCTTGTTCATCAGGCTCGCTCGACCCGTCCCACGTCTTGCTTGCAATAGGCGTTAAAGAAGAATTGGCACACGGCTCGATAAGATTTTCTTTCGGGAAACACAACACGATTGAAGAAGTTGATTACGCTGTGGAAACGATAAAAGATGCAGTTAAAAGGCTCCGTGAAATGTCACCGCTTTTTAAGGCAGAAGGAGAGATAAAGTATGTATAGTGAAAAAGTAATGGACGCATTTAAGAACCCTAAAAACGTTGGAGAAATAGAAAATCCAGACGGAATAGGAACGGTGGGAAACGCTTCTTGCGGAGATATAATGCAGATAACGCTTCGCATTGAAAACGAAGTTATAACTGACGCAAAGTTTAAAACTTTTGGTTGCGCAGCGGCGATTGCCACCAGTTCAACAGCAACTGAAATGATAAAGGGAATGACGGTTGAAGAAGCGTTAAAAATAACAAACAAAAAGGTAATCGAATGTTTGGGAGGACTACCTTCTCAAAAAATTCACTGCTCGGTTTTAGCCGAAGAGGCAATAAAGAAAGCGATTGAAAATTACAGAGAAAAACAAAACGCATAAAAGAAAAACACGGCAAGCCGTGTTTTTTGCATAAAACGATAAAATTCGCACATAATATTTTCAAGGATTAAAGGGGGAATTATGGACGACAAATTTTTGTGCGGAGTTATTCTCGGAATGCTTGGTGGCGCACTTATCGCAACTAATTCTGTAAAAGCCAGACAAATGGTTAGAGAAGGTCAAGCACAGGTTAAAGATAAAGTGAACGAATTAAAGCGTTCGGGAAAGAATTCACAGGAATAATCCGGAAAGCGGGGGAATTATCCTCCGCTTTTTTAATAAAATCGTTGCTTTTTTTTTGTAAAATATGGTAATATATAAAAGTGGAAAGATTTTTGTGCCTTGATATAGGCGATAAAAGAATAGGCGTTGCGGTCTCAGACCCTTTTAATTCTTATGCTCTTCCCGTTGAAACGTATAATCGGAAAAACTTGAAAACCGACCTTGAAAAAGTTAAGGAATACGTTTTAAATAAGGGTGCGACAGCGTTGGTGTTAGGGCTTCCCGTTAATTTTGACGGTTCGCCCTCAATTCAAACCAAAAAGGCGGAGTTTTTTATTGAAAAACTTAAAGAAGTTTTATCCGTTGAATTTTACGTTGTTGATGAAAGATGCTCAACTTGTGAGGCGGAGGAAACCCTTATCGGTCAAGGGAAAAGCAGAGAAGAACGCAAAAAGTTTGTGGACAGCCTTGCTGCCGCTACTATTCTGCAAGGATTTTTAAACGATAAAAATAAAAAAAGATAATTATAAAGGAGACTATTATGAGCGACAAAGAAAAGAAATGCACTTGCGGGTGTGATGAACACGAATGCAAATGTGATGAACACAAAGAAAAAGAATGTGAATGCGATTGCGGTTTAGAAGACGATATCGTTGAACTTACAACCGACGACGGAAAAAAACTTAAATTTTATTTCGTTGGCACGATTGAATACAAAGGAAAAAATTATTCGGCTTTCGAGCCTGCTGAACAAATCGACGGAATTGAGGACGACGACTTGGTTATTTTTGAACTTGCAGGAGATGATGAAGAGACGGCTGACCTTCTTCCCGTTGAGGATGAAAAACTTTTAGACGAAGTTTTCGAAGAATTCTGTCGTGTTTTGGAAGAAGACGAACTCGCTGAAGAGGCTATGAGTTTAGAGCCAGAGGATAAATAAATTTATTCAATATATAAAAGAGAGGTTTTTCGCTAAAAGCCTCTTTTTTTGTTAAATTTTTCTATAAATGACTATAAAAAGACTTGCTTATTGAGTTGCTTTGTGCTAAAATATACAAGCAAAAATTCGCACCCGTAATCCAAAAGGTGTTCGTGTTCCCGAAAATAAACTTTTTCTGTCGGGAATGTTACCTTAAAAAAACGGAACGGGGAGGCAGAACGGAGGTAAATAAAATGGCAGTTATCACAATGAAACAGCTCCTTGAAACGGGAGTACACTTCGGACACCAAACAAGAAGATGGAATCCGAAAATGAAAAAGTACATTTACGGCGAAAGAAACGGTATTCATATCGTTAACCTTGAACAAACGGTTGACCTTATTGAAAACGACGTATATCCTTTCGTTGTTGAAACGGTAAAGAAAGGCAAGAGCGTTCTTTTCGTTGGTACTAAAAAGCAAGCGCAAGACGCTATTAAAGAAGAAGCAGAAAGATGCGGTCAATACTACATCAACAGCAGATGGCTCGGTGGCACGCTCACTAACTTCAAAACCATTAGATCCAGAATTGACAGACTTAACAAACTCAACAACATGGAAAAAATGGGTGAGTTCGACCTTCTTCCCAAGAAAGAAGTAAGCCAACTCAAAATCGAAAGAGACAAACTCGAAACTAACCTCGGCGGTATTAAGGATATGAGAACTCTTCCTGGTCTTATGTTTATCGTAGACCCATCACAGGAAGATATAGCAGTTATGGAAGCAAGAAAACTTCACATTCCTATCGTTGCAATCACCGATACCAACTGCGACCCCGACCTTATCGACCACGTTATTCCCGGTAATGACGACGCTATTCGTGCAGTAAAACTTATTGCATCAGTAATTGCAGACGCAGTTATCGAAGCAAACCAAGGCGAACAGCTCAAAGCAGAAGAAGTAGTTGCAGAAGAAGTTCCCCAAGCAACCGCTGATGCTGAATAATTATAGATAGAGGAGGAAAAGAATATGTTTACAAGTAAAGACGTAATGGAACTCCGCAAAAAGACTGGCGCAGGCGTTGCAGATTGCCAAAAAGCACTTAAAGAAACTGACGGCAATATGGACAAAGCAGTTGACTTTTTGAGAGAAAAAGGTATCGCAACCGCAGCAAAGAAGGCTTCTAGAATAGCAGCAGAAGGCGTTGTTGCCGCTAAAATTAACGGTAACGTTGGCGCTCTTGTTGAAGTAAACTGTGAAACCGACTTCGTGGCAAAAGGCGACCAATATAAAGAATTCGTTGACGGAGTTGCAGATTATATTCTCGCAAACGACGTTAAGGATATAGATGCGCTCGTTAGTGCAAAGAACGACGAAACGGTTGCAGCAACTGCTAAAATCGGTGAAAAAATTGCTATCCGTCGTTTTGCTAAATACATCACTGAAAACGGTGTTGTTGAAAGTTATATCCACATGGGTGGCAAGGTAGGTGTTTTAGTTGAAGTTGAAGGTTGCACTTGCGACGGAGCAAGAGAACTCGCTCACGACGTTGCATTGCAAATTGCAGCAGCAAAACCCTTATACTTATGCGCATCAGAAGTTCCCGCAGAAGTAATTGAACACGAGAAAGAAATTCTTAAAGCGCAAGCTTTGAACGAAGGCAAACCCGCCGCTATCGTTGACAGAATGGTTGAAGGTAGAGTTAAAAAGTATTACGACGAATTTTGTCTTTTGAATCAAGTGTTCGTAAAAGACCCCTCTTTAACTATCGAAAAGGTTGTAAAGAGTTATGGCGATAAGATGGGCAAAGTTCTTTCAATAAAGAGATTTACCCGTTTTGAAATGGGCGAAGGCTTAGAAAAGAGAAGCGATGACTTTGCAGCAGAAGTTGAAGCGCAAATGAAGAAATAATTTTTCGCAGAATTAACGGCGTTACGGAAGTAGCGCCGTTTTCATTTTTAAATTATTGCTATCTTATGGTGGTTTTTGTCATAATTTAAATCAAGTCAAACATATATTGGTAATATGGAATTGACATATAACGAACTTAAAAAACGAGAGGTTATAAACGTTAACGACGGCAGGAGTTTGGGAAAAATTATCGATATTCGTTTTGATTTTCCAGAAGGGGTTATTATTGGGATATACGTTCCCGGCCGTCGTCTTTCTGGTATTTTTAGAATTTTTGATAAAAGTACCGTCTATATTGACCAAAGCAAAATAATTAAAATCGGTGGCGACGTTATTTTGGTCGACTTAAAATGTGGAGAAGTGTGTTCGCCAAGTGTAAAAAGAAAAACACCTCCACCGCAAAATCAATGTCCACCTCCTCGGCCGCCTAAGTGTCCACCACAATGTCCGCCACAATGTCCGCCACAATGTCCGCCACAATGTCCACCGCCTTGTCCTCCTCAATGTGGGAATAATTATCCGCACGGAAAAGGACAAAATTCTTGCGGAAATGACACAAGTATCTTCGGTGCAAATATTATTTCTGATGAAGAAGATTATTAAGAAATGATTAAATAAGGAAAAAACTTACAAATATTTTTAAAAACCCCCTTGAAAAATGTTCGGTTATGGTTTATAATAATTGCAATCGTTAATGAGGGAAAATATATACCATTAAAAATTATAAGGGGGACTACATATATGGGTATATTAACAAAAAACATAAGGAACGTTGCTATTATAGGGCATAGCGGAGAGGGAAAAACTTCTTTGGCAGAAGCAATACTTTTTAATGGCAAAACAATAGACAGGCTGGGTAAAACGACGGATAAAAACACAGTTATGGATTTTGATGAACAAGAACTTGCAAGAGGCATTTCTATTTCACTTGCTTGCGCACACACTTTTTGGCAAGACGTTAAGATAAATCTCGTCGACGTGCCTGGCTTTTATGATTTTGAAGGCGAATTTGAGGAGGCTATGCGCGCAGTCGGCTCAGCGGTTTTGGTTGCCGACGCTTCTGGCAACGTCTCTGTGGGTGCTGAAAAGGCAATAGATTATTGCTTGCGCCGTCATATTCCGCTCATGATTTTCGTTAACGGCGTGGACAAAGAAAATTCAAACTACGTCGCAACGGTTGAAGCGTTCGTTAATAAATACGGAAAGAAAATTTCACCAACACATCTTCCCATAATTAGAGACGGAAAGATGAAAGGATACGTTTCAGTTATATCGGGCAAAGCATTTGATTTTACTCCCGGTGGAAGAACGCCTATCGACGTTCCTGAAAATCTTAAAGATGAATTACAGACTTTGAAAGAATCGCTTACAGAATCGGCTGCTGAAACCAGCGAAGTGCTTCTCGATAAATATCTTGAAGACGGTACGTTAACTAACGACGAAATTGTTGCAGGTGTTAAGAGTGGTCTTTGTTCGGGCGAAACCATTCCTATTATGGGTGGTTCTGCTTTACAAAACATGGGCGTTATCAACTTAATGTATGAAATAGTTGATTTATTGCCGTCGCCTTATGAAAGACGACCCGTTCTCGCAACTGATGAAAGTGGTGAAGTTCTTTCTATCGTTAGCGATGCCGACAAGCCTTTCTCTGGACAAGTGTTTAAAACTGTTGCAGACCCGTTCGTTGGTAAACTCAATATGATTAGAGTTTTCACTGGTACTCTTAAAACGGGTATGACGGTATATAACTCTACTACTGGCGAAAAAGAACGTATTAATACCATATACGTTATGAAAGGTAAAAAGCAAGAACCGGTTGAACAGCTAGTTGCGGGCGATATCGGTGCTGTAAATAAACTCGTTAACACAAATACGAGTAACACTTTGTGTGATGAGAAGTTTAAGATTAAGTATTACGATATAGTTTTCCCTGTTCCCGTATTGACTATGAAAATTTCTGCGGCAAAGAGCGGTGAAGAGGATAAGGTTTTCCAAGGACTTAATCGTTTAGCAGAAGAAGATTTGACATTTAAAGTTGAAAAGGATAAAGAAACGGGCGAAACGGTAATTAGAGGACAAGGCGAAACCCACTTAGACGTACTTTGCAAAAAACTTAAAGCAAAGTTCGGTTGTGAAGCCGTATTATCAGAACCTAAGGTAGCATTTAAGGAAAAAATCACAGGCGTTGCAGAAGCAGAGGGTAAACACAAAAAGCAAACGGGTGGCGCAGGTCAGTTCGGCGTGGTTAACATTAGGTTTGAATCGGGTGCAGCTGACGGGCAGTTTGAATTTGTAGACGCAGTAGTTGGTGGTGCAGTTCCCAAACAGTTCATTCCAGCAGTTGAAAAAGGGCTTAGAGAAGCCATCAACAAGGGTGTTCTCGCCGGGTATCCTATGGTAGATTTAAAATGCACGTTGTTTGACGGTAAATATCACCCCGTTGACAGCAAGGAAGTTGCATTCGTATCGGCAGCAAAACTCGCTTATGATGATGCAATACGTCGTGCAAAACCCGTTATATTAGAGCCTGTTTACTCTTATAAAATTACAGTTCCTGATAACTATACCGGAGATGTTTTGGGCGATATGAATAAACGCCGTGGCAGAATACTCGGCATGGAAACGGTTGGAGGATTACAAGAAATTTCAGCAGAAGCACCGCTTGTTGAAATGCTTAAATATGCAACCGACCTAAGAAGTATGACGCAAGGTAGAGGAAAGTTTAGCGCAGAATTCTTGCGTTATGAAGACGTTCCATTCTCAGCGCAAGAAAAAATTATAGCAGAAGCAAACAAATAAAAACCGCTTAACAAAGCGAAAGTGAGATGATTTAATGATACTTTCAATATGTCCTAATCCGAGTATAGACTGCACGATTGAATTAGACAGTTTGAACGTGGGAATGCTAAATAGAATTGACAGCAAGGTGGAGACTTATTCGGGAAAGGCGTTGAACGTTGCAATGGGCGTTGCAAGGCTTAAAGAAAAGAGTTTTGCAACGGGATTTATGTTCGAGGACCACGGCAGAATGTTCGAACACGTCCTTGAAAAAGAAGGCATAGGACACGATTTTATTTATAGTAAAGGTAGGGCAAGGGTTAACTATAAAATTATAGATAAACGCTCAATGCTTACCGAGATTAACGACAGAGGCGAAACTGTCGATAGAGAAAAACAAATAGAGTTAATAGAACACGTTAAAAAATTATCTTCCGAATGTGAGATTGCCGTAATGAGCGGAAGTTTACCCAAAGGAGTGGACTCATCTTTTTACGGAGAAGTGCTTTCGGTTATTCCTAAACACGTTAAAATTATAGTTGATACCGAAAAGGCTAACATGCTCTCGGCGATAGACGGAGCGGAACTTTTTATGGCAAAGCCAAACCTAAGAGAATTGGAAAGTTTTGCCGAATGTTCGGTTACCGGCTTTGACGATATAGTAAAGGCGTGTAAAAAATATATTGACTTAGGCGTTAAAAACGTTCTGGTGTCCTTGGGCGCAGAAGGTGCAGTTTTAACAGACGGGAAAGAGAGCTATTTTTGTAAAAGTGCATCTGTTGCCGTTAACTCAACGGTGGGAGCAGGGGATTGTATGGTTTCAGCCGCTTGCGTTGGATTAACAAAAGGCGTACCAATGCACGAGATATTAAAAATGGCTGTTGCCGCAGGCACTGCCGCCGTAACAACCAGTGGAACAAATCTCTTTTACTACGACAAGTACAAAGAAATTTACTCAAAAATTTATTCTCAAAAAATTTAAATGAAAACCTTTGAAGATTTGAAGGCTTTTAAAACGCATAAACAGTCTGCGATTACGCAGACTGTTTTTATATGGAAAATAAAGGAATTAAAAAAGCCGTTGGCGTTTTGTCCGATAAAAGATTATCCACGGTTGCAGGGGCGTGGGTATATTATTTTTTAATGGCGGTTGTGCCACTCGCTTTTTTATTGGTTACTGCGTTCGGCGTTTTTGGAGTTGATTTAACAAACGACGTTGTTTCACGGCTTCCGGAAGAGTTTAGACAATCGGGAGAGATTATTGCGTTAACTGCAAAACGAGCAACCAAGGGAACAACGGTGTTTTTTCTTTTTACCGTCGTTCTGTCTTGCACGACGTTATTAAAACAGATGTCCAAAGACGGTGATTATTTGTACGGAGTTAAATCGCAAAACAAACGAGGTTTTTTAAGGCGTATTTGGGCATTTTTTGCATTGTGTTCGCTTTTTGCCGTGTTTTTAGGCGCAGCGTTTTTATTTGCCTTTGGAAGCATGTTATTAAACCAAATTAATCTTTCGGGAAAGAGGGGCGTTATTTTGTTGCTATCTGCTTTTTTGTTATTGATAACATTTGCATACGTTGTGATTATTATGCTCAATAAGTTTATAAGTCCTGTGAAATTAAAATTTCGAGAGGTTTTTTTGGGAGCCTTAATTTCACTGTTTATAATCGTGTTAGGCACTATTGCCTTTACGCTATATTTAAGATATTTTGCTTCATATAACGCATTTTACGGAAGTCTTGCCGTCATAATAGTTTTTTTATTATGGGCATATATTTTAATGACGGCGCTTGCGCTCGGAGTAATAATAAACACGGGAATTTATAATAAAAACAACCGCAAATTTTCCATCTAATTGACTAAATTTTTTATATATGATATAATACTTAAAAATTTAAGAGTAAGGATTTATTATGCTGGAAATTAAAAATTTTTGTAAAAGTTATCAAAAGCCTGTTAAAGCGGTAGATGATTTAACGCTTTCTGTTAAGGCGGGGGAGATATACGGATTTATCGGTCATAACGGAGCGGGAAAATCTACAACCATTAAAGCAATTGTTGGTGCGCTCGATTTTGAAAGCGGAGATATATTGATAGGCGGAAAATCTATTAAGACAAATCCCATAGAATGTAAAAGCGTGATGGCGTATATTCCTGATAATCCCGATATATACGATTATCTTACTGGAATACAATACATAAATTTCGTTTGTGATGTTTACGGGGTGGGAGAAGAGAGAAACGAGAGGATTAAAAAATTTGCTACCCTTTTTGAAATGGAGGCTAATTTAGGAGATATAATATCTGCATATTCTCACGGAATGAAGCAAAAATTAGTTTTAATTTCCGCACTCGTGCATAATCCAAAAGTATTGATTCTAGATGAACCGTTCGTTGGGTTAGACCCAGTTGCAACGCATAATTTAAAGACCATAATGCGTCAAATTTGTGATGAGGGCGGTGCGATTTTCTTTTCTTCGCACGTCCTAGAAGTGGTTGAAAAACTTTGCGATAGAGTAGGCATAATCAAGGGAGGAAAACTCGTTAAAGAGGGCGAAGTTGCAAGCATAGTTGGCGATAAATCGCTAGAAAGTTTGTTCTTGGAGATTCAAAATGTCTAACTTTTTTAATTTAGTAAAAGTGCAGTTTTTGTCCTTCTTTGGCATAAACAAATTGCTATATTCAAAAAAGAAGAAAAAAGTTCAAGGACTATCTGGATTAATACTGCTTGGTGTGTTTTTCGTTTTGCTACTGGGTGGACTTTCCTTTTACTATTCGTATATATTTTCAAATTTTCTTGCCGTTGTACCTTTAATGTTTTCAATGTCGGCAATGGTTAACTTGTTCTTTTCTTTTTATGCTTCATCGGGTACTATATATGGTTTTAAGGACTATCAACTGCTTGCGTCAATGCCCATTAAACCTCGAACGATAGTTGCTTCAAAACTATTCTTTATGTATATAGGCAACCTTATGCTGTCGATAATAATAGTTGCTTTTGCTTGTGTCGCTGATGCAATATTTGTTGCGCCTTTAAATGCTTACGGCTATATTAGGCTTACAATAATGTTATTATTCTCGCCTTGTTTACCGATAGCCGTTTCGCTTGTTATTGGGGTTGTTATATCATACGTTTCATCACACTTTATAAAGAAAAACATTATAGAATTGATAATGTATTTTATTGTTTTCGTTGGTGCGTTTGTAATAAGTTTTTTATCGACAGACAGTAGCGTTCAACCTCTTTCGGTGATTAATAAAATATATTTCTGTTCAATTTTTGTCGTTAACGGCATATATGGTTGGTTAGACGTTTTATATTTTGTTTTAGTAAACGCTTTGCCTTGTGCTCTTATATGTGTTGTGGTTATAAAAACTTACAAAAAAATGAATTCAATTTTAACTTGCACCAAAAAGGTTAAGAAATTCAAACTTGCAAGTTATATTGCAAAAGGTCAGAAGCAAGCGCTTTTCAAGAGAGAAATGCAAAGGCTGTTTTCTTGTTCAATATACGCCTTAAACAATCTAGGCGGTACAGTTTTGGGAATGATAACAATGATAGCAATGGCAATTTTATTCAGCATTACTAAAATAGGATACGTTGAAGAAATAGCCAAAATCGTGCCTTTGGTATTAACGTTTACTTTTACTCTTACTCCAACCACTTGTTGCAGTATTTCTATTGAGGGGCAAACTTTTTGGCAATTAAAGACAGCGCCTATAAGTATGCGAGTTTTGATTTTAACAAAATTATCAATAAACTTTATATTTGCAACTGTTCCGGCATTATTCTGTACATTGTTTTTTACTGTTTTAACGGGTATGCCTTACTATATGGTAATTATGCTCTGCGTGTTTGCCGTTACGATAACGCTTTTTGGCGGTGGGATAGGAATGCTTTGGAATTTAATTGTTCCAATGATGAAATGGGAAAACCCAAAACAGCCTGTTAAGAGTAGCGGAGCGTCGGGGTTAACGGTACTTACTAATTTTATAGTAACTGCAATATTAGTGTTAAGCGGATTTTTTATTCCTTTGTCTGCGCCTATAATAATTGCAATAATGACTTTGTTTTCCATAACAATTTGCATAATCGTTAACATAATAATATTAAAGAAAGGTGAAAAATTAATTGCAAAAAGGACGTAAGATAAAAAAGTTGATTCTTAACGAAAAAATTTTTAAAAATTGCTTGACAGTTAATTGTTACGAGGAGTATAATTAAGACAATTTTTGGAGCAAAAAGAATGAAAACAACAAGAAATTACTTTTATTTTTATTTTAATAGCAAGTTTTCAATATCTCGTTAGTAATTACTATACGGATTGTTTTTGCGTGAAAATGAAAACAGGGCTTTGTAGTGATTGCTACAAAGCCTTTTTAATTAGTTACAGTCATTTTTAGGAGTAAGTTATGATTATCGTTGTTAGAAACGCTTGTGAAAAAACTCAGTTTGATAATTTAGTTGATTGGGTCAAAGATTTGGGGTTAGACGTGCACGTGAGCCGTGGCGAAACTTCAACCGTACTTGGACTGGTAGGGGATACGAGTAGAGTTGATATGGACTTAATAAAAAGCCTTGATATCGTTGAACAAGTTCAGCGTGTTCAAGAGCCTTATAAAAATGCGAACAGAAAATTCCACCCCGAAGATTCACTAATAAACGTTTGTGGGCATAAGATAGGTGGTAAAAATTTCCACGTTATCGCTGGGCCTTGTTCAGTTGAGTCGGAAAGCCAAATTATTGAGGTTGCTGAAGCGGTTAAACTTGCGGGGGCAACAATGCTCCGTGGCGGGGCGTTCAAGCCAAGAACTTCGCCATATGCGTTCCAAGGTCTTAAAGATACGGGAATAGAATTATTAATTAAAGCCAAAAAGGAAACGGGACTTCCTATCGTAACAGAACTTTTAAGTGTTAATCACCTTGACCTCTTTGAAGAGGTTGACGTTATTCAAATAGGCGCAAGGAATATGCAAAACTTCGAACTTCTTAAAGAGGTTGGAAAGACGGGTAAACCTATACTTTTAAAGAGAGGGCTTGCGAACACTTTGCAAGAGTTGTTGATGAGCGCAGAGTATATTATGTCCGAGGGAGATTCCGAAGTTATTCTATGCGAAAGAGGGATAAGAACTTTTGAGACAATGACGAGAAATACCCTTGACCTTTCGGCAGTGCCAGCGCTTAAAGATAAAACGCATCTTCCGATAATTATCGACCCCAGCCATTCAACGGGTATTGCAAAATACGTTGAACCTATGGCGCTTGCATCAGTGGGTGCGGGCGCTGACGGACTTATAATTGAAGTTCACAACGACCCTAAGCACGCTCTTTGTGATGGTGGGCAATCGCTTAATCCTGAACAATTCAGCACGCTTATGGGTAAGATTAAGGCTATGTTACCGCTAGTTGGAAAAGATTACGACGGGAAATAGGCGTGGTGTCGATAATGAATGTAGGTATAGTTGGATTAGGTCTTATAGGTGGCTCGCTAGGTAGGACCATAGTAAAGAAAACTAATAATACTGTGTATGCTTTTGACGTGAGCGCAGAGGCAATGAAAACGGGTAAACTTTTATCAGCTTATCACAATGAACTCAATCAAGAAAATCTTAAAGAGTTAGACGTTTTATTTTTATCGCTTTATCCAAACACTTTGCAAGAAGAGTTGCCATATTATTGTGGAAATCTTAAAGACGGTGCTATCGTGTGTGATTGTTGCGGTAATAAAAGAAGAGTAGTAGCGCAAATGCAATCATTAAAAAAGCAATATCCCAATCTTAATTTTATAAGCACGCATCCTATGGCAGGGCGTGAATTTTCGGGGGTAAGCCACTCAACGAGTTCTCTTTTTGAAAAGGCAAGTATGATTATAGTGCCTGTTGAATGCGACTTAAAAACTATTGCGTTTTTTAAATCGTTTTGCCTTGACTTAGGGTTTGGAAGCGTTGTCATAACCACTGCAAAAAATCACGACCAAATAATTGCATTCACTTCTCAACTTGCACACCTAGTTTCTAGTTCTTATATAAAAAGTCAAACGGCAACAATGTTTATGGGTTTTTCAGCTGGCAGTTTTAGGGATATGACTAGGGTTGCAAGGCTTTCTCCCGAAATGTGGGCGCAGTTAACTATCGATAATAGCGATTTTTTAGTAGAAGAACTTGATTGTATAATAAAAAACCTAACCGATTATAAAAATGCGCTTGAAAGAAAAGACGTTCAGCAAATGAAAAATCTTTTGAGCGATGGTAACGATAAAAAACTCTTGTCAGAAAAGATGAGAAGGAGTTGGAACAATGAAAAATAATCTTTCTAAAAGAGAGATAACGGTTAACGCTTCAAAAAAATACAGAATATTAATTGGAAACCGTTTAATAGAGAGAACGGGCGAATTAATTAATGAAGTGATGCCAAAGTGCAAAATCGCCCTTATAACGGACGATATTGTTGACGGCATATATTCTAAAACAGTTGAGCGGTCGCTTTCCGAACGTGGATTTTTTGTCGTCAAGAAAGTTTTTAAAGCGGGGGAAGAGAGCAAAAACTTAAACACGTATTTTGAGATTGTCAATTTTCTTGCCGAAAACTCTTTAACTAGAACAGATGCCATTGTTGCTCTCGGCGGTGGAGTAACCGGCGATATGGCAGGTTTTGCATCTTCAACCTATCTTAGGGGGATTAAATGCGTGCAAATACCCACCACCTTGCTTTCTCAAATTGATTCATCGGTAGGCGGAAAGACCGCAGTTAATCTATCTTTCGGGAAAAATTTAGTCGGGACATTCTATCAACCGTCGCTTGTTATTTGCGACATTGACACGCTAAATACTTTGCCAGACCAAGTATATTTAGACGGAATGGGCGAATGTGTTAAATATGCGCTTTTAGATGAACAAATTTTCAATCTTCTAAACACGAGCAATATTGATTTAGAAGAACTTGTTTATCACTGTGTTGATTACAAAAGAAAAATAGTTGAGCAAGATGAATTTGAGGGAGGCAAAAGAAAACTTTTAAACCTCGGACACACCTTTGCTCACGGAATAGAAAAATTAAGCGGATATACCATTTCTCACGGTAAAGCCGTTGCTATGGGACTTAAAATTATAGCTGAAATTTGTTATAAACGTAATCTCCTCATTAGAGAAGAATATGATAAAGTAATTAAAATTATAAATGATAACGCACCAGTTCCTCCTTGTCCTTATACGCTTTCGGAGGTAGTCAATGCGTCGCTATCAGATAAAAAACGTAGCGGAAACGATATTAGTATTATGACGGTGCATAAAATAGGGGACGTTAGAGAGAGCAAAATGACTATTGAGCAATATAAAGGATTTATAGAATAATGGACGTTTGTATTAAGAACTCTACTCTTTTTGGAGAGATTAAAGCAATACCCTCAAAATCTTATGCTCACAGAATAGCAATTTGTAGGTTTTTAGCAGGTCTTGACCCCAGAGTAAATCTAAACGGCTTTACTTCTGCCGATATTGAGGCAACTGAAAATTGTTTAATCCGATTGCTGTCAGGGCAAAAGGTTCTTGATTGCAACGAATCAGGCTCAACGCTTAGGTTTTTACTTCCGCTTCTTTCTTCTTGCGGTGGTGAGTTTGAACTAATAGGAAGTAATAAACTATTTTCTAGACCAAACGGGGAGTTGTTTAAGGTTTTACAAGAGCATGGCATCAAGATAAACCAATCGAAAAAAATTTATTTAAGCGGAAAACTCGGTTGTGGTGATTTTGCAATTAGAGGAGATGTCAGTTCGCAGTATATATCCGGACTTTTAATGGCGTTACCCACGCTTGATGGGGATAGCAGAATAACGTTAACTTCACCTCTTGTTTCAAAACCTTACGTTGATATAACCATAGAAGTTTTGAACTCTTTCGGGGTAAGCATAAAAGAAGAAAAAGATGGTTATTTCGTCAAAGGTAATCAAACTTTTTTGAAAAACGATATACTTCCCGAGGGGGATTGGTCGAATTCTGCGTTTTTTCTAGTCGGTGGCGCAATCAGTGATAAGGGCGTAACGGTAAGCGGATTAAAGGCAAATAGCGTTCAAGGCGATAGAAAAATTGTTGAAATTTTATTCAAGGCGGGCGCAGAAGTTTGTGTTAGTGAAAATGGCATAACGGTTAAAAAAGGTCGGTTAGAATCATTTAAAATGGATTTTGAGGATTGTCCAGACCTTGTGCCTATTTGTGCGGTGCTGGCTTCGTTTGCAAGCGGAGAAACGGTAATTAAAAACGTTGAAAGGTTAAAAATTAAAGAAAGCGACAGAATTGAAAGCACGTTAAAAATGCTTTATGCGTTTAACGTGGAGGCAAAAAGCGACGGTAAACATATTATTATAAAAGGTGGACAGATAAAGAGCGGTCAAGTGGATTCTTTTAACGACCACAGGATAGCAATGGCTTCTGCTATTTTGGCTCTCGGTGTTAACGACGGCAAAAACTCAATAATAACCGACGCTTATGCTGTAAATAAATCTTATCCTAATTTTTATAAAGACTATAATTTGCTTGGAGGAAAAGCAAGTGATTTGTAAGGATACAACCCAATCAACTTTTAAGGGTAGAAAATTAAATATTACCGTGTTTGGCGCTTCGCACGGGCCTGAGATTGGGGCGATAGGTAAAGGGCTTGACGGGTTAACTGTGGACAAAGAAAAGTTACAGGCTTTTATGGATAGAAGAAAACCTAAAAACACTGCCTATTCAACCAAAAGAAATGAGGGAGATAAGGTTATAACCGAATACGGGGTTGATGAAAAAGGCGTTATAACGGGGGAATTTAAAGCCGTTATAAAAAACACCGACCAAAGAAGTCAAGATTATAAAAAAGTGTTAAAAGTGCCAAGGCCCTCTCACGCAGACTTAGTAGCGTGGCAAAAATACGGTGATAACTTTGATTATCGTGGCGGAGGAAAGTTTTCGGGGCGATTAACTGCACCCATGTGTATCGTAGGCGGGATTATTAAACAAAATCTTGAAAAGATGGGAATTAAAATCAACGCTTACATATCTAGCATAGGAAAAGTTGTTGCCAAAGGTTATAATGATTTAGACCCCGAAACTTTTGATTTTGATAAAATTGACAATGATTTTCCCGTTGTTGATAATAGTAGGTTAACCGAGATGCAAGAACAGATAGAGTTTGCAAGAAAAGAGGGCGATTCTGTCGGCGGGGTTATAGAATGTGTGATAACGGGTGTTCCCGTGGGTGCAGGAGAATATATGTTCGATAGCATAGAAAGTGTCATTTCAAGCCTTGTGTTTGCAGTGCCTGCGGTTAAAGGGATTGAATTTGGAAAAGGTTTTGAAATTTCCTCAATGAGAGGAAGTCAAGCAAACGACCAAATTTATTTTGACGGAGAAAAAATTAAAACAAAAACCAACAACAACGGTGGAATAAACGGCGGGATGGCAAACGGTATGCCAATAACGTTTAGAGTTGCAATAAAGCCAACTCCGTCAATATCGAAAGAACAAGACAGCGTGGATTTAGAAAAAAATAAAAACGTAAAAATCAAAATAGAAGGAAGGCACGACGCATGCATTGTTCCGAGAGCCGTTCCCGTAATAGAAGCAATATCTGCAATAGCAATTTTTGATTGCTTATAGAGGAGAAAACATGAAACTTGAACAAATAAGAAATCAAATAGATAACATAGATGACCAAATTGCCACTCTATATCAACAGAGAATGGACCTCGTTAAAGCCGTTTGTGAGGCTAAAAAAAGTAGCGGGAAAGCCGTTTCAGACCCAGAAAGGGAAAGAAAAATACTCTTAAGAGTTTCTGACAAGGTAAGTGAAGAAAACCAAGTTTACGTAAAAAGGGTTTTTGAAACGTTGTTTGAAACAAGTAAAGCCGTTCAGATGGCAAACGCAGAATATCACTCTTTAATCGGAGAGAAAATAAAGCAAACTATTGATAAGGGTGCGCTTAAATTTCCAGTAAAAGCCAAAGTTGCTTGTCAAGGGGTTAGCGGTGCTTATTCGGGAATTGCCGCTGACAGACTTTTTGAACTTGCAGACGTAACATATTTTAAAAATTTCGAAGGTGTATTTCAAGCGGTTGAAAAGGGTTTTTGCAAGTACGGCGTTCTTCCTATTGAAAATAGTTCGGCGGGGTCTGTTAACCAAGTTTATGACCTTATGAAAGAACATAAATTCTATATCGTGAGAAGTATTAAAGTTCCTATCGTTCACTGTCTTGTGGCAAAAAAAGAAACGGCATTAACAGACGTAAAGGAAATTTTATCGCACGAACAGGCACTTTCGCAATGTAAACGTTATTTAGAGAAATTTCCGCTCGCAAAAATAACCACCTCTCCAAATACTGCGGTTGCAGCAAAGACCGTTTCGGAGAGCGACAGAAAAGATATAGTTGCCATATCGTCTAGGGAGTGCGCTGATTTATATGGCCTTAAAATATTGCAGAGTAATATTCAAGACAGCGACAACAACTATACACGCTTTATTCTAATTGCAAAAGAAATGGAGTTTTATTCTGATGCGAAAAAGATAAGCATAATGACCACTCTTCCACAAAACACGCCGGGAAGTTTAAATAAATTATTATCTAAGTTTTCAAACCTTGGATTGAATTTAACAAAACTGGAATCTCGCCCCATTATGGGAACGGGCTTTGAGTTTATGTTCTACTTTGATTTTGAATGCGACGTGAAAGATAAAGCCGTCATAAATCTTTTATCTGAACTCGACAACTCCACCGAGCAATTCACTTTCCTCGGCGCATACGGAGAGGAAAACTGATGGAAAATCAACAATCGTTCGGGCTTCTTGGCAGAAAACTCGGGCATAGTTATTCTAAAATTATACATAATTTGCTCGGCAGATATTCTTATGAATTATTTGAGGTTGAACCTGATAAATTAGAGCAATTTATTAATAGCAAAGTAAATGGGTTTAACGTAACTATCCCGTATAAGAAAGAGATAATAAAATTTTTAACCTCCATAGATGATAAAGCAAGTTCTATCGGCGCTGTTAACACGGTTGTTAAACTTAAAAGCGGTTTTAAAGGATATAACACCGATTTTGACGGTATGGTCTATATGTTAAATAGAGCGAAAATCACTGTGAAAGATAAAGTGGTTATGATTTTAGGAAGTGGTGGAACGAGTAATACTGCAATTTCCGTGTGCAAACATCTTGGAGCAAAGAAAATTGCCGTTGTTTCCCGTTCGGGCGAGATTAATTATCATAATTATATAACTCAACAGGATACGCAAATAATCATCAATACTACACCCGTAGGAATGTATCCAGATAATTATAGTTGCCCGATAGACTTGTCGTCGTTTTCAAAACTTGAAAGTGTGGCGGACGTTATTTATAATCCGTCCATGACTTTACTTTGCCATAAAGCGGAAAGGTTAGGTCTAAAAACTACTAACGGGTTACCTATGCTCGTTGCACAAGCAAAGCGTGCAAAGGAACTTTTTAAAGGCAGAAAAGTTTCTGACAAATGCGTGGAAAACATAATAGAAAAAATAAAAAAACAAAAGCAAAACATTATTCTAATAGGCATGCCAGGGTCTGGGAAAACAACTATTGGTCGCAGGCTTTCGGAATTGTTGGATAAGCAGTTTATAGATACTGACTTAGAAATAGAAAAAAGAGAAAATTTAGATATTCCCACCATATTTAAAGTAAAGGGCGAACAATATTTTAGGGCGGTTGAAAAACAGGTTATAAAAGACGTTTGCAAGTTGAACGGAGCAGTTATATCAACGGGCGGAGGAATAGTTAAAGATGAAGATAATTTGTATCCGCTTGTAAGTAACGGCAAGGTTTTTTGGATTCAAAGGGATATTGCAAACTTAGATAAATCAAACAGACCACTTTCAACTTCTCTAAAAGAGGTTGAAAAATTATATGAGCAAAGAAAAGATTTATATTCCGCATTTTCGCATTTTAAGATTAATAACGACAAAACGGTTGAACAAGCCGTTAAAGGAGTAATTGGAAAATTATGAAGATTTTGGTAATAAACGGGCCAAACTTAAATATGCTTGGTATTCGTGAAAAGAGTGTTTACGGTGAAAAAAACTATACCGCTCTTATTAAGATGATTAAGGCGTATGCAAAAGGCAAGTCGGTTAAAGTAAAATGCTTTCAGTCAAATTATGAAGGGGAGATTGTAACGGCTATACAAAAAGCATATAATAAGTATGACGGAATAGTAATTAATCCTGGTGCATATACCCATACTAGCATAGCAATTTTAGATGCGTTAAAAGCGGTTAATATAAAAACAGTTGAAGTGCATATTTCCGACGTTGACAATAGAGAAGATTTTAGGAAAATTTCTTACGTTAAAAGTTTTGCGTTTAAAACTATTTCTGGTAAAGGTTTTGATGGATACACTCAAGCAATAGATGAACTTATCAAAGAAAGTTAACAAGAGGAAGTTATATGAAAAAAATAGCAGTTTTAATAGCCGATGGAACGGAGGAACTAGAAGCGCTTACGCCCGTTGACGTTTTAAGAAGAACGGGTGCAAAATGTGATTTGGTGTCTGTTAATAACCAAACTTGTTTAAGTTCACACAACGTAGTTATAAAAGCAGATAAATTGATAAGCGAAATAGATTTTCTTGAATACGACGCAGTAGTCGTTCCAGGAGGAATGCCCGGGGCAACCAACATATCGGATTGCGAAAAGGCCATTGAGTTTATTAAACATCTGATGGAAAAAAACAAACTAGTTGCGTCTATATGCGCATCGCCGGCAGTAGTGTTATCACGCCATAGATTAATAAACGGTAAAAAAGTTACTTGTTACCCAGCGCCAGACTTTATCAACGCTTTAAGCGGTTGTTTGTATACGGGAGAGGACGTTGAGGTTGACGGGAACGTTATAACAGCAAACGGACCGCTTTCCGCAATGAAGTTTGCGTTTAAGATTTCTGATTATTTAGAGTTGCAACCCAAGTTTTAACAAATAAAAAAGGCTAACCCCAAATTAAATTTGCGTTAGCCTTTTTTTAATAAATTTTAAAGAGAAAATTAGTCCTTAGAAGGGTCTATTAATTCCCCTAAATAGGGTAGTTCTCTGTATTTTTCTGCGTAGTCAAGTCCGTAACCTACAACAAAACCGCAAGGTATGTCAAAACCAACGTAATCGGCTGTTATGTCAACCTCACGGCGTTCCTTTTTATCTAGGAAAGCGCA
>JAZRMR010000006.1:0-19160 GCA_045647765.1 Christensenellaceae bacterium
TAAAATGGTTGTTTTTTATTATAAATTGTTGCTCTTAAAATGCATAAATCCTCAAATTATGGTTAGATATTTTTTATATTACACAAAGGAATTAATCGGAAACCGTTTCTGTTTCGTCGTAATCTTGCTCGCCAACTATTGCCGTTAATTCGGCTTTGGTGTGTGGCTCATCAAAAGTTGCGTATCTTATATGCAAAACGTCTCCTTCGTGAAAGGTCTTTGCTCCTTGCTGGTCTATCTGCGCATATCGTGATTCACTGGGAATAATTGAGAGCAAAAAGAAATTTGCCGGCCAGAGTATATCCCTTGCATGCCTATATTCTGCAAAACTGCCTTTCTTTACAGTTATATGCGTATCGATAATCTTTCTCTCATGAGTAGTTTCTTGCGATTTTATTATATTATCAACAATGCTATCGTTTATGCCTTTAACCCCAAATATCTCGGTTATTACAAAGGATACCGCAACTGTGATTATGACGTATATAGCGTTATTCGAACACCCTAAAACTTCCAACGAAAACACTATTGCCGTTAGTGGCATTTTCATCATTCCTGATATGCAGGCAGAAATTCCTAACGCCAAAATTAGCGTGTAATAATCGTTACTTAGCCCAAACACACTCTCCATTCCTTTTCCTAGTATAGAGGATAGTATTGCGCCTAAAGCCATTATCGGCAGAAATACCCCACCCGTTAATTTGTTGGTGTTGGCAAAAAGCGTTAAAGTCATTCTAACTAATAATAAAATTAACAACCCGTAAATGGCAACGTTTTCTTCTAAAAGCAGGATAAATACTTCATGCCCCGTGGATATAAAGGAAAAAGATACAAGTCCTAATCCGAGAGTTATTGTAAATACCGCAAATATTCTTATGTGATGCGGTATTTTTTTTAACTTACCGTTTGCAAATTTGCTTATAACTTTGTAATATTTTAAGAATAAAACTGCAAACAGCCCAACCGCTATCCCGACCAACAGTGCTATCCAAACGTCTTTAACACCGAGCGAAACAACTAAAAATTCTGGAAATAGTGATGTGCTTAAATTTAGCAATGGACACAAAAGTTCTGAAACTATTTGAGCAAAAAGCACGGCGATACTTCCAACTATTAGTATCATGGGTGATATTCTCTGATGAGCTTCTTCAACGGCAAACAGTATTCCTGAAACCGAAGCGCCAGTTGCAACAGCAAAACCTGCGCACGCTCCACCCGTCATTGAGTATCTGCTCCACGCCGGATGTCTTTTTGCCATGACGCTAACGCTTCCTTTACCTACCGCCGTTCCCATTAAAACAGACGGGCCCTCATTCCCCAAAGGAACACCTATTAAAAATGAGGTAAGCGACATAAAAAATACGCCTATTAACGTTCTAAGCCATTTAAATGTAACTATTCCCCTAAGTAGCGCTATCGAAGATGGTATTCCTCCGCCCCTTACTCTCGGCTGTTTTTTATATACAGCGCAAAAAATCAATGCAACTAAGTATAATCCGATTAATACTAGCGGTATAAAATAGAGTTTGTTTCTCAAAAAACCGTACGAGTCCTCAGAAAAACTTATAATAATCTTTGCTAATAATTTATACGCTATAACCACCACGCCCGTTAGAACACCCGTTATAGAGCCGAATATGAATGCTGGAAATATTAGATTTATAAAGTAGCCTTTAAATTTATTCATTTGTATCCTTCCTTTTACAAGCCTCACTATAATAACTCAAATGATTATAAAAAGCAAGCGTTTTAGTTTGTTGCTTTTAAAAAATAAAGAGGGATAATTTTAACTTGACAAAACGTTTTTGCTGTTATATAATAAAGATGCTACACGACTGACGGAATAATGCGGATTACCGCAAGGAAGTGTACGCAATTAAGCCGACCGTCTGGGCAGTTCAATTTTTCACAAAATTGGATTGCCCTTTTTTATAACTATTAACAAAGGAGGTTTGTTATGCAACAAGAATTTTGGAAAGGTTTTGTTGGTGGGAATTGGCAAAACAGCATAGACGTGCGTGATTTTATACAGAAAAATTATCGCCCATACACAGGAGATGATAAGTTTTTATCAACCGCTACCGACCGCACTAACAATCTTATGAAAAAGGTCAATGCCCTTTTTGCGTTAGAACGCCAGTTCGGCGGAGTCTTAGACGTGGATACTACCACCGTTTCCTCGCTTACTAGTTATGCCCCCGGCTACATTGATAAAGACAACGAACTCATTGTTGGAATGCAGACAAGCCGACCTTTAAAACGTGGGGTTAACCCATTCGGCGGAATGAGAATGGTTAAACAAGCGTGCGAAGCTTACGGTTTTTCGTTGAGTGAAAAAGTAAAAAAAGAATTCAAATTCCGTACCACTCATAACGACGGAGTTTTCCGTGCATATACCGAAGAAATGCGCCTTGCAAGAAAATGCCACGTTATAACGGGCTTACCCGACGCTTACGGTAGAGGCAGGATTATAGGCGACTATCGCCGTGTTGCACTTTACGGTGTGGATAAACTAATCGAAGAAAAACAAAAGGATAAAGAAAACCTTTCGGCTGGCAACTTTAACGTAGATTCAATCAGACTAGACGAGGAACTTTATCAACAAATAGCATTCTTAGGATACTTAAAAGAAATGGCTCTCTCATACGGTTACGACATTTCTATGCCCGCTAAAAATGCAAAGGAAGCAATACAATGGACGTATTTTGCATATCTTGGTGCAATTAAAGAACAAAATGGTGCTGCGATGTCGCTTGGTAGAGTAAGCACTTTCTTTGACATCTATGTTCAAAGAGATATCGACAACGGTTTTTTAACCGAACAACAAGCGCAAGAACTCATGGATGATTTTGTGATAAAACTTAGAATAGCACGCCACCTAAGAACGCCTGAATACAACGAACTTTTCGGTGGAGACCCCATGTGGATAACCGAGGCTGTTGGCGGTATGGGTCAAGACGGAAGAACTTTGGTTAGTAAAAACAGTTTCCGTATGCTCAACACCTTATATACCCTCGGCTGTTCACCAGAGCCAAACCTAACCGTTCTTTGGTCGAACGACCTGCCCGAAGCGTTTAAGAAATTTTGCGCAAAAGTTTCTTGCGAAACAGACTCTATTCAATATGAAAACGACGATTTGATGCGCCCCATTTACGGTGATGATTACGCTATCGCTTGTTGTGTTTCAGCAATGAAAATCGGCAAACAAATGCAGTTTTTTGGCGCACGCTGTAATCTCGCAAAATTGTTACTTATTGCACTAAACGGAGGTTACGACGCAACGAGCAATATTCATATAGGCCCTCAAATGCCCGTGCTTGAAAACTTAGATTATCAAAGCGTTAAAGAGCGTTACGAGATATATATCGCTTGGCTATCTCGACTTTACGTTAACACGATGAATATCATTCATTATATGCACGACAAGTATGCCTATGAAAAAACACAAATGGCACTTCACGACACTTCGGTTGGTAGATTTATGGCGTTTGGAGTTGCCGGACTTTCTGTTGTAACCGATTCGCTTTCTGCAATAAAATACGCAAAAGTTAATCCTATTAAAAACGAGAAAGGCTATATCGTAGATTTTGACACTGTTGGAGAGTTCCCCAAATTCGGCAATGATGACGACCGAGTAGACTTAATGGCAAAAGAACTTACCCACAACGTGATAACCGAACTTAGAAAAACTCCAACCTATCGTAACGCTGAGCATACACTATCAGTTTTGACTATAACTTCTAACGTTATGTACGGCAAGAATACGGGCGCAACACCCGACGGAAGAAAAGCCTCCGCCCCATTTGCGCCTGGCGCAAACCCCATGCATAATAGAGAAGAAAACGGCGCTCTGGCTTCGCTTAACTCGGTTGCGAAAATCAGTTACGACGACTGTCGAGACGGTATTTCAAACACTTTCTCGATAACTCCCGAGGCACTCGGAACGAGCGGTGATGAAAGAATTTGTAACCTAGTTAATATATTGGACGGATATTTTAAGAAAAACGCTCACCATATAAACGTTAACGTTTTAAGCCGTGAGACGCTTATTAAAGCCTATGAAAACCCAGAAGCATACCCCAACCTAACCATAAGGGTATCAGGTTATGCGGTCAACTTTAACAAACTTTCCAAAGAACAGCAAAAAGAAGTTATTTCAAGAACATTCCATGAAAGTTTGTAAAGAAGTTTTAGGAAAAATACACTCATTTCAAAGTTTAGGCACGGTAGACGGACCAGGCGTTAGATTCGTTGTCTTTATGCAAGGCTGTAATTTGCGTTGCGGGTGCTGTCATAATCCAGACACATGGAATAAGACCGATGGAAAAGAATACACGGCTGAACAAGTCGCAAACAACGTTTACCGCTACAAAGAATACTTTGGAAAGGAGGGTGGAGTTACCGTTTCCGGGGGAGAGCCATTATTACAAGCAGAGTTCGTTCAAAACCTTTTTGCACTTTTGAAAGAAAAAGGTATCAACACCTGCCTAGACACTTCTGGTAGTGTGATGTCCGATAAGGTTTTATCCTTACTGGACGTTACTGATAGGGTTTTACTTGACGTTAAATACACTACAAATTCCGACTACGTTAAATACGTTGGGTGCAAATTAGATAACGTTTTAAGTTTTTTAGACGTATTAAACCAAAAAAATATACCCACTACCGTACGCCAAGTGATTATACCTTCCATTAACGATAATAATGATAATATTCTTAGGCTTAAAGAAATAATAAAAAATTTCCCTTGCGTAGACAAGGTTGAACTTTTGCCGTTTAAGAAGATTTGCCAGGTTAAATACGATAACTTAAATATCCCGTTCGCTTTTAAAGAACTGCCTACACCTACCTCTGAAATAATGAAAAGGCTTAATCAAATACTTGAAGAATAATTATAAATTTAATCAAAACACCCCGCTGTCCACTTTAAAGACAACGGGGTGATTTCTTATTCTATTATTTTTAATTCTTTTAAGACTTGATAAATATTTTCAATCGCCTTATCCATCTGCTCCTTAGTATGAGTTGCCGTGTAACTTGTTCTAAGCAACGCTTGTCCCACAGGTGTTGCGGGAGAAACTACCGGGTTTACGTACACTCCACGGTCAAACAACATCTTGCAGGCGATAAAAGCTTTATCATCTTCATAAGTATATATAGGAATTATTGGAGTTTGGCTGTCTATTATGTTAATTTTTTTCTTTTTTAAGCCTTCTCTCATATAATTGCTTATATCTCTAAGATTTTTAACTCTTTCCGGTTCTCTTTTAAGAATATTTAACGCAGCCCTTGCGCATGCAACGTTTGAGGGAGTTATGCTTGCGCAAAAAATAAACGGACGTGAAACGTGGCGCACGTATTCGCAAACCTCGTGCGTTGCCGCCATATACCCACCTAAACTAGCAAGCGATTTAGAAAAAGTGCCCATATATATATCAACTTGGTCTTCTAATCCAAAATGCTCGGCAGTTCCTCTTCCGTGTTCGCCCATAACACCTAGACCGTGAGCGTCGTCTACCATAACTCTTGCACCGTATTTTTTTGCAAGCGCAACTATTTCGGGAAGTTTACATATCTCCCCACTCATTGAAAAAACGCCGTCAGTTACTATTAGTATGCC
The DNA here is from genome assembly GCA_045647765.1 of Christensenellaceae bacterium. Classification (GTDB taxonomy): domain Bacteria; phylum Bacillota; class Clostridia; order Christensenellales; family Borkfalkiaceae; genus UBA1259. The sequence goes on from JAZRMR010000006.1 coordinate 5,621, forward strand.
AGATACTGACGTGTCTATGCTTTTAAGTTGACGCTCTAAATCCTCCATATCCGAGTGATTATATCTTAACATTTTAGCAAACGACAATCTGCACCCGTCGTAAATACTAGCGTGATTTTCTTTATCGCAAAGAATATAATCATTTCTGCCGGCAATTGCGCTAATAATTCCTAAGTTGCTCTGAAAACCGGTAGAAAAGGTTACCACGTCTTCTTTTTGTAAAAACTCAGCGAGTTCTTTTTCAAGTTCAACGTGGGCTGTTAACGTTCCGTTTAAAAATCTGCTACCCGAACACCCGCTACCATACTGATTAAGCGCATCAACGCCCGCCTTAATAACTTCGGGATGAGAGGTTAAGCCAAGGTAGTTGTTTGAGCCTATCATTATGATATCCTTACCCTCCATAACTACCTCTGGACCTTGTTTAGAGTTAAGTTTATGAAAGTAAGGATATACCCCTTGTTCTTTTGCCTTTTTAACCTTTTCTAAACTGCCACATTTTTTAAATAAATCCATAACAAACTCCTATTTTTATCAATTATATAATAAGACGTTCAAATTATAATCAAAATAATCTCAACGATTTTTGATAAAACATACATTCATTATATCATTATTTTAAAATCAAAGCAATAATTTAGTCCAATTAATTCAAAATCCCCGTTTGGTCGTCGTTTTTAAAAAACTTCATAGTCCTATTTGACGATTTGCCAGCATATAAAAGTGTGGATAATCTTAAATTTTCTTTTTCTAAAATACTTATCCTTTCTCTAAGTAATTGGTTTTCTTTTTTCTCTTTTGCAGATATTTTTATAACTAAATTATTTATCTCGTCTTTAACTCTTTTTAATTGCAAATCACTTATTTCAAATTGACCTTTTTGTTCTTCGTTAACCGTAATTGCTTTTCCCTCGTCTTTAAGTTCTTTAACCACTTGCGCAATGACGTGCGGTTTGTTAGTCAGAGCATTTCTAAATTTGTTTTGGTACCTAAGCGCAACTTTCCCGTCGCCAGATGCCATTTCCATAATCGTTCCTCTAACGGATTTGCCGTTTTCTTTTGCGATTAATATTTCCTTAATTAAATTCTTTTCATCTTCCTCGTTAAATGGAGCAATGACGCTTACGCTTAAAGGCTTACCGTCTAGATATTTATTGCAAAAGTCCTTGTCCGTTTGACTTTTTTTTGCAAGTGCGTAATAAAGATTTCTGACCGTACCCTTCGCCTTTCCGCTTTTACTTGCGTATTTAGCAAATGATTCGCTAAGCGTTCTGCTTTTATCCATTTTTAGAAACTGAGCAAGCCCCTCAACGTCTTTTTGTTTGTATCCGTAAATTTTTTCCACGTTTTCTCTCCTTTAATTTATCTTATATACACTGTTATTGACATAATATAATAATCTTATACATATTATTTAAGGGTATGTATTATTATTTTTCAAGTGATTATCCTTCTGCAATAAAACTAGGCGGAGCGTTTTTAGGACTCATAGGCAACACTGTTAAAAGCGTTAATATATGTGGTGATAGCCCTCCGTTCATCGAGGTTTGTCCTTTGGGTGGAAAGCAAAAGCAGATAAATTTTATGTTAAACGAAGATTTTCTTTCAGCGCCTCCCGATAACACTATAATAACCGACTTAAAAGGAGGATATTTAATAAAGTTTACCGACAGCCTAGATTATTTTGACTTTTGTGTAATCGCTCAAAAGCGGTCGGAAAACGCTTTAATAACGGTGTTCACAGACGGAAGTAGTAAAATTTCTATCGAAACAAAGTCGGATTTTTTTGTGGAAAATATAAAAATGAAGATTGACTCTGCTTTAATTGATTTCTTCATTCTAAACGGTGAGCAATTTGTTAGCGTGCACATAAAAAATCAAGCAGAGTATCTTGTAATTTTTCATTTGGGGAAAACTATTAGAAAGGTCTTTTTTAAGCAAGTGGAAAGTTTTTCAATCAAAGACACACTGATTACAAACGAAAAATTAACTGATATTGCGAAACACGTTGTTAATTGCTCTTGGGAATTTTCTGAGGGAAGTTTTAAGTCGATAACTAGTTCTATATCTTCACGCCCTGATTTTTCACCAAACACACTCCATCAAAGAATTTTGCCTTTTGCCTTTTTAGAAGAATTGCTTGTCGGTGGAGATATATCTGACTACCTTTCGGACGGAATGAAAAAAAACGCCGATAAACTTTTAGGGTTTTTTGGAAAGTTTACAGGCGTTATGCCTCCCCCCACGTTTAGAGAAACTAACCAAATAGGATTAATTTATCCTAGCGGGAAAAATAAATATAATGTAAGTTATTTTAGTTTTTCCTTTGAAAAAGGAAAAATTGATAATATTATATCAGAAGATTAAAAAAAGAACTCTTTTCAGAGTTCTTTTAATTGTTTTATTATTTAACTATTGCAGACACCACTTTAACACCCGCCGTATCGGTTGACTGAATTTTAGGAATTCTAACGGTGTAGTGGTTAAAGCAAACGTATTCATTGTCTTCTGCAACAAAGAGACCATCTATGCTGTTCTTGTTAAAAGAGCCTGCCTCAACGTAGTTAAAGGTAAGGTCATCATACTCACCTGTGTAATAAATGGTATAATCATCATAATCGGCAGTGGTACTAAAAGCATCTTCAATAAGTGCAAGCGCATCAGCGTTTACAGAATTGTTTAAATCAATTTGCGCAAACACGCAGAACCATTCGTTATAATCTGATATATCTGCGGTGGGTATATACCAAGTTGCTCTGCCAGAATTCATCGCATTGCTACTTGTTTTATAACTATCGTCCGAAGCATACCAAGTTCTCCAAAGACCAATCGAACCTTTTTTGTTTGTCAAGTTAGACCCCGTTGTTCCACCTCTAACAAATTCGCCCTTTATTTCGGGTCTTTCGATTTCGTTAATAGAAAGTTCTCTGTCTTGATACTTTAAGTCGCCGAGCATAATCTGTGAAGAATATGCGCTGAGTTTATAGAAAATAGTGTTATCATAATATCCTGCTTCAACGCTTTCAATTATAGCGTCTACCGTTTCGGGAGCAAGGTGCTTATATAGGTCAACTGTTAAAGTGGTTTCAACCAATTGGTCGTTTTCATAATCATACACCTCTAACGAGAGTTCGAGAGTTTTGATGTTTGCTCCGCAACCAACCGTGCCAAGACAAGTTAATGCCAGCATAACGCTTGCTATAAATCCGATAAAAATCTTTTTCAAAGTTTTCATACAAATTCTCCAAAGTGTTAATTTCACTGTTACCGTTATATTTTAACTGTTTTTTAAAAGAAAGTCAATATTTATTGAGGTATTAAGTTTGAAAAGGCGATATTTTTTGTTAATTACGCCAAAATTTTTAAAAATAAAACGGCGCTACCCATTTGATAGCACCGCTTATTTTTGTTTTTTTAGTTAAATTGAAATTATTCAGCAACAACGGTAGCGCCAACTTCTTTAAATCTAGCGATAATTTTGTCAGCTTCTTCTTTAGTTGCGCTTTCTTTAATAACGCCCTTAGCTTCAACCAAAGCTTTTGCTTCGCCAAGACCCAAAGAGGTGAATTCACGAACTGCTTTGATAACGTCGATTTTCTTGTCGCCGATTTCTTTAATAGAAACCTTAAATTCGGTCTTTTCTTCAACTGCGGGAGCGTCAGCTGCAACAGGAGCAGCAGCAACTGCTACGGGAGCAGCAGCGCTAACGCCGAATTCTTCTTCCAAAGCCTTAACGAGTTCGTTAAGTTCTAAAACCGTCATACTTTTAACTTCTTCTAACATTTTCTGAATGTCTGCCATTTTTCTATCCTCCAAAATCCTTTTTAAATTTAAATTTTTAATTTTTTTTGTTTTTTGTTTTGCTCTAAATTATTGAGCTTGTTTTTCTGCAATTGCATTAAGCGCAATTACGAGGCTTCTCGGCATAGCCGAAAGTACACCGACGAAGTTGGTGAGCGGAGCTTGCATAGAACCGAGCATCTTTGCGATAAGTTCTTCCTTGCTGGGCATTGCTGCGAGTGCTTTAACACCGTTTGCATCAACCTTTCCACCGTCAACATATGCGCTCTTAACCGAAACTTTGTCTTGATATTTCTTAACCGCATCTATAATAACCTTAGATGCACCCGTTTCATCCGCTCCAAAAGCAACTGACGTTGGGCCGTTAAGGTCTTCATCAAAATCAGTGATTCCTAAATCGTTGAAAGCACGACGAATCAAGGTGTTCTTTAAAACTTTGTATTCAACGTTGTTCTTTCTGAATTCACGGCGAAGTTCGGTATCCTCAGCAACGCTAAGTCCACTAAACTTTACGAATACGACCGATTTTGCATTCTGAATTTTTTCTTTAATGTCTTCAACAACTAATTTCTTTGCTTCAAAATTTGCCGACATCTGTTTAATACCTCCTTGTTTTAATGAAAAAGCCCTTGTGCCGAAACGAACACAAGGGCATAATAACATAAATCACGCTCTTTTTGTTTCGCCTCGGTTGGTCTGACGGGTTTTCCGCCAAGTTAACACCTACTGTCTTGGGCTATTTAATTTACGCTTTTAAGTATAACACCAAAAATGTTGCTTGTCAACTAAATTTTAGCGTTAATTTTTACGCCGGGACCCATTGTGCTTGCAAGAGCAACACTCTTAACGTATTGACCTTTTGCTGCTGCGGGTTTAGCCTTAATGATTGCTTCCATAAGCGCTTCATAGTTTTCTTTGAGTTTGTCTTTTCCAAAACTCTTCTTTCCGATTGCGCAGTGGATAATAGCATTTTTGTCGAGTCTGTATTCAACTTTACCTGCTTTGGTATCCTTGATTGCTTTTGCAACGTCCATAGTAACCGTTCCTGATTTGGGGTTAGGCATCAAGCCCTTAGGACCTAAAACCTTACCGATACGGCCAACAAGACCCATCATATCGGGAGTGGTAATAATAACGTCGTAATCAAACCAGTTTTCAGTTTGAATTTTTTGAATCATTTCTTCTGCGCCAACGAAGTCTGCGCCTGCTTCTTTCGCTTGGTCTGCCTTTTCGCCCTTAGCGAGAACTAAAACTTTAACGTCTTTACCTGTTCCGTTGGGAAGAACGAGCACGCCTCTAACCTGTTGGTCTGCTTGTTTGGGGTCTACGCCTAAACGAACGTGAATTTCAACCGTTTCGTCAAACTTTGCTTTTGCAGTGTCGAGAACCAAACCAATAGCTTCATCAACTTCATAAAGCTTTGCGCTTTCAATGGTCTTTGCGCTGTCAATATATTTTTTTCCGTGTTTCATTTAATTTACCTCCTGTGGTACGTTCGGGTAAAAACCCTCCCACTTCTATGTTCTTAATCTACTACTTCAACACCCATACTTCTTGCAGTGCCTTTAATCATGCTGATAGCACTTTCCAAAGTATTTGCGTTAAGGTCTGGCATCTTAACTTTTGCGATTTCCTCAACCTGTGCCATAGTAATCTTTGCAACCTTGTTTTTGTTGGGTGCAGCAGACGCACTTTCGATTCCGCATGCCTTCTTGATAAGAACGGGTGCCGGCGGAGTCTTTAAGATAAAGGTGAACGAACGGTCTTGATAAATGGTCATAACGACCGGTATGATAAGACCTGCCTGATCCTGTGTTTTAGCGTTAAATTCTTTGGTAAATCCAGGAATATTGATACCGTGAGGACCTAACGTTGAACCTACGGGCGGACCGGGTGTTGCCTTGCCTGCGGGCAGTTGCAGTTTAACGATTGCCGTAACTTTCTTTGCCATAATTGTTTCCTCCATATGGTGGTAATAACGTCGTATCAGTGTGAAAAATTTAACACGACTCCCACTTTATTTCAAACGGCTGTGCCGATTGATACTTGTTTGTTTTTTTATATAATATTGTTTAGTGATAAAATTTAAAAACTTGTTTAAGCGTTTTCGCTTTCTACCGCTATTTTCTTTACTTGAACGAAATCCAACTCAACGTCCGTCTTTCTGCCGAACATTTCAACGTTTACCATAACCTTTTGCGTGCTTTCAGTTAAAGAGGTTACCACACCGCTGAACGATTCAAGCGGACCTGAAACGATTTGAACGGTATCACCAACGGTAAAGTCAATGCTAACTGCAATTTCTTCAAGCCCCATTCTTGCCACTTCTTCTTCGGTGAGAGGGAGCGGTCTTCCTTGCGGACCTACGAAACCGGTTACACCCCTCGTATTGGTTACGAGATACCAAATATCGTTGGAGTAAATCATTTTCAAAAATACGTAACAGGGAAATTTCTTTCTTTCTACGATTTTTTTCTTTCCGTTTGCTTTCTCTTCCAAAGTTTCTTCGGTGGGAATTTTAATCTCGAAAATATTTTCCTGCAAATTATTGTTTTCAATGAGTTTCTCCAAACTATCCTTAACCATCGCTTCGTATCCGGAGTAAGTGTGGATAACGTACCATCTTGCTTGTTCTGCCATATTTACTCCTCTTAGCGAATAAGTCCGACGAGTTTGGTTAGACCGAAGTCAAACGCCGTGATAACGATTAAAAAAACCAAAACGACAACGAGAACGACACCCGTTTGCTTTACTACCTTAGCGAAAGTAGGCCAGCTAACTTTTTTAAGTTCCGAGAATACGTCCTTCATTTTTGCGCCTAATCTTTTAAAAATGTTAGGTCTCACATTTTTTTGTTTTGCTTTCTTTGCAACTTGCTTTTTGTCTGATTCCGTTGAAACGAAATCACCGGTTGCAACGTTCTTTTTATCTTCCATTATTTGCCCCTTTTGCCCGTTTATCGGGCTGAAACGTACGATTTACTATTTCGCTTCCTTATGAGTAGTATGCTTTTTGCAGAATTTGCAATATTTTTGCATTTCTAATCTTTCAGTATCGTTCTTTTTGTTTTTAAAAGTATCGTAGTTTCTCTGCTTGCATTCCGTACAAGCCAAAGTAATTTTTGCTCTTGCGCCTTTTGCTGCCATAATGCACCTTCCGAACATCAAAAAATTACACCTCGGATTCCGAGATGCCTATTGATTTTACCAAATCTTAAAATATATGTCAAGTTTTTTATGGGTTTTTTTAAAGTTTTTAAATAAAATTTATATTCTAAAATAAAATTACACAAGAAAAATTTTCTTTTTTTTGTAAATGACTGCCTGCAAAAGATTAAATTTAGAAAATTCGGCTCTCGATGGATAATAACAAATCAGGCGTTATATTCAAAGAGAGCCGTATTTTGTTTTATTAGGTGTTTTATGAATAATGAATTATTTAGTGTTGCAATTAAAGAAGACGGCGCAGAAGACTATACAGGCAGATATAGAGTTTTAAAAATTATTTCTCATACTAAAACTGAACTTTTTGAAGAAGATATAGATACGTATGTTTTCTGTCATCTTTTAGTTGTTTGTCCTGACAAAACTTTAAGGTTAGTTAATTATGCAGATTGTTTGTTTTTAGGTTTTTAATTATGAAGAAAAATTATGTATCGTTTACTTTTGAAATTATTCAATATCGTACTGATTTAATCTTTCATTTTGGATATAAGAAAGGACGGGCTATATTATTAGCATTAAATCGGCAGTAGCCGTTTTAATAAGCACCCGAATGGTGGTGCTTTATCAAGTAGCCATTCCCCTTGTGCAATCCCCTATTAGGGTTTGTAAATATATTTATTTTGGTTGGGTTTCTTTCATCCCAAATAGGAGGTAAAAAATGAAAAGAGCATTAGTAATTTCAGTGAGAACGTCGAAAGACAAACAGACTAGCGAAGACGTCGCTTGGGTGACCGTGGCACTTATGCCAACGAAAATGCAGAACGGCAATTTGTTTTATCCGAAGTCTTCGGATATTTCAGTAAGCACTAATTCAGGTGCTATACGTGCTAAAGACAAGTTCAGTAAATATTGTGCTTTTAAACTTGGTGACGTAGTTGATATTCATTACGGTTTTAATGAGTTTACACAAAAACCCTTTGTTGATGATATTACTCTCGTTAAGTCTTCACCTTTCAAGGAAAGTGATTTAATCGTATAGTTATGGATAATTTTATTACCTTAACCACGTTAAAAGATGAAAAATTTCTTTGTAACGTTAAAAAAATCGTTTATATCGGCGAAGTAAAAGACGGGTCAATCGTCTATATTGACGAATTTACCCGTTATACGGTTAAGGAAACCGTAGCCGAAATATCTGCTTTATTGTCTGAAAAAATTTCTAAATAAGGCAAAAGGTGGAAAAGAACGAAAAAATGTTGATAAACGACTGTTTATCAATACAGGTTAAATCACTTGAAAAAATCTAACTTTTACGCCTATGCGCTTGGGGCTTGTCCAAGCGCATTTGGCAAAAGGTGGAAAAACGACTTTAAAAGGTGGAAAATTTTATAAAAAAGGTGGAAAAAAAGGCAAAATGTTTAGAAAAAAAAGAAAGAAGAAAGATGAATATCTTTTAGTTATATATAAAAAAGATTTAAGCGTTGATTTGAATAGAATTCTTGTTCCTGATAAATTATCTGACGTTAAAGAATATATTTACGTTCCGCATAATGACGCAACCGAAGAACATTATCATGTTTATATCAAATTTGAAAAGAAAATTACGCAAGAAGAATTAAAAAAAGTTTTTTATAACTCTAAAATCTTTGTTTCGGATATTTCAAATAGCGATACGATTTTAAGTGTTTTGTATTACTTTACTGACGGTTTTAGACTGCCGTTTGAATCTAATTATTCTACAAAAATAGAAGAACGTAGAAAAGCAAACAACAAGTAATATTTCATTGCTTTTTGCAAAGGGGTTAAATATATGCAATTAAAGCAGTATGAAATCGTACAGAATCAGGACCTATTGTCTGTCGATATTCAAGAAGTTTGTATGAAATATAAGACAATCAAAAAATGGGCTTATATTCTGCACGATAAGGACGATACACGTCCGCATTATCACATTTACATAAACTTTGGCAATAACGGAGTATCGCACGAACTTGTTGCAAGTTGGTTTGAAGTTCCGCCGAACTTCGTTAGCAAAGTAAAGGGCCGTACAACGGACATGCTTTTATACCTTACTCATGGTAATGAAAGTCAAAAGCATAAACACCAGTACGACCCGTCGGAAGTGGTTTCAAATTTTGCATTTGAAACGGAAATAGAAAACTCAAAGATTATAGGCAATTTCAAAGAGTACAGTTTTGCTCAAATGCTTAAATATATCGATACGTTACCTATTTCCGATAAATGCAAAGCGCATAGTCAACTTGAACGACTGTGGCGTATAGAGTGTTCTATGCTGACTTTCAATCCTGATAGGAACGTTGACGTCGTTTTTATTTGCGGTAAGGCAGGAACGGGAAAAACCTACTACGCTAAAAAATTGTTGTCAAGTATGGATTACGACTACTGTATAAGCAGTTCAAGTAACGACCCGTTTCAAGATTATTTAGGGCAACGTGCAATAATACTTGACGATATGCGTGATACGGCGTTTGAACTGCCTGACTTACTTAAAATACTTGATAACAATACAGGTTCAAGCGTACGCAGTAGATTTGCAAACAAAGTTTTTAACGGCAGTATGATTATTTTGACAAGTTCCGTTCCGTTAAACTTTTGGTATAAAGAGTATCGTTATAATGCCGTTGATACGCTCGATCAACTTTATAGGCGCATAAACATTTACGTTGAAGTTAAGGACAAGGAAATACTTGTCTATGACGGATTAGGCTCTGACGGTAAACCAGCCAGTGAGCCTAAACGGTATTACAACGAAGTATATGATTTGAAAAAGACTGCTCCCCCGAAAAGGGATATATCGGGTATGTTTGATAAAATTTGCAGTCCTGTCCAAGAAATTAAAATCGGTAAAACGGTTATGCAAGAAACATTTGATTTCGATAATGATTTATTTGGTGAATTGAAATGAGAGAGAAAGCAAAAGAAATATTATTAAATTTAAAAGACAAAGATAAAGCGTTATCTGACGCATTTAATGACTACGTTAAACATTTAGTTTGCGAGTTGGAAATAAGCGAAGACATTGCGTCTACTTTAGTTGTCGACGAGCTTGTTAATAGATATGAACGTGATTTAATATTGCGTGATTTGTTTAGTATCGAAACTCTTAAGTATGTAAAAAAATAACCGCCCTGTTAAGAGCGGTTAGAAAAATGGTCGACTATCATTGTTTCGTGGATTCGCAGATAAATCTCAATCCTGTTGCTGGGCAACTCTGTTTAAGTCGTCAATAATATTTTATATGGAGATAAGATAAATGTCAAGTGTTTATCAACCAAAACGTAAAGAATTAGCAAAAGTAAAAGTTGTATCATCTGAAACATTTTCAAAACAACGTTCTAAGTTAAAATTTGTTGGACGTGTTAAGCGTGGTTATACGTTTTTTATAACTACTCAAAGTAATAAAAAGACTGGTAAATGTAGTTTTGTTGATGATACTTCTTCTTTAACTAAAAGAACGAAAAACGATTTAGTAAAGTTCTTTTCAGATAAAGCAAATACACAAAAAGGCGTTGCTTATTTAGTTGTAGATAAGCAAAAATAAAAAATCGGGAGAATTGATATGAAAAAGAATACTTTTCCTTAGCAAAAATTCACGTAAAAAATATTAACGGAGGTATTAATTGTGTCAAAGACATTTAGGTTGAAAAGTGGCAATACAATCACTTTGCTAAATCCAGCCGAAAAAGGTGAAAAGTATGCAAAAGAATTGCGAACTGGTAAAAAGTACACTAATGACGGTATTGTTAAAAAGGATAAGAACGGCAAAGTAATTAAACTAGGTAAGAAAGAACGTGCTTATCGTGGCGGTTATCTTGACGGTAGAAAAGATAACGCAAAAGCGTATAAGTCCAAACGTTCAAAAAGAAATTAATTAAAGAGGTAAAATTTATGAGTAGTTTTAAAAAGCGTATGAGCGCAAACAAGGTTAAGTGGATTATTACTTTCGTTTTGATAGCAATGCTTTCAGTTGCAATGATATTTGCTTTTGTAAGGATTGATAAAAACGAAAAGACCAAAACACTCGGCACTAATAGTTTCACTTATGGCATTGGTTTGCTTGATACAGAAGGTGAATACAAACAAGGAACGTCGTCTATTTATATGAAAGATTATCATTCGGTAGACGGTTTAACCATTGAACTTAAAGATAAAGCAACCGTTACATATAAGTTGTTTTTCTATGATGAGGATAAAGAATTTATAGACGTTACGTCGGATTTATCTTTGAATTACGATAGTTCGTCAACACCTGAATTAGCAGAATATTTCAAAATTATGATTACTCCTACAAATGATGCAGAAGTATCATTCTTTGAAATACACGAATATGCAAGTCAACTTACTGTATCTGTAAACAAATAGTTAAATAAAAATTTTTTATAGTTTTGCTTAAAGCGGATAAAAGTAAACCGCTTTATCCGCTTTTAAGTATAAGGTGTGTTATGAATAAAAAACAAAAAATTGATATAGCCATTTGGATATTAAGTGCATTTTTAATTGTATCTGCGCTATTACCTGTTTTTATTTCGTTAGGTAAACGTAGCGAAAATAAATCGGATAACGTCGTTATCACAGATGTTGGTTTAGATATAGTAGATTATGCTTTTGAATTTGAACAGAATTGCCCTACTATTAATTTGCTTTTAGGGCAACTTAAATCTAATAAGCGAATCGAAAGAGTCTTAGTAAATATATATGGTTATGGTCAACAGGATATGCATTATTCTCAATCTTTAACTAAAGATGGTTATTATGCTTTATCGCTTATGCCTACGTCAGATATATTGAACTGTGGTATTTGTAGTGATACAAAAGTAGAGGTTGAAATTTTTGTTCAATATAACCGTTCTTTATATAAAGTTGCAACAAGAAACGTTGATGTGAAAAGTGATATTTGCGACGTAAAAACTATTAATAGTCAGAATATTTATACTCTTTTAAATGCAACTAGTGGTACTTTTGTTTTAGAAGAAGATATTGATATGGCAAAAGCCTATACCGTTAATGATGGCATATGGACTTCTACGTTGAATTCAACCTTTACTGGTACAATTAATGGCAACGGGCATGTAATAAAAAATTTCAAGACTAATACTGGTCTTTTTAATTTATTTAATGGAACTATTAGAAATCTTGCTTTTATTGACGTTGTTGCGTTGGATAATTGCGGAGTTATTTCTAAAGATTATACAAGAGTTGGTGTCGGTGATGGTTTGATTAAAAATGTCTATATTTCGATAAAATCCGTAATTGCTGAATTATATGTTGGTTTTGTGGGTTCGACTAATCCTGGCAATCAAATAACTATAAAAGATAGTATTTTACTTGATAAAACTGAAAGTTTTAGTAAAACTTGCTTTTTTGGTCGTTTTGGGTCAACGGCAATGAGTTTAGACAATGCTTATTTAATTGGTGGTAAAGAATTTGTATTAAGTTATAATACTTCTTTAACAAAGCAAGAGCAGTACGATTTACATTTACCAGATTATGTTAAAGAAAAATATGTTAAATTTGATAGTATTGAGTCTGCTAAAAATTCTTATTTAAATGGTGAAATAAGATTATCGGATTGGATAGATAGTTTGATAGAAAAAGATTTAGATATTTAATAGATATAAATTTTGGAGGAATATTATTATGAAACAGTTAAAGTTGATAATTTCATGTGTTTTAGCGTTGGTCTTTTGTGCTATTATTTGCATTGGAATTTTAATTACAACGAGAGTTGGTGGTCAAATAGTTGATTCTACATCACAACTACAAGTAGAAGAAGTATTATCGCAAGGCATTCAACTAGAGAGAAAAGTAATTCCGGCAAGTTCTTTTGCCGAAGAAGGAATAAACTCACAAGCCACGTCAGTTCAAACTATAACGGCGACAATAACTCCTGATAATTCAGGATTGCAGCGTTTAAATTGGTCGTTAGATTGGACACAAGCAAATGAGTGGGTTAACCAAGACTCTAAGTCTGTAAGTGATTACATAAAAATGGAAGTAAGCGCTGACACAAAAACTGTAACGTTAGAATGTTTACAAGCGTTCGGTGCACAGATTAAGTTAACCGCAACAGCGAAAACTAATACTAGCGTAAAAGCCGAGTGTACCATAGATTATTTAAGCAGAATAATACACGCTAATTGTCATTTTGGTGCATACGAAATGACGGGAGAGACTATTTCACATATTTATGATTTTTCAAGACCCACTGGTTTTGATACTGTAGAGCCTACTGTAATATTAAGTGATTACACTATTAAAAATGATGAAAAAACATTTTCAATTTCTGTTGCTCCAAATACCGATTTATTTACTACTAACTATTTTAATACTACAGAAATTTATAATGAATGGGTTTTAGGTTATCTTCCTGGTTCTGCCTGTGATATTCTTTCATGGACTTTCAAAAACGGTCAAAAAGCTTCTGAGATGACAAGTTCTGAGATTTACGATATTATGGATAGTTGGGAGATAGGCACAAAATTATATACCGTTACTATAAGCTGGACCATGTCAGGTGAGTCAGGAAGTGTTTCAACAGATATTCTATTTGGTGG
>JAZRMR010000007.1:0-28708 GCA_045647765.1 Christensenellaceae bacterium
ATTGGACAAAAAGATTGTTCAATGTATACAAAAAAACAAGAGATTTTGGTGCCGCAAAAATTATTGAGAGACAAATGACGCTAAAAGAAAATGGAAATTGTAATTTTATAATATGACGGGAGGTTGACCAAGAGTTCGCCAAAGTGCGATCAAGTAGTGGCGAACTCTCAAAGTTTACCTATTTTGCGCGAGCCACGCGCAAAATCCGCAAAACGACGGTGGAACTAAAAAACTTCGCAAGCGAAGTTGACAAGTTGACTCGTCAACTTGCCCTCGGCATAAGCATTGTAAAAATTCAAAGCTGCAGATTGCCTCGGTCGGTGGGTTCTGCCTCTCCGTCAGCCGCACAAAAAACGAAAAACCATCCCCCAAAGGATGGTTTTTCGTGTGAAAGGGCTACGAAAAGGATACAAAATCCTAATGGGTTCATTTTAGCCAAAATGGGTTCAATTTTAACGATTACAAGAAATCAATCTTCGCTATTTTGTGTTATCATTTTCCAAGCTAAGGAACGCGCTCGGAAGTATATAAAGTCCTCTTTGATATTATCTACGCTTTCTATGCAATCATCAATCCAATATACATATCCATCGTGAAATAAAATGTTAGAATCCATAATGTCAGATATGGTGTTGTCATCATAATTAAAGTGGATTAAAACATCTTTTTTGAATTCTAATAAAATATCACATTCCCAACAGCCCGTAAATAATACACAAACGCAACTTGGATCATTATAGTTTTCTTTTAATTCATAACTAATGCTTTTTATTCTAGCATCGTGAAATCCCCAAGCAGCACTCAATAGATTATCTGCATCTTTTTGGCTTTTTATGTATTTCCATTCACTGGTGTCAATGTTCTTATTTTGCTCTTCCGCAATTTTGATGTATTTTTCATCAACAGGTTTTCCGTCTTTGATTTGCTTTATTAAGTCACAATTCTCCAAAACCCAAGAATATCCGAAACAGTCTTTATAAGTGGTTACCATAGATAGCTTTATTTCTTTCTTTTCGACCATATCCGTAATATCGGTATCTATTATAAATACTTTTCTTTTAAGAGAAGGCTTTGTATTATATACATTAAGTAATTCAAATCGTTTATTTTCAGTATCAAAAACGATTACACACTCATACCATCCGGGGTTAAATTTTGCAAATATATGTGAATAGTACTCTCGATTATCAGATACAATTTTAGCAAGCATAAGGCACCTCCTATATAAGTCAATTACAGTATATCATAAAATTACCAATTATGCAATAACTTTTGTAGTTACCCCCCTAAACTTATCTAATTGTAGTTTTAATAATGGTATATTTTAACGAATACCCCCATAAATTTAACGATTTCCCCCACAATTTTAACGATTGCCCTATAAATTTAACGAATACCCATAATTTTAACGAAAACAAAAAGAGCCCATTCACCGAAAGCACAAAAACTCTCGGAAGATAGGCTCTTTTTATCGCAACCCATGATTTTATGCTTCAAAAAGGCAAAATATCCTTAAAACTCAATAAAAAAACGCAGAATTGGTACAAATAATTGTATCCTTTTCTGCGTTCTTTTTTGGTCGGAGTGACGGGATTTTCGCTCTGTGGCGACCATACCTGCAAAACAGTCCACTGGACTGTTTTTTCGACTGAGTCGAATTCGCAAACTGAAGTTTGCTCGCTCCCTATTCAAATCCCGCCACACAAGAAAAAAGAACAGTCTAACGACTATCCTTTTTTCTTGCGAAAGAGCGACTAAAAGGTGCGTAAAGTTGGGTAAGAACGACTAAAAGTACACCAATCGTTTTTTACTTGTTTTTTGTGTTCTTTTCAATCGCTTTCATTTCTTTTATTGAGTAGGTGCAGTTGCAATCCATACACTTGAGTTCTGTCCAAATAAATTTGATATTTCCAACCATATATCCATCACCTGATGAAAAATCAAAATTCTTCGCTTCTTCAGATTTTGAATTTACTACTTTTATTACTTCAACCGGGGTGAGTTTTTTATGACAAACGGGACAGAAATGCTTTTTGAAATGCAGGAAAAATGGACTTGACCATATCCGCTTGATACCATGAATTTTCATAAAAGCGCACCTCCTTTTTAGTTATTATATCATAAATTTTTTTGCTTGTCAAATGAGGCATCGCCTATGGCGATATGATGCATTTGCTTCGCGAATATGATGTTGCTCCACTTCGTTCCGCAATGATGAGATGTTTGCCATAAAATGTGGCGAAGCCACGCATCATTAGGCGAAGCCGTCATCATTGGCGAAGCCAACATCATTTGCGTGACAGGCAAACATCATTCAAAAACCGCACCTTTGTCTTGGTAGACAAAGGTTCGTTTTTTGTTGGTCGGAGTGACGGGATTTGAACCCACGACCTCTTGGTCCCGAACCAAGCGCGCTACCAACTGCGCTACACCCCGATGTTATTAATATCTTTCTTTATCTTTTCAACTCGCTAACCATAATTAATGGTAGTGTGCAAAATATCATTTTATTTTATAAATAAAAATATCTAATGCCGATTTCTTTCAACATTAGATATTATAACTACTTTATCGCAAAAAAGCAAGGTTTTGCACGCCCTTTTTTATCAAAAATTATACCTTCTTTATTAAAAGTTTTTTTTGTATAATTTCTCCGCCAAAAGCAAAAGATTTACTCACTTACCAAACCTATTAAATACTATTTAATAAAGTATCATTTCTAGGGGCTTATTAACGTGAAACGCCTAGCCTATCTGCCTTGATGAATTAGGTTTGCTAAAAAATTTAGCCATTTATTCTATTTACACCCGTTTTAATTGCAGCCTTTTTAACAGCTTCTGCAACAGTTTGACCGACCCTACTGTCAAAAGGCGAAGGAATAATATAATCTGCTCTAAGTTCATCATCGGAAACGAGTGACGCAATAGCCTGTGCCGCAGCAATTTTCATTTCTTCATTTATCGTGGTTGCCTTACAATCTAGTGCACCTCTAAAAATTCCGGGGAATGCTAAAACGTTGTTAATTTGGTTTGGATAATCACTTCTTCCCGTTCCAACCACTGCTGCGCCCGCTTTTAATGCAAGTTCAGGCATAATTTCAGGTGTTGGGTTAGCCATCGGCATAACGATAGCCTTATCGTTCATAGTTTTTACCATCTCTTCTGTTAATACACCCGGTGAACTTACTCCTACAAACACGTCTGCGCCCTTAATAACGTCTGCAAGGCTACCTTTTTTCAAAAGTTTGTTGCTAAATTCAGCAATCTCTTCTTTTGCCGAATTCATTCCGTCCGTCCTTCCCTTATAAATTGCGCCCTTTCTATCGCACATAACGATATCCTTTGCGCCCATAGAAATCATAAGTTTTGCTATTGCTTCGCCAGCAGCACCAGCACCACTGAATACAATGCTAATCTCTTCCCACTTTTTGCCAACTAATTTTAAAGCATTAATAAGAGCGGCAACACATACGATAGCCGTTCCGTGTTGGTCATCATGGAATACTGGAATATCAACCTCAGGGTCTTCAATGAGCCTTTTTTCAATTTCAAAGCATCTAGGCGCAGAGATGTCTTCAAGATTTATTCCGCCAAAACTTCCCGAAATTAATTTTATAGTTTGAACTATTTCGTCAACGTTTTTACTTCTAACGCAAAGCGGAATTGCATCAACCCCGCCAAACGATTTGAAAAGCACGCATTTACCTTCCATAACGGGCATTCCAGCCTCAGGCCCTATATCGCCAAGCCCTAAAACTGCCGTTCCGTCCGTTATTACTGCAACCGTATTTCCTCTCGCTGTTAAATCAAACGATTTATTGTAGTCTTTTTGTATTTCCAAACAAGGCTGTGCAACTCCTGGCGTATAAGCCAAAGACAATTCTTCCTTGTTTGTAACCTTAACCTTTGGAGTTATCTCTATTTTGCCTTTAAGTTGTGCGTGTAAACGTAACGATTCTTTTGCGTAGTCCATACTTTACTCCCTATCTATTATTATTGTAATCTTCGAACTTGTCATTTTACAACAAATTTCCCTATAATTATTATATCATATGAATTAACAATTTGTTTATATTTTTAATAACATTTTTTACATAAAATGACGATTATAAAACTTTCTCTATTTTCTCTTTTTTTAACACCTGATTTTGAGTAAAAATAAAAAGGAACGATAAATATTTTACCATTCCTCTCGACTTTATTAATGCTTACAGCGTTGAAGCCATAACCGCTTTAATAGTATGCATACGATTTTCCGCTTGGTCGAAAACTATTGATTGTGCGCTTTCAAACACTTCGTCTGTAACTTCCATAGCCGATATGTTAAATTTATTATATATTTCCTTGCCTATTTTCGTATTAAGGTCGTGGAAAGCAGGTAAACAATGCATGAATTTACATTGTGCGCCCGCATTTTCCATAATCTTTTTATTAACTTGGTATGGATAAAGGTCGTTAATTCGCTCTTTCCAAACCTCTTCTGGCTCACCCATAGATACCCACACGTCTGTATAAATAACGTCTGCATTCAACGTTGCCTTTAATGGCTCCTCATTAAATTCTATAACAGCACCCGTTTGTTTTGCAATTTTTTGGCATTCTTCTACAAGCGCAGCGTTTGGAAAATATTTTTTAGGCGCACAGGCTACAAAATGCATACCCATTTTAGCGCAACCGACCATCAAAGAATTTCCCATATTATATCTAGCATCACCCATATACACGAGTTTTTTACCTTTTAGTTCGCCAAAATACTCTTTTATAGTCAAAAAATCGGCTAAAATTTGCGTGGGGTGAAATTCGTTAGTTAAGCCGTTCCAAACAGGAACACCCGAATATTTTGCTAAGTCTTCGACTATATCTTGACCAAATCCCCTATACTCAATACCATCAAACATTCTGCCAAGCACTCTTGCGGTATCTGCAATGCTTTCTTTTTTGCCTATTTGTGAGCCTTGTGGGTCTAGATAAACGGGATGTATTCCAAGGTCTGCCGAAGCGACTTCAAAGCTACAACGAGTTCTGGTGCTGGTTTTTTCAAAAACTAGTGCAACGTTTTTTCCCTCGCAGAGTCTATGCGGAATGCCTTTTTTCTTTTTATCTTTAAGTTGCTCGGCAAACTCGATAAGACCATAAATTTCTTCAGGTGTAAAATCCAAGAGTTTTAAGAAACTTTTTCCTTTAAGATTCATAGTTTTCTCCTTTTAATCAATGGCTGATTTTACGTATTCAATCTGTTTTTCAACCGAAGTTGGACTAGTCCCACCTTCTGAAATACGCTTTGCAACACAAGTTTCTAAACTTATTTCGCCATATAAATCTTCTTCAAATAACTGAGTGTATTTTTTATAATCATCTAGCGCAAGCGTTTCTAAAACTTTTGATTTTTTAATACAATCACCAACTATTTGCCCGCAAATCTTATAAGCGTCTCTAAACGGCAAGCCTTTCTTAACCAAATAATCTGCTAGGTCGGTTGCGTTTATAAACCCTTTTTGCGCAGCCGTTTTCATGTTTTCAGCAAGCACGTTCATGCTCGAAACCATGGGTGCAAAAACGTTTAAGCAGGCAATAACTGTATCAACTGCATCAAAAACACTCTCCTTGTCCTCTTGCATATCCTTGTTATACGCTAGTGGCAGACCTTTAAGCATAGTAAGAAGCGCCATTAAGTCTCCGTATACCCTACCTGTTTTTCCACGAACAAGTTCAGCCATGTCAGAATTTTTTTTCTGAGGCATAATTGAAGAACCAGTGGTAAACGCATCAGACAGTTCAACGAATTTAAACTCCCAACTCGACCATAAAATAATCTCTTCGGAAAATCTAGAAAGGTGCATCATCAAAATTGAACACGCAGAAACAAATTCAACGCAAAAATCCCTATCTGAAACCCCGTCGATACTGTTTAGCGCAATATCATCAAACCCCAATTTTTTTGCTTCAAAACGCCTATCCGTATCATACGTCGTGCCAGCGAGAGCACAACAACCTATCGGGCAAATATTAATGCGCTTTTTTAAGTCCTTAAACCTATCCTTATCACGCAAAAGCATCATAGCGTAAGCAAGCAAATGATGTCCGAAAGTTATAGGCTGAGCACGTTGCAAATGGGTGTAACCAGGCATTATAGTGTTTATGTTTGCTTGTGCTTTAACAACTATTTCGCCGAGTAATTTATCTATTTTTAAGGAAATTTCCTCAGTTTTATCTCTAAGATACATTCTAAGGTCAAGGGCAACTTGGTCGTTTCTGCTCCTTGCTGTATGAAGTTTTTTGCCAACGTCCCCAAGTCTTGCGGTCAAGGCTTGCTCAACAAACATATGCACGTCTTCTGCCTGCATATCTATTTCAAGCTTTCCACTTTCAATATCATTTAAAATACCTTCCAGTCCTTCGATAATAAGATTTGCTTCGCTCTCTGAAATAATACCCTTAGCACCGAGCATACTAGCGTGCGCCATGCTACCTAATATGTCTTGCTTATACAATCTGCTATCAAAAGATATAGAAGAATTAAAATCATCTGCAATCTTATCGGTAACGCCGTCAGTACGCCCCGTCCACATCTTAGCCATAGTTTGCTCCTTTAACGATAATTGTCCTGCCCGAATTTTGTCAGGCAGGACCAAGTTTTGCTTATTTGTTTTTGTTGTTTACAGTTGCTTGAACCTTAATGGGCAATCCAAACAAATTGATAAATCCGTCTGCATCTTTTTGATTATAATCGCTTTCTCCAAAAGTTGCAATTTCTTCACTGTAAAGAGAATTTTCACTCCAAACGCCTGCGTTTATCATATTGCCCTTATAGAGTTTAAGGCGAACTTTACCGCTAACTTTTTCTTGCGTTTTATCAACGAAAGCGGCGAGCGCTTCTCTAAGGGGAGTAAACCATTGTCCGTTATAAACGAGTTCGCCATAAGTGATAGCGAGTTTTTGTTTTTCGTGCATTGTAATTTTGTCAAGGCAAAGAGTTTCCAAAACACTATGAGCCTTATATAAAATTGCGCCACCAGGTGTTTCATACACACCACGGCACTTCATTCCAACAAGACGGTTTTCAACTATGTCTAAGATACCTATTCCGTTTGCGCCACCGAGTTGATTGAGTTTTAAGATTATATCTTTTGCGCTCATCTTTTGACCATCCAAAGCAATGGGAGCGCCCTTTTCAAATTGAATTTCAACGTAAGTGGGTTTATCAGGCGCATCAATGGGAGACACACCCATTTCAAGGAACCCTTTCTTTTCATAAGTGGGTTCGTTGCCAGTATCTTCTAAATCCAATCCTTCGTGAGATAAGTGCCATAAGTTTTTATCTTTTGAATAGTTAGTTTCCCTATTGATTTTAAGGGGAACGTTATGCGCTTCAGCATAATCAATTTCTTCTTCCCTAGACTTAATATCCCATTCACGCCACGGAGCAATAATTTTCATATCTGGAACAAAATGCTTGAAGGTAAGTTCAAAACGAACTTGGTCGTTACCTTTGCCCGTGCATCCGTGAGCGATAGCATCTGCCCCCTCCTTGATTGCTATTTCAGCAAGCGCTTTTGCAATGCAAGGACGAGCATGGCTTGTTCCTAGCAAATATTCCTCGTAAATAGCACCAGCCTTAACGCAAGGAATAATATAATTATCAACGTAATCGTCGGTAAGGTCTAAAACGTAGCACTTTGATGCGCCTGTTTTAATCGCCTTTTCTTCAAGTCCTTCAAGTTCATCCGCTTGTCCAACGTTAGCGGCAACTGCGATAACTTCACAATTATTATAATTTTCTTTTAGCCAAGGAATAATGATTGAAGTATCAAGTCCTCCCGAATACGCTAAAACAACCTTTTTTATATCTTGCTTTTCCATACTTGCCTCCGCAAATCTTTATTTTCGTTTTGATTATATACCTATCAAACTTTATTGTCAAACATTTATTGCATAAATTTTAAATTTTTTGAATATTTTTTTATTTTATTCAATAATATTCATTTTTAATTGAATATTTTTAAGTTTATGCGCAAAAAAATAAAAATAATTACTTTTATTTTTAACAAAGATTTAAAAGAAAAACCCACGCTTTCTAAAATGAAAGCGTGGGTGAATTTAAGTATTAGTTAAAAACGTAAATTTGAGGATTGTTGTTTTCATCATAGTACCAGAAAGAACCTTTATATTGAGGTTTTTCCTGAGAATACCAATACTGTTTTGCACTTGTATATGAGTCGTTACTTGATGAATAGTTAACTGCTGTATTACCCATAAAGAAAATGTATTTAAGGTTGTTGGTATACTGGAATGCTTGTGTGCCTATTCCAAGATTTTTCACGTTTGGAATAATCAACCATTCAATCCCCATTGCCCTTCTAAACGCTCTTGATTCAATATTTCTTAATTGACTTCCTTCTGCAAATCGAACTTCTTTTAGACCTGAACAGCCGTTAAATGCATCCGTTCCGATAGCAGTAACGCTTGCCGGCAGGAATACTCTATAATCTTTACCTGCCAAAGCCTCTGCGTCGCTAAACGTATTTCCGTTATCGGTTGAATAGTTAAATACGTTATGTCTAATTCTTAGAACTGGCAAATCGTTATAAACGGGCGAAACGTATATATCTGTATCCGTACAAGTTCCAAGACCACTAAGTTCATATCCTTTCGTGCCTGAAACAGTACATGCTTGATACACCAAACCATTATTTATATAACCGCAGTTATCACACGTTATGTCTTCACCGTAAGCGTGCCCTTTTGCAGTTTCAGCCTCAGCATATGAACAAAGTGAACAATGTTTATCCAACACGCAACCAGCCTCAACTAAAACGTGGTCGCCATAAACGTATCTAGCACAAATTCCACACTGTTCGTATGATTGACAGTTTGCGCCTTTAGAGCCATCGTGTGCACATACGTAATTACATACTCTACAAGAACCGCCATACCAATTATGATTACTTTCAGCGAAATTTACTTCTCCACAGCAAGGAAATATTATTTTATGTGTATTTTCTGTATAAACCCAAACCCTTTCTTTCGAATGGTTAGAACTATCAATCTCTCCATCTGTTGCGGGGCAGTTTTTACAAGTCTTTGGTGCAGTGCATGTTGCTTGCGTTACAGTCGACCACTCGCCCACTCGCCCCATTCATGCACGCATTCGCCCGAACAAGCGGTAAGACCAACTGCGCAAACCATAAATAAAGCTAAACACAAAAGAAACAACGTAGTCGCTCTTCCCGTAGGGAATTGCGACAACTAAATAAATCCTTACGGATTTGTGATATTCGTCTAACGACGAATGATATTGCCTTTCGGCAGTTATATTCGCCTGACGGCGAGTTAAGGATTTATTTAATATAACTTTGGCGTATCCAAAATATAACTGCTTGTAAAACAAGCAATATAACTTTTAGCCACAAGGCTAAAAATATAACTTATTAAACTTAATCTTTTGTGGATAAGAAAAGCCCACCATATTTCGCTTTTTGCGAAGTATAGTGGGCTATACTTTTGTTATAAACTAAAAACCCCTAATAGAAGAGACCTTAATAACTTTACTTTTTTTACTTCTATATCTCCTAAAATAAATTATTTACACCTTAACATTTAGCAAAATAAGGCTAATAAACATACTTATCAATTCCGCCAGGAATTGATAAGGGGTGCACCCCTTGAAAAAACTTTTCTGCTTTTTTAATTACTTTGCTTATTATTTTATTTAATTATATTTTACTTAACTGAACGACGGTATTTTTCTGCTTCCCAGTTGTTGATGAAGTAAACTTCTTTTTCGTTCATTTTTGAAACGGTAAGACCTGCTTTTTTAACGTTTGTTACAACGAATAAATATGCGGCAAGAGTTTCTTCTAACGTGGTTGCTTGTTTAATATCGGTGTTATAGAAAACTTTTTCCCCTTCAACAACTAACGTGTTCGGAGAATGCGCCAAAATGTTGTTAAGATAGACTAACTGGTCGGGATATAAAGGTGTTTCATCCAACAACGCCTTATCGAGTTTATTGTTCTTTACAAAGTCTAAAACAATAGGTGTGTTTGAAACAAAACCCGTTTCAGTTTTGTCAAGATTAACGCTTCTAAAATTATCGTTTAGACCAAAATAATTTCTTATCGTTTCGTTAACGTCGGTATTAACCGCCTTTACTCTGTCGATATAATCGCCCGTAACTACAAGACCGTGATTTTTCATAAAGATAACTTCGGGATACTTGCCGTTGTCTTTAATATATGCGTCTATTTTTTTCATCATAGCAAGCGTAAGTTCAAATCCGGGGTTAATATAAGGAAGGAATATAAATCCAAAGTCCTTATCTGCGAATAATTTTTCAGCAAGGCTTTCTCCCTCTTGACTACAAGTCAAAAGATTTGCGTATACTGAATGAGTATGGATAACGTATTTTTTTAAGATTGCGTGGAAGCCTACTTCAACGCTCGGTCTTAAAGTCTGCATTCCCGCTATTGTAACGACTGCATTTTTCGAAACTTCTGCGCTTTCTTTCTCATAATCCTTTTCTACAGAGAGGTTAACACTATTGTAATAGTTTTCAATTTTATTTTTATCAACGGCAACGAAAGCAGTGTTTTCGTTAATATCCACTAGTCTATATCCCGATGCTTTAATAAGCATGGTTCCGTTATCACAATTCTTAACAGAAGTATTGCCACCGCCACCTTGCGTGTAGTCTGCACGGTTACCCGCATATTGAGATATTTCAATTAAATCTTTTATTGATTGTTGCATAATTTTTTCCTCTTTATTTTTTATTTTAGGTTGAACGCTTTATTAATGTCTTCAACCTCTTTGTCGCTAATCATAACTATATCGCCTATCATCTTTGCATGAATGATTGTGTTTGCGGTAAATTCAGCAACCTCTAAACGGTCAAACGCATTGATAAGAGTATTTCCCGTACTAATAACGCTGTCGTTATCAACCAAAACAACGGGAGATGATGGTGAAATCATATCAGAAATCTTTTTAGGTTCTAATATGTTTGTGCCAAAAGGAACTCTGCCAATATCCCTCATTGCAATGTAGGATTCTGGAATAGTCCTTGAATCTATGGGCGTGTGAGTAACGCCGAATGCCATAAGATGCTTAGGATGCGCAACTGTTATTGCATTAATTTCAGGGTGTTCGTCGTAAATAAGTTTATGAAGCGCAACCGAACGGCTTGGGCGTTTTCCTGCCTCTCTCCAATTATGTTCAATTCTTACTATATCTTCTGGCTCAATATACTTTCTATCTACACCGTAAGGAGTGATAAGGAAAGAATTTTCGTCTAAACGCACAGAGAAAGTTCCTTGTGTGCTAGTGAACAACCCCTGGTCGTAAGACCTGTGAATTAAAGCGCACATTTCTTTTCTGAGTCGTCTTTCCTCTGAACTGTAAGCAGTGGGAATAAATTCCCCCAAAGAGGTCAAACCTTTTCTGCTGTTTAGAGATATCTGCTCTGAATTAAGTGCTTCGGGTTTGCCAAGAATTGATGCGGTTATACTTATTGAAGCAGCGAAATTGAGAGTTTCGAAACGCTTAAAAGCCTCAAACAAACTGTTTGCGCAAGTAATAACGCCGTGGTTTTCCATAATTACAACGTTTAGTCCCTTTTTGATTTCCTTAACGATACTTTGAGCCAAAGCGTTACTACCGGGAACTTCGTAAGGTGCAATTCCAACTTGCCCACAAACTTGGCTGGGGGTAGGAATTATATTAATTTCTGGAATTTGACGAATAAGACTGTAACTTACGAGTGCCGGCGGGTGTGCATGCAGCACTGCAGAAACGTCTGGTCTTGTTTGATAAACAAGTTTGTGAAACGGAAGTTCAACGGACGGCTTATGTTTACCTATAACTGTTCCGTCTGGAAGCACTTTACATATATCAGACGGCGTAAGAGAGCCTTTGTCTATCCCAGAAGGAGTAATCCAAATATTACCCTCACTGTCAAGAATAGAAAGGTTACCGCCAGAAGTAGTTGTAAGTCCTTTTTGATATACTCTGTTGATAAGCAAAACTATTTGTTCTGCCGGATGCATCAAGTTGAAATTCATACGGTCTCCTTATAATGGAATATATACTGTATACAGTACGTTGTTTTTTAATTTTATATGTTAAATTATATCGCAGAAACGCAGTATTGCGACGGCTACTCTCCCACGTTTAAGGCGGAGATGCGAGCAAGACAAGGCTCGCAAAGAGTTTTGGACAAGATTAACCTGTTTGGGTTATCGAGGTCAAAACTCTGAGCAGGAACGCAGTATTGCGACGCTTATACGCCTTAAATTACATTTGTTGTCCGCCTGTTACGTTTATAGCTTGACCGGTCATGTAACCTGAATAATCGGATGCGAGGAAAACCATAACGTCTTCAATATCCTTGTATTCGCAAGAACGTTTCATAGGAACTTGGTTAATATATTTTGCTCTTACTTCTTCTTCGGTTATGCCTTGGTTTGCAGCGTATTGCTTAAAGAGGCTGTTAACCCAAAGCGGTGAATTTAAGAGGTTGCCGGGACAAATGCAGTTTACTCTAACTCCTGCTTCAGCAAATTCAAGTGCTAAGCTTTGAGTTAAGCCAACGCCACCAAATTTACTAGCAGCGTATGCACCGTTTTTAAAGCTTCCTTTTCTACCTGATTTGGAGTTGATTTGGATAATACTTCCTTTCTTTGCTTCTAACATATAAGGAGCAAATGCCTTAACGGTATTAAAATAACCGTTTAAGTTAATGTTGGTAACTAGACTGAACGCTTCGGGAGAGAGATTGAATATATCGCCCGATTTAACGATTGCTGCGTTACAGATAAGAACGTCTACCTTGCCCCATTTTTCGATAACTGCCTTAGCGGCTTCTTGAAGTTGTTCGAACTTTGTTACGTCAACTGCAAGAGCGATTGCGTTTTTAAGTTTTGATGCAACTGCTTGTGCGCCGTCGTAATTAATATCGCATACTGCCACTTTACAACCTTCGCTGTCAAGACGGAGTGCAAGAGCCTCTCCAAGACCTTGGCTTGCGCCGGTTACAACTGCTACTTTACCTTCCAAATTAATATTACTCATTTTAGTTACTCCTTATAATTTTTTGTTTATTTTTTTACTTAACGGTTTGATGACCGATTTTAGCATATTTTTGTATTCTTTCGTATAAATCGGGTGTTTCTTTAATACTTTTCTCTGAAAACATACCGTAATCAACGCCTTTTTCAGAGGAAATTGCTTCGTGCCCGATTAATGCCCACGTTGCGTCAATAAGATGTGCGTTTTCAGGAAGCGCAAGCGCTTGACAAGCAAATTTTTGACGGGGAGAGTTAACGTCCTCTCCGCTAATTTCAAACATTCCGTATTCTTTGCAAAGAGCACTTATCCTTTGAAGTTGAGCAGGAGTATTTCGAGTGGGCATATATGCAACTGCTTTAAATCCCGCTTTTTTAATCTCTTTCATAAGTTCGGGGAGGAAATCGTCCTCAAACTTCTGAGCCTTTTTATCGCCCGTAACCGAGTCGCCAACATCTCCTAAATAAGCGTACGCAGGGATTGCTCCGAGTTCGGTTGCTTTTTTAACAAAATCTTCTGCTAGTGGCATTTCTTCATCAGCATCAATATAAAAGAATGCTGTATCCGCTTTTAAGACACCCAAAAGGTCGTATAAGAAATGCTCGTTGCTTTCATCTAAAAGAAAACCTTTTATTTTATCCGAAACTTTCAAATTTAAATCATTTTCAAGGAAGTTAATTAAACTTTCCGTTCTTCCAAACTTTTGGTCGAGTTTTACTGCCAAAGCGTAAAGAAGATGTCTTTCTGTTACGCTACCTCCGTCCTTTGCTTCGGAAAGAGGCAAAACGTCCTTTTCGAAATCAAGAGTAACGCCAAACTTTCCGAACTTTCCAGTTATGAGTTCACACATTTTAGCATCACGTTCATTTCTCTTTTTTCTATAAAAATCAAGATATTCGTTAAACGCTTTAACGTTTTGAGCAGGAATTCCGTGAGCAGCCATATAAATACAGTTTGGTTGGTCGGGATGGTTGATTTTGCCAAAACCTCTATCAAACTTACAACGAACCTCTACACCGCAAGTTGAACCCAAACCGACTATTTTACAAGCCTTTTTGAATTCCTCCACGCCAGATAAACTGTCATGGTCCATAATTCCTGCGCTTGTAAGTCCCGCCGAATAAGCCATATACGCCGCCTTTGTTGGCGAATAAGGCGAAAACGAATAAATCGTGTGAATGTGATTGTTGGCATCGTTATCTCGTCTAACAGGTTTTTCTGTTTGAGCGCTAACAAGTTCGCTGAGAGCAGAAAGCCTTTGTTCTGCCGTTCCACCATTTAAATTTTTAACGTAATTATCAAGCATTAAATTACCCCACTTTGTTATTAATCGTTTAAATTATATATAAATATGACTATTCCGTCAAGCGTAAATAAGTCAAAAAACTTATTAAAAAAAATTTAATAACGTTTATATAAAGAGCACAAATTACCGCCCCAAAACAAGCACAAATAATCAAAAATGAACAATAGTGTTCTTATATAAAAACAACCGAGCGAAAATTTTCTGTCTTAAAAAAAGCATTTAAAAAAGAAAAAGCCCCCTAACCACACGGTTAAGAGTTACCTTTTAGAAGCCTCTGCTTCTACCTCTTTTTTGCTTAGAATCTTCCATCGTGATTTGAGATAAACGCAAGAACGTTTAAATCGATTTTTTGGAGAAATCTTTCGCACTTTTCAATAAATCTTTTCATTGTTACCTCCTTTGCACCGTTTTTCAATGTTGTTTTTAGAAACGATACCAACTGACTTAAATTTATTGAGCAAGAGCAACAACAAAATATTAAGTTGTAATAAAAATCAAACGTTGATTTTCACGTGTATTATATGACTTATTTTTAATATTGTCAACCGTTTATGTCTGCTTTTTTAATTATTTTTTAAAATTTTAAACTTGAACCCAGACTTAAACGTTTTTGTTCAAGTCTGGGGTGAATTTTTTGATAAAATATGTTATTTTCTAACCGCTCCGTTGCCCTTAACGTAATATTTTTGAGTTATCAAAGCATTAAGACCCATAGGTCCTCTTGCGTGCAATTTTTGAGTGCTTATTCCTATTTCAGCGCCTAAACCGAAAACAAACCCGTCTGTAAATCTGGTTGAAGCATTGTGATATACAGAAGATGAATCTATTGAGTTCATAAAAAGTTCTGCCCTCGATAAATCTTGTGTAACGATTGATTCTGAATGGCGGGTACTGTGTTCGTTAATATGCTCTATTGCCTCTTGAATGCTATCCACGGTTTTTATGGAAATTATTGGTCCGCCGAATTCCGTGTAAAAATCTTCATTTGTTGCAAGTTTCAAGTATGGATAATTTGATTCTAATTCTTTATACGCCCTTTGGTCAGCACGAATTTCCACTTGCTTTTCTTCAAGCCTTTTTGCAATTTCTTTAACCGATTCTTTGAGCAATTGAGCGTGAATAACTAGTGATTCACAAGCATTACAAACGCTATATCTTTGCGTTTTAGCGTTGTAAATTATTTCTGTTGCCATATCAACGTCAGCGTACTTGTCAACGTAAACGTGGCAGTTACCTGTTCCCGTTTCTATTATGGGAATAGTAGCGTTTTCCACCGCAGACTTAATTAGCGACGCTCCGCCTCTTGGAATTAATAAGTCAACGTATTTATTCAATCTCATAAATTCGGTAGTAGTTTCTCTTGAAGTATCCTCGATAACGTTTATAACGTCCTCCGACACCCCCACCTTTTTTAAAGCGTCTTTAATAACTCTAACAATCGCAACATTAGAGCGGAGAGAATCGCTTCCACCTTTTAGAATAACGGCGTTTGAAGTTTTAAAGCACAGCGCAAATGCGTCTGCCGTAACGTTTGGGCGTGATTCGTATATTATTCCAACCACCCCGAAAGGCACTGCTTTTTTCTCAATAGTTATACCTTGCTCCTCGTTAACGTGTGAATAAAGCACTCTACCAACGGGAGAGTTTAAGGTTGCAACTTGTTCTAAGCCAGTTGCCATTCCGTTTATAACCTTTTCATTGAGTGTTAGCCTATCTATAAAAGCCTCGCTCATCCCCTTTTCTTTTGCGCTTAAAATATCACTTCTATTTTGTTCTATTAAATACCCTGCATTGTCTTTAAGCGCTTTTGCTACCGACATTAACGCATTATTTATAACGTCTTGGCTTAAAAGTGAAAGATTTGCGCAAGCCTTTTTCGCTCTAATGCCGAGCGCTTTTAAATCAATCATAATCCTTTTCCTTTATCGAATTACTTTTTAATTTATTCTTTATTCTTTGAATAAAATGAAAAATTCTAAGTTTAATCTTTCTAGTTCTTTTTTTCCTAAACCATTTCTCTACTTGTTTTTGATATTTTTCATCAGTAACCTCGACGTACTTTTCACCCTGATAAAAACCGACCATAACCCCAAAAACTTGCTCTTCTCTTACGTTTTCTGTGTTGAATTGACTATCGCCGATTATAACGTATCCTTCGGGAGTTGAGTACAAAACCCTATGCAACACGAAAGTACCGTTATCTCTTTTGTAAAAAGCCACGTCGTATTTTTTGAGTTTTTGCTTTTTACTTTCGATAATAACAGACTGTTTTTTATGTTTCAAGGTGGGCCACATACTGTTACCACCAGGAACAAACGAAATTACTCCGTTCTTTTCAAGTTCCACTTTGTAATCGCTTTTATTTTCTACAAAAATTTGACTCATTATCTTGTTTCCAACTGTCTTATACCGAGCACGTTGTCAATTGGCAGAGAGAAAACAATGCCGTGAGCATCTGTCTTTCCTCCAACCTTTTCCATGATTGCTTTCATTATATCATCTCTCTTTTCTCTTGGCGAAACGATATAAATCATTTCCTTTTCTTCGCTGATTGAAATACCGAAGAATTTTGCTATCTCTGCACCAGTTCCCTTTGCTTTAACAACTGTACCACCACTTGCTCCGGCATTTCTCGCAACGTCCATGCAAGCGTCGGTATTTCCTTTATCTACGATTGTTATAATAAGAACTGCTTTACTGTCTTTAACTTCCATTTTATCCTCCTTGTTAATAGGAATATCTTTCAAAAAGTATTTTAACGACATACTGCCACCAACCCCGTCAACGGGAATAAATATGGCGATTCCATTACCTTGTTCACCGATATACATATCGCTTACTAACCCTTCCTCCACGTCTTTAACCTTATCAAGAGGAAGAATAAGTTTAAACATTATTTTTTCTGTTTTTTCGATGCCTAACATGTCCAGTGTGGAATCTGTTGCCGTCCCGTTACACAAGGTGCTGACCACACCGTTCACGCCGTGTGAACGGAAAAATTCTAAATACTGTTCGGAATATTCACGTTTAGTTATAACGATTAAATATTTTAGACCAAGCATAACTTTCTCCTTATCCAATGATAAACTGTTCTTCGACAGCGTCTTCTTTTTCTTTATGTTTTTTAAGTTTTTTCATCTTAATGGTATAGATTAATCCTAAAATTTGAATAGTAATAAGCGGTGTCATGGCAACCATTGCAACTAAACCAAACCCTTCTGTGGCAACGTTCCCGCCGACAGAAGAACATACCCCTAACGCAAACGGTAACAAAAAACTTGCCGTCATTGCTCCCGAAGCAACACCACCCGAATCGAATGCTATTGCCGTGAATATCTCGGGAACAAAAAATGTCAAAACTATGGCAATCAAGTATCCGGGAATGAGAAAATACATTATTGGAAGATGTAAAATTATTCTTAGCATTGCTATTCCGATAGAAATTGCAACCCCCACCATAAGACTGTAACGCAATGCTTTTTTAGGAATAGCACCAGAGGTAACTTCGAATACTTGATGGGTTAAAACGTGAACGGCAGGTTCTGCTGAAACAACGAAAAAACCCATTATCATACCAATGGGAAGAGCAGCCCATCCACCCGATTTACCGCCTAAAACACTGCCGACGTAACTTCCAACGTGCATAAAGCCAACGTTAACACCGAGAAGAAAAACCACTAATCCCAAATACGTGTAAACGACACCTACCATTATTCTTAAAAATTCAGTTTTGGAAAGTTTGCTTCCAAAAAGTCTAAAAATCAAGAAAAAGCACACCATAGGAAGAAGCGCCACAGCAACCTCTTTTAAGTAGTGCGGGAGTGCAGTTAGATATACTGAGAGTAATTGATTTGAATCTGTTATTATGATGGTAGAGCCAGGCGAAACTATAAAGTTTTCGGGGCGATAAATTATGCCCAAAATCATAACCGATAAAATAGGCCCTATCGAACAAAGCGCCGTTAAACCAAACCCGTCAGTCTCTGCACCTTTATCGCTTCTCATTGCTGCAACACCAGTACCTATCGCTATAATAAAAGGCACGCTCATAGGCCCAGTCGTAACCCCTCCGGCATCAAAAGCAATGGGAACAAAAGTGTTCGGCACAAAGAATGCAAGCACGAATACTAAGGTATACATTGAAATAAGGATATACGAAAGTTTGACTTTTAATATAATTCTTAAAAACGCCACGACCAAAAAAATACCAACGCCAACGCCAACAGTAACGATTAAGGCGGTGCTTGAAACGGTTTCTTTAAGTTGTCCTGCAAGCACTTGAAGGTCGGGTTCAGACACGGTTATCAGAACGCCAACCAGAAAGCAAACGGGGACTATTATCCATATTTTTTTACTCTTCATAACCGTCGTCCCAACGTATTCGCCAATAGGTGTCATTGCAGTATCTGCTCCAAGAGTAAAAAATCCCATTCCGAGGACTACCAAAAGCGTTCCGACTATAAAAGATAAGAATACTCCGCTTTCAATAGGAATGAAAAAAAATGCCAAAATCAAAACAATACCGGCAATAGGCAAGACTGAAGAAAAAGATTCTTTCACTTTTTGCGAAATTATTAATTTGTCCTGAATTAAAAAGTTCCTTTTTCTCAAAATTTATCTCCTTAAAATCTCTTAGTAATTGTATCAAAAATAAACCTAAGTGTCAACCGATAAGATTACAACAGATTTTTAACGTCAATAAGATTTCTCACCTCATAATCAACCCCGTCGTCATTAAATCGGATTTTGTTCTTATTGTTAAACCAAATAGTGGTAAGCCCATATTCTTTTCCGCCCGTTATGTCTGCCCCGATAGAATCTCCGATAATTACAGTTTCACTCGGTTTAATCCCGCCCATCTGCTTAAAACAAGCGTCAAAGAATCCTTTCGTAGGCTTATAAAAACCTATTTCTTCTGATATAAAAAGGTCGGTTATATATTTGTCCATACCCGCTTTTTGTAGCCTTGCTAGTTGTTGATTGTGCATGGCGTTACTCGCAGCAAAAACCTTATATTTAGAGGCAAGATATTCAAGAGTTTCTTTTGCTCCCTCCACAGGAATTGCAAAATTAAAAAGTTGACTTCTAAAATCCTCTTCCATTTTGTATGGGTCTTTATCAATTTTCAAGGCGTTTAAAATTTGAACGAATCTAACCTTTTTTAACTCTTCTTTGGTTATCAACTTTTTTTCTATTTTATCCCAAAGAGAAGTATTAATTTTTAAGAAAGTATCAAAATATTCCTCTTTAAATTTAGTGTCTTGAAAAGAGAAAGATGCATCAAGCGCCAAATATGCATTTTTTTCAAAATCTAGCAAGGTATCGTCAATATCGATTAAAATTGCTTTTATCATAAATTTATCTCCATTTAATAATGATACACGATTTTTAGTCTTGTGTAAAGCGAAAAGGAAAACTGCTCAATAAAAAACTAATATTTTTATAATTACCCTGTCTTTTGCTTGTAAAAATTAAAAAATTATGCTAATATATTAACGCTTTGGAGACGTAGCTCAGCTGGTTAGAGCGCTTGCTTGACATGCAAGAGGTCATAGGTTCAAGTCCTACCGCCTCCACCAAATAACCTCACTCGGTCGAGTGAGGTTTTATTTTGTTTAGTTAAATTAAATTATAAATAAATAATTGACAAATCAACTTTAAAACAGTTATAATTTTAGCGATAAGGAGATATTTATGCACGTTTGCGGATTAGAAAAAATGTCGCTCGTCGATTACGACGGTTTTGTTTCAGCCACGGTGTTTACAGGTGGGTGCAATTTCAGATGCGGTTTTTGTCATAACAGCGCATTAGTTTTATCTTCGAACGCTCTTCCCTCAATCCCACAAGAGGATATTTTTTCTTATCTCCAAAAGAGACAAGGGGTGCTAGATGCAGTATGTGTTTCTGGCGGAGAACCCACTTTGCAAAAAGATTTGCCTTTGTTCTTAGATAAGGTAAAAAACCTTGGATATAAAATCAAACTAGATACAAACGGCACTGCGCCTAACCTTATAAAAAGCCTTTATGAGAATGGGCTTGTTGATTACTTTGCAATGGATATTAAAAACGATATAGAAGAATATTCTTCTATTATTGGCATTGATGATTACGACACTAAAAACGTGGAAAAAAGTGTTGATTTTCTTCTTAATAATAAGGCACAATACGAATTTAGAACAACTTTAATAAAACAATTTCATAAAGAAGACAATATTAAAAATATTGCAAAATGGATAAAGGGGGCTGATAAATATTTTTTACAGAAATTCAAGGACAGCGAAAATTGTATCAAGTCACATCTTTCCGCCGTGGATGATGATACAGCAGTAAGGTTTAAGGAACTTCTTTTACCGTTCGTTCCTAATACCTTTTTAAGAGGATACGGTATCTAATTCACAAAGGAGATTTAAAATTTAATATGTATTTTATATTTGCGCTTATTGCGCTTCTTAGTTGGAGTGGCTCTGACCTCTTTTCCAAAAAAGGAACAGATGAAAAGGATAAAAACAGCCACTGGAAAGTAACTTTTGCAGTAGGGCTTATAATGGGTATTCACTTTCTTATAACCCTTATCGGAGGAGCGATTATAGATGCTAACGGTGGTCCAGACAGCGTGCCTAAATTCGTGGCAAGTTTATTCTATACCGACTTTGCTATAATGGATTTCGTTTACTACCTCCCCGTTGCTACTTTATACATCTTAGCAATGGTATTAGGCTACATAGGTTTAAGATATATTGAACTTTCAATTTCTTCGCCTATCTGCAACTGTTCAGGCTCACTCGCTCTTTTAATTTGCGCCATTATTTTCCCTTTAATCGGTGCAGAAGCAATCACGCTTGACGTGTTTTCAATAATCGGCGTTGTTGCTATAACGCTAGGTATTATTGGAATGGGAATCGTTGACGGAAGAGAGAATCAAGAATTAAAAGAACTCCGCCGTCAGCAATCTAACCGTAAATATACAAAGAGTGTACTTGCATTTTTGTTGCCTATTTCATATTTAATAATAGACGCTCTTGGAACGGTTGGAGACGAAGTGTTTTTCCACTTTGTCGACATATCCGATTACAGCGCAAACTCGGCTTTTGAACTAACTTTCTTCTTGCTCGCAATATTCTCGTTTATATGGGTAAAATTAGTTAAAAAAGACCATTTGTTCGTCAGAAAAAATAAAGACCTTTATTTTGGCGGTCTTTGTGAAACGGTTGGTCAAATCTTT
The DNA here is from genome assembly GCA_045647765.1 of Christensenellaceae bacterium. GTDB lineage: Bacteria > Bacillota > Clostridia > Christensenellales > Borkfalkiaceae > UBA1259. The sequence continues at coordinate 21,591 of JAZRMR010000007.1, forward strand.
TACATGGCTGTAATGTTTGCCGAATACGAAGTGGGCATGCCGATAATTTCTGCTTATTGCGTTGTTTCATTAATATGGAGCAGAATTTTCTTGAAGGAAAAACTTTCTTGGAAGCATTACGTTACCATTGCGATAACTTTTGTTGGAATAATTCTTCTTGGAATATTCTCCCCCGTATAAAATGCGTAAAAATCAATCCCGCAAAGATTTCTTTGCGGGATTTTCATTTGTAAAATATTCAACTTCATCTGTTCAGTTGCGCATTTATACTTTTGAGCATTCGTTATTATAAAAGCACTTCTTTGTTAGTTCCATAAAAAATGTCATCTCTGTTAGAAAGTTTTTTTGCAATCCTTTCAAACTTTTCCCAGGATATATACTTAGTATCCATCTCGTAAGTATGTCCCCAAATGTATAACAGTTGAGGTTTATCAGTTTTTAATTCTAAAAACTTATCTACTACTTGTTCAAAATCTTCTTCTATATAATAAGTGCTGGGATTAAAACGGTAATAATTTTCTTGCAAATCGTAATTTCTAGTCGAAGTTATGGTCCTGCAAAATTTAACGCCGGTATTGTTTTTTATTATTTCTGCCACACGGTCGTCGTTATTAACTCCGCCACAAGGATAAGCCATACCAACAACTTCATAGCCAACCAAGTCTGAAAGTTCCAATCTATCCTTTTCCACTTGATAAATAATGGCCTCTTCTGGAAGAGTGGTTAAGTTTGGGTGTACTAGCGTATGAACCGCAACCTCGTGTCCTTTATAAACTTCCTTTACTTTACTACGGAGAACTTTATTATGTATTACGGGTGGATTATAAGCAACTAATTTTCCCGTTAGTCCAAGCAACATTGAGTTCAGATTAAACGTTGCTTTTAAATTATATTTATCCAAAATCTCTATTGCTCTTATATCTTGCGTTACCCCGTCGTCAAAACTAAACGTTATTGCTTTTAATTTGTTATTCCACATAAATTTTACCCCTATTTTAAGCCTCTAAACTTTCTAAATAAACTGATGCGTTAGTCGCCGCAATGGCACCGTCTGCTATCGCTGTTGAAACTTGTCTTACTGCCTTAGTTCTGCAATCTCCTGCAACGAAAAGTCCTTCTGTCTTTGTCTTACAAGTTTCATCTGATACTATGTATCCCATAGAATCAAGGTCAACTAAATTCTCAAAAGCCTTATTGTCGGGAACTTGACCGATGGCAACGAAAACTGCGGGTATTTCATGTCTTAAAATATTACCCTCTTTGTCTTTATATTCTATTGCGGTGAGTTTATCTTCGCCAATAAAATCTATTACGCTAGTATTGGGTCTCCACTCGATATTTTCCTTTGACAACAACGCCTTTTGTAAACTTTTATCACCAAAGAATTTATCAAATAGAGTATAGACGTAAACTTTTTTGCAATAACTTGCCAAAAGCAAACTATATTGCAAAGCAGTGTTTGCATCTCCTATTATAGCGACCTCTTGACCTTTATAGAATGGTCCGTCGCAAATAGCACAATAATAAACGCCTTTCCCCACAAGGTCGTGCCTATCGGATTTGGTTCTTAAATGTTTGTGTTTAACGCCAGAAGCGATAATAACACTCTTTGCCTCGTATTCGTTATATTCTGTTTTAACACTAAACGTTTTATCGGGTTTTTTATCGACCCTAACAACTTTTTCTATTTCAAGTTCTGCGCCGTGGTGTGTGATTTGTTCAAATAAATTATCCGCAAACTGCTCTCCGCTGATTTCTTTTATTGAAGGATAATTTTCTAATCTTGGCGACGTTGCTATCTGCCCGCCGAGACTTTCACTCTCTAAAACAAGCACAGTTTTTCCGTTTCTTAAAGCGTATAGCGCAGAGGTCATACCCGCTGCGCCTGCGCCTATTACAATAATATCGTACATTAGTTTATGCTCTCTATATATTTTCTAATTTCACTTGCGTTATCAAATGCGTCATACCCGTTTCCGTTAGGAACTAATAAAGTGGGTGCTTTCTTAACCCCAAGTTGTATTGTGAGTTCTTTATCCTCTTCTGCGTTTACAACAGTATACTTAATTCCTGCTTTATCGAGCATCATTTTGCTAGTCTTGCAGTTTGGGCAACCGTTTCTCGTAAAGAGTACAGGTCCGCTAAGTTCGGGTTTAATAACCTCCTCTTTCTTACATTCACAAACTTTTTGCTCTTTTTCGGTAAATTTAGAAATTTCGATATTATAAACCTTTCTGTCATCAAATTCCTTTCTCTTACCGTCATTCCAGTTTTGTACAGGACGATAATATCCTGTAATACGGCTGTAAACTTCGGTTTTCTTTCCGCAAGTGGGACATTCATAAACTTCGCCAGCAATATATCCGTGATCAGCGCAAACCGAATAGGTTGGAGACATTGTGTAATAAGGCAGTTTATAATTTTGTGCAATCTTGCGAACGAGATTTGCGGCAGATTTCCAGTCGGGAAGTTTTTGACCTAAGAATGCGTGGAAAACAGTTCCCGAAGTATAAAGGGTTTGTAAATCGTCTTGAATATCAAGAGCCGAGAAGATATCATCTGTATATCCAACAGGCAAGTGTGAACTGTTGGTATAATAAGGTGCATTATCATTATCCGAAGCGGTAATGATATCCGGGTATCTTTTCTTATCGTGTTTAGCAAGTCTGAACGACGTTGATTCTGCGGGAGTTGCTTCTAAGTTATAAAGGTCGCCGTAAAGTTCTTGATAATCAGAAAGTTTATTACGCATAAAGTTGAGCACGTCTTTTGTAAAACTTTGAGCTTCTTTATTAGTAAGGTTTTTACCTATCCACTTAGCATTCAAACAAGCTTCGTTCATACCGACAAGACCGATTGTAGAGAAGTGGTTGTTGAACGTGCCGAGATATCTCTTAGTATACGGGTATAAACCAGCTTCTAAAAGTTTTGTTACGGTGTCCCTCTTAACTTTGAGAGAGCGAGCCGATATATCCATCATATGTTTTAATCTTTCATAGAATTCTTCTTCCGTCTTAGAAAGATATGCAATTCTAGGCATATTGATGGTAACTACACCGATAGAACCGGTGCTTTCACCACTACCGAAGAAACCGCCTGATTTTTTGCGCAGTTCTCTAAGGTCAAGTCTTAAACGACAACACATTGAACGAACGTCGCTCGGTTCCATATCGCTGTTGATATAGTTAGAGAAGTACGGAGTGCCGTATTTAGCGGTCATTTCGAATAGTAATTTATTGTTTTCCGTTTCAGACCAATCGAAATTGGAGGTTATTGAATAAGTAGGGATAGGATACTGGAATCCTCTGCCATTAGCGTCGCCCTCAATCATAACTTCAATAAACGCCTTGTTTACCATAGCCATTTCTTCAACGCAATCTTTATACTTGAAGTCCATTTCCTTTCCTGCAACGATAGCATTCATTTCCGCAAGGTCGTTAGGAACAACCCAGTCAAGGGTTATGTTGGTAAACGGAGACTGTGTTCCCCATCTAGACGGAGTATTTACACCGTAAATAAACGACTGAATGCATTGTTTAACTTCTTTATAGGTAAGTTTATCAACTTTAACGAAAGGCGCAAGATAAGTATCGAAAGATGAGAACGCCTGTGCACCTGCCCATTCGTTTTGCATTATGCCGAGGAAATTAACCATTTGGTTGCATAAGGTCGACAAATGTCCCGCCGGTGAAGAGGTAATCTTACCAGGAACACCGCCAAGACCTTCTTTTATAAGTTGACGGAGCGACCACCCTGCGCAATAACCGGTAAGCATTGGAAGGTCGTGAATGTGAATGTCTGCACTTCTGTGAGCATCACCAATTTCGTCGTCGTAAACTTCGCTTAGCCAATAGTTAGCAGTTACCGCACCACTGTTAGAAAGTATAAGACCGCCTACCGAATAAGTAACGGTGGAGTTTTCTTTAACACGCCAGTCTGCAACTTTAAGATAGTCGTCAACAACCTTTTTGTAGTCAACGAGAGTAGATTTAATATTACGAACTTTTTCACGTTGTTTTCTGTAAAGAATATAACTCTTTGCAATATCAACGTAACCGGCTTGAATTAAAACTACTTCTACGCTATCTTGAATGTCTTCAACGTTAATAATACCGTCTTTAATTTTTTTTGAAAAGTCTGCCGATACTCTAAGCGCAAGCATATTGAGAATATCAGCGGTGTAATCAACGCCCCTTGCGTTGAAAGCTTTGGAAATAGCCGTTGAAATCTTAGACATATCATATTCAACGAGTTTTCCGTCTCTCTTTTTTACTTGAAACATATTTATCCCTCCGTAAAATATTTTTTGTGTGTGCCTACATAATATACCACAATATATTTACCCGTGTCAACGAAAAATGACTATATTTTGTAAATATTTTTTAAAGCAACCACAATATCTTGTGGGATATTGAAAAATGCCCGCCCCGAATTTCTCGGAGCGGGCGTGATTAAAATTCATAAATTAAATATCTAAAATACGTAAAATGCGTTGGTCAAGCGCTATAAATACTATATCTAAAATATAGATGATGTTCCAACCAAGCAATATTCTTAAAATACCTGCAACGTACTTGCCTTCCTTTAAACGGGTGGCAACACCAAGCACGCAAGCAGTAATGGGAATGATTGCTAAAATTAAAGAAGCTAACCAACTAAGCCCAAAGTAATCTTTCTTTTTTGCCATAATAAATTTCCTCCAAAAACTAAAATTTCTCAGCAATCATTTAAGTTTATTTAAGGTGATTGCCTATACATTTAATATTATATAATATAAATTTCAATTTGTACATAGGTTTTTAAAAATTTTTTACTTTTTTTCGAAGTCTAATTTTGAAATAATAGGTTTAATAAGTTGCATTTTTTTAAAAAATATATTAAAATGGTTTGCGGACTAAGACGGAGAGGTGTCAGAGTGGTCTAATGTGCACGCTTGGAAAGCGTGTATACGGAAACGTATCGGAGGTTCGAATCCTCTCCTCTCCGCCAAACAGGAATAGCACCCAAAAGGGGTGCTATTTTTGTTTGGTTGATGGGGCGTGTGGACAGAGAAGTTTGGTTCGGCTTTGCCATCGTAACGAAGTGGAGATGTGTCCTCTCCTCTCCGCCATCAAGACACACACGAAAGGAGCGTTAAAATTCTACCGTGTGTGTCTTTTTCTTTGTCTTTTATTCGTTTTAAGGGGGGGTTATACCCCTTTTTCTTTTTTGTGTAAGACGGCTGTCGCTTTCTCTTACCTTGTTATCTTACCTAGAAATAGCCTAACCATCGAACGATAAGTAATTTTTCCAACCCTTGTACGAAAAGTAGCGTACGCGCGCGTAGACACAAAAAAATCATTGCACCCTTGCATCCTTGACGGCTAAATCCCTTATACGTCCTAGCCTTTTTCAAGTTTTCAAGGGTGCAAATCCAATAATTTCTTGCATCCTTGAAAAACAAAAAAGACTCGTTCAACAGAACAAGTCTTTATTATTAAACATCAAATTTTTTATTATACAGATTTATCACGCAGAAATATCAAATACAGTTTAACTTCTTCAATTATTTTAAATAACGTCTACTCCGTAAAAGTTATGTTGTTTTCCACGTTAGCGTATTCTTGACCAATATTTCCATTAAGCTCTTCTACGATATAACGCTCAAGTGCTTCTACATCTAACATACCATCATTTCTTAAAATTTCAACATTTTCAAACATTGTCATACCACTTCCGCAATCGAGAAGATAATAATTGGCTGCCACAATGGTATATTTTTTGTCGAGGATAATAAAATTTCCTTTTTATTTTATTCAATTGTAAGAATATCTAAAAAACCGGTAATATCAAAGACCTCCATAATGCTATCGTTTACGCCGGTAAGTTTCATAGAGCCTTTTGTATTCATTATTTTTTGCGCTTTTAAAATAACTCTTAAACCTGCAGAAGAAACGTATTCAAGTCCGGTCATATCAAAAACTAGTTCTTTTAAATTAGAAACGACGTTATCAATTTCTTTTTCAAGGTCGGGTGCAGTTTGGGTGTCAAGTCTACCAACTACTATAATTTTTGCGTTTTCTCCATTTAATACTTTTTCAATAGTCATAATAATTCTCCTTTTATATATAATTTTTAAATTTTCCAACTTTCAATTGGTGTGTATAAAAAAGATAGTTCTAAAATAGGTGCATCTAGGCTATCTGCCAATGTTTTTACTGCTATTTTAATTTCTTTAGAAAAATCTAAATACCAATCCACCGTTTCTAAAATGTATTTTCTCTTAAATTCATTACTAGTTACCAGCGCGCACTGTAAGTTGTGCAATCTATCCGCACTTTTAACTGTAAAAGCGATAGGGTTAGCTTTAATACCGTCGATATAGTTTTTCATATCGTAACCCTTTTTTTTAGTTAAAAGTTTAACGGCAGTTAGAACGTTCTGGCTTCCATAAAATAAAATTTCTTCTTCAGTCGCATTAGTGTCTTCAAGCAAATCGTGAAATAGTGCCGTTATTTGAAAATCTTCATCATAGCCTTGTTTTTTTACCATTTCATAAACGGCTATAGGGTGAGAGATATAATCGTTGCCACCGATTCGCTTTTGCCCTTTATGCTTTTGGGTTGCAAATTCTATAGCACGTTTAACTTTATCGCTAGTACACATTAAATATCTTCCTTTTGTTTAAGCAAAAGTTTTGCTTGCCTTTCGGATTTTTCTTGGTCTCTTAAAGATATTTTCAAAAACTCTACGATTTTATCAAAATCGTAGTTTTTATTTAGTAATTCCGCTCGGCACAAAAATCTAAGAGCAACGCTAGAAGATACGATATCAAGATTAGCCACGGATAAAGATTTATTCGCAAGAGCTATCGCAAGGTCGTAATTTTCCTTAATCATGCGTTCAATATCGCCTAATTTTTTCACTCCTAAATACGCAAGTTGAGGGATATAACTTTCAGGGTCGATATTACTAATTTCAGCACCGGCAATATTCGCTATTTCCTTAATTAACTTTTGCATGTTTTTATTATGTAAAACGTATTCGTTAAGCGAAATCATATTGATAATAACTTCGTCTGCATCATCGGTAATAATACGTTTTCTAATATCTTCGGTGTAAGAAAGCATATTATCACG
>JAZRMR010000008.1:0-90286 GCA_045647765.1 Christensenellaceae bacterium
CGCTTGACCATGATGGCGTGTCAAAAATAAAAAATTTTTTAATCAACGAGGTTTATTTTAACACAATCGAGCATATTTTGCAAACGATTGAAAGGGTATTTAAAAAAATACCTGCATTGGCCGACGGAAAAGAAAATAATAACCCGTTTTGTTAACAGGCGAATGTCGTGCTTATTGCGTCTGCATCTCTTTGTTTAGACCGGAATTTAACAACGGTCAAGAGCTCCGCTCTTCAATATGAGACAACGGCTTTCTTTTATATTATTCTGTGGATTTTTTTTGCTTTTCCTATCGCACCACGAAGGCTATCTTTATTTTAGCAGAAAATTTAACTATTTGCAACGAATAATTTGACTTTTTACAAGGTTTATCATAAAATTTTAGTAAAAAAATTAGAAGATATTTACAGAGTGAAAAAACTATTAAATTTTAGATTATTTTTATTTATATCTTTGAGTTTAATTGCGGGAATTTTATCTGCATATTTTTTCTTTTTTAAAAACACTTTTAACCTTGTTTTGTGCGTGTTTGTTTTCTTTTTGTTAAACTTTATATACCTTGCATTTTTCTCCAAATCACGATTAAAAACAAACAGCATTTTTGTCAGCGTATTTATAGTGTTTTTTGCGCTTGGCAGTATGCTGTTTACCTTTCAGATTACAAATTACGTAAACGCTGATTTAGGCGGGCATTATTATTCGGTCGTTGGCACGGTTGATGAAATTCAAAATATTGACGGCGGAAATAAATTGGTACTAAAAGACGTTGCCGTTAAAGGAAACGTAAACGGTAAACTTCATTATAACGTGGCTCTTTACGTTTACGGTGAAAATAATTTTGACTTAGGAGACGTTTTATCTTTTGATTCATATTTAAACGATATATCCCTTAAATACGAGGGTCGTTTTTCACCATATAATATTGAAAGTGGAGTTAAATATTCTGCTTCATCTATCACTGAGCATATAACTGTTTACAAAACCAGTAAAACTATTTTTCAAATAGTAAACTGTTTTATTAGGGATAATCTCCATCAAGGCTTAGATGACACGCAGTTTTCTATTGCTTATGCAATGCTTACAGGGAACTCGGATTTTATGGATTCAGAAGTCATTTCGTCATACCGTTTGGCAGGAGTGGCGCATATATTCGCTGTTTCGGGATTGCACGTTGGCTTTGTTTCGGCTATTTTAGGTTTTATTTTGGGAAAACTTAAAGTTAACAGAACTCTTAAAGCCATTATTATCACGTTTGCGCTTTTGTTTTATTCAGGGGTATGTGGATTTTCATCCTCCTCTATAAGGGCATCGGTTATGTCATCAGTCTATTTGTTTTCAGCAATAAAAGGGAACAAATATGACGGACTCACTTCTATTTCTATCTCTGCGCTAATAATTTTGTTAATTTCGCCCGTACAACTTTTCTGTGTTGGCTTTCAGTTATCCTTTGTTGTTGTCTTGGGAATGATGCTGTTGACAAAACCGCTTGCAAAAACATTGTCATTTTTACCAAATAAAATTTCTTCACCATTAGCAAAAGTTCTTTCTGCTCAAATTGCAGGCATCCCCGTTTGTTTAAGTGCATTCGGGCAGGTTTCTGCCATCGCAATAGTTATGAATTTATTATTTGTTCCCATTGTAGGAATGATATTCACAGTCCTCTTGGTTTGCCTTTTCATAAGCGCATTAATCGGAATTCACTCAATAGTTTTCTTTATATCAAACATTCTTCTTTATCTTGTGAACGCTCTTATTACAGCGTTTGATTACCGTATTTTTATAATAGGTCCGATAATTCTTGGCGCATTTAATATTTGTTATTATTTAGCCATAATAATTTCAAGTGGATTTATCAATCTATCTACACTAGTCAAAAGAGTTAGTGTAGTGGTGCTTTCGTTATCGGTTATTTTGGGTGGCACGGCGCTTACCGTAAAAGAATACAATTCAAATAAATTATACGTTTGCGGAATAGATAACGTATGTGCAAGCGTATTAAAAACGCCGTCTGAAACGGTTATGATTATAAGTTATGCTGAAAGATATTTTTCAACGTCAAGACTTAAACGAATCGCCGAATATGAAAATATTCGAAATATTGATACCCTCGTTATTTTAGACGGCTTTAACGTGGATTTGCAAGAGTTAGTGTCAAAGTTTATTAACCTTTTTACTCTTGATGAGGTTATATACGCTGGCGAAAGGAATAATCAGCAAGAAATTGCATTCTATAAATCATTTCCATTATTAACTCTAAAAAACGTTTGTAATCAAGTGAGTTTTAATACCGATAAAAAACTGCAATTTTCACTGGGATTAGACGGTTGCTTGATATCAACTAAAATAAAGGGGAAAAGCCTGGCAGTTTTATCGGCGTTTAGAAGCAAATCACCAAACTATTCCGAACTTAAAAACGGTTACGACTATTTAATTGGATTGGATTTAAATGATAGAATTTTTGAAATTTCTAATTCGAAAAATGAAATAAGTTACCTAAGAAGCCCATATTATTCGGATGCTCAAAGTGAGGGAAATCTTAAAATTATTATTTAATCGATATATTTGTTCATATAACACTTACCAAACTTGTTGCAAAACACGTTAAAAAATGATAGAATATAAAAGAGGAAGTTTAGTTTGAAGTATACTGAGTTTAAAAATCAAGTGGAAAACGGGCAAAAGTTTTCCGTTTATTTGTTTGAGGGGGAGGACGTTTTTTTTAGAGAACGTGGTTTAACTTTGCTCAAAAACAGGCTTGTGGAAAACCCAGACTTAAACTTCGTTAGTTTAGATTCTTCGGTATCCGTTGGCGATTTAATCGCATCGTTAAACGGTTATCCTTTTTTAAGTGCTTACCGCTTAACAGTTGTTCGTGAATTTTATCCAAAGCAGGATTACTTTAAAAGCGGATTAAAAGATTATCTAGAAAATCCCTCCGAATGTTCAATCCTTGCCATATTAAATGAGAAGAACTCTGAAACTTTAAAAAAATACAAGTCGGTTTGCGTGGTTGATTGTGGCAAGGCAGACCCATTGCTTATAGTTAAATACGTAAAATCCGAATGCGAAAGGCATGGCGTTACCATTGACGGGGAAACGGCAAGACTTTTAGGGGAATATTGTTCGTTTGATATGACGAGGCTGGAAACAGAGACTAAAAAACTCACTGCTTACGTCGGTGTGGGTGGGACCATAACAAAGACCGAACTTTCTGAGATGGTGCATAGAGACACCGAATATAAAATATACGAGATGACTGATTATATCGGAAAGAAAAAATTCGATTATGCGCTTGCCGTTATTAAAGATTTGCTGTCTAAGGGCGAAACTTCTCAACGCATACTCGTGTCCGTATACAATTATTATAGAAGGCTTTTACACGCATCAATAAGTGGAAAAACGCCAGATGAACTCTCTAAGGTTTACGGGATAAAAGAATTCGCAGCAAAAAAGACGATTGAGCAAGCGACAATGTTTAAAAAGAAAGCGCTTAAAAGCGCAGTAGATATGCTTGCAGACGTTGATTATAAAATTAAAAGCGGTCAGATAGACGCTATGCTTGGAATGTGGGTTAGCGTATTCAAAATCATGATGGAAAAATAGGTGGTGAAAAAATGAATCTTGCTGAAAGAATAAAGCAAATATATGACAGTTTTATCGGCTCTGCCGATATGACCATCGCAATGAGCGTGAGCGTTGTTGTCTTTACGGTACTTTATTACTATATGATTAAATTTTTGCTCGATAACGAATCGGAAACGGTTGCCGTTTTGTTCGTTATGGTAATGCTTATCGCTGCGGTTTTATTGACTTTTATACCCAATATTAACACTGCAATTTATCTGGTAATACCACTAGTTTTCATAATAGCTATATTGGTTCTTTATTCAATGGAAATAAAAAGGCTTATTTGGTCAAGAAAGAACACCAAACTTATGGACGTTAAGCATGACGGAATGTCTTATGACACGGATAAAGTTCACACATGTATTTCTGAAATAATAAAAGCATTGCAGAACATGTCGAAAAACGACGTTGGCGCAATAATAGTTTTATCGACCGGAAACGTACCGGGGCAAATTTTAGATAGTGGTGTTAAACTAGATAGCGATATATCAAGCGAACTTATCGAAAGCGTATTTTTCCCAAAAACGCCACTTCACGACGGAGCAATGATAATAAACGGAACAAAGATAGTGTCGGCAGGTTGCTTTTTGCCACTTTCACAAAACGTGGACGGCATTCCCAAAGACCTGGGAACAAGACACAGAGCGGGCATAGGCGTTACCGAAACGATTGACGTTATGTCTATAATAGTTTCCGAAGAGACAGGTATTATTTCTGTTGCGAGAGCGGGTAAGATTACTAGATATGCCGATTATGAAATGCTTAAAAAGACACTCGGAAGATACTATTGGCAAGAACTTGATAGCGCAAGGAAATAGGAGTTTAGTATGGTTAATAAAAATATTTCTAACAACAATAACGAGGAAAAGTCAAAAGCAAAAATTTTTTGGAAAAACGTGGGACTGGTTACCGTTGCATTTGTTATGGCGGTAGTAACAGTTATAGTTCTTAATCTCAACAGATAATAAAAGGAATGGTTATGATAAAAACAGGACTTAAAGCAGATAAAATTTTATTACCTAATACCGACGAAATGACGGCGTGGGCTTGTATTGCATGCGACCAGTTTACCAGTGAAAAAGAATATTGGGATAAACTTAAAAAACAAGTCGACGGAAAAAGAACGACGCTCGATTTAACTCTTCCTGAAATTTATCTTGAAGACAACGTTGACGAGCGAATTGCAACTGTAAACTCTAATATAAAGAAGTATCTCAATGAAAGAGTTTTTAAGACGCTTGATAAAGGTTTTGTATTAACAGTTAGAAAAACGCCTTACGTTGAGCGAAGGATAGGTCTCATAGGAGCAGTTGATTTAGAAGAATACGAATATTCTCAAAAGAGCGACGCTTTAATAAGAGCAACGGAAGGAACTATTGAAGAGCGCATTCCTCCAAGATTAAAAATTAGAAAGAATGCAGACGTAGAGTTTCCGCACGTAATGGTGCTGTTTGACGACGAGAAAAGGGAAATCACCGAAAAACTATACGAGAAAAGAGATGCGTTAGAAAAACTTTACGACTTTGAACTCAATATGGGCGGAGGGCACGTTGAAGGTTATTTCGTTCCCGAAGAAGAGGGAGTAACTGAAAAGTTTAACCGTCTGCTAGACAAAGAAAGACTTATTGAGAAGTATGGCAGAGAGGACAAGTTTGCTTTTGCCGTTGGAGATGGAAACCATTCTCTTGCGACCGCAAAAACTCATTGGAACAACTTAAAAGCAACACTTTCAAAAGAGCAAATAGAAAATCACCCTGCAAGATATGCGCTTGTTGAACTTGTCAACGTTTATGATGAGGGAATATATTTTGAACCTATATTTAGATACGTTTTCGGAGTAGACACAAGAGAATTTTTGAAAGGATTAGAAAGTGTAGACGGCGGAAATATGCGCATATATACTAACGGAAAGCAAGTTATAAGCAAAAAGCAGAACGGACTTCCAGAAGGAATAAGAGCCGTTGACGGGTACATAAAAGAATACATTCAAAAAAACGGTGGAGGCGTTGATTACGTTCACGGCGAAACCAACTTAAAGAAATTAGTAGACGGCAATCAAACGGCAGTGGGTATATTATTTGAAAAACTCGATAAGGGAGATTTGTTCAAATACGTGTCGAAAAACGGGGCATTCCCCAGAAAAACGTTTTCAATGGGGGAAGGTGTTGAAAAACGTTATTACCTAGAAGGTAGAAGGATAACAAAATGATAAAAGTATGTAAATTTGGCGGAACGTCAATGGCGGATGTAAACGCATTCAGGCAAGTAAAAAGTATAATCGATAGCGACCCTGCTAGAAAATACGTGGTCGTTTCAGCACCAGGCAAGCGTTTTAAGGACGATATTAAAATAACCGATATGCTATACCGTTGCTATAATGAAGTAGTGGAAAAAGGCTCTTGCAAGCAGTCGTTTAGTATCATTAGAGAAAGATTTATCGAGATTGCAAAAGACCTTGGAGTGTCGATAGATATTAACGCAGTTCTTGACAAAACTGAAAAAGAAATCGTTGAAAGTAAATGCGCAGATTTCGCTGCTTCCAGAGGAGAATATTTAAGCGCAATTATAGCAGCGGACTTTTTTGGTTATGAGTTTGTTGACGCTGCGGATATAGTTAGATTTGACAGCCACGGAAAACTTAATCAAGACTATACTGACGACAAGGTGGCAAATCGCTTAAACGGAGTAGAAAAAGCCGTTATTCCCGGTTTTTACGGAAAGAATTTCCAAGGTCAAATAAAGACTTTCAGTCGTGGAGGAAGCGATATTACAGGCTCAATAATTGCTCGTGCCGTTAAAGCCGACCTTTACGAAAACTTTACCGACGTTAGCGGATTTTTGGTTTGCGATCCGAGAATCGTTCCTGAAGCAAAAGTAATAAATCAAATTACATATAAGGAAGTTCGTGAACTTTCTTATATGGGCGCATCAGTTCTTCACGCAGAAGCAATAACGCCCGTTATGAAGAAAAAAATCCCGATTAACATAAAGAACACTTTCCGCCCCGAAGATAAGGGAACAATGATAATTCCTAACGAGCAATTTAAGAGCGAAGATGATAGCGTTATCACGGGAATTGCAGGAAAGAAAAATTTTACCGTTTTACTGATTGAAAAATCTATGATGAACGCAGAGGTTGGATTTATCCGCAAGGTGCTTTCTGTTGTAGAACACTATAATATTTGCGTTGAACATCTTCCTTCGGGAATAGATACTCTTTCAATCGTTTTAGAGTCAAATCAACTTCAAAACGGAGTCTTGACAGACCTTGTTAATGAAATAAGAGAAAGCGTAAGTCCAGACTACGTTCACGTTATAGAAAACATTTCACTTATCGCAACGGTTGGACATGGAATGGCAAGACGACCTGGTACTGCTGCAACTCTATTTTCTGCCCTTGCAAAAGCAGATATTAATATAAAAATGATAGACCAAGGGTCAAGCGAACTTAACATCATTATCGGCGTAGCAAACAGTGAATACGAAAAATGCATTCGTGCAATCTATAACGCTTTTAATTAAAAAATACAAACAAATATTTGTAAAAAAAAGTCCTACGACTAAGTAGGGCTTTTAATTTTATTTATTTACAATATTAATTTTTATATCGCCCGTATCGGTAGTGATTTCGCACCTACCGCCCGTTATGGTATTTGGGACTTCTTTTCTTCCCGTATCGGTATCGACTATAAACACTTTATCTGAAAGCAAACTGCCCTTAACGTTGCCTGTGTCCGTTTCAATAAAAATTTCACCAGCATCACATTCTTCAAAATTAACGCTTCCCGTACTTCTTTCTACGAAAAGCCTTTCTGTACATATGACTGAACTTAAATAAATACTACCGGTGTTTCCAGATGAAATAAAGTTTTTACACTGCAAGTTGGTAATAGTTGTTTTTCCCGTTGATACAGTCGATTTGAATTCATTGGAACAAATAGCGTTTAAAAGGTTGATTGTGCCCGTTGATGCGGATAATTCAAAATTGTTTGCCGACACGTTTTCAATAGTAATATCTCCGGTCGTAGTCTTGATTTTTATATAATCTGAAGTAGAGGCGTAGTTATTAACGTTCCCTGTGCGTTGCGTGATGTCAATGCTTTGGAATTGGAAATTATTAGGTATTTCAACGTCGCTGGTATTTGACTTTATTGAGAGTGCACCGTAATTATCTTTTGGTAAATATATGGTTATAACGGGTGTTTTAAAGTTTATACCAATATAATCAAAAAATTTTCTCGAATCAACCACTTCTATCGAAAGCGTTCCGTCGCTTACAGAAATTGAATGGGTTAGTTTTTCTTGTTCGTAGCATACGACTGTGCACTCGGAATTTTCAGACGTAACAAACTTGATGTTAGACGTGTTGGTGTTTATTTGAATATCGCTAAAATTTTCTTCAATTTGGTAATTATTCGTTTGGTATTTGAATGTTGTTAATTTTGT
This sequence comes from Christensenellaceae bacterium, assembly GCA_045647765.1. Classification (GTDB taxonomy): domain Bacteria; phylum Bacillota; class Clostridia; order Christensenellales; family Borkfalkiaceae; genus UBA1259. The sequence goes on from JAZRMR010000008.1 coordinate 8,073, forward strand.
AAAGTCCCATTTTAACATAGTCATAACTCCTATAAAGATTATAACCCCAACTGCTATAAAACAAGTAGCCAACGTAAGCCAAATTTTCAACTTTTTATTCATTATGCTCGCTCCTTTTTGTGGGAATTTTTAAATGCAAACGCAATCTTTTTAGGTAAAATAAGAGTAAATTTTGTCAATATTTTACAAGCCAAGAAGAAAAATATTGCAAGCCCCGTTAGTGCTAACATGGCAGAAACAGTAGCAAATGCAGATAAAGTATGACCGCTAGCAACAAAGCAGATTGCTCCGATTAAACAAGTCGGTACGCTAGCCACGAACGCAACAAACGTAGCCCAAAAAGAAATTACAACCGAGCATAATGAAAGATAAAGTGAAAAAATAATCGAAGCAACAGCGATTAAAAGTGAAAGCCAAATTGGTGAGCCAATGGCTAAAAGGGTAATTTCCCACGTTTTAAGTCGTCTTTTGGATTTTATTTTTTCCTTTAAAATTGTTGATAGTGGAATCTCTGAAACTATTTGTTTAGCAACGTCATCTATACTTCCTAAACTTAAAACGGCTTTATCTTCTGGGCAACCCTCTTCAATTCTGTCATCAATCATTTCGCTGTAAAAATTTAAGCGTTCTATAACTTCTTGTTCGGGGAACCTTGATAGTTTTGTTTTAAGTGCGTCTAGAAATTGTTGTTTATTCATTTTCACCATCCTCCTTAACGACAAACTGATAAATTGACATAACTTCACGCCATTCATCCATAAAATCTTCAAGTCTCTTTAATCCGTTTTTTGTGATTCGATAGTATTTCCTTAATCTTCCTGCGTGTTCTGAGGTGCGCACGGTTAGCATATTAGAAAGTTCTAAGCGTTTAAGAATGGTATATAACGTGGATTCGGACATTTCTATATAAGGCTTAACGTCTTTTATAATTTTATACCCGTAAGAATCTTCATTCTTAATAGCGGCTAGCACGCACACGTCGAGCAATCCTCGTTTTAATTGTATATCCATAGATACCTCTCCTTGCGCAATACATCATATCACGAAGTATTGATAGTGTCAAGTATTTTATAATAATTTTTTTGCTTTTTTAATTAATAAAAAACAGACTCCCTAGCGGGAGTCTTTAATAAAAAATTAAATTATTTGAATAAAAATTATTTATTACTGTTTACACAGAGGGGGCTTCCTTTTCAAAAATGATATTACTATAAAGAGACCGATTAGAGTTAATAAACAAATTGCAAATATTAAAATATAAGAAACACGCCAGCCTGCGCATTCAATAACAACTCCAACGATAGTGGGGGCAAAACCGGCAGAATAACCGCCCGCAGCATTCATTAAGCCTGCATGCGCTCCAGCGTTAATATATTTGCTCATTTTAATAGAAACCACGCTAAATACTATGGTTACAACCCCTTGTATTACCACTAAAAATGATATTAGAACGGTTACCGCAAGAATAACGTTTATATTGAATGCAAAAATCATTAAGAATGATAGGGCGGTAGCGATTAAAAGATAAACAAGTGAAACTTTTATGAAGTCTTGATGCTTTTCGCAGTGGAATATTGCCATTATTGGTCCTAAAACCGTTGCCAATGGCGCTAAAATTGAAATTAGTATTCCAACGGAATTTTTTACTCCAAAGTTTTCGGTTAAAAGGTTTGGCATCCAATTCATTGTTCCATAAAAAACAAAATGTGCGAGGACACTAAATATAAAGGTTAAAATAAAAAACCATATTCTTTTATTTTTAGTATCGAGTTTAATCATAGAGTTGGATGATTGAGAAGTTTGTGCTAGGTCATTATTGTTACAAACGTGCATATTTTGTTTTTGGCAAGTTTGCACGGCAATAAAGAAAATGACGGCGGAAATAGAAAGTATAATACCAAGGACAACAAATGGCAAATCCCATCTTCCAAGTGCAACAAAAATGGCTGACGACCCATAAGAAATTATTCCCGCAACGGCAGTACCAATATTCATAATCATGTTGGCTTTGGGCATAACTGATTTTGGAAGATATTTATTAAGTACTGCAAGACACATTCCCCAAACACTTGCTTGCAAGATGCCGTTAAGAGCAAGAATCCACCAAAGCTGCCACATGCCAGTAGCAAAAGCGATTAAAACGGTAACCAAACCGGAAAAGAAAATACTTATAAACATATACCACTTAACGTTAACGTTGTCCATAATAAAGAACAGAATAACTTGCATTGTGGAATACGTTATAAAGTAGTAGGTCATAGCAAGGCTAGCGTCTGGTTTGGAAACGTTAAAAACGTTCATGATTTCAACGAGTTCGGCAGTGAACACGTTTTTACTGCCCATCATCATAACCCAGATAAACACGCAAGCGAATATTAAAAATTTTTCAAGTTTTTTGTTATTCATAATGCACCTTTTAATTATATGCATATTCTATTACTGAATGGACAAAATGTCAAACAATTTGATATTAAAATAAATTTGCGTTATCGTGTAAAATTCGTTGACAAATGCACTTTTACTTGATATACTAAACAAGGCTTTAATGAACTGCCGACAGGGCAAAGGAAGGTGAAAACAAATGTCAATCGTCAGAGTTGGTGAAAACGAAAATATCGACAGCGCACTTCGTCGTTTCAAGAGAAAATGTTCTAGAGACGGTATTATCGGCGACCTCCGTAAAAAAGAGCATTACGAGAAACCTTCCGTAAGAAAAAAGAAAAAGTCAGAAGCTGCAAGAAAGAGAAGCATAAAGGGCTAATCTTAAAAGAACAAGCGAATCTACCGAAGATGAATTCGGTAGATTTTCATTTTTAAATGCAATTTTTGCAAAATTATGTCGAATGATGATAAAATAAATTTTTAAGTGAGGGAAAAACAACATGATAGAGGGTCAAAAAACTTTAAAACAATACTGCCGTGAAGCAAAAAAACGATTAAAACAAGGTTTTTGGCAAAATTACCACAAAAATCTTCAACAAGAACTCGACAAGGCAAAGCAGGCGGGCGTTTCTGCTTCGAGAGTTAGAGAGTTTTACGAAAACAGAGTGGTGGAAAACATAAAGAGTAGAGATTGTGAAAAAGAGGAGTTTTATAACATAGTCAAAAAAATGCTCGAAGAAGAAGGGGAAGTATCTAATGCAATAGGTCGGCTTACTGACAACGAATATTTCGAGACGCTTTCTTATGAAGAAAAACAAAGATACACTTTGACTTTATCCGAAAAATATCTTCAAGCGGTTGAAAGATATAGAAAGGAAAAAATACTTCAATTTAATTAGAAATTTTTTCAACTTGTTGCAAACTTGTGCATTTTTTTGTATAATATTAAAAAAGGAGTTGTTATGAAAGAAAAGTTTAGTGAACTAGTAAAAAGAAGACAATCGTGCAGAGAGTTTTCTGATAAGTTACTTGATGAATCGCTGGTTAAAGAAATAGCACAACTTGCAATGCTTGCCCCATCGGCTTGCAATAGTCAGCCGTGGAAGATGTATCTTGTAACTGATGTGGAAAAGGTGCAAAAAGTAACTTTATCTCTTCAAGAAAGAGGGCACAATCTTTTTTTAAGCGGTGCTAAGGCGTATATTGTTATAACTGAAAAACAGGCTACTTATAAAGATAATATTACTAACAAATTCGATAGATTTCATTTTGTTAAGTACGATATAGGCGAACTGGTCGCTTATATAACTCTCGGTGCAGAAAGTATGGGGGTATCTTCTTGTATAATTGGTTGGATAAATCAAGAGCAACTTAAAGGCGCAGTTGGTTTTTCTGATGACGAGGTAAGCAATATTGTGGTGGCTTTGGGTTATTCTGATATTCCAGTTAGGGATAAAAAAAGAAAAGACGAGAGTGAAATTATACAAATAGTTTAATTTATATAATGTTCTTAGCGTTGCGCTAATAAGTAAAAAAGACCGCACCCGAGCGGTCTTTTAATTTATCAAAGCTGTATCGCTAAAACCTAAACTAATCAAAAGAGCAGTGTTAACCTTTCGCATAGTCAGTGGAGACAATACACCTATTCTTTCTTTAAGCCTGCGTTTGTCTAACGTGCGGATTTGTTCGAGTAATATTACGGAATCTTTTGACAAGCCGAATTCGTTTGCATTTAATTCGATATGTGTGGGCAGTTTTGCTTTGTTAATTTGACTCGTTATTGCCGCAGCAATTATCGTAGGGCTATATTTATTTCCCGTATCGTTTTGCACGATTAATATGGGGCGGACCCCGCCTTGTTCACTGCCGACAACGGGGCTTAAATCGGCATAGTATAGTTCTCCTCTCTTTATCATAAAGTCTCCGAAGTTTCAAGTAAATCCCATTATCAGTTTATGTATTTTTAACGGAAAATGTTTTTACTTGTTTTTTAGTTGTTTACCCCTTTTCACTTTTTTTAATACTATAAATAAATTTTAATTTAATATTTTTTGTGCCATTTTACGTTTGACAACTGAAATTATTTGTAGTAAAATTTAGACAACATTACAATAAAGGAAAAAATTTCTATGCGCAGTATCGTTATTTCAGCTTTATTAACAGCTTTAATTGTTGTAACAACAATGTTTGTTAAAATTCCTCTCGCTGTCGTTGGATACGTGCATTTAGGTGATGCGTTTATTCTACTTGCTTGCTATCTTTTAAAAAGAAAGTATTCTCTTATTGTAGGGGCAGTGGGTAGCGCACTTGCAGATTTGTTTTTAGGATACGTTATTTATTCGCCTATAACTTTAATAACAAAAGGTATCGTTGCGCTCACTTTTTCTCTTATTGTTTATGCTAAACCAACGCTTATTCGTCAAATTATAGGCGTTTGCATTTGTTCTGTTATAATCGCATTGGGATATTTTGTGTTCGAATGGATAATGTATGGCTTTGCTGTTTCCTTTGTTAATGTTCCCCTAAATATCTTACAAGGAGTAGTTTGCGGTATAGTAGCAATATTGCTAATAAGATTATTTGAAAAAATACCCTCTCTCAAAGAGGTTAAAGAAAAACTTTAATAAAATAAAGGCTTCCGTAGTTAAATGGATATAACAGCCCCCTCCTAAATTGGACATGGGTTCGTGTAAACACGAGAAAGGGCTAAAAAATAGCCGCATTTGGCCGGTTTTTAGGGTAAAAATTATATGTATTAACACGATGTAGAATTGGTGCAGAATAGGACCCCTAAAAAAGCACAAAATTGACACAATCGAATACTTAAACTATTCCAAAAGTGTGTAAAAGGCATTTTGAAACGGAATAGAAAAAAATAGCCAGTTTTTTGGAATAATAAGCGGAATAAAAATAAGTATTAGATAGAGTCAAAACGATAAAAATTTAATAATATGTTCGTGTACCTCAGTAGGATAGAGGGTTCGCCTCCTAAGCGAAACGCCGTTGGTTCGACTCCAATCACGAACGCCAGTTAGCCTTTTTACTATGTAAAAAGGCTAAAATTTTTTGTTTATATATCCAAAACGGATAGGTCAAACGTATTGACTTTCTTTTTTGTTTTTGCTATAATAAAAGCACAACAAGATGGTACGAAAGTACTGGTATATAAAATCTCCTAAACAAGAAGATAAGTAGGTTTGATTAAAACTATGCAAGTGGTTTTTATCAAGTTAGACTGGTTTGTTTAGATTTATTTTATTTGCTGGTGCTCGAATTATTAAGCGCACGTAGTGGGCTTTTTGTCGAGCTATTTTTATACCTTCTTGTAAATTAGACAAGGAGGTCATTTTATTATGACGGATAAAGAATTACAATTTATTGAAGAACGTTTGGATTATGATTTTAACGAGCCTAGATTATTAAGACAGGCTTTTACTAGAAAGTCTTATTCAGAAGAAGGAAACGGTGCATATCATAACGAGGTCCTTGAATTTTATGGTGATAAGGCCCTAGAATTTGTTGTCATGAAGAAACTTAGCGTTTGTTATGGCGACGAAACTCAAAACGGCAAATATTCGTCCATAAAGACGGAAGGTCAGTTAACCGATATAAAGAAAAATCTAGTATGTAGAAAGATGCTTGCACATCGTATTGACGTATTAGGTTTTGCTGATTACCTTTTAATGGGTAAAGGCGATATTGGTCAAAATGCGCAACATTTAGATTCTGTAAAAGAGGATTTGTTTGAAGCGATAATTGGAGCAGTTGCTATTGATTGCTATTGGGATACGGAGACTTTGGAAGACGTCGTTGATACAATGTTAGACGTTGAGTATTACCTTAATAATGGATTTAGCGATGAAAAGAATTACGTTGATTTAATTCAAACTTGGTGTCAAAAGAAATATGGTGAATTGCCATATTATGAGTTTTATAGAACGGATGACGAGGTGTTCGATTGTACTTTGAATTTATCCGATGAACTTAGTTTTGAAGGGCATGGTTATTCTAAGCGTGAAGCAAGAATGGATGCTGCGCAATATGCTTATGAATATTTAGAAGACGAGAATGAATTAATTCTTCCTATCGACGAAGTAGGTGAACCTGATTTTGATAAGGCGATAAATCAACTACAAGAGCTTTATCAAAAGGGATATATAGACGAACCATGGTATGATTTTGAAGAGACATATGACGAAAATGGTAATCCAATATGGCGTTGTGAATGTCATATAGAAGATAGAGACACTTATTATTGGGTAAATTCTTCTTCCAAGAAACAGGGCAAAAAAAGAGTTGCATATGATATGCTTTGTGATGTTTTAGATTGGGAGGATTGATATGAGATTAAAAGAACTCCGCGAATCTAAAGGTTTAACGCAAAAAGAAGTTGCCGAAATTATAGGATATTCAGAAATATCTTATGCTAGATATGAAAAAGGAGAAAGGGAACCAGATATATCCACGTTATGTAAATTAGCAGAATATTTCAACGTTACCGTTGATTACTTAATTGGAAGAGTATAAAAAGTAAAAGGGCGAACCGCATGGTTCGCCCTTTTTGATGTAAAAATATTTTTAATCATAAATAAAATATTTGAAAACTCGAATATAAATATTGATTTTATTTAATGAATATGTTATAATACGTTTGTTGTTAAGAGTAAAAGAAGTAGGGTTTCTTTATAAATCGACATAAAAAATTAAAATTATTGATAAAAAATTAAATACTAAAGCTCATAACCTATTGACAATTAGGTTATAATAGGTTATAATAGGTTACACATAGTTAAGGAGGTATATTATGACTGATAAAATTGAATTACTGAAAGAAGAATTGGATTCATTGCCTATTGGATATATTTCAAACAAAAAGATAAATGGTGTAGTTAGACATTATCTTCAATGGACTGATGAAAACGGTAAGATTAAAAGTAAATATATCCCAGATAGTGAATATGAAGAATTAAAAGCTCAAATGGAAAGAAAAAAAGAAATTCAAGAGGAATTAAAAAAAATGGGCGTTTCTAAATCTACTAATACAAAAAAAATTAATTCCTATGAAATGAACGTTCTTGTTGGAGATAAACTTAAAAAGTTTGTTAACGTTGTTGATGGATTTAAGAAGAGAGATTGTTTTGATTCTCTTTTAACCTTTTTGTACGGAAAAATTACGCCTAGGGTATGTTCTATATATGGGCTTAGAAGAACGGGTAAGACCACGCTTCTTCAGCAAGCTATAAGAGAAATGAAAAGCGATGATTTTAAAAAGGCTGCATATATAAAGGCTAAAAAAGGTCAATCCATGTCTATGCTTGATAGGGATATGAAGAAACTTCATGATAATGGATATCTTTATATCTTTATCGATGAAATTACGTTTTTAGAAGATTTTGTAGACACTGCATCTTTTCTTTCGGATATTTATGCCGCAATGGGGATGAAAATAGTTTTGTCGGGAACGGATTCTCTTGGATTTTGGTTTGCTAACCATGAAGAATTGTATGATAGGACTTATACTATTCATACGACTTGGATTCCGTACGCAGAGCATGCTAGACTCTTAAATACTAACGATATTGATGAATATATTCGGTATGGTGGAACGTTGAGAGTAGGCGAGACGGATTTTGGGGATAAAGAGTTGCGTAGTGAAGACGTATCATTTAGAGATGACGAGTCCACAAGAAGATATATTGATACCGCTATTTGTAAAAATATTCAACACAGTTTAAGATGTTATGAAAGCGGTACTCATTTTAGACATTTGCAAGAATTGTATGATAATGATGAATTAACAAGTGCTATAAATAGAGTAATTGAAGATATGACGCATAGATTTGTTGTTAAAGTAATCGAGGATAATTTTAAGTCTAGCGATTTGTCTTTAGCAAGAAAAAATATGCTTCGTGAAAGAAATCCTCAACTTCGTAATGATATATTGGAGAGGATTGATACAGAACAAGTAACAAAGCAATTGATGGATATTCTTGAAATTAAAAACAAGGATAAAAGGCAAATAAAAATAACTGACGCTCATACTCAAGAGATTTTCGAATATTTATTGGCTTTAGAACTTATCGGATCATACAATGTTCGTTATGCAAACATTAATAATGAAATTGGTAAAAACATTTTGATTACTCAGCCTGGTATGAGGTATTGTCAAGCTCAAGCATTGGTTTATTCGCTTAAAAAAGATAAGATTTTTAGTGAGTTAAATGAAGCGGAAATGGAATACGTATGCAATCGTATTTTGGATGACGTAAAAGGAAGAATGCTTGAAGAAATAGTATTGTTTGAAACTATTAGCAAATTAAAAGATGGAGTTGACATATTTAAATATAGTTTTGCTCGTGGCGAGTTTGACATGGTAATTTACAACAAAAACGAACACTCGTGTAAAATTTTTGAAATTAAGCATAGTCAAGAGATTGTAAAGGAGCAATGTAAAAATCTTTTAGATGAAGAAATGTGCAAAACTACGGAAAACAAATTTGGTAAAATAACAAACAAATATGTTCTATATCGTGGCAATGATACAATAACGGATTTTGGTGTAGAGTATTTAAACGTTTCTAACTTTTTAAGAAGTTTATAAATAGTTTCATTAGAAATGTTTTTGTGATGAAAATAGAAAGGTTGTAAACTAGAAAAATAGGAGAGGTACACATGAAAAATGAAGAAAAAACAACGGAAGAAAAAATTTTTCATTTTGAAAAATTAACACCGACTGCTGATGCGGATACTTCTGTATATGAAAAAGCTTTAGATTTTGTTTTTGAAAATAATGATGTTAAAAACGTAGCAATTTCAGGTGCTTATGGTTCCGGAAAAAGCAGTATGTTGAATTCGTACAAGAAAAAAAATTCTGAGCGTAAATTTATGCATTTATCACTAGCTCATTTTCAGACTGAAAATGGAGACAAGCCAACGGATGAAAATGTTTTGGAAGGGAAAATTTTAAATCAATTAATTCATCAAATAAATGCAAGTAAAATTCCACAAACAAATTTTAAGGTTAAAAAGAAAATATCCACAAAAAGAATAGTGGTTGGGGCATCATTAGCTGTATTGTTTTTGATGAGTTTGCTTCATACAATTTTCTTTTCAGTGTGGGAATCTTTTGTAAAAACGCTCACAGCTTCGTTTGTGTTAAATATATTACAGTTAACATTATCTCCATGGGCTAGGCTGATAAATGGTGTTGTATTGTTAGGGTTGATTGGAGTTTTTATTTATAAAATTATAAAAGCACAGTTAAATAAAAACATATTTAAAAAATTAAGTATACAGGGCAACGAAATAGAAATTTTTGAAGACAGCAAAGAATCTTATTTTGATAGGTATTTAAACGAGGTTTTATATCTTTTTGAAAATGTTGAAGCAGATGTAATCGTTTTTGAAGATATGGATAGATTTGATGCTCATCAAATCTTTGAGAGGCTTAGAGAAATAAATACATTAGTGAATTTGCAGCTTGAAAAGAAAAACAAGGTGTTAAGATTTTTCTATTTGTTGAAGGATGATATTTTTGTTTCAAAGGACAGGACTAAATTTTTTGATTTTATTATACCTATTGTACCAATCGTAGATGGTTCAAATTCTTATGACCAATTTATAGCACATCTTAAGAAAACGGGCATTTTTGAAAAGTTTACGCAAAAATTTTTGAAAGGATTATCGTTATATATTGATGATATGAGATTATTAAAGAATATTTGCAATGAATTTCTAATTTACTTCAATCGTTTAGATAAGATAGAATTAAGCTATGATAAGATGTTAGCAATTATATCATATAAAAACTTGTTTCCAAGAGACTTTTCAGAGTTGCAATTAGGTCGTGGTTTTGTTGCAAATCTTTTTGCTCAAAAAGATTATTTTATTAGCAAAGAAACTGAGAATATTCAAAAGGAGATTGATTCGTTAAATATCCAAATTGAAAAATATAAATCAGAAGTTGCAAAAGACATTGGGGAATTAAATACTATATTTTGGGCCAAGACAAATGGTTATCATGGAACAGGAAGTCCTGAGAGCTATTTGTCAAGGGAAAATCAAAAAGAGTTTAATCGTAGAAAAGAAAGCCTAAACCAAAGAAATGAAAATAGTTTAGAATCTTTAGAACAAAAGATGGCTGAATTAACCAAAAAGAAACAAGAATTAGAAAGCTTACAGCTTTCTGGAATTATTACGCGTGATAATATTGATACAATATTTGCAACTAAACACGTTGATGATGTGGGTAATGAAAATAATTTTAAGGAAATAAGAGAAAACGACTATTTTAACTTGTTAAAATATCTTATTAGAAATGGTTATTTAGATGAGAGCTACTCGGATTATATGACTTATTTTTATGAGAACAGTTTAACAGTAGTTGACAAAAATTTTCTTAGAAGCATCACGGATAAGGTTGGTAAGGAATATAATTATGAACTAAGGTCTCCAGAATTGGTATTTAGCCATTTGAGCGAATTTGATTTTGATGAGCCAGAAGTATTAAATTTTTCTTTACTAACATATTTGTTGCTAACCAAGAAAGAAAAATTTTCAAGAAAAATAATTATACAACTTAAGGAATGTAAAAAATTCGATTTTGTATGGGAGTATTTTGAAAAGGGTATAGAGAAAGAAAATTTATTAAAATTATTAGCTAAGGAATGGCCCCAATTATTATTAGAGATTGTAAATGCTGAAGCTTGGTCAAAAGAGCAAATAAAGCGTTTTTCAGTAGAAATTTTAGTTTGTTTAGCGAAGGAAGAACTTGAAAGTTATAATCAAAACAATTGTTTAACGGAACTTATAAGTTTAGATGATAAATATTTAGATATTGCTACACCTAATATTAATCGAATAATCAGTGCATTTAAGCATTTGAATATTAAGTTTGAAAAAATTAATTATCAATCTTCTAATAAAGACCTTTTTGATGAAGTCTATAAAAATTCTTTGTATAGCTTAAATTATGATAATATAGAACTGATGCTAAAGGTATTTTGTAATGCTAGTGATGAAGAAATAAAACATAAAAATTATAGTGTTATAAACTCAATGGAAGATGGCTACATTAAAGCTTACGTAGATTTAAACATTGTAGATTATTTAAATGTCGTTTTAGATAATAGCGAGGGGCGGATTTTTGATGAGGAGAATGTAGTAACATCGATATTAAATAATTCTCTTATTCAAAAAACACAAAAGGAAAATTATTTATCACAATTAAAATCCTCTATAATAGATTTAACAAAGATTGAAGATTTTACTTACTGGGGCAAATTAATTAATGCTGGCAACATAATATTTTCCGAGAAGAATATCTTGGAATATTTTGTAAAAGCAAAAGCTTTAGATGATATTCTTATAAATTATATAAATGGAGCTGATAAAATAATAGATTTATCTTCATTAGTAGAGGATTATGAGATAACTACAGATTTCTTTAAGGCATGCATTGTTAGTGATGATTTGAAAAACGATAAGTATGAGCAAATAATTAGGAGTTTAGGTAAAAAAGTAAAGGATTTTAAAGTCGATAGTCTAAGCGATGAAAAAGTGCTTATTCTTATTAAAGAAAAAACAATATTAATGAATGAGGAAAATTTAGTATTTGTTAGAGAAAATTATGCAACAGTCCTTTTAGAATTTATAAAAGTAAACATTGATGATTATTTATCAATAATGGACGAGAACTTATTAGAACATAAAGAAGTTTTGGAGATTTTAGATTGGGATATAGATGAAAAGATTAAGCTTCAATTACTCTCTTTTGATGATACTTCTATTTCGATATTAAATAAAAACTATCCTATTGGTATCCAAAGCCATATATTGAAAAATAATTACGATGAAAGGGATGAAACTTTTTTATATGACAAGTATAGTAATTTGGAGGAAACAATTCGTGATATTGTATTTGGCATAGTGTTGAGAGATGTTGACAACATTATAGAAGAGAAGAAAGCTTTAGATTACAAATTATTGCTTGAATTACTAACTAAAGACAATATCCTTCTTGAAACAAAAGTTGAAATTTTAGTTTCGCAATTTAATTATATTGGGGAAGATTTAATAAAAGAATCGCTTCTCTTGCTGGGTTTATCAAAGTTTTTGGATATTTTTAATTCATATAAGAAACCAAGATTTGAAATTAACCCTCAAAATGAATTACTATTAATTGCATTTAAGGAAAAAGGGTGGATATTTGAGTATTATCAAGATGATAAGAGACCTGATACTTATTTAATTCGTAGAAGACCACCTATAAAAAATTTACCAACGGAGTTGTTGTGATTTTTTAACTGTTTAATAAAAAAGAGGAGCGAAATATAAATCGCTCCTCTTTTGTCTATATTCAGTTGTATTTTCTTTTCTTTCTTTTTTTGACGGCTTTTAGGTGACGTAAGATGACTTTTTCAAGTTCATCGTAGTTGATAAACCACGTGTTGCCGTGAAAATAGCGTGTAACTTGTGCCGAGTTCATATAATGAGAAACCGTTGCTTTATCAATTTTGTATTTACGGTTGTTTTTATTAAACTCAGTAACGCAATCTCGAAGACAACGTAGTCGGGGCATAGTGGCAGTACGTCGAATTCTTCTTGGATTAACTTTCTTGAAGAACTCTTTGTAATCGATAAGCCATTTACCATTGCAAATAATATGTCTAACGCCGTTTTCTTGAGCAAAACGCCTTACGTTTGGGCGGCGGATAATTGTATTTGGGTCGCCTTCTAAAAATAAACGCATAAGGTCTCCCGATGAGATTAAGTCTCTCATTTCCGTTCGCCTCCTCCCTTAAAAAACGCATAAAGCTCGTCCACGTTTATAAGCCATGAATTACCGAACTTAAGCGTAGTAATTTTGCCTTTCCTGCATAGTTCTCGCAAGAAATACCACGAGATAGGAGAGTTAGGGTCTTGCGCTTTCATTTCCTTTATAACGTCGCTAATTCGCCTTAATTTCGGTATATACATAATTCCTCCTTATCTATCCCGTGATTTTATCAAGAGCAGTTAATGCTCGTTCTTGTGTGTCCGGAATAAAATGGCTATAAACTTCAAGCGTGATTGTAGAATCACTGTGTCCCATATACCTACTAACCGTTTGTATAGGAACGTTTTGCGTGAGCAATAAACTACAATACGTATGCCTAAGTCCGTGACATGTAACGTGTTTGAATCCGTTTTCTTCTTCAAACTTTGTAAGCCAATTTCCAATTGTTCCGACTCCTGCAGGTTGACGATAAACGTTTGAGGCTATGTACGTAGAGTCTAAGTGCAGGTCAAACTTATCATCCGCTTGCCTAAACCAATCTTGGTATTTAATTAAGTCTTCCACCAAAGATTTAGGTAGGGGAATATTTCGCTTTGACGTTCTAGTTTTAGGCTCTTTTTCGTAAGTTCCATGTCCTTCCGATGCAATACGGCTACGCTCGATGCGTACGACGTTTTTATTAAAGTCGATATCCGACCAACGAAGCCCGTGAACTTCACCGATCCTAGCACCAGTTAAGAGCATTATTTTAACGGGAATAACTCTATAATCCATATCTTCCGGTAGTTTGTCTAAAGCTTGTAAAAAAGCCTGCGATTCGGTTATTGAAAAGACTTCTTTCTCGTGAACTGGACGCAGTGAAATGTTGTTGTTTCCAACGCCTATTTTAGTTGCGCAGACAGGATTTTTTGTCGTCCAGTCGTATCTAATCGCTTCATTAAAAATGGTTCTTAAAACTCGTCTATACCCCTTAACAGTTTCCGCTGCATAAAATTCATCCGACTCAACCGCTTCAAAGTATTCGTCAAAATTTAACTTGTTAAACTCGCAAATTTTTTGAGCAGTAGACGTACGAATAGGTTTACTAAGCATTTTCATTCGGTATGCTGAATTTGCCGTAATGATTTTTTGTCTTGCCATCTCTCTAAAGTTAACGGTAGCAGGGAAGTCCTTTTTAAGTTTTACAACTCCCCGTTGAGGTTTTCTTCCAAACGTATTCAAAAATAATTGAATATGCCTTACTGTAAATTCATTGATAGGCAAGTCGTAAAGGTTAGAATCCTTTAAATATTGATTAAATTTTTTTATGACGTCAAGACCTCGAACGTGATAGTTGATAGATTGGTTTCGTTCTATGCCTTGTAGCCATTCTTCAGCGAGTTGCGGAAACGTTAAAACGATTGCGCGTTCGCCGTTTTTTGATTTTTTATAAATTTTTTCTAAGGATTCTTCAAAGGCAATAGCTTCTCTTTCAACAAGCTTAATAAATTTCGTTTTGGGTAGGTCGTCTTCGTTTATAATGCGCTTATAATGCACTTTGCCTTTTTCGTTGTTTAGGCCGGGTGCATATACTTGGATTTTAGCCGAAAGGTGACCTTTTTTATTAGTAGTTAGTCTATAATAAGCCATCCGATTTCCTCCTTAGTTATTTTTGTTGATATATTCAAGTAGACTATCCACGTCTATCAGTACCTTTTTGCCTGAGCGTAGGGAGCGAATTTTATTTTCCTTTACCCACGAACGTATGCAGTGCATAGTGATAGCCGTGTCCTTGTCTTGTTCTTTAATTATATCGAGTGATTGTTTGATGCTTCTAAGCAATATATTAACCTCCGTTTAAGTTGGAGACGGCGGGTTATCTCCGATTTCTTCGTTACGTGCCGTTTCTTATAAAACTTCTATCCTTATCATTCTTGCCGTAACCCCGCGTGCAGACCTTTCGTCCCATAAACAGTGGTCATAGTTGTACCACAAAACACGTAATTCCTGTTTCATTAATCGCTTATATCATATTTTTCAATCGCGCTAGTTGAATATACGTGGTTTGTTCAAAGCAGTTTTCTCTACTTCGAGCTTTTAACTTGTTGCTTTAAGGCTTCAAACCCTGCATATATCAAGTCCACCTTTGTCAGATGATGTTTTTCCAAGAAAGCGTTAATCTTGTCCGCTTCTTTTAGGGGGATGCTCGTACCCCAAACTTTGTTGAGAAGTTTGCGTTCTTCTTTGTTCTTTTCTTCGTACTTTCTGCGTGCAATTCTGCTAGATGTGTCTTCTTTTCTTTCCATAATATTTTCTCCTTAAAATACGTAAATGATTTCGTTTAAGATTTCTTCTTCAATCAAATGTCTTTTCTCATTCTCGAGTTGAACGTCACGGATGTAGTCGCCCGTTCTTTGGAATCGTTCCTGCTTGGAAAGCTTCTCGTACATAACGTCCCAAAGCTTATTTGCGGCTTTGTCGGTGCCGTGTAGTAGGGTGGGTAAGTCCGCAATCGTCCAATCTACACCAATATCTTTTAGATATTGATATTTAAGATTTCCCCATTTACCATAAACGTGTTTAACGGGTTTGTGAGTGCGTTGATATTCGATAATTTCTTCAACTGTTAAGCCTTTCATAAAATTTTGTTACCTCCAAGCATTCCTCGTATTAATACGATTATCACATTTGAAAGACAAAGTCAAGCTCTTTTACGTAAAAATTTGAAAATATTTTTAAAAACTTTTTAGACTAATCTCCTTTGCCGAATTTATAGCGATTGTACTTTTCGCTTTGCTGTGGCGGTGGGGTAGAAAAGAGTTGTTCTTCTTCCTTGCGCTTAGCAATCATTTCTTCTTCGATTTCTTGCAATCTATTGCGGTAGTTGTTTGTTTCAGGCATAAACATTTTAGCCACAGCAGAGAATAGTCCCTGTATATAACCTTTGATTTTCTTATTAGAAATAGCAATATTCCGTTTAAGAAACTTATCGTTGGTTTGACGCTTGAATTTTTTGTCATAGGTATAAGTGTTGTCTTGGATATATTTTGCCTTTTTTAGCACGATATTACCAAGCCTACGCCTATAATCCCAACGTAGTTTTTCTATAGTGTGAATTGTGCCTACGCCGTGAAAATCCGTGTGATTAGGAAACAACCACGCAAAGACCATTTCGTTTTTTGTTAAGTTAGCATAATACTTGCCCATAATTCCTTTTAAGGTTTCTTCTTTCTTGTCCATTTCTTTTACGAAACTTCTATGTGCGGCGTACGCATTGTTATCACAAGAGAGCAAAAACTCTACCGCCATATCGATTTTATCTCTAAACGGTGACATCTCTTTTGATGCGTAGAACCAAGGCTTGTCCTTAGGTAATTTTTTCGCAAGTTCCTTTAACGTGCTTGCTGCTAAATCCCTAAAGTGCGCCTTTTCAAACGCTACCGATTTTGAGAAACTTTGAATAACTTCATCTCGTTTTTTGTCGAGTTCGTCGTTAATGGTGTAAGCATTTAATCGCTCGGTCATTTTCAGTATAGAATCCATGGAAATTTTTCCTTTGGCTCTATACTTATAACCGGCGGCACGCTTGTTCTTTATTTTTGGCGCTCGCTCCCAAAAAACGTAGTGGATATGTAAGTGTTCAGTCTTGTCTAAATGAAGTGCACACATAAGGTCGATGTTGTCCTTATCAAAGCCTGCTTCCTTAAAGAATTCGTTAAACGTTCTTTTAAGTAGGTCAATACATTTTTCAGGCGTATCTATCTTTTCAGAGTTCTCTTTATTAAACGAGATAAACCCGTGCCAAATATTTTTTTCGCCCGACTGCACACGTTTCTTCATTTCTTTAACTTCTTGCTTAGAAAGTAAGCCGTTTTGGTCGAATACGCCCGTGCTCTTTTGCAAGTATTCAAGCATCGTAAACTTTTGAGTTTCTTCGCCCATAATTTTGCCCTCAGCCGTCATATACTTGTAGATATTGTTATCACGCCCTGACATATCAAAGAAAGCGCGGTCTTTTGCATGCTTATCTATCTCCGCTTGCGATGAACCTTTTTTAAGACGATATGGAGTATATGCTATGTCGAAAATTACAGGTTGGCTCATGCGGTTTTAATGCCGAGTTCTTTGCAAAGCTCGAAGAATTTTCCTTCTAACGTAATAGTTAAAAGCAAAGTGTCTTCTTCATAAGTAAAACATTCTTCATAACGAAGGTTGTCCATAAGATATTCTAAAATATCGCTAGCGTAATCTTCAATCTCAGGATGTTTTAATACAAAGTGACCAAGAACAATTTCTTCAATAGTGCGAGGTTCTTGTTTAAGCAGATAGAGAATTTTGTTCTCTGTATTTGATAAGTTTAATAGAAATTCGCATAAGGTCTTGAGCCATTTTTTAGGGTTGTAATGCCCGTTGCTTGTAATAACAGTTTTGTAAATAGGTTTCTTCATAAATTTTTTCTCCTTTTAATTAAATATTTTTATTATTTGTCCAGTGGACGAGGGGAAAGGTGGGTATCCCACTTTCCAAGTTGTAAAATGCCGGGGAACTGCATTTTCTTAGCCTGCTACCGAAAACCCTTATTGGGCTTCCGTGTTGCTTCTTAATTTGCTTGCTACCAAATTGCATGTTCTATCTCCTTTCGGTGTTCAAGTATCTTGGTTAGACTTTTACAGTTTTTATAACCGCTATAATCTAATCCAACGTCTAAAGGCGTCCAATCTTCAATACCATCTAAAAGATGTTTGTTGCTTTGATAAAGGTCGTTTACGATATGCGGATGCGCTTTCATAAAGTCTTCGAAAGAGAGGATACATTCGTGTTTTTCCGTTCGGCTATCAATCTCTTCATCGGTTACTTTAACACGTTGGGTTTTACCACCTTTCTTACCACTTGTTGCACGTAGTTTAGAGAGTTCTAGTTTTAGTTTTGCGAACTCAAAAAAAGCGTCTACTGGTGGTTTTAGTTTGGTAGGTTGCTTGCCGTCGAACGAGTAGGTGCAAAGCGCTCTTAAATAAGCGCCGCTATCTTCGTCGTTCATTAGCTTGATGGCTTTGTAATATACGTCTAAAAACGCAAAGTGGAGCATCTTTTGGTTATACTTTTTAGGAACTTTACCTTGCGCTTCAATGCGTTTAACTTCGGTAAGTTCAGACAAAATACAAGCCTGATAATAATCCTCTTGTGCTGACTTAGGTAGTGCCATCGGTAAGTCGTCAAAGACAAAGGCGCAAACGGCTTTAATAAAGCGTCCAATTTCTTCGTCTTCGGCGTTTTTGATTACGTTCCAATACATATTGTAGAACGTAAATCGAGTTAACTTTTTCTCCATTTTAATCTCCTTTTTAATTTATTTGCAGAACGTTTATAGGCGCATCTGCGTTGCCTTTTTAGTAGCACATAAGCACCACCTCCTTAAAATTTTTCTATTTATCAAGCGGTTAAACAGTCGAAAATATTCCGTCAAGAATTAACCCCTTCACTTATCCAAGGACACGAAACTCGAAATGACATAGATTTGTCATAAATCGCTTGTTTTCGCTTAACACCTTTCACTACTAAGGGACATTTAAATCGAAATAGCATAAATTTGACATAATTCGGTGTTTTTCCTTTCTAATATCCTATTGCACAATTTTTTGAACGTTGGTCCGCAAAAATTTATGTTTTTTAACAAGACCCTTCAAGAGGTAGGCAGAAGCGTTAGATTGTAACATAAATTTGTCATAAAGTCCGTTTGCTTCTTATTTATCCCCTCAAGAGGTAGCCAGCTTGATTCGATAGAAACATAAATTTGACATAGTGATAAAAGAGTGGCCCTTATCAATCCGTTCACCTAAAAGGGAGATTTATTAGAAAAGACATAAACTTGACATAGGAGAGTAATTAATCCTTTCACTTTTAATCCCTGAATTCGATAGGAAATACATAAAAATGACATAAAAAAAGACGATTGCTTTTAACAATCGTCAAAATTAAATTCAGTTGAGTTCGGGTCTAGCAGTCGTTTTATTCCGTCTGACTTGTCTCTTTCTTCAAGCGCTTTGGCAAGGGCAGTTATTAATTTCTTTTGAATATAATCTACGCTTCCACGATTTAGATTATGGTCTTTAGCGTATTGTCGTATAGATTTTTTCTCTTTAAAGCGCTCCAAAAAATAACTTTTATAGTCCGATAAGGTTGTTTTTAGACAGGTTTGTATAAAAGATAAATCTTCTACTAGTATTTGAAGCTCTTTTTTTGTAACGCCGATACGAGACTTGTTCTCTTTGCAACACATATAGCGTTCATAGTCTTCTTTAAACCAATTACAGAGGTCTTTTGCATAAGCTAAATAGGTTTTGCTTTGTCGTCTTTCTCGTATTACGTCTATCTTTTTTATATGTCTAATTGGAGCGCGATAACCATCTCCAATAAGCATTTCGATAACTTGTTGATGAAGCTTTTCATGCCCAGTCATCCGGCAATATTTTTTAACTGTTTTGCCATCAACTTCTACCTCTTTACAAAACTCTTCATAGGATAGAGCGAAGTAAGGGTCATCGTGTTTTTTGTGCCTTTGCCTCTTGCATATAACTAGTTTTTCGTTTGTTTCAAGGTTGGGAATAACGTCTACGACGAGGAAGGGGAAACCATCGTAGCGGGTATAATATCCAGCAAAAACTCTATGCTCTTTTGTTTGCAAGATTTGACCGTTTATGGTTGCCGTTATGTTATCGGATTGAAGTAAGATATCGCAGTAAGTAAAATCGTCTTCACCATCCGATAATTGTATAAACACTTCATGGAAAATTTTATCGTGAACAACGGAAGTTTTTCCTTTTACAGAGGTGCAGTAGTCAAGTTCGCTAATAGAGTATGTGTTGCCGTTTTCAAACTTGCCAACCAATTGGTTAGGGTAATATGGTTTTCCGTTTTCATCAAAACAAACAGCGCTTCCAAGATTGCCTACGTTATAATCAATAGAAAAGTTATTTTTGTTTGCTTCGAAAACAAGTTTCTCGTCGTTTTCAGTAATCATTTCTATAATGTTGCCTTTAACGTTAACCGTTACTACATGACCTTGAAATCTTATCAATGCGTTTTTCATAGTGTAAATAGTCCTTTTCTAGTTTATACCATCATTATATCAAAGTAAAGATGACAGCAAGTGTCATATATTATAAAATTTTTTAAAATTTATAGCAACAATTTACTGTACAACGCATTGTACACGTCGGAATTATTTACAAGTTTTTTTCGGCAAGATTAATAATAGTTTTCTTTTTGCGCTTAGCATGTTCTAAGGTTTTTGCAGCGCCACCCCAAGAATACATAACGTAAGCAATAAGTAAATCGGATTCATCAACCATCCATTCGTTTCTTTTTAAGATGGCAAATTTGCGTGGAACACTTTCAAGTGGAGGAAATATAACGTCGTCATAATGATATTTAGCGAACTCTAACTTAGAATAATTCTTATCAAGATAGGGCGTAATAAATATAAGTTCAATATCCGGAAAGTCATTTTTTAATTCTTTTAACGTACGCAAGCACAATCCATCAAAATCACCATATCCACCTAAGTAAAATTTACAGGTGGGATTTTTTATTATCTCGTCTAGAAGAATATTTTTAAGGTGTTCTTTGACGTCGTTGTTAAACAAACAGTTAGAATGTCCACAAAAGGTAATTATCATAGCTTCCTCTTTGCGTAGATTTACCTACATATTATATCAAAACATTTAGAAAAATAGCAAGCGTTTACGTAGGTTTAGCTACGTATATTTAGAAACGCAAACTGCTAAACTTATATGTAGATATAACTGCGTAGGAGGAATGACGCATGAACGTGTGTGAAGCAACGGCTAAAAGAATTAACCAACTATTAAAAGAAAAGGGGATGACTCAGTATAGATTAGAGCAAAAGTCTGGTATTTTACACGGAAGTATGGCGTGTATTATGAATGGACGAAACAAAACCGTAACTCTTAGCACGATTTATATGTTGGCAAGAGGTTTTGATATGACGATAATTGAGTTTCTTAATAACGAGATTTTCTTATCTGAAGAAGTCGATTTTGAATAACGATAATATGTACAAGTCGGTGGCTAAAACCACCGACTTTTTCTATGCTCAAATTCAAATCTTTTATTTGAAAAGTCGAATATATCTATTGATTTTTTTATAAGAAAATGATATAATAAGTTCAATTATTATACCAAGGGGTATTTTTATGGCTGCAAATTATAATAAACTATGGAAATTACTTATTGACAAAGGTATGACAAAGACCGATTTACGTATGAAAACCGGTATGTCTACGTCCACGCTCGCAAAGATGAGTAAGAATGAAAACGTTTCTTTAGACGTTATTCTTAGCATTTGTAAAGTGCTTGAATGCAACATTGGCGATGTTGTCGACGCAACAGAAAAAGAAGATTAATTTTTATAATATGACTGTAACTGTCATATTTACTATGCTAAAATCTGAATGATTTTAGCAATTGAGTTATTTAGGAGAAAGTTATGTGCGAATTAATGAACTATTTATCTAAATTAAAGAAATCGTCTGTTGAAGCGGTGGATTCTTCAGATTCTTTTTCGGATTTTCAAAAATACATGCACGTGAAAAGAGAAGCTGAAGAAGAATTAGAATTTATTTTGAAAGATGTGCAAACAAAGAAAAAAGTATTAGTTTTATTATGTGGAAGTGTTGGTGATGGTAAATCACATATATTAGGATACTTTAAAAATCAAACAAATTTATTGGAAGGGTTCAGAATTATAAATGATGCAACGGAGAGTTCGTATCCCGATAAAACATCTCAGGAATGTTTGTCAAAAGAATTGATTGAATTTTCAGATGAAAATATTGAAAATGACGTAAGTAAGAAAGTAATCGTTGCAATTAATTTGGGCACGCTTTCTAATTTTTTAAATTCTGAGCATGGACAACAATACAAAAAACTTGCGGAGTATGTATTTAGTGCAGGAGTCATTGCAGATAAAGAATGCTGTGTTACGGAAAACGAATATTTTAGATCTATTAATTTTGCTGATTATCAGTTGTTTGAATTAGCAGAAAACGGGGTTAAATCAGAGTTCTTGTTCTCATTATTCAACAAGATATTTGATCAGGTAGAGAATAATCCTTTTTATCAAGCGAGCAAGAAATGTTCAGGCATTTGTAAAGATAAATGTCCTATATTTGCAAATTTTCAATTAATGTCAAATATTAAGATAAGAAGTTCAGTAGTTGAATTATTAATCAACTGCATAATTAGTGAAAAAATGATTCTATCTACTAGATTAATTCTCAACTTTATATATGATATTTTAGTAGCTCCAGAATACGAAAGTTTAGATAATGTAGGTGCTTCAGTTGGCAATATAAAATTAAAAACTTATGTTGACAATACACTGCCTAATCTATTATTTAGTAGCATGGATAGGTCGCCAATTTTGAATGCAGTATCGAAATTGGACCCTGTAAAAAAGAGGCAGCTTGGTCAAGACGAAGAGGCTATTAAGTATAACTATGTGGATGATGGAAGAACATTAATAAAGACTATTGAGGGAAAAGTAGAATTAAATTCATATTTAAATTACATACGTTCATTTGAAGAGAAAAAGCAGCTTCTTTTTGAAAAAACAAAAATGGCATTATTTAAGTTAAATACAAGACAGGCATATTTGGAAAAAATGACGTTAAATAAAACAGCGGTATTGAAAGACTTTTTAAATGCGGTTTTTTGTTATAATACAGGAAAGAGAAGAGGTCTTTCTGACGTATCTCGGAAGCTTAAGTCTGCTGTTTATGGATGGAATGGAGTAATTAAAGATGAAAGGGTTATTATCCCTAAGTCTACTTCTAAATATACAGTTAGTCAAAAAATAGATATTAAGCCTGACTTGTCTAGATTGCCAGAAACCAAAAATATATCATCGTTATCAAAGTTTAAGAATTATATAGTGTTAGGTTTTACTGTTGGAAGCAGGCATGAGCGTATAGCCATTTCGATAGACTTTAAGTTGTATGAACTAATTGGTAAAATATCTAATGGATATAGGCCGACAATTAGTGATAAAAATGTTTTTATTAACTTTGATGAGTTTGTAAGAAAAGTTAGTAAAAATGGGGAGTTGGAAAAGAGTGTATATATTTCAGACAATTCTTCAGGAGGCAAAACTTATCACGTGGAGTTGAGCGAGTTTGGAGGATATACTTTTAGGGAGATTTAACATGATTGATGTCAATAAGTTTAATGAAGTTTTTAAAGTAGATGAACTTAATAGTACTAGAAGAATTTCTACGCAAGATGCAATAAGAGTTTTTCCATTTACAACGAATAAGGATTTAGTTGATGACTTTTATAAGGTTGTAGGTGCTTTATTAAGAAACGTGGAAAAAGTTTCTTCCGTGAAAGAAGATATAAAAGTTTCTAGTGTGGATGAACTTTTATTGAAATTTAAATCTAATATTGAAGGAGATGTAGGAGATCTTGAGCTAAAACAAATTTTGAAAGATTTATATTTTGATGAGGAAGGCGAACTTAGAAAAGAATTATGTTCTATGCTTATGTATGCAGGGGCTAATAGTGCTATTTCTAAAACCGCGCAATATATTCAAGATGTTTTAGTGGGTGACAAAGAAGAAGATTTGAAAACGGCAAAAGATGCGGAAGTAATGTCGGTTATAGATAAGATATTTATTGGTATTTTACCACAACTTAATAAATTGGAGAAAGAAGAAACAAAATTTTATAATTTTTGTCCATATATAACTAAAGAATTCCAAGAAGATATGGATTTTATTATTAAAAGTAAGGATTTTTCAATTGATGACTTAGTGAAGTTAATTGAATTATATTACTTCATATATACATGTCAAACACTTTTAAAAATTAATCATAGAACAAAAGGTGAAAAAAATCAGGTTGAAAAAGTTTATTTTGCATTAGACTGGGAGAAAGTTTCTCATCTTAGAAAATGTATTGATTTTGGTTATAAATTAATTGTGGCGTCATACGATAAGGCATTTAGCAATGTTGCACTATTGCAATTGTTGAATTGTGATGATGGTAATGAAAATTTGGATTTTTCTGATATTAAACATAAATATAATCTTATGTCAGACGCTGATAAGAAAACTTATAAGGAAAGCCTCCTAAATGTCTATGAGATTTATAAAGATTGTATTAAACCTGATAGCGGGAAGCAATTTAAAGATGAAATTAACGCAGATAATGATCTAAATGATATTATTGAAGTAATTCATAAGTATATATATTTTCAAGTTTGCAATTCTGAAAGAAAAGCTCCTGCTGGAAGATATATAAAAGATTTCAGAGATTATACTGAAACAAATTTTGTAAAGTTTCGTGGCAGATTGGGGCAAACTTTAAATATAACTGATGATTTTTTAATTTTTATAACGAAATTAGCAATTAAAGACAATAACAGAATGCGATTAGTGGATGTTTTTAAAAGTTTTGAAAGAAAAGGGGTGTTCTTTGATGAGGGCACGAAAGAAACAGTTGTTAAGTTTTATGAGAGACTTAATATTCTTGAAAAGAAGAGTGATAGTGGGGTAGTACAATATGTTAAAAAAATATAATTTATATCTCTGTGAAAAACTAGTTTCTTTTTTACATACAAGTCGTATTTTGCCAGGAAAAAAATATTTTGTCAAGTTTGACAATCAAGAAACATTAAATGAGTTCTATCGTGCTCTTTGTGATTACTCGGAGAGTAAAGATATTAAAGAAGACTTTGTATATGAGTTGGACGATCGATATAAAACATATCAAATAAAAATAGGGGAGGTAAAAATTCTTGTTGCAAAGGAAGATCCTGGCGTTACCTTGGATTTTTTGACCAAATTTAGGAATAGTGTTGGTGAAGGCCGAGAGTATTCAGACTGTGCCTTATTGCTTCTAATTTGCTCAAAACTAGATAGTATTATTGATGGTTCGGAGTCATTACAAAGAGAAGGGCTGCCTTTCTATTATGGGTCTATTATAAAAGATATAGAAGAGAAACTTTTAGATGAAACAAATAATATGACTTGTTTCGATAAGGAGATTATAAGAGTTGAATTGGAAGCTCGTAAAGCAGACAAGTATAGTGATAAAACCTCATTAGAGTTATACAGACCAATATTAGAAATAATAGATACAGGGGAAATAAATAAAAATGAATACAAGTCTTTTTCTATGTTCTTCGACTCGGATTTGCAAAATGCAAGAGGAGATGATATTAAAAAAAGAATTGAATTAAATCGTAAATGGTTTAAGGAGATAGAGGAAGCAGTTAGAAGTAAAAATGTTGAACAAATATTGTCTTCGAAGATAGATAATAAAATGTTGACAAAAATAGAAAGGTTGGAAAAAGATGTTTTGGAGGATGATTGGGCTGATTCGTTCGATTTTAAACATATATTGCAATCTAATGAAAATAAAAAACTTAGCAAAAATTTAGATATAGAGGATATTTTAATCTCATTTATTCAAAGCTGTACTTGTACTAAGGATGAAGATTATTATGTTTTTGAACATAGTAAAAAAGGCGCCAAAAAGCAAAAGTTTTCAATTTTGATATTTAATGATTCTAATTTTGATAATTTATTATTACATATACGTTTATCTGAAAAACTTAAGAAAAATGGAGCCACATACAGACATGAGTCTGGGATGAAGCCTTATTATGAGACTGAAGGTGAGCTGTTAAAATTAAAATTTGCTCTTGAAGAAAATGAAATGTTTTCACGTTATAATCTTTGTAACGATGAAACTAATTGTAAAATCGAGATTAATTTGTGTGTCGTTCCTTGTAAAGCGTCTTCATTTAAAACATTAATTCCTAAAATAGCTTATATAGATTCTAAAAAGAAATATATATTATTAAATAAAGTGGAGGAAGATATTCAGTTTAATATAGACTTGCCTATTATTGAAAAGTTGGATATTGTAGAGGGAAGCGTATATACATTTTTATCAAATAAACGATTATGTTTGCATTTTAATAATTCTATAAAAGAGAAAGAAAAAGTAAAGTTTGGTATTAGTTTTAATACAGCTTCTCTTCATTTTGTCGTAGAACAAAATCAGGAGAAAAGTACTAAGATTAGTGGAATAAAATTGTATAGTGAAAAGTTATCTGGTAAAGAATACGTTTATGATTCGCAATCTAAAATTACTTTTAATAGGACAGAATATCGATTGGATAAAAGTTTAAAAGAAGTTTTGGACTTGGAATTTCAAATTGTAGGAACTGGAATTATACACGGAGAGATAGACGGTGCTAAGGTGAAAGAGCTGGTAGTAAATATTCCAGAGACGCTAAAAGAAAAATATTTAGCTATTTTAAATTATTATAAAACAAGAAACACTGTACCTTCATTATGTCCAATGAATAACGATATAGCGGAATTGTACAAGGATTTTATTGAAGAAATTAATTTTCTAACAAGTCAACTTCCAGATGGACTACCTATAACAAACAGTAATGTTAAAAATATTATACTTATCGGAACATTTTTGCTTGCTGGAGAGGAAGATGTTGTATTATCGCCTTTTCATCCTATAAATTTAGCTCATCAGTTATCTGTTTATAATGTTAGGATTGGTAAAGACTTGGATTTGGAGATCGCTAAAAAAATTAATTCCAGACAAGCTTATCCGTATTTTTATTTGTCCACAGACAAATTGTATAAAGTAATAGATAACAGTGAGACATTGGTAGAGTGGAAGAAGTATATCCTTTCTAGAGACAACTCGAAAAATGGGAATCGTTATTATGTCGCTAAATTAGTAACGGAGAAAATTGATTTGTTTGTAAAACATTTTAATTGTGTATTTGAGGGCGTTCAAAATGACGAATTAAAAATTGACTTGTTTAATTTAGGGGATTGTGAAGAAGTTTTTGAAGGAATAATCAAGTACTACTGTCAGCGATTTAACAACATTGAGCTTGAAAAAACTGCAAAATCAATAGTTGTGTCAATTTATAATGATAAGATAGTAAAAACATTTTTTGATATATTAGCAAATGAGTTTGAATTGAAAAAGTATTTAGGAAATTCAAGTAAGTTTGTAATGAATGAGAAAAAGGTAAATCTTAATGAGTTGATAGCGTTTATAAAAGAAAAATTATCATATTATGTAAGATTGACTTCAGAACCAAGTTATGAGTATGCACACCTTTCTTTTTATGAGATGAGTTCAAGTGTGGCTGCTGGAAATAATAAGCAAGATAGTGTTAGTTCCGGTATAATGCTGAATGGATTATTATCTGGATTATCTTCTAAGTATATGGGTGATAGCTATAGAACAAGTTTTGGTTCTAAAGACATGTCTAAAGGCTTGGTTGAAGAGTTGTATAAAAACATGAACGCTTTAGGTCTTTACTCGAGAAAAAGTGATCCTTTTGACAAAAACGCATGTATTAGTACGGAGATAAGAGGTGAAAATGAAGATGTATTAAGAAAAATATATAATGCATCTTATTGGGTAACCTTTATTGATCCAAAGGTTGATTTAAACTTTTTCATTAATACTTTTTCAGGAGAGCCAATAACTGTTATTCATTATAGCGATCAATATACTACAAGCAATGGCTACGATGCCATAACGGTAACCAATAAAACAAGACAATATATAGATTTGATCTCCAATCACATGAAATTGAATAATTTAACAATTTCTGAAGAGGAAGCAAATAAAATAATTAATGTATTTAATGCAGTCAATGGCAATTGGTTGTTAAAATTAATTTCTTCTGATCAACGGTATGAGAAAGAAAAAATTAGTTTAATTTCTGCTGTTAAGTTATCAATTGCTAAATTTCATTCGGATGATATTATTTGGGTGCCGCTTGCAATGGAAGAGATATTGAGAGTTACGGGGGCAGTAAAATTGAATTCGAAAGAAGGATTATTATCTGCGAAAAATTTAAATGCAGGAAAGGGAGCTAAAAGCGATGATTTATTAATGGTAGGAATTAACATTTCTAACATTGATAATATAAAAGTTTATTTGCATCCGATTGAAGTAAAAATCGGAGAGGAGAATTATATTTGTTCTTCTAAAGAAAAGGCTAAGCAGCAAATTGAAACAACCAAAAACAAGATTCTAAATAAAAACCTCGGTGATGAAGCGGATTCTGATATCGTTCGCATGATGCGCCGTAATTATCTGATGCAATTAGTTTTGATATCTGCTCAAAAACTAAAATTATACAACGTCTATCAGAATCAGGATTGGGATAAAATTCTAGAGGGACCTATCAGAGAAAAATTGTTGAATGAAAAATATGAGATTTCTAATGAAATTGATGAAAAAATAGGTTTTGGTTCGATATTGCAGTTTGCTAATGTTGATGACGAAATATCATATTTGCAATGTCAGGAAGATGGGTGTACTTTGATACAATCCACGATAAAATATGCATTACAGCTTTTAACAAAAGAGATTGATGACATAAGGGAAGAGAATGATTTTAACAAAATGATTCCATTAGGTGAGATGGTAAAAGACTGTGCAAAAGTTGAAAATAACAGGTTAAAAGTAAATGCAGAGATTGAAGTTGAGGAGGATTATAATAATATTGAAATAATGACTCCAGAAGTAATAGGAACAAAGGTTGAGGAGACTTTTTCTAAAACAGGGATAAGCATTTCTTTTGGTACTAAAGCGAATGGAGATGCTTTATTATGGTGTCCAAATGACACTAATTTAATTATGCATACCAATACCGGGATAATAGGAACAATGGGAACAGGAAAAACTCAGTTTACTAAATCTCTAATTACTCAACTTTATAGGAATAGTAGTAATAATGTTGAAGGGAAAAAAATAGGAATCCTGATATTTGACTACAAAGGTGATTATAATCAGCAGAAAATTGATTTTATTAATGCCACTGATGCAAAAGTATATAGTTTGTATCATTTACCCTATAATCCATTATCAATAATACAAGGTTCTTCGTTTAAGCCTATGCTACCTCTTCATATTGCAAACTCATTTAAGGAAACGCTCTCAAAAGCTTACGGGCTTGGGATTAAACAAGAAACATTGTTAAGAGATGTTATAATGGGAGCGTATGAAGATAAAGGAATAGATAAAGGGAATAGAGAAACATGGAGCAGAGAAGCTCCAACCTTTCACGATGTATATAATCGTTATATGGCTCGTGATGATATTAAAGAAGATAGTTTATATGCGGCGATGAAAGCATTAGAAGAATTTGAGATTTTTGAAAAAGATGTTTCAAAAACAGTATCTCTATATGAATTAATAGATGGGGTAACCGTTATTGATTTATCTGGATACGATTCGCAAATACAAAATTTGGTTGTTGCTATAACTCTAGACCTATTCTACATGCAAATGCAAGCGAACGGGCATAGTTTAATAAGAGATAATTATAGGCAATTAAGTAAAATGATATTGGTGGATGAGGCAGATAATTTTCTAAGTCAAGACTTTACTTCGATTAAAAAAATAATGAAAGAAGGCAGAGAGTTTGGTGTTGGTACAATTTTATCTACACAACTATTAAGTCACTTTTCAAATGATAGTGGAGATTTTGCAAATTATATATTTACCTGGGTTGTTCACAATGTTGCAGATTTGTCTAGTAAAGATGTTAAAAAAATATTCAATACTCAAACGAAAGCGGACGAAGACAGAATATATAGAGACATTAAAAATTTGCAAAAACATCACAGTATAGTTAAATTTACAAGTGCTTCTAAAGCGGAATATATTGAAGATTTGCCGTTTTACAAGTTAAATCAGTAGGATTTTCGCTTGACAGCAATGTGTTAAAATGATATACTTAAGTAGCTACTTAAGTATATCATTTTTTATTGAGGTGAATATGTTTTGTTATCAATTTCCAGCGATAAAAGGCGTTCAAGCAAGGTCTGAATATTATATTTGCATGGTTCCATTAAAGTTATTAAATAAGATCTTTGCAGAAGAGTTAGATTATGTTCCTCCGCAATATAGAGCGCAACGTATGCTTAATCAAAAGAGGATACCGGAAATACGAGATTATATTTTAAATAATAGAGATTCTTATGTTTTTTCAGCATTGGCGGCATCTATAGGCGGTAATTACAATTTTAAACCTATCCCAGGAAGTGATTTGGGTATATTAGAAATAGACTTAGAGTCAACATTTTTAATAAATGATGGACAACATAGAAAAGCTGCGATAATAAGGGCAATAGAAGAGGATGAATCTTTAAAAGAAGAAACGATCTCAATTGTGTTTTATGCTGATAAAGGATTGGCGAGAAGTCAACAAATGTTTACTGACTTAAATAAGCATGCTGTTAATTCTAGTCGTTCTCTTAATACGTTATTTGATTCAAATGATAAAATTGCAGTATTGAGTAAAGAGGTTGTTGAAAGCATCGACTTTTTTTTCAGATATACAGATATGGAATCTGATAACTTAGGAGATAACTCTCCTTGCTTGTTTACTTTAAGCATGTTTTATGATGCGATAAAAAATACGGTCAAAGATTTAGATGTAAGAGACCCAAGCGTAAGAGAGTTTGTATCAACGTATTGGAGTGAACTGGAAAAAAACATCGTTGAGTGGCAAGAACTGAAAAATAGACAAATTACTAAAAAAGCATTAAGAAAAGACTATATTATTGTCTATGGAGTTTCAATATTGGCATTAGGAAAACTCGGTAATTATTTATTTAAAAACAACAAAGAAAACTATAAACAAATTTTGCCGTTGTTAAAAGATATAAACTGGAGAAGAAGTAATTCTAAAGATTGGGAAAACAGAGCGGTAAATATTAATGGCAAAATAACTAGAAGTGAGACAACTATAAATTTAACCTATATTAGGATTAAAAAACTATTAGGTATAAAATTGGCCAAGGATGAATTTGAATCTGATAAGAATGCATCGAGGAAATAAAAATGACAGTAGAAGAAAATAGAATGTTTGAAGATATAGTGGAAGAAATGAAGATGGTTTATCAATTTGATAATAGACCTTGGATGATAGGGTATAGTGGAGGGAAAGATTCCACTATGCTAGTAAAACTAGTGTTTAAAATGATAGAGAAGCTCCCTGAAAAAGAGAGGACAAAGCCTGTCTTTATTTTGACTTCTGACACAATGGTTGAAAACCCCATAGTGGAAAAATATATGATTTCATCTTCTAAGGCGATTAATGAGTTTTCTGAAAAAAATAACTATAATGTGCATTCAGTTATAGTTAAGCCTGATATATCACAGACGTTTTGGAGTTTAGTTATTGGGAGAGGCTATCCTACGCCAGAACTGCCAGGATTTAGATGGTGTACAGAAAGATTAAAAATTAATTCTATGAATAAATACACACAATCTATTATTGACAAATTTGGTGAAATTATATTGCTTTTAGGTGTTCGTAAAGGGGAGAGCATAACACGCCAAAGAACAATTGAATCAAATGAAATAGAAGGTAAGTTACTAAATCCGCATAGCACCTTGAGTAATACTTTTGTTTATAATCCCTTAACAGAAATACCAAATACTTTAGTATGGGAGTTTTTACTTGAGAATGAAGGGCAGAGTGAGTGGGGAACAAACCTTAAGCAGCTGTTTAACATGTATCAAGGGTTGGACTTGGGTGAAGAGAAAAGCGTATTAGGTGAAATAGATAAAGATAAAATTCCAATTACGGGAAATTCTAGATTTGGCTGTTGGTGCTGTACTATTGTTAAAGAAGATAAATCATTGATGAATTTTATTAATAATGGGTCTGATGAATTGATTCCTCTGCGTGATTTTAGGAATTGGCTTATAGATATCCGAAAAGATTCAACAAAAAGGGATAAAAAACGTCGTGATGGGTCTGTTTATAGAAAGGCTAATGGAGAAGTTGGTCTTGGCCCTTTTACATTAGAGGCGAGAGGTGAAATTTTAAGAGAACTGCTGATCATGCAAAAGAATTTGCAGGAGAGATATAATTTGTACAGGGAAATTAGTTTAATCTCTCTAGAGGAGTTAAAGTATATTGATAGCGTCTGGGAAGAAGAAGGCGATTTGACTCGTAGAAAGCTAGTAGATATTTATTACGATGTTTACGGAGAAAGACTTCCATGGGATGAGTATAAAGTAGAGTTGTTTTCTGAAGAGGTAATTGAAGAATTGAGAAATACTTCAGTGTCGCAAAACATACCGTTTGAATTAATATGTAAATTATTAACTTCTATAGAAAAGAACAAACACTATGTCAAAGGTAATAAATTGGAGAAGAATTTTGATCGTATTATTGCGCAGGGTTGGGTTCATGATGAAATAATACAAGAGGCGTTACAAAATGAAAATAAAAAGAATTGAGATGTCAAATATTGGGCCTTATCAAGGGCAAAACACAATGAAGTTTTGTCTTGATGAGGTTGATAAAAATATAATTCTTATTGGCGGTAAAAATGGCGCAGGAAAATCAACGATTTTTACTGCTCTTAAAGTTGGGATTTATGGTTGCAGAGCTTTTGGGTTAGATGTTAATAACGCAAAATATTATGCCGAGGTAGAGAAAATTATTAATTCAAACTCTAAAGCAGCAGGAACGAAGGATTCATACATTTATATAGAACTTTTACTTGATGATGGGAAAGAAGATAATTTATATATTATAAAAAGGGAATGGATAGTAAAGGGCGGCGACATAAGAGAAAATGTAAATATATTTAAAAATAATCAACTTGTAAAAGGTGAGGAATTACAAAACTTTTTGCTGTTCTTAAATTCAACTATTTCTCCAGAATTATTTAATTTTTATTTTTTTGATGGGGAAAAAATTGGCGATTATTTTCTTTCTTCAGAATCAAATCAAAATTTTAGAAAGGCTTTTTTGTCGATATGTGGCCTAGATTCAATAAGTTTAATGGTTGAAAATTTTGAACGCATCATAAAAAAGAATTCTAAGACTAAAAAAGTATCAAATTATTATGAGTTAAAAGAAGAAATTTTTGAATTAAAGGAAAAAATTGAACTAGTTCGAAATTGTTTGGCTAAAAATGAAGAGGATTATCAAGCGGTTTATGACGATAAAACTGTTGTAGAACAAGAGTATGCTACATTTGGTGGACTAACACTATCGGCTTGGAAAGAGATTAATAAACAAGTTTTAGAAGAAGAGTCTTTAAGGGAAACTTTATATAAGAAACTTAGAGAAATAGCATTGGTAGAGTTGCCGTATTTAATAGTTAAGCAACAAGCTAAATTAATAAAAAGTCAAATTGAAATTGAAAGAGATAAAGACAAGGAAGACACGATTCGCAATATTTTCAATGATAGGGAAATATTTGACTTGATGAAGGAGCATTTTTGCGTAAAAGACGATTCTCTGAAGTTATTTTTTGATAAATTGCTCAGTAAAATTAATGCTGATAATACAGGATGTAAATTGTTGGATTTGTCCACGGAAGACAAAAACAAGCTGCTCGCTTTCATTTTTTCTCGTGAAGAATTTGATAAGACAAGGATTAGTAAAATATACAAAGAATTAGAAGCTTCTAGAAAACGTTCATCAAAAGCTCGAAAAAAAATTGAAACTAGTAATATAGATAAAATTGATGATTTTGTAAGTGAGATTAGCAATTTTAACAATAGACTATTAGAGTTAAAAGATGCGCATGAGAAAATCTTAACTCAGTTAAATGAACTTTTAGAACTATTAAAAGAGAAAGAAAAGGAATTTGAAAAAGCTAAAAGGGATTTTGAAAAAGAGATAAAAGAATCTTCAGTTACTGATATAGCGGGAAGAGCGTATCTAGCTTTTAAAGAGGCGGAAGAAAGGATTACTGCAAAGTTTTCAAAAGAATTGGAAATGAAGTTCATTCAAAACTTCAACATGATTATTAATAAAAGCAACTTTATTGACGGAATTATTGTAGATGAAAGGTTAAATGTTAAACCATACAAAAACAGGTTGTTTAGAATTTCTAATTTAAAACAATTAAAAAATAACTATGGAGAAGATTATCTTGTTGAAGATATAGGTATTGCGGATATAGATAGGGCTAATGAAGCTATACTGAAGAAGGAAAAAGAGGTGATTTTACCGGTTATAATAAAAACCCCTTTTTCACAAGGAGAAAAACAAGTTTATATTATGTCTCTATATATATCTTTGCTTCAAATATCGCATGGTCGAGTTCCATTCATTATAGACACTCCTTTTGCTCGTATAGATTCGGAGCATAGGGAGAAAATAATTGAAGTGTTCTTCAAAAAGTTAGATTCTCAGATATTAATTCTTTCGACGGATGAGGAAATTATAGGCGAATGTTATAATTTATTGAAGGATCGAGTGGCGGATAAATTTTTATTAGAGTCGTTGAACCATGGTGTAACAACGATAATTGAAAATCAATATTTTGGAGATTTAAAGTGATATACAAATTAAAAACGGCAAAAAGGACGCAAGAAATTTTTGAAAAAATACAAGCCAGTCAGTTTTTGGCTCCATATATTTTATCGAAATTGGCAATATCTTTATCGCTTAGTAAAACAGATAAAGAATATGTTTTGGATTTTGAAACAGATAATGCAGGATTGGAGCTAAATAGGCAAACAATAACAGGTGAATATGATCTTTTTTATAAATCTTTGGTTGCTATAGCGGAAGGGAAGCATATATCTGACGAAGAGTTTTTCCCCAAATATATTAAAGCACATCTAGATCGTGGCGCTATAATGTTAGAAAATGAATTTCGATATAATAGTAATATAATAGAGCATTTGGCAAATTTAGAAAAAAGTATTTAAAGTGGTTTATTAAAATGGTAGAAGTTGTTGCGGCGCTTATATGGGATAAGGATAAGTTTTTGATTTGTCAAAGACCTGCTAATAAAGCAAGAGCGCTCCTTTGGGAGTTTGTTGGCGGAAAGGTCGAAAAGGGCGAAACTAAAGAACAGGCCTTAATTCGTGAGTGCAAGGAAGAACTAAATATTACGTTAAACGTTGGGGATATTTTTATGGAAGTTGTCCACGAATATCCCGATATCACCGTTCATTTAACGTTGTTTAATGCAGCTATAGTCGAAGGAGTTCCACAAAAACTAGAGCATAATGATATTAAATGGATAACGCCGGCAGAAATTCCTAACTACAATTTCTGCCCAGCGGATGAAGAGATTCTTTTCGAGATAAAAAGAAGGGTTAATTTATCAGTATTAATTCAAACCAAATTAGCTTCATATGAGAGAAAATTTGATTGTACGTTGAATGCTTTTGAAAAAACAGTATTTGTTATGGTTATGGCGTATTCAGAAAATCCTTTATTTGGGTTGGATGATAAAACGCTTGAAGAACTCGCAGATTTCCTAAATGTGAATTTTAATTTATTAGAGGCAGCTATAAGCAACGATGATGTTGATAGAGAGAATTTGTATATAGGAGAATGGTTATTTTTAGATTTTTCGTGTTTTTATGACCATACTTTTTTTTCTTTGTTAATAAGAATTTTTTATTTATATAAGTCATTGAGAAATATAGGCAATGAGAAAACTAAAAAATCCTTAATTGAAAATTTAGGTATAATTAAAGATGCTATACATTTTTTTGAGACAACAAATGCTTTTGCCGGAACTCAAGAATGTATAATAGAGGGGAATTTTTCGCTTAAACATACCTTATTTGACGAAGGAAAGTTTCCGCCTCAAGAATATGCAGAACTACTTCAGGCTTTGATTTGTTTAGACAATTTAAAGGATAATGAGGATTTTGCGGTCTTGATATGCTTGTTGGCAAAATATGAATTAAAAACAAGAGCTAATGCATTACTTTTAATTACTGCAACTCGAATAATAATGAGGTCGCCGTGCTTTTCTAATAAAATTAAAAATATAGCATTCGAGATGTATGATAATTTGCGCTATATTGTAAAGAATGCAAGGATTATATCCATAAATATAAATAGTTTATTTTTCGATTGTAAAAAACTGGATGATAAGCGAACTCGTTATGATAACACCACTAGAATGCAAATTTTATATGGATACGAAAATTTTGATTCGTATGAATTAAGACTAGATATGTCACATTGTGGGCAACATTTTGTTCATTTCAATAATTCCTCCCCAGGAAGTATTGCTGCATTTTTATTTGATGAAGATGAGTATGAGAAAGCTTTAAGTAGATTTCCTGATTTGGAACAGTGTTTTATTTCATATGGGAATGATAGATGGGCACTGAAAGAAAGAAGCAATTGTGAATTTAACGGGGAGATGAAAAAACATTTTGATGTAATTGAGAAAGAAAAGTCACATAAAAAAATATTTAAGAAGAATTACTTGGAAGAAGAAATATGTTCTTTTGTTGAAGTTGTTTCTAATCTATTGCCCCATGAATGTTGTAAACCAATAGATTCGGATGGCGAATACGCTAGACGATGTTTCAATTATGATGTAATAATGAGAAATGCAACAATAATGCGTTTGTTTTATTTTAATAAGGATTCATCAGGGTATAATTTGTTATTAAAAAACTTAGAAGAAAAAGCGATAAATTACGGATATTTAAATAAAAAGGATGAAGGATTTATTTCTTCTTTAGAATCAGTATGCTTTTTGATTAACATAGCGGAGGAGAAATCGAATACAACTCCATAACTTTATAATAAATATTTTCTTAAATAATTTGAACGAAATAATATTCTTGACTCTATCCATTCCTTATTCTATTAAAAAGTGGAATAGACGGCGGGTTAATACGAGATTGATTCACTGCGAGAGTGAAAATAAATGTGTATTTTTAAAAAATCGCGTTAGAATAGAAATAGAATAGACATATTACGAATTTTATTTCACGTTACAAAAATCTCGTGTAAAGACGAAAAATATGCTTTGATAAAACGAATAATATGTTCGCAAAATCAAATAAAAAATTAAGCGTTGATTCTATGGCTTACCTCCTAAGGGGCCGTTGTGGGTTCGATTCCCGCCGGGAGTGCCAAATCGGTCCGAGCCGAACCGTTTAAGGTTTTGCTCGGGTTTTGATTTTTAAATTAATTTAGGTTGCGTAAATATTTTTAGCGCAACCTAAATTTATATAACCCCTTAATTTTTTCTCTGTGTTGGTTATATCACAGTTCAGCGTGCTTATAAACCGCCAGAAAAACTTTTTTTCGTTAGATTTATATCTAGCGATTTTTTATTTTAAAAAACTTTTTCTTCTTCGCTTTGCTTTTCGGTTGATAACCACATAAAAACTTAAAACTCCCTAACATCTTTCGAACTGTGATATAAGTCCACTGTCGAAAAAATTTTAAGGAGTTTATATTATGAAAACCAAAAAGGATTATTCAATTTTAAGGCAACCGATTAGCGAAGAGAATATTTCTCGCATAGCAGAGTTAATTGTTCTTAGAGCTATCAAAACACATTGTGGTTATGACCACAAATTTGACAAACTTTACAAAGGTCTGCTTTGCGATATGTTTGATAAGAAGAAAGAAACGTTCACTTTCTCTGATGCTTACGACTTGGTTCAAGACGTTAATATCTTTCTTTTAAGCCACGTTGGAAGACTTGTTGATGAAGTTCTTTACCACGATAAAAAAGGCTATCCTGTCACTATTTGCAAGGCGTGTTTTAAGATTGTTGACCACTATGTATGGACAATAACAAGAGACTCTAGAGTTTATTGCGAGTTGGATGAGAAGGTTGAATATAACACTGCACCTAAAGTGTTCTACGACACTGAAGAAGCTTATGAAAACGTTGAAAATTTAATCAAGGCTATGGATTTATCTACTGGCGAAGAAGAAACTCTTAGACTTCTTTACAACAAGGTTAGTGCAAAAGAAATAGCTAAAAAATTAGAACTATGCTTTCAAACGGTATATCTTCGTAGGAAACGCATAAAGAAAAAATATCTAGAATTTATAAACTGGTAAAACTTTCAAACATCAATACTTTGTGAGTATATTTATTAAAATTAGACCTAAAAAACGGCAAATTTTTTATCTGCCGTTTTTTAGGTCTACTTTAGCTTGTGTTAACATAGAATTAAATTTTTATATTTGTAAGCTGTTTAAGAGACTTTATTAATTGATTTAACTTATCATCTGAAATATAACGAACACCGTCCAAATCACTACACATCTTTGCATCCTCTGTTTTTACAATAAGTACTCGCGTCATTGCATAGCAATGATACAAATAACCAATTTCAAAAAACACGTTAGGACGTGGTTGCTTATATTTGCTTCTACGATCTTCTTCCTTTTGAACCATATCATCTGCGCTACAAATAGCAACTGCTGTTAAACACTCTTTAGCTTGCGCAATAATCGCATCCAAAATAGTTTCACCGCCAATTATGATTCTTTTATCTAGTGTAAGTGGATTGTATCCATTATCGCTTAAAGTTTGACAAACCTTATCGTTTAAATCTTTATTGTGACCATATACGACAAATACATTTTTAGATGCTTTTTTAATAAGCTCTTTTAACTCTTTTTCATCTTCTATATTTATAGATTTTTTATTAATAATTTTATTGACAGTTTTTGACTCTCTAAAGAAAATATTTTCTTTTTGAAAATCTTGTAAAAGTTTTATTTTTTTATCTTGAATATCACCTATATTTGTCTTTTCTCTAACTTTAACATACACATGTGGGCGAACTAATTTAACAGTTGCCTTTTCTGGAATTGCTGTTTGAAAATCGAATTTACCGAAACCATTTGGAACTTTATAGCATTTTAACCTCTTTGGGAGACACTTATTTTTGTTTGTTTTTGGTTGTTCAATCTTAAATAAGCTATTAATTTTTGATACTAAAACATCTTGTTTCATATAGCATTTCTCCTTTGTTTAATCTCCATTTTAATCCCACGGTCTAAAACGATAATTCTTCATCATCTTTTGTTTGAGATGGAAGATGAATATTATTTTTTGTCAATTCTAATTTGCCACCACAGTATGGGCAAACACAATCATATGGTGGATTTTCAGTTGTGTAATCACAATTTTCACATTCATATATTGTTATCATAATAGCTCTCCTTTTCTTTTGTTTTTGTTGTTATAAAATATTAATTGTTTATAGTAGTTTCATTTGCTTTACAAAATCATCCATCTCTTACTGTGTTAACCAACGATAAAATGCTTATTGGCATTACAATTAAAATATAAATCCACACAGTATTAATATTAAATATAACATCTTTTAAAAACAAAAAAATTACATTTACTAATATTCCTACAGTACTTAAAACAATTGATTTCCAGTTATCCTTGCTAGTAAAAACTGAGATAAATAATAACAGTATAGACGACGCAAACGTCGAAATTATCATTGGAGAAAACAATAAAGCAACTGCAAGAAAAAGACCGTCAAAAATCCCATTACCATTTCTTAACTCCACAACGTCTTGTTTTAAATCAACGGCTTTTATTATCAATAGTATTAAAGCTATACATAATAATATATCTACTACTATAAAACTCCAATGGTCTTCATCAGCATTAACACAAATCATAAATGCCTCCACTATGCTCATTATTAATAAAGAAAATAAACATAGAAACATTAGATACATCAAATCAAAAGACGGAATAAAGAGTTGATAAATTGTTGAAAAATATATTACCGCAAAAACCACGGCTAAGAAAAAGTTAATTATAAATAAAAATGCTTTCATATGTTTTTATTTTATAGATAGGGATAAGATGATTTATCCCTATCTGCGTATTCGTTTTTATTCTTCAGTGGTTGTCCAAGGGGTTGGAACGCCATCAACGTAGTGCCAATAATTTCCGTTATCAGCAGGCAAATCGTTTACATTTTCTATGTAATAATATATTGTAGCACTTGTTAAATCTGAGTTGTTGCTGCCGATTGATATTTTAGACCAATTTTCCGCTGTTCCAGTATAATAAACATTTGTTAACGAAGCACAAGAATAGAAAGCAAAAAAACCTATATTCGTTACGCTATCCGCTATTACTATGTTTGTTAATGAAGTACAATTATAGAACGCCCCTTCACCTATACTTGTTACAGTATTAGGGATTATTATACTTGTTAATGAACCGCAGTGTCGGAACGCATTTTTACCTATACTTTTTATACTGTTAGATATTACCACATTTGTTAAGAAGTAACAACTTTCAAACGCAGAATCACCAATACTTGTTACACTGTTAGGTATTTCTACATTTATTAACGAAGTGCAATCATAAAACGCATATTTGTGTATAGAAGTTATTCCATTAGGCAATGTTAAACTATATTCATTACCGACGTAACCGACCAATATCTTATCATCTGCATCAGTATAAATTATATAACCATCACTATCTGTTGTTAATTTGCTAACATAGTTTTCTTCATAAACTTTTAAAGCATAATATCCAGCGTAACCAAAAGAACTACTACCTGCAACAATATTTAAGTTTGATTTGTTATATACTTCCACAAGTCTATCGCAATACATGAACGCCCCGTCATCTATATTTTCAACATTTTTACCTATTACTAAACTTGTTAAAGATCGGCAATACATAAACGCATTTTTGCCTATATTTGTTACACTATCTGGAATTATTACCTTTGTTAACGAAGTACAACTTCTAAACACTAAATCATCAATAGATTTTACTCCTTCAGGAATATTTAATATTGTAGCTGTTCCATCATAATGTACAATTATGCCATCCATAATTATTAATCCATCTATAACTTCAAATGGTTTTGCAACTATATCGCCATTAGAATCTACGAGATACAAAGAAGTTTTTTCTCCTTGATTTGCAAAAAATATTTTAACCTTTTCAAAATCGGAAATTTGTGACAAATACGCAATAGGTTTGATAACGTTATACGGCTTAGCTTCTTCAATATACCTATCAATCTCATTGCCAAATATATCTGTAACTAAGTAATGCACAGTACCATCAAGAGTAATTTCAACATTGGATTCTACATTTCCCAAAGTTAATTGTGGAAATTCTTCGAGTTTTCCAAACTGCAAATTAATATTAATTTTATTGCTATCGGAATATAAATTCTGAATATTAGCGCTCGCCATTTGCCTCAAGCCAATAGTGCAATATTTGGAAAGTCCATAAAAATTTTGAACATTTAAATTGCCACCATAAACAGAAACTACTAATGCTTTCAAATGAATAACTGTAGTTTGTTCTCTAAACGTTACAGTTTCATAGACATCCATTTCACAAACATTAACTTTTTCCCAAAATTCCAAGCTTCCATGTGTGTCTATATTGCATATTATTTTTGATGTTTCCCCATCTTCAATATTGCCTATGACAGGAATCTTTAGATGATTTAATTGCCCCATTATCTCTAAACAATTGTTTTGTATATACAATATACTGTCACTCGGGGTTGTTAGGCTAATATCATATAAAATTAAAGTATCGGCAAATAATGTTAATGAGTTATTTATATCTACGCTAGTACATGTTATGTAGCCGTTACCCAAATCCTCATGGTGTCCCTTTATCGTAATACTTTTAACGTCAGGTGTTTCCATGCTATAAATATTGTGAATTATACTCGGTGATGAAATTAATAATGGTCCTTGTAAAGTATATGAATACAATTGCAAAGTGTAATCAGCATTTTGGTCGGTCATATATTCAAATGCTTTATCAATGCTTACATACGTTCCAATAAATTCACCATTCTTTAACAGGTCAACAAGTTCGATAGAATTTTCACTCATATCAGGTAATTGATATAAGTAATTAACACCTATTTTGTCAAAACTATCTGCATTGTGAGTAGAATCACAATATTGTTTAGACATACCAAAACAATTGTATGAAATTAGACCAGTCTCATTTGTTTCATCCCATGTTGTGTCTACTCCGTACCACACACCATCTATTTTTACAATATTCCAAGCATGGCTTTCGTTATTAGCCGTTCCAGTTACGATAATTGCTTCTACGTCATTTAGTCGGCACAAGAACATAAACGTTTCTGCAAACGATTC
The DNA here is from genome assembly GCA_045647765.1 of Christensenellaceae bacterium. GTDB lineage: Bacteria > Bacillota > Clostridia > Christensenellales > Borkfalkiaceae > UBA1259. Next base: position 50,192 of record JAZRMR010000008.1, read on the forward strand.
GCAAACACCAAGATTGTATTTTGCACAACCAATCATATTATGTGCCCAAATATCGTCCTGCGGTGTTACACCATCACTCTCATATGCATAATCCATACGATTGATAATAAAATCATGTACGGTCAACGCAATTTCTAATTCCGACATACCCTCGTTAATAAGAGCATTGCATTCTTCTAACATATTATCAATTGCCACATCGCATTGAGCACGATAATCCGCTTTTGAATAAGCCTCGTCAATGCAGAATTTAAGATTGCTTCCATCTACCGTAAGGCTGTTTGAAAGCCAATAATATCTAGGATTTTCAACAATAAATACTTTCCAAGTCGAAATTACTTCATTAACGTTGATAATATAATGACCTAAATCAATAGTATCTAAAATATAGAAGCCATTTGTGCTTTGAATATCATCAGAATTATTAACAAAAGCTTCGCAAGCGTAGAACATTCTTCTATAAAGTTCTTGCATCGACTCTCCGTGCACATTATTAGCAAGGTCATAGTAACCATAAGTACTATTACCTAGTCTAGGAACTAAATCAATGGTCGTAACGCCTTCTGGTCTTTCGTACTTTTCCTTATCCCAACTTGAACCGTCTCGCTTACAAAATTCAAACTTATTATCAATAAATCTTATATACATGGAATCGCGCCCATCATCAAATATAAGTTCATGAATTTCGTTACCAATATTAGAAATTGTACCACTAGAATAATTGAGTGAATAAGTTTCATCCGAACCAATTGTCAATGTTGTTAAGACAAACGAATCGTTTTCTTTGATATTTAGAGAATAACTATACCTATACGACACTCCTTCTTCTACGTCACTATATTCTGGACTAGCAACTATGCCTTGTTCTGAATCAGCATCTAAACCTAATGATGGTATTTCAATTTGCGCAACAATAACCTCATTACATACAGAGCAATGTGAACCAGCAGTCAATCCAGGTGATGAGAAAGTAGCATTAACTGCATTATCAACCACTTCAGTATGTCCTAAAGCTTCAACGTAATTATCAATATAACTATCGTTGCAATGGCAAGTGTATGTTGTATATCCTTGTTCTGTACAAGTTGGTTCTGTTACTACTTCGTCATAATCGTGTCCAGTTGCTTCAACTACTTCTTGTGCAATAAGAACTTCTTCACATACTGAACAATGTTTTCCTTCGGTTAAACCTGTTTCAGTACACGTTGAAGCTACTGCATTATCAATTACTTCAGTATGTCCAAGTGCGTCAACATAATCATCTATGTAACTATGTTTGCAATGACAAGTGTACGTAGTATAACCTTGTTCTGTACAAGTTGGTTCTGTTACTTCTTCATCATAATCATGTCCAGTTGCTTCAACTACTTCTTGTGCAATAAGAACTTCTTCACATACTGAACAATGTTTTCCTTCGGTTAAACCTGTTTCAGTACACGTTGAAGCTACTGCATTATCAATTACTTCAGTGTGTCCAAGTGCGTCAACATAATCTGCAATATAACTATAGTTGCAATGACAAGTGTATGTAGTATAACCTTGTTCTGTACAAGTTGGTTCTGTTACTACTTCATCATAATCATGTCCATTTGCTTCGCCATATTCGGTTGAACAAACTGAACATTTTGCTTTTTCCGTACAAGTAGCAGTTCCACCAAAACAGTTTTCAGTTATGATATGGCTATTATCGTTAGCACAAGTTTTTTTATGTTGACCATTTCCAACTGAAACCCATTCACCATATGCGTGACCAAGTGCAGAACCATATTCAAACGTTTCTGTTCCCTTTTCTCCACAAGAGCACGAATAGTAATATTCTGCCTTATCTTCACAAGTTGCATCACTTGCCTTAAAAGTATCGTTTACTACTTGTTTGTCGTAAACGTGCGTATGTGAAGGTTCATTTCCTCCACAAGCCGTAAGTGTAAACATACTTAAAGATAACAAAAGTAAACAAATCAAACTTAACAAAAAATGTTTTCTTTTCATTTGATAATACCTCCGAGTATAAAATGTATTTTTGATTGTTATTTTTGCCATAGATTATTTTAATCAGTGAACTTCTTGTTAAAAAAATTCATAAAATCACTATCAAATGTACTTTTCTATCATCAATTTTCACATACACATATAAAAACAATTGACTTTTTCTTGTGGATTACTTAGAATATCTACATAGATTAAAATAATCTATGTAGATAAAGTGGCGAGCACGAAACTCGCCACTTTTTCCTTTTTTAGAACAATAATTTACCAATGCGGTTCATCATTTCCGTCTTGTGTTCAAGCATAGAGTGAGCGTAACGTTTTAACGTTATCGTAGGGTTTTTATGCCCTAAAATTTCGGATAGCGTTTTTATATCCATTCCGCACTCTAAAGCTCGCGTTGCAAACGTATGGCGAAGAGAGTGAAAACCTTTATGCGGGAGATTTAGCCGTTTCAAAAGAAGTTCAAAACTCTTTTGATACGAGCGTACCTGCGCACCGTGTAAGTGTTCACCACAAATAACGTAGTTTCCGCTTGACGATTTTTTGTGCTCTCTTAATCGCGAAAGCAGTTGCTTTGGTATAGGTATAATACGCTCGGAACAATCCGTTTTCGGCGAGTCTATAACCTTAACGTATTTACCGTTTTCCCAACAATCGTGACAAGATTTAGAAACGGATATTATGCCTTTTTGTAAATCTACGTCATCCCAAGTAAGAGATAGAAGTTCTCCAATACGCAAGCCCGTATAAAGACAAAGCACCACGCCGAACAACTTATTTTTCTTCTTTTCAAAGATATATTGCTCGATTTTGCGTTGTTCTTCCTTAGAAAAGCAATCAACTTGTTTTTCGCGTTGTTTGGGGCGCACGATAGCCATCGTAAACTCTTTATCCGTTACGCCAAGCAAAACTGCGCGCCTAAGTGATGATTTTAGCACGGAAATAATGCCGTTTACCGTGTTTGCAGATAAACCTTTTTCAGATAAATCAACAGTAAAACGTTGCAAAACAGTTGCCGTTAAATCGTGTAGTTCAAATTCTCCAAGTTCGGGGAGTATATGTAGTTCTATTTGCCTTTGATATTTCTTGTACGTTCTTATTTTCGTAGTGGGCTTGACGTACAAAGCAAGCCACTCGTTTAACCAATTTTTATATTTCATTTTTATTCCTCCTTATTATAGTTTAACAAAAATACTAACAGCCTTTTGTTTAGTATCTGGATATATTTTTCAGTAACGTTTCTTTCTTCTGCATAGGTTTTTTGAGTCTTTGCTAAGACATAAAGATTTTCATAAGTTTGTTTTAATAATCTTGGTGCGCTTTTTATCGTTTCATTTACCCAAGCATAAAACTCATCAAATTCTTTCGTGGTCATAATCCTAATAAAACCACGTTCTTTAGAGCACATATTATAGGCATCATAATATCCTTTAAGCCTTTGCATTTTCTTTCTTAAAATTTCCAAATTTTCCATAATTTCACCTCCTTTAATTTTTTATAAATTTTGCTAAAAAGTTGGGGTTGTGGTCGTTAGACGTGTGCTTGTCTTGATACAAGTCGGCTCGGCTTCGCCTCGCCGAGACAAGCACACGCCCTAACTAAAACTTTACACTCGATAAAACTTAATAAAAACTCACTTTTGCGAATAAACATACGAGCAAAAAGGTAAGAAAAGCAAACGCAGACGAGTGGGGTTGGCGCACTGAGCCGTTGGCGCCGAACACCCACGTTACGTCTTGCGTTTTTTGCTTCTTTCTTACCGCCTTTTAAGCTCCGTAGTCTTGTATTATTCGCCTTAAAGTTTTAAGTTCTTCTGAAGTGCAATATTTTTTAAGTTTCTTTAAGAGTTCTATCTTTTTTGCTGTGGGCGTTGATTTTTCTTCAAAGTCTTCATAATATATTCCACCACCATATCTACCTTGTTGGGTATAGATGCTTTCAGTTAATGACAGTATTTCGATGTCACGCTTAATAGTTCTCGGCGTAACCGAGAACTGAAATGCGAGATTATCTACTTTTTCAAACTTTCGCAAGCGTAATATTTTAAGTATTTCCTTGCGACGTTCAAAAGCCGTCACTAACCGTTTTTCCTCCTTTGTAATTTTTTGTTTTTTCGACTTTTACTTAATTTAGCAGGCAAATGGTTCACCTAATGAACACTTTAACTTTTAAAGTAGAAGATTTTTTGCTACTTTAAAATAAAATCTATTTACGAAAGGTAAATTCGTAAATTAAGAATATCTTTCTAATGCGACGCCTAATTTCGTATTAGAAAAAATAATCGATAAATACGACAGGTAATGCCGTATTGAAACAATAACCTTTAAATCGGACACCTAATGTCCGCTTTAACAATAATCTTCTAACATGCAACCTAATTGCACGTTAGAAAAATTATTTCTTCTTTTTTTCTACTTTTTCTATTACTTGCTTGTAAAGGCTATTTACAAAACTATCAAGTATCTCTTTAGGCATAAACTCCAACTTGGGTTTGCCGTTAATATATACTTTTAATTTTTCGTTCCCTTTGACCTTAATTTCTTGCATAAAAAAACGTCCTCCTTTTTTTGAACTAATTTTTTCAATTAAAGGGGACATTTTCTTTCACCATTAAAAAATATTATTGAAGAAAATTTGTTTTTGAAGTTGGTATCAGAAATCGGCTATCCCGTCAAAGCGACAAAATAATGGACAACATTTATCTGTCCGTTTTCCACATTTTTTTGTCGTTATTTCTTTGACTGGCCATCCGATTCCCGATAGGGTGGCTGGCATAAGTTGGTTTCACCAACTTCTTAAATATTTTTTTAATAATATTTCAAAAGGAGAATTAAAAAATTTATGAAAACAGCAGTAATTTATGCAAGGTATTCTAGTAATTCCCAAACGGAACAATCTATTGAAGGTCAACTTCGTGTATGTTATGAGTACGCTAAAAACAATAATATAACGGTCATAGCAGAATACATAGATAGAGCCACTACGGGAACGAACGATAACAGAGAATCATTTCAAAAAATGATTAAGGACAGTAACAAACAAGCTTGGGATATCGTTTTAGTTTACAAACTAGACAGATTTTCAAGGAACAAATTCGAATCCACGATTTATCGTAAAGCATTAAAAGATAACAACGTTAAACTTGTATCAGCTATGGAAAATATTCCTGATACACCTGAAGGTATAATACTTGAAAGCTTATTAGAAGGTATGAACCAATACTTCTCTGCTGAACTTTCTCAAAAAGTAAAACGTGGTATGCGAGAAACCCGTGCTAAAGGTAATTTTACAGGCGGAACTATGATTTATGGATACACCACCGTTGGCGACAAACAAAGTGGTAAAAAAGTTGTAATAAATCCTGAAGAAGCTGAGATAGTAAAACATATCTTTGAACAATATGCTTCAGGTACAACCGTTAAAGAAATCATTGAAGAACTAACTAAAAACGGCATACTTAGAAAAGGTAAACCGTTTGCTAAAAATACTATTTTCCATATATTACATAATGAAAAATACGTAGGCGTTTACTATTATGCTGGCGAAAAAAACACAAATACTTTCCCTAGAATAATATCGGATGAATTGTTTGAGATTGTAAGAACAAAAAATCTAAACAATAAGCATGGTAAAGATAGTCGTGCAGACAAATATTTACTTCGCAATAAAGTTTATTGTGGATATTGTGAAAAAACTATTATAGGCGAATTAGGAACAGCTAGAAATGGTAACAAAAAAAGATATTATAATTGCAGTGGAAGACGACGTGAACATAATTGTACTAAGGCATTAATTCCTAAAGATGTGTTTGAAAATCTTGTAACAGAAACAACAATTAAAGTGCTTAGCAACAAAAGAATATTATCTGCCATTGCAGATATGATACTAACCCGTCACGAAAAAGAACAAACCGACAGTTCTATTCTAACTATATTAAATAAAGAAAAAGAACAAACGCAAAAAGCGATAGAGAATCTTATATCCGCCATAGAACAAGGCATAATATCTCACTCTACTAAGACAAGGTTAGACCAATTAGAGTTACAGTTAGAAGAAATTGATGCTAAGATAAAAATAGCTAAAAACAATATTGATAAAGAACTTAAAAAAGAAGAAATTGTTTCTTATATAACTTCTTCGTTAAAAAAGAATCCAACGGTAATGGTAAACTTATTAATAGACAAAATAGTTCTTTATGATGATAAGGTAGAAATAACCTATAAATACACGCAAAAAAGCCCTGATGAAAATCAGGACTTTTTGTTTTATACGGAAACTATAAAGATAAATATATTAGATAAATTTAGTCAGAAAAAACCTAACGAAGACTTTATAATTGAACTTTATTACTAAAATCTCGTTTTTTAATATCCATGCAAAACACCGAAATCATTAGTAAAACCCTAACTGTTTTATAGTGGTTCGGTTAAGACTACAAACTCGGTACCAAAGTTGACGCCGAAAGGCGTCTTTTATTTTTGTTAAAGAGAAGAGGAGGGAATCGAATTAAGGAGAAAATTTGCGGTAAGCAAATTTCCCTTTAGGGTAAACAGTGGACACCCACTGTTTATCGGGTATGGTCGCACAGGCGAGATTCCCGCCGGGAGTACCAAAGTTGACGGGATATGCGTCTTTTTTGTTCAAAAAAACAAATAACACCTCCACATGTGCATTTTTTAAATAAATATAAAGATTATGTTACATTTATCAAATAATTATTTAAATAATATTGACAATTACCTGGTGGGGGTGTATAATTATTAAAAATTCATTAGCTAATTATATAGGAGGAAATAATAAAATGAAACATCTTAGAAAAATCAGTATGGTTGTGGTTTTAGCAATCATTCTCACAATCGGTAGCGTTTTTGCCGTTTGGAGTTACGACCGTAGCGCTGTTTCTCGTGAAGGAACATACGATTTACATATGACAGACATCGTGTCTCAGGGTAAAAAAGGTCGTATTGATGCCTCTAATAACACTTTAAAGTTTAAAATCGACGATGAAGACGTAGTTGACTGGAAAGCTGAATTAGTGCCAGAGGGTTCTGTTGACATTGAATTTGTACCCGCTTCTAATGCCGACGAAACTGTTCAAAAGGACGGTATTAAGATGATGGTTACCGTTACTCTTTCTGGAGAACAAAGCTTATACAACGCAAAGGTACCCGATGGTTCAGGTGGATACAAAGAAGAATCGGTTAAGATTTTGTCTGTTAAAACTGATGCAAATACGTTTGAACTCAATAGCGGAAATCCAACAAAGACAGCTACTATTACAGCAGAACAAATAGTAGATTGCCTTAATTTCTGTGATGGTAAGTCGGTTTACTTGCCAACTTATGAAGAAAACGTTAGATTTGACAACGCAATGAGTCAATACAAAATCACTATCACTATTACTGAAATTGAAGGATAAATAAAAGTAACGTAAAAAGACGGCGCATTGTGATGGTGCGCCGTTATTATAATTATGCGAGCATTTGAAACGTACAGTTTAATTATGTGTATAGTTGTCTTTGTGTCGTTGACTGCATTGTTTTCCGTTTTAATATCAATGCTAGTCAAAAACACATTGAAAATTATCTATGCCGGATTAGACGATGAAAAAATTAAAAAAGAACATATAGAAGAGCAACGGAAAAAACAAAACAAAAGCAACTCTTCTGTAATTTTAAACAATGCGCTACTAATTTTGTTGTGCATAGTTTTGACGTGCACTCTTGCATTTTCGTTATACTCTAAATTTACTCAAAATACTAAAATTGGCTCAATTCCAACGTTGAAAGCGGTAGAAACAGGGTCAATGGAAAAAAAGCACAAGGATAACACTTACCTTGAAGAGTTTAATCTTAACGACCAAATATCAACGTTTGATTTGGTTGTTTTGCATCAACTACCTGCCGAAGAAGATTTGCAAGTTTTTGATATAGTGGTTTACGAAAATGACGGTTACTTTATAATTCACCGTATTGTTGCTATTGAGGAGCCGAATGCTTTGCATCCAAACGAACGATGGTACGTGCTTCGTGGCGATGCCAACCAACATGCGGACGAATTTCCTGTAACTTATAGTCAAATGCGCAGTATCTATCGTGGAGAAAGTGTTCCCTTCGTTGGTTCATTTGTAATATTTATGCAATCTCCCGCAGGAATGCTTTGCTTTTTGTTGGTGCTTTTAGCAACAATAGCATTGCCTATTGTAGAAAAGAAAATACAAAAAGCAATCGACGTTCGATTAGTTGCAATGGGATTAAAAGGCCAACAAGTAACAGAAAATATCTATAAACAACCTGAAACGTTTATAGATAATACAGAACCGCTTATTGCTATAACAGTTGCTGATAGTGAAGAAATTTCCACCGAGGGGAGATTATTCGATAAGTTTGGCAAACGTAAAACGTTTGAAGAACGCCTTAACTTGCTCAACGACGAGAAAGTTGAATGGTATAATCAACTAGTGTACGTGTTAATGCAAATTCCATCAATACACGTTAATCAAGCAAAGTATCACGAGTTGTATCGCCAAGGAAATAAAGCAGTTGCTAAAATTGTTATCCGTGGTAAATCTTTGTACGTATACTTGCCGTTTGATGCCAACAACTATCAAGGTCGTCAGTATGGTTTTGAGGACGTTTCTCGCATAAAAGCATATGCAAAACTGCCAAGCGAATGTAAGATTACCTCTCGTAGAAAACTCAAAAACGTACTTAAATTACTTGCTAGGTTTGGGGAAAATATCAAGATTGAACGTCCAGATACAGGAGTAAACTTTTTCAAACTCCGCAAAAAGGTAACGCTTAACTCAAAGTTATATCGCTTACCCAAAGAAAGAAAGGAACGATATAAGCAAATTGTTAAGTTGATGGAGCAAAAGATTGGAGTAACCCGTTGGGAAAGTAAAAATTGCATTACTTTCAAATATGGGCGCAAACCGCTTTTGAAAATTACTGTAAAAGGCAAATCAGTTTGTGTTTATATGGCGGTTGACCCAACAGAATATACTGCTACTAAATATGGCATTAAGGACGTTTCTAATATTAAGACCTATCACGACTATCCTGCAATGTGCAAAGTAACAAGTGATAGACGCTTAAAATACGTTCTAAATATAATCAACGAAAAATTGTAGAATTTTAAGTTGAAAATTTATTAAATAACAAAATCATAAGTGTCCAAAAGATTTACGATACTAAAAATCTACAAAGGCAGGTTAAAGCAAATGAAATTTAAAAATATTCGTTCTATTTGTTCGATATGCGTCATTGCGCTCATTTGTTTAATTTGCCTTTGTTCAACGAACGTTATGGGCTACTGGTATTATAATATAAGTATTTCTCAAGATATTATAATTCCTGTAAAAGTACAAGTTATGCCTTGGGTGGGGATGGAAGAATTGCCAAACGACGTTATGGGTGAAGACCACGAACAATTAATTGACACCATTTTGAATGGTATATACACCGATTCTAACGGAAATAGAACGGAAATTGGTCTTAACAACCCAAACTCCTATATCAATGAAGAAATCGCAAATCGTACACAAGGCAGTTCTTGGTTTACGTCAGACACCCTTGGCAGTATGGACTTTTGGGAGAAAAATGATATCGCTAAGTATTTTAATACTGAAACGACAGGACTTACGTTCGTTATTTATTTCCCAGAAGAAGAACCAGATGTTCGTTACTTGTTCACGACTAGTATTGAACTTGGTGAAAGCAATAATCCAAATTATCCGATTGGGCAGGTTATTTATCCCATTTATCGCACGAAGTTGGCGCAAGATGCTGAAACGGGCGAGTGGGAAGCTGTGGAAACAAAAACGGGTACTTGTAAATCTGCTTACTATGATAACCCGATTACTGGTTCTTGGCTAGCGAAATATCCTTCATTTAACCCATCCACTTGGGAAGAAGGGAAACTCGGTAAAACTACCAGTGATGCAATTTACACTTACATTGGGCAAACGGTAACCTGTTATAACAGCGAAAATACAGATATTACTTACTACGTCATTAATACGAAGGGGAACTCAAACGTAACTGTTAACTCGGCTGACAGTAATGCAAAGTTTACTATTTCTAACTCAAACGGCAACCAGGTTGATGTTCGTGGTGGTAAGCAAGGCACAAACAACGTTGTATTCCGTGGCACAAATAACGGGGTATTCTATCTTGCAGTTACTGGTGGTAAGTCAATAACCTTTACGATTAAATAACTGAAACTTAACAAATTTTTTTAAAAAATAAATTACACGTAAAAAATTAAACGCCTTCTATAAACCTAACATAGAAGGCGTTTATTGATTTTAGTTTTATAAATTAAATAACCCAGTCTCCATTTTCAAACAGAGTTGTTTTATTGCCATGTTTATCAACTCCAACAACGGATAAATCATCTGTCCCTATCATAAAATCAACGTGTTCTGTTGAATCGTTTGCGCCAAGTTTTTTAAGTTGGCTTAAAGAAAGCGTATCACCGTTTTTTATCGTGGTGGGATATGCTTTTCCTATTGCTAAATGACAACTAGCATTCTCATCAAAGAGAGTGTTGTAAAACAAAATACCGCACTTTGCGATAGGTGAATTTTTTCCTACCAAAGCAACTTCTCCTAAACGCTCAGTTCCGCTGTCAGTTTCTATTAATCCTTTTAATCTTTCATAGCCTTTTTCGGCAGTGTATCCGACAATCTTACCTTTTTTAAATTGAATGGTAAAGCCGTCTATTATTTGTCCGTTATCGCAAAGCGGTAGGGCTGATTTTAATACACCGTCCACTTTTAATCTGTGCGGGCAGGTGAAAATTTCTTCGGTAGGCATATTTGCTATAAATTTCACGTTGTCTTTTGCTGTTTCTTGTGCAGACAGCCAAACGTGATCAACTGCTAGTCCAACAGATAAATTTGTTCCGCTTTTACTTTTAAATATCAATTTGTCGAAGTTTTTGTCATTTAAAAATTCTGTACGCTTATTTAAGGTTTGAATATGTTCTTCCCAAGCCTTTACGGGGTCTAGCTCATTTAAGCGCATTGTTTTTTCAATTGCTTCGGATAAGTCTTTTTCAGGGTTTTTTGATTTGGGGAAAACTTGTTTTGCCCAAGATAACGTTGGCACGGAAACAACGCACCAACGAATTTTGTTTGCCATAACGTTATCAGAGAATTTTTTTAGCGCTTTACTTTTAGCTTTGATTACGGCTGAGATTTTATCCGCAGGAACGTCTTTAAATGCAGAAGGGTCGTCAGAAGCTATTGCAACGTAGCAAAATCCGTTTTCCACAAGATAATTTTTGCTGTCTATAAACCATTTCGGAACAGAACTTAGTGCTTCTTCTTGTGCAAACGTATAGTTGATTTTGTCAAGAGTTTCATCTTCCCAGCGAACGTTAACAATTTTTGCGCCAAGTTCATAAGCCGTTTTCGCCAAAACGTGCGCAACCTCGCTTTTTTCAATGGGACACGCTATTTCTAATCCCTGACCTTTTTGTAAATTTACGCCTATTTTTAAACACAGTTTAGCAAAATTTTCAAGAGTTTTTCCTGATAACATAATAACCTCTTAAATTAAATATAATAAATTTTATAACGGATATAAAGATATGTCAAGCGGAAATTTGTCGAAAGCCATTAAAACCGATTAGTTATAATTAAAAAATAACGCAATATGGCATATTAACGACGTAGAAATTAATGTAAATTAATACTGGTCTTGACAATTTAGTTTAAATGTAATATACTATTCTAGCAAAAACATACAAATCGGAGCAAAAATGGCAATACTTGAAACTTTAAATTCGCCGAGCGATATAAAAAAATTATCTATACACCAATTGAATGGGTTAGCAGAGGAAATTAGAAACCAAATTTTATCGGTAACCGAAAAAAACGGCGGACATTTAGCGTCAAACTTAGGCATAGTGGAAACTACAATCGCTCTATATTATACTTTTGACTTCCCCACTGATAAAATTATATTCGACGTGGGGCATCAGTGTTATGCTCACAAAATATTATCCGACAGAAAAAACGTTTTCTCTACCATTCGAACGGACGGAGGTATTTCAGGTTTTCCTGACAGAGAGGAAAGTCCTTTTGATGCGTTCATTGCGGGACATGCGGGGACTTCGCTTTCGGCGGGTATTGGCTATTGTAACGCAAGAGATATTAACGGAGAAAATTATAAAGTTATAAACGTTGTTGGCGACGGTTCGTTTACAAACGGTCTTAACCTGGAAGCACTTGCCGTATCAAGTGAAAAGCCTAAAAACTACTTCGTTATTTTAAATGATAACGGCATGTCTATTTCAAAAAACAAAAACGGGCTTTACGGTTTTATTTCAAAAAGAACTACTAAGGGCGGTTATATTCGCAGTAAAAGAATAATGAAAAAAATATTCAAAGATTCTTTTGTTGCCAAATTTTTGAGCAGATTTAAAGGCTTTATCAAGAGGGTCGTGGGTAAAGACGATTATTTTGAAAAGTATGGCTTTAAATACGTTGGAGTAGTAGACGGAAACGACGTTAAAAAAATGGTTAAAATTTTGTCGGGCGTGAAAGATGCGTGTAAAGATAAAGCAATCATTCTGCACGTTAAAACAACCAAGGGTAAAGGATACCAAAATGCAGAAGAACACGCTGACCTTTATCACGGCGTTGGAGCAAACCTATTAAACGAAAGCGGAGACATGTCGTCAGCATTAGGAGAGGGACTTACAAATATAGCCCAAACAGATGATAAAATAGTTGCAATTACAGCCGCAATGAAAGACGGGACGGGACTTTCAATCTTTGAAAAAAAATTTCCTAAAAGATTTTACGACGTTGGTATTGCAGAAGAGTATGCGGTAACTTCGGCTGCAGGAATGGCTGCGGGGGGATTAAAGCCCTTTGTTTGCGTGTATTCTACCTTCATGCAACGTGCTTACGACCAAATTATGCACGACGTATGTTTACAAAACTTACCTGTGGTTTTGTGTTTGGATAGAGCAGGACTCGTTGGTAAAGACGGAAGAACTCATCAAGGTGTGTTTGATTTAAGTTATTTAACCCATCTGCCTAACATGACTATAATTGCCCCAACTTCGGTTGAAGAATTAAAAGATGCGCTATCTTTTTCATTGTCCCTTAATTCGCCGTGCGCTATAAGATACCCTAAAAATTCTTGCCAAAGACAAGGCTTTTTGCCGTTTAAGGAGGGTAAGTGGGAAGAACTAACCCAAGGGGATAATATAACCGTACTTGTCGTCGGCCCAAAAATGTTAGAACTTGCTCTTAAAATCAGCAGTCAGTTAGACGGCGTTTCGGTTGTAAACGCAAGGATAGTTAAACCGTTAGACACTGCTATTTTAGATAAAATAAAAGATACCGTTATCGTAACGCTAGAAGAAAATAGTATTATAGGTGGATTCGGTGCGTTGGTCAACGAGTATTATCAAGAGAAAAATTACAAGGTTAATTTGATAATTGCAGGCGTTAAAGATAAGTTTATAAGACACGGTAGCGTAGATAGACAACTCGAAGATAATGAATTAACGGTAACACATTTAATCGAAAAAATTAAAAATCGCATGAAAAATTATTAAAAAAAATTGTTTTTTTACTATACTATTGACTTTTTTAGGTTAAAAGAGTACAATTACATACGTATTAGCGAAAAAGTTTTTAGGGAAATTACTATATGAGAAAAAAATTGAAAGTGTTCGGCTTTGTGTTTTTAGATTGCCTATTAGCGTTTGCTTCGGCAATATTCGCCGTTTGGCTTACCGACGTAGACGTATTATCGGTATTCGAAAACAACTGGTACTATTTTGCTGGCAGTTGCATTGCGCTTGTTTTGGCTCTGAATTTTCTTAATTGCTATGTCGGAATGTGGAAATACGCAGGGTTTACAGACGCAATAAAACTCATATGCGGATCTATGGTATTCTCCGTGTATTGCGTTGTGGTTGCTTTAATTTCACCAAGTCTTGGCATTGAATGGGTGTTTATAACTTCACTTACCGCAGTTTTTGCAGTATTAACCAGCAGATTTATAATAAGAGCACGTTGGCTTGCCGAGACTGTTGCAAGAAGAAAAGCTTATGGTGATAAATGCGCAAGGGTAATGATTGTAGGCGCAGGGAGTGCCGGAAACGTTCTGGTTAGAGAAATGAAGTCGGGAAACAAACTCGACATGCAACCCATTTGCTTTTTAGATGACGATTCGCAAAAGGTCGGAAGAACTATCGACGGCGTTAGAGTTGTCGGAAAGATTAAAGACGCACAGTATTTTTCTAAAAAATTTGATATAGACAAAATTATAATTGCAATTCCATCCGCTAGTGGAGAAGAATTGGAAAAAATAATGGACAAATGCAGAAAAACTTCTTGCAAGATTATGACGGTTTCTGGTGCTTATGAACTAGAAAATGCAAAAGCAGGACATCAATTAATAAAAGAAATTGATATTCAAGACTTATTAGGCAGAGAACCGGTTAAGGTTAACTTGAATGAAATCATGGGATTTATTGAAGGCAAAACCATTCTTGTAACAGGGGGCGGTGGCTCTATCGGTAGCGAACTTTGCCGCCAAATAGCAACACATAATCCTAGACATCTTATTATTTTAGATATTTATGAGAACAACGCTTATGAAATACAACAAGAACTTTTAAGGCGTATTCCTAATCTTAACTTAACTGTACTTATCGCAAGTGTTAGGGATAGTAAAAAGATAAACGACGTATTTTCTAGATATAGACCGGACATAGTATTTCACGCTGCGGCACACAAGCACGTGCCACTTATGGAAACAAGTCCTAACGAAGCGGTTAAAAACAACGTCAGCGGAACGTTAAAGGTCGCTGAAGCGGCGGGTAAAAACGGTGTCGAAAAGTTTGTTTTAATAAGCACTGACAAGGCTGTTAATCCAACTAATATCATGGGCGCAACTAAGAGGATTTGCGAGATGATTATTCAATCCATGAATAAAAAATATGCAACCGATTACGTTGCGGTTAGATTTGGAAACGTTTTAGGTTCTAACGGCTCTGTTATTCCACTTTTTAAAAGGCAAATTCAAGAAGGCGGACCTGTTACCGTTACCCACAAGGATATCGTTAGATATTTTATGACAATCCCCGAGGCAGTAAGTTTAGTTTTACAAGCTGGCGCTTACGCAAAAGGTGGCGAGATTTTCGTTCTTAACATGGGCGAACCTGTCAAGATTTACGACCTCGCTGTGAAAATGATAAAGCTCAGCGGTTTCGAACCGTTTGAAGATATTGATATAAAAATTACAGGACTTCGTCCTGGCGAAAAACTATACGAAGAAAGGTTGATGGAAGAAGAAGGTTTAAAAGAGACGGAAAATAAAATGATTTCCATAGGTAAACCCTTGGAAATCGACGAAGATAATTTATTCCAGACCATTGAACAACTGTACGTTGAAGCATATAACGAAACGGATAAGATGAAACAGTTGGTTCATAAACTAGTTCCTACTTATAGGATAGACAAGAGAAAATTCAATTAAAAAGTTGGATGATTATGATGCAACAACAAGGGTAACGGCTGTTCGTTACCTTTTTTGTTTGCTATTTCCACACTCGCAACAAATATAGTTACGGTTATCATTATAGGAATGGCAACGAATTCGCAACAATCTATAAACGCATACATTTCAATCATTGTGAAAGATAAAAAAGCAAAAACGTTAAACGGAGTATCCTTTTCCATCATCACTCTAAATCTAGCCACGTAATAAGCGGAATAAGATAAAATTCCCACAAAACCCATTGTGGCTAAAACGTGGAATAGAACCGAATGGAAATTGAAAGTTTCAAGGCTAGTTAACTCAAAGTGAGAATTGGGGCTGACGTAAGTTTGTCCCACTCCGAAGATAGGAAATTTCTTAAATAATTCCACAGCCTCAATATAAAATTTTGTTCTTGCAGAGTCGTTTGAAAGTTTAAGTATAAACCCACTTATTATTGTGGGCGCTTTATCTAGCACTATTGCAAACATGACGAATAAAACTGACAACAACACTATGGCAAAAATAGCAATTTTAAATATTTTAAATTTGTGTTGTTTAAGTTCTCCTTTAACGAGAATCCATAGCAAAATTATGGGAATGAAAGAGAAAGTAATCCCTGCAACCCCATCGCTGTTAGAAAGTATAACCGCAGAGTAGTTAACGATTAGAGCGATTAGAGAGGGAAGTGGAGTTTTGCTATAAAAAAGCAAATACCAACAAGCGGGAACGCTTAAGAGTAAAAGGCTTGCACCGGAGTTTATGTTTCCCCAGCCTAAACTCGTTTCATCTATAAGGCGGTAAACGATTCTATATTCATGAAAACATAGTTCGATAAAAACCGTAACGCCTAAGAAAGCGAGAACTTTAAAGATAAATCTATGCAATTTGAAATCTTTTGGCGGACGAACGTATTGAACAAATAAAAAATATGCAAAAAGCATTAAAGGTCCAATCGTTAGCGTCGTTATAAAACCACGTGTATAATTAGACAAGTAAGGAGACCCCAGACCACTTAAAAGAAGCGCAACACAGACCAAAAGCAAAGGAAAGAAAACTTTTCCAAAATAAACTTTTTTTATTGGGTATATTATAAAGTGGCTTATTAATCCGATTGCCGGAGCAGTTAATGAAATTATTGGTGCCACCGTATCGAAAACGGAAAAATCTCTAAATATCAAAACCACGAATATGGGCAAGGGAATGAGTGGCGTTAAATCTTCAAAACAGAAGAATATCACCGTTGCGGTAAGTGCAAAGCAAGTTAAACCCAAAAGCGGCGTGTCTGCAACGTAAAAAAACGCCGTGAAAAGAGCAACTAATACAGGATAAATTTGCCCGTAAAAAAAGTTATTAAGTTTTTCTTTTGCCCGTTTATAAAAGTTTACGTGGGCAGTCGAAGTAAAAACCATATAACCATTATAACGCATAACAAAGAATTTAACAAGTGAAAATATAAACATATTTCAAAGGTTTCAAAAATACCTTTACATAAAAAATTTATTGTGATATAATTACAATTAGGAAAGTTTGTAAAAAAGGTGGAAAATGAAAGCAAGACCGATGAAATGGATATTAAAAATGTCTAAAAGTCAGAAGCATAAAATGTTTTGGCTTATCCTTGCTAACGCATTTTTTTCTGCGTTGTCGGTGGTTTTTGCTTTTGCTATAAAAGAAATTATAGACGGTGCGGTTAGAGGCGATAAACAAAGGCTAATTTTATGGTCGGTAATTATCCTTTTAATCGTGGTGATGCAATTTATATTTAGAGTCATAACCAACGGTTTATTAGAGCATATCAAGGGCAAACTTGAAATGTCTTATAAATCCCACGTGTTTTCTCAAATTATAATAAAAAAATACGACAAGATTAACGGCTATCACAGCGGAGAATTAATGAATAGGTTAACGCAAGACGTTTCAATTGTTGCTGATGGTGCGTCAACTATTTTACCTACCGTGGTATCTGCTTTTACTAGGCTAATATGCGCAGTCGTTGCTCTAGTAATTTTGGATTGGCATTTTGCAATTGCTTTTACCGTTGCGGGAATGATGGTTTTTGCGGTCATTTCACTTTTAAGAGGGAAACTTAAAAGTCTGCATAAAAAAGTTCAGGAAACTGATGGCAAATCCCGTTCTTTCATGCAAGAATGCATAGAAAACTTACTCGCTGTTAAAGCCTTTTCAGTAAACGAAAAGATTTGCAATCAAGCGGATGAATTACAAGAAGAAAACTTTAAAGTTAAAATGAAGAGGCGAAATTACTCGGTTATCGGGCACGCCGCTTATAACTTTATTTTCAGTGCAGGGTATCTGTTTGCGTTAATTTACGGGGCGGTAAAAATTCTAGGCGGTGCTTTATCTTACGGCTCGCTTTCTGCAATATTACAACTCGTTAATAACGTTCAAGTGCCGTTTGCATCACTGTCTAATATTTTACCTAAGTATTACGCTATGTTGGCTTCGGCAGAAAGGCTTATTGAAATAGATTTAATTGATAACGAAGAAATTTCTGGTCTTGTTGATAAGGATAGCGTTTATTCTAAAATGGACGGGATTGAGATTGAAAACCTTACTTTTTCTTACGACAGAGATGTAGTTTTAAAAAATACTTCTACTCGCATAGATAAGGGCGATTTCGTTATCATTTCAGGCACTTCGGGTGGGGGGAAGAGCACTTTGATGAAACTTATGCTAGGTGTTTACCCTCCTAATGAAGGTGAAATTCTTATTTCGCTAAAAAACAAAAAAATGCCCATCGGTGCAAATACTAGACCATTATTTTCTTACGTTCCACAAGGCAATATGCTTTTTAGCGGAACTATTAGAGATAACGTTACTTTCGTAAATAACGACGCTACCGAGCAACAAATAGAAAAGGCATTAAAAGTCAGCGAAGCGTATTCCTTTGTAAACGAATTACCAGACGGATTATCTACAGTAGTTGGCGAAAACGGGTTAGGTCTTTCAGAGGGGCAAATTCAGAGAATTGCTATTGCAAGAGCCGTTTTAAGCAACAGTCCTATTTTGCTTTTAGACGAAGCGACTAGTGCGCTTGATGAAAATACCGAACTAAAAGTTTTAAACAACTTAAAAGCATTAAAAGGATTGACGGTGGTTTTAATAACCCATAGGAAAGCAGCGCTATCAGTTTGCGATAAAAAGATAGAACTAAAAGGAAAGAAATTTTTAAGTTAAATTATAAGTAAATTCTTAAAACAAATAAAAATATAAAAAACTACAAAATCAAGTTGCATTTTTTGGTAATTGTGATACAATTAAGTGTAGAGTATACTATACAGGGAGAATAGTTTTGACTGTAAAAGAAATTTGCTCATCTTTTAATATTGATGGAAAATATATCGGGTGCGAAGAGGTCCCAACAGGAAATATCAACTCAACGTATAAAGTAAATTTTGACTTTAACGGTGAAAAAAGGGAATATATCCTGCAAAAAATAAATAAAAACGTGTTTACAGAGCCTGAAAAGGTTATGGACAATATTATAAGAGTAACCGATCACGTTAGAATGAACGCCTTAAAAAGAGGACTTGTAACGAGAAGGTTTGTTTTAAGAGCGTTTACGTCAAAAAATGACGAGGACCCTTTTGTTATTGATGATTATGGTGAATATTGGAGATGTTATCGTTTTATTGAGAACTCTATAACGTACGACACGGTTGAAGATTTAAATATTATTGAACGTGCGGGGAGTGCTTTTGGTAGATTTCAAAGTTGTTTAGACGGTTTTGCGCCCGATACGCTTTTTATTACCATACCCGATTTTCACAATACTCCAAAACGTTATCAAAGTTTTAAGGATGCGATAGAAAAAGACTGTAAAAAGAGAGTTAAAAAAGTAAAGGTTGAGATTGAAAAGCTTTTAAATTTTGAAGAACGTGCAGAAAAACTGCAAAAATTATTTGAACAAGGTAAAATTCCACCGAGAGTTACTCATAACGATACCAAGTGCAATAACGTAAGTTTTGATAAAACAACTGGCGAGGCATTGGCGGTTTTAGATCTTGATACAGTTATGCCGGGAATGATTTTTCATGATTTTGGAGATGCAATAAGGTTTATTGCTAATTCTGTTATAGAGGATTGTCCTGACATAGAGAGCGTTGAACTTGATATTAACAAATATGAAGCATTTACAAAGGGATTTATCGGAGAGTTAAAGTATAACCTAACAGACATTGAAAAAGAAACGTTAAATCTTGGGGTTTTCACAATTACCGTTGAACTTGCCGTAAGATTTTTAACCGATTATATAAACGGCGATACGTATTTTAAAATTAAGTACCCAGGACATAACCTAGATAGGGCAAGAAATCAAATAGCGCTTGCAGAAAGCATTTTAAAAAAGATGCAAGTTTTAGATGAAATTTTAAAAAAATACCTTTAAGGAGTTGCATGCGAGATGGACGAACAGATTAGAGAACAACCGAGCGTAAGTTTGCTAAGCACTATTCTTTTTATAGTTAAAAGCAACTTGTTGCTCATGATAATTATAACCGTTTTATGTACGTGCGTAGGATTAGGTTATTCAATTTTGCAAAAGCCTGATTATACTGCATCTGAAAAGGTTATTTATAAAGCGCAAAACACCGTTGACGAAGGCAACAATATTATAAACAATATCAACGCAATGAATGCATTCGTTAGCACGATAGTTGATTTTGTGGACGAAGGTGTTGTTATAGACAGAGCAAACGAGTATTACAAGAATTACTTAAATAGCAAGCAGTCAGATGCTGAATTGACTGTGGAAGAATATATTCAATCGTTAAAAGTATCCGACAGTTATACGGGTAGGTATTTAGGGGATAAATACTATATTTTTGCAAGCAATATCAGTGTAAGTTACACTGCAAAAGCAAATGATATGAAATTTTCATTTTCTGTGAAATATACGGATAAAGATAAGGTCGCTGCGGTTGAGAAACTTAAAATTTTAGTATATGCAACAGACGTTGAAAGCAGAGCAATAGACAAAGACGGGAACAATGCATATTTTGACGGAATTACAAATGAACTCGTCGATTTTGATACCGAAAGCGTTGCTTCAAGTATGTCTAAGAAAACAGTAGTTTTGGTTGCATTCTTAGTGGGTATCGTTCTTGCGTGTGTAGTGACGTACGTTAGGTTTGTTATGGACCGCACCGTTACAACTAAGGACGAGTTACAAGAACTTACGGGTGGGGACGTGCTAGCACAAGTTTGCTATAAGGAGGTTTAACGTTATGGAAGAAAAAGAAATAACTATGCAAGAAGAACAAAAAACCATTCCTTTATTCAGAATAATTACAAAGCGTTGGCTGTTAATAGCGCTAATAACGATACTATGTGGACTTTTATCTGTTGGGTATAGCATTCTTATGGTAAAGCCCACTTACACTGCAAAGCAATCGGTAATTTTTAGAGCGTCGGTTGGAGAAGAAACGCTTGCGAATCAGGTTACAACAAACGTAACGCTTGCAAAAACCTATTTACCGGACGTTGTTAGTATAGTTAAATCGCCTGCGGTAATAAAGAAAGCAAACGAAGGAAAAACTTTGGCACAAGAAAAGGTTTCATCAGGTGCAATTTCGATTAGTTACGGAGAAGATAGTTTAATTTTCACAATATCATATACAGACTTAGATAATGATTCAGCAATTTCAAAGTTAACTACGGTTATTGAAACGGCATCATCGCTTTTACCTATGGCGCTTGAAGCCGAAAGCGTTGCATTAATACCCACACAGAACGACTATAACGTTAGCGTTAATAGCGGATATGCTAAGCACGTTACGTTAGGCATAATTTTAGGTATCATAATTGGCTTGGGTATATCAGTTCTAATGTATATAATGGATAATACCATAACGGACAAGATAGAACTTGAACAAATAACGGGAACAGACGTTTTGTCGCAAGTTAACAGCAGAAGAGATTTAGGTAAAAAATAAAAATAAAAACAAGACGCCACGACGTGGCGTTTTGTTTTTAATAAGTTAAAATAAATCTATTTGACTTTCAAATTTGTTAAAAAGATTATATCTTTCGGGATGAATAAGGGCGGTTAACATCATGTCTCTAACGGCAGGGATATCTTTTGAGATATGCGATATAATATCTTTAACGTGTTCACGCTTAGTTAGTTTGTTAGCGGGACAACAACTTTTGACTATTGGAAGAGTTTTAGCATATGATATAACGTCTATTTCTCTCGTTAAAATCAAAGGTCTAATTAGTGTTAAATCCATCTTGTCAAGATAACTTTTGGGTGCAAAAGTAGAAAGTCTGCCTTCATATAAAAGAGAAAGCATCATAGTATCTATTAAATCGTCTGCGTGATGACCGAGCGCAACTTTATTACAACCTTTTTCTTTGGCAAGAGAATTGAGCGCACCTTTTCGCATTTTAGAACAAAGAGCGCAAGGATTAGATTCTTTTCTTAAATCGAAAACAATCTGACCAATATCGGTTTTCTGGACTAAATACTCAACATCAAGTTGGTCGCAAAGAGTTTTTATGGGTGTAAAATCTGTTTGAGCATCCTTAAAATTAAGGTCTACGGAAATTGCAATCAGGTCAAATCTTTCTGGTGAAAAACGCCTATATTCTGCAAGTAACTTTAACAAAGCAACGCTGTCCTTTCCTCCCGAAACGCCAACCGCAATTTTATCATTATCCCTAATTAATTTGTATTTAGAAATTCCTTTTCTTAAAAAAGATAGCATTTTTTGAGTAGTCATACAAAAGCCTTTCATCAAATAATATTATTTGGTTGATTTTTTTTTATATTTACATTATACTTGTATTTAGAAAAAAGGCAAAGGTTTTTAACGATTATGGTGCAATTTATTCAAAACTTGGTCGGACACGACATATGGGCAACTGTTGTTATGTCCCTTGTTCCGTTAATAGAACTTAAAGGTGGCATAGTTTTTGCAAGAGGAGTGGGATTAGATTTTATTCAGGCGCTATTTTATGCATACGTAGGCTCAACGATAGTTTTCATTCCCATATATTTTCTTTTACGACCCATATTAGAAATGTTGAAAAAAATAAAATGTATTAACAAACTAGCCTTAAAAGTTGAGACTTATTTTGCTGATAAGGCAACGGAAACGCTTGAAAAAAACAAAAACAGCAAACTAAAAGAGAACAGAATAAAAATGCTTGGTGTTTTTATTTTTGTTGCAATACCGCTACCTATGACGGGTATTTGGGCGGGAACTGCAATAGCGGTATTTTTAGGATTAAAGTTCAAAGAGGTGATAATACCTATAACGTTAGGTAATTTAACCGCAGGACTTATTATTTCTCTTCTTGCCGAGGCATGTTTAAGACTTTGGACGATTGAAGTTCTTGACTACATTTTATATGGGTTATTTGCACTTGCGGTAATACTTTTAGCATTTATGATAATAAAGATATTGAAAAAGAAACCTATTCCAGAACAAAGGAGATAAAAAGATTAATGGGTTTTTTCAGTTGGTTATTTAGAAGAAATAAGCCTAAAAAAATAAAATTAGGAATTGCACTTGGGTCGGGCGGGGCAAAAGGTTTTGCTGAACTCGGCGCATTAAAAGCATTTGAAGAAAATGAAATAGAGTTTGACGTTGTTGCGGGAACGAGCATAGGCAGTATAGTCGGTGCATTTTACGCAAACGGATATACTTCAACAGATATATTCGAAATGCTTAGACGTATTGATGCAAAAGAGATTGCAAATTTATTTATGATGAAAATGGACACTTCGGGTTTGTTTTCAGTTATAGATAGAGAAATAGGTTCGTTAAACATAGAAGAATTAAAAAAACCGTTTAAGGCGGTGGCAACTCAATTAGAATCGGGAGAGGAACACGTTTTTGAGAGTGGAAGCGTTGCGCTCGCCCTCTGTGCGTCTAGTAGTATGCCACCATTTTTTAAGCCTGTTGTTATAGACGGCGTTAGATATATCGACGGAGCGTTCACCAACTCTGTGCCAGCTGATTTAGTAAGGGAAATGGGCGCAGACTACGTTGTTGGAATCGACTTATCGACGAGAGAGCATAAGCCGAGTATATTAAGCAAACTCTTTCCGACCTATCAATCAAAAGTCAAAGAGCCGTGGAAAAAAGGATACGACAATAGTGACGTTATGCTTCATCCAGACCTTAACGAATACTCAGCCGTGTCGTTCGGTCAAGCGGGAAGAATGTTTGATTTAGGTTATCAAAGCGCAATAGATGCTTTACCAAAAATCAAAGAAGACTTAGAAAAACTAAAATATAATAAAGGTAAAACAAAACGTTAACAAAGGATTAAAATGTTCAAGAGAGTGTTATGCGTTACTCTTTGCTTTGTGTGGGTTTTAGTTTCAGGATGCATTTCGGCAGTAAGTGAAGAAGAGATAGACCAGCCGTTTATCCCGAAAGAGGCAAAGGGTAGCGTTAGTTTTATAGACGTTGGCGCAGGAGAGTGCACGTTTATAATATTCCCCGACGGTAAGAATATGCTTATTGATTGTGGAAGCGACCAAGAAAAGAGTAAGGCAAAGATAAAAAATTATTTAAAAGATTTGGGTGTAAGCAAAATTGATTGGTTAGTTTTAACCCATCCAGACGTTGAGCACGTTGGTGGTTTACAGGCTATAATACAAGAATTTTGTATTGGAAAAGCATTTGTTCCAGATATAAATCAAGATAAAAAAACTATTTTTGGCACTTATTTTAACGCAATTGATAAATTAAAAGATAAGCAAGTTGAGATAGATAATACTTTGTACAACACTCTTGCAGGCGAAGGGTATTCGGTAGCATTTTTATCTCCGCAAATTAGTGGTAGTATAGACGAATTTAACATAACGGCTAATCCATCTGCCGAGCAAACGGACAACCTTTGCCCAATTATATACGTTGAAATAAACGGCGTTAGGTTTTTGCTTAACGGAGATGTTAAGTCAAGTGAAGAACAAGCAGTTTTAAATAATTACTTAACGGGATTTTACGACTTATATTTTTCATATTACGGTGTAAACGTAAACCTTGAAAATATAGATTTTTATAAGTTTTCTGACGGCGCAAGCGGTTATCCCAACTTAGAATTGTTACGACTGCTTTGCCCTTTAAACGCAGTGCTTTTTACGGGTGAGGGAAAAATTGTTCAAAGCAGTATCATTAATACAGTCTACGAAGTTAACCCCGAGTACAAATTATATAGAACTGACTATTTTGGAAATATGGCGGTAATTATTAACGGTATAAACGATTTTAGAGTAAAAATACAAAGAGAAAGATAGAGGATAAAAATGTTTGATTTAAATCAACTTAAAAAAGAGTTTGATAATTGCGAATGCAAATTAAAGCACGAGTGTAACATAAAAGACATTGTAGTAGAGAGTGGAGCAGTTATAAAAACTGGCGAGATATTAAAACGCAACGGGTTTAAGAAAAAATTGCTATTAGTTGCAGATTACAACACTTTAAAGGCATCAGAAGGAATTCTTGAATCGTTAAAAGACTTCGATTTAACCAAAAAAATTTACGAAAATTTAAGAGAAGCAACAGTATCGGAAGTGGCAGTTATAAAAGAAAAATTAGATGACGTTGACGGCGTAATATCAATAGGCACGGGTTCGTTAAACGATATTTGTCGAAAAGCATCTGCCGAGGCGGATAAGCCGTTATGTATATTCGCAACCGCACCGAGTATGGATGGGTTTGCATCATATAACACGCCTTTAACCGACGGGAATTTTAAGGTAACCTATCAAGCAAAATCGCCAGAGGTAATAATAGCGGATACGAAGATTTTGGCTTCATCACCCACAGAATTAAAGTCGGCAGGCTTTGGAGATATGGTGGGTAAATACGTTGGATTAATTGACTGGCAAGTTTCACACTTATTAACGGGGGAATATTATTGTCAAAAGGTGGCGGACCTAACTAGAAAGGCAACGGATATGATAATGGCACTTTGCGATAGAGTAACGGCAACTGACGAAGAGAGTGCTGCTGCTGTGTTTGAGGCGTTGCTTTTGACGGGTATAGGAATGAGTTTTACAAAGACTTCTAGACCTGCGAGTGGAACAGAACATATAGTTTCTCATTTTTGGGAATGCAAAAAACTTTTGGAAGGCAAACTTTCAGACTTTCACGGTAAGAAAGTTGGAGTTGCAACCTTATATATAATGGAAATTTATGAAAAACTTTATCAGAAACAAAGGGTTAAGGCGCATAAAGAAGTAGTAGACTGGGAGGACGTTTACAGTCATTATGGAGTGCTTAGAGAAGAAGTTGAAAGACTTAACACGCCCGATACCATTACAGACGAGATTAATCCCAAAGATATTGAAGATAAGTGGCAAGAAATTAGAAAGATAATTGCTTCTGTACCATCAAGGGCTCAAATTTATGATGCAATGATAAAAGCGGGTTGTGCGTTGACGGCAAAAGATATAGCGGTTAGCGAGCAACTAAAAGAAGAGGGACTAAAATATCACACTTATATGAGAAGAAGACTTAGTCTTTTAAGGGTATCAAAAATGATAGATTAAAAAAAGTGCCGAACTCGGCACTTTTTTTAATTAGAAGAAAAACGGCTAAGCAATTTTAAGGGCTGTTATAGAAGCGCCGGATAGAATTGCATTTGTGGTAGAAGTGTTGTAAATTGCGACACTATCCCCAGCAGACAAGTTAAGCAGAATAGTTTTGCTACCTGCCCCAGCAAGAGATTCTTGGTTTAAAATCTCGTTTGGCAGGGCTGTTCCGTTTAGATAAAGTGAAGTTATTAACTCCCCTGTTACAACCTCGCCCGAAGTGAAATACGAAATCAAATAAGTTCCGTCTTCTGTAATGGTAACGGCATTATCAGTTACCGTCATAGAAGAATCGGGGGAAGCGGTTGTAAAAGTTAATGGAACGACTGCTCCAGGAACAACCGTTGTTGTGCCAATCGAAGCATAAATAGCATCGCTAGTTCCCTGAGGACCAGCAGGACCTTGCGGACCTGTTGCGCCCGTTGCGCCCGTTGCACCAGTGGGACCAATAGGACCAACGGGGCCTTGCGGACCTGTTGCACCAGTAGCACCAGTTAAACCAATCGGACCTTGCGGACCTGTTGCGCCAGTAGCGCCCGTTGCACCAGTGGGACCAATAGGACCAACGGGGCCTTGCGGACCTTGTGGGCCCCTTGCACCTTGTGGACCAGCGGGACCGATAGGGCCACGAGGACCTCTTATAACGATAGGGGTGGGAGTGTTTTCTCTGCAATTACAATTTCTGTTGCAGTTGCAATTTCCGTTTGCTCCACAGCCAAAAAGACAGCACATTTAAGTTTCCTCCTTTGTAAAGAAAAGGCTAATCAATTAGCCTACGTTTTATATTATGATAACACAATAAAATTGGTTACAAAGAAGAAAAATAAAAGCCACCATAGGGTGGCTAGAATTATTTAATTATTGGAGGGAAATCAATCTCGGATAAATCCAAAGGCATTTTATAACACATTTCTTTGTGAAAGCCAGCCTCTCCGTTAAACGCAACGGAAAGTGGTATTTTCATATATTTTGCTGATGCTTCTGCTAAAAGTGTATTGTCAAACGAATAAATTTGACCTATTGCCGAGTAACCACGGTTAGAGTTAAACGTTATATACGCTCTTGCTTTTAGTTTCTCTTCATAGGGAACGGGTTTTCGGTAAGTAACGCTCATAGAGGTTGTAATGGCAAATTTATCTGGTTCATTAATCCAAAGCGCCCTTCCCATAAGTTCGTCTAAAAGGGTTGCAACCATACCTCCATGTGTTCTGTCAGGATAACTTTGATGATGAGCCTTAAAGGTAAAAACCGAACCAACGCTGTCATTATCAAGATTATAAAAAGACGCTTTTAAAGAAAGCGGGTTTTCCATTCCGCAAACTATGCATTGTCTACTATTTTTTTGAGTGCTTAAAACTTTCATTGTTTATTCCTCGAAAGTTGAGTTGGTTTATCGGGGGAACGCATCGGTATGTCCTCTTTTGATAACTGAACGTCCGTTTCAATACCATTTGCGTCCATAAAAATTCCTTGATTGAAAGAAAGTATGGTGTTTTCTGGTGTACATTCGCTTGCGCCTATATGCGCATAATTAATAAAAGTCATAGTTCTTCCAAACCATTAATTTATTATATTCTATCACAAATTTTGCTTATTTCAAAATGCTTAGCCAAAATGTTGACAATTATTTTAGCAAATGTTATAATGGTATAAAAAGTATAAAAAGTATAACTTTTCATACCAAAAGAGAGGATTAAAATGAATTTAAACAAAGGTAAATATTTGTTTGGAATATGCAAGGTTGGCGAGAAAGGGCAAATAGTAATTCCCAAAGAGGCAAGAACTGTATTTGATATAAAACCGGGAGATAGTTTAATTTTGGTTGGAGACGTTAAAAAGGGACTTGCGCTTGTAAAGGCAGAAACTTTTAACGACTTTGCAGACGGAATAATGGGCGGGGAAGAAAAATGAAAGAAATAATAAAGATTGAAAATCTAAAAAAAAGTTTCGGTAACGTTAAGGCAGTTGACGGAATAAGTTTTTCAGTAGAAGAAGGGGAACTTTTTGCTTTTTTAGGCGTTAACGGCGCAGGTAAATCAACCACTATTTCAATGATGTGTAAAACGCTTGAAAAAGACGATGGGAAAATCTTTATAAACGGTCTTGACGTTGACGATAATTCTGAGCAAATTAAAAAGATGATAGGTGTTGTTTTTCAACATTCGGTGCTAGATAAATCACTGACAGTTTACGATAATTTAGAGCATAGAGCCTCGCTTTACGGAATAGTCGGTAAAGAGTTTAAGGAAAGGCTTGAAAAATTATGTTCGCTTTTATCGGCTAAACAGTTTTTGAATAGGCAGGTGTCAAAACTTTCGGGAGGGCAAAGAAGAAAGGCAGACGTTTTAAGAGCGCTTATTCATCAGCCTAAGATATTGATATTAGACGAACCTACAACTGGGCTTGACCCACAAACAAGACTAACCCTTTGGAAAGTTATACGTGATTTGATGAAAAGTGAAAATATGACCGTTTTGTTAACTACCCATTATATGGAGGAGGCTTCGGACGCTAACCACGTTGTAATAATCGACGGGGGGAAAATTGTTGCCAGCGGTACCCCTTTAGAACTTAAAAACAAGTATACGGGGGATTTTATTACTCTCTACAACATAGATGAAGAGGATGTTAAAAGAATAAACTTACCTTTTGAAAAGGTTGGAAAAGCATTTAAGATAGAGATTAAGAATACAGCAGAAGCAACGGCTCTAATAGTGCAGTACCCAGACGTGTTTACCGATTACGAAGTAACTAAGGGCAAAATGGACGCAGTATTTTTATCTGCTACGGGTAAAAATCTTTCGGAGGTAAAGTAAGTGAAAACTTTTAACATTTTATTAAAACGCAACGTTAAACTTTTTTTCAAAGATAAAGGAATGTTTTTCACTTCCTTAATAACTCCTTTAATACTTTTAGTGCTATACGCAACCTTTCTAGCAAACGTGTACAAGTCTAGTTTTTTAACGTCGTTAGAAAGTAGTGGAATTATCAACGTTCCAGAAAGGATAATAGACGGATTAGTAGGCGGTCAACTTGTGTCGTCATTACTTGCTGTGTCAACGGTAACGGTGTCTTTTTGCTCAAATATGCTTATGGTTCAAGACAAGGTTACCGGAGCGCATCAAGACCTTTTGATAACCCCCGTTAAACGCTCGCAACTGGCATTTAGCTATTATTTAGCAACCACCATTTCAACTCTTATAATTTGTTTAATCGCATATGGTGCAAGTTTAATATACGTCTCAGCGATAGGTTGGTACATGACTTTTTCAGACGCTCTATTGCTTTTAGTTGACGTGTTAATGTTAACTACGTTTGGAACGGCACTCTCTTCGGTCATAAATTACTTTCTTTCTTCACAAGGTCAAATATCGGCAGTTGGGTCGATAGTAAGTTCGTGTTACGGGTTTATATGCGGGGCATATATGCCTCTTGCGAGTTTTTCAGAAGGTCTTAGAAAAGTTTTAATGTTTTTGCCTGGTACTTACGGAACGAACCTTTTAAGAATACACGCAACACGGGGCGCTTTTGATGAGTTGGCGCAAACTATTCCAAGTGAAGCAGTTTCAAGTCTTGCAGACTCCATAGATGCAAATCTGTATTTTTTTGGAAACAAGGTAAGTGAACTTGCAGGGTATCTGGTCCTGATAGGAACGATAATAATGCTTATCGGCGTGTATGTATTGATAAACGTTATGGCTAGCAAAAGAAAAAGTAAGTAACCAAAAAGATGGGATAGTCGCTCTTCCCATAGGGAACCAGCGACAACTAAATAAATCCTTACGGATTTGTTATATTCGTTTAATAACGAGTGATATTGCCTTATGGCAGTTATATTCGCCTAATGGCGAGTTGTGGATTTATTTAATATAACTTTGGCTTTGCCAAAATATAACTGCTTGCTCAGTTGGCGTTCGTTTCGCTCGGCTAAACTGTTTGCAGAGCAAACAATATCACTTTTAGCCACAAGGCTAAAAATATAACTTTCTAATTTTTATATTTTGTGGATAAGATAAAGCCCACCATATTTCGCTTTTTGCGAAGTATAGTGGGCTATACTTTTGCGTTGAACTAAAATTCCTATATAGGAACTCCATAAATCCCGTTTTTTTATTTACAATAAAAGGGTATTGTGGTACAATTATGTATAGTTAGCATTGTAAAGACCAAAATATTAAGTAAAAAGGAGTTCTTATGCTTGATAGAAGAAGTCTTTCTTTGCTCGATATACTTAATAGAGAATGCTGTGAATCGGGATATAAAATATTTTCACTTTCTGACCTTGCATTGATGATGCCAGACCACTTTGCGGTTGGTGAGGAAGAGGTTAAGGATTGTATTTTGGCACTTTCGGAACGTGAATTTATAAGCCTAAAATACCATGACGATAAGGAAGTTTTAGTTAAGCCTTTACCCAAAGGCAGGTTGGTTTTTGAAAATCGTATAGATGAGGAAGTGGAGAAAAACCGATTTGCAAAAAAATATCTATTTTATTCGATAATAGGCAGTGTTATCGGTGGAGCGATTTCAGTGTTTTTATCAATCTTCACCTTGATAATTACGGGGGTAGTAGGCGGTGCTTAATAGGTCGGAAGATAAGATTATGCATCTAATATACGAACGAGCAAAAGGCAAAACAGCCGTGTTAGTTAGTCCTTCCGATTTAATGAGCGTTGTCGGTGAAAGGTTAAACCTATCTTCGATAGAGAAAATAGTTAGCGATTTAAGTTCTGACGGGTATTTTGAATTGGTTTATTCAGAGCGCAGTGGCGAAAGAGTATATTGCGTTTCTTTGACGAAAAAGGGTAACGGCTATATGCGAGATAAAAAAATATTTAAAAGAAATCTTGCGTACAGAGTAATGCTAACGGTGTCTTTGGCGTTGCTGAGTTTTGTTATAGGTTTAATATTAAAGGCTGTATTTTGATATGGAAAAGCGAAAATTTAAACTTAAATCTTCATATCAGCCCACGGGGGACCAACCAGAGGCGATAAAAAAATTGACCGAGGGAATAACCGACGGGTTACGCACTCAGGTCCTTTTGGGGGTTACAGGGAGTGGTAAGACTTTTACAATGGCGAACGTTATAGCAAACGCAAATCGTCCTGCGCTAGTTATCGCTCACAATAAAACACTTGCAGCGCAATTATGTAACGAATTCAGAGAATTCTTTCCCGAAAACCGAGTGGAATTTTTTGTGTCATATTACGATTACTATCAGCCCGAAGCATATATACCGAGCACAGATACTTATATTGAAAAAGACCTTGCAATAAACGACGAGATAGATAAACTTCGCCATTCGGCAACTTGTTCGCTTTCTGAGAGAAGCGATACTATTGTGGTAGCATCAGTGTCGTGTATTTACGGTCTGGGTGCGCCCGAAGAATATTATAGGCTAGCGCTATCTTTAAGACCAAACGACCAAATGGAAAGAAACGAGTTGATGCGCCGTCTTGTGGCTATTCAGTATCAAAGGCGAGACGTGGATTTTTCACGTTCTTCCTTCCGTGTAAGAGGGGATACGGTCGATATATTCCCATCCTCCAACACCGAGATTGTGATAAGAGTTGAGTTTTTTGGAGATGAAATAGACAGAATTTGCGAAGTAGAATTTGTTACGGGGCGAGTGGTGTCTGAACTTAAACACGCCGTTATTTTTCCGGCGAGTCATTATGCGGTTGCGCAAGAAAAATTGAATTTAGCAGTAGCCGCTATCGAGAGAGATAGAGATGATGAAGTTAGGTTTTTTAATGATGACGGTAAACTGATTGAAGCGCAAAGATTAAAGCAACGCACAGATTACGATATAGAGATGATGCGTGAAATAGGCTTTTGCAAGGGTATAGAAAATTATAGTAGGTATTTTGACGGTAGGGACATTGGTCAACCTCCTTTTACTTTGCTAGATTATTTTCCTAAGGATTTTATAACGTTTATCGACGAATCGCATATGACGATTCCTCAAATAGGCGCAATGTATAACGGCGATAGGTCGAGAAAGCAAAACCTTGTTGAATACGGTTTTAGGTTAAAGTCTGCTTTTGATAACCGACCGTTAACTTTTAACGAATTCGACGAGCGTGTGGGACAGTTGATATGTGTTTCGGCAACACCTGCGCAATACGAAATGAAACAGGCGGGGCAAGTGGTCGAGCAGTTAATAAGACCGACCGGACTTATCGACCCCGAAATAACCGTTAAGCCTACCAAATATCAGATTGACGACCTATTGATTGAGATAAACAAGGTTAAAAACGAGGGCGGTAGGGTGTTGATTACCACACTTACCAAAAAGATGGCGGAAAGCCTTACCGAATACCTAAAAGAGAACGGCGTTAAAGTTAGGTATATGCATAGCGACATAGACACTATGGAGAGGATAGAGATAGTTTCTGCGCTAAGAATGGGTGAGTTTGACGTGTTGTGCGGTATTAACCTTTTAAGAGAGGGATTGGATTTGCCCGAGGTTAAACTAGTTGCTATTTTAGATGCCGATAAGGAAGGCTTTTTAAGGAGCGAAACCTCGCTTATACAAACGATAGGCAGGGCGGCGAGAAATGCAGACGGTAGGGTCATAATGTATGCCGACGTTATCACGGGTAGTATGGAGCGTGCAATAAGCGAAACTCAGAGAAGAAGAGCCATTCAAACCGAATACAATAAGGCACACGGCATAGTGCCAAAAACCATAGTAAAAGAGGTTGTTAATTCCCTTGAAATAACCAAAAAAGCAGACAAAACCAAGGACGTTAAAAAGCAAGATATTCCAGAGGAGATAGAAAAACTCAAAGCGCTTATGAAAATTGCTTCGGCAAATCTAGACTTTGAACGCTGTATAGAGATAAGAGACACGATAGCAAAACTCAAAATGAAGATGAGAAAATAGTTTATGGATTATATTAGAATAAAAGGTGCCAAAGAAAACAACTTAAAGAACGTTGATTTAACCATACCCCGTGATAAACTTATTGTTTTTACGGGGCTTTCGGGGAGCGGTAAAAGTACCCTTGCGTTTGAAACTATATACGCAGAGGGGCAAAGACGTTACGTTGAAAGTTTATCAAGTTATGCAAGAATGTTTTTAGGACAAATGGAAAAGCCGGACGTTGAATCTATCGAGGGTTTATCGCCTGCAATTTCAATTGACCAAAAAACTACTTCGCATAATCCACGTTCAACGGTTGGAACGGTTACCGAAATTTACGATTATTTTAGATTGCTCTTTGCAAGAGTGGGTATTCCTCATTGTCCCGAATGTGGTAAAGTTATAGAAAGACAAACGGTTGACCAGATTGCAGATAAAATCAAACAAATGGCAGAAGGCAGTAAGATTTTAATAAACGCACCCGTGGTTAGAGGCAAAAAGGGAGAATTTAACAAAAATTTTCAAAGTTATAAAAAGAGTGGATATGCAAGAGTAGAAGTCGACGGAATAGTTTACGACCTTTCAGAAGAAATTAAACTCGACAAAAACAAAAAACACGACGTTAGCGTGGTGGTGGATAGACTTGTAGTTAAAGAGGGTATAGAAAAAAGGCTTTACGACAGTTTGGAAACTGCAATAAAACTTGCAGACGGATTGGTTGTGGTTCAAGAAGTAGGCGGAGTAGGAACTTTGTTTTCCACCAAGTATGCTTGTCCTGATTGCGGAATAAGCATTGAGGAAATAGAACCACGACTTTTTTCGTTTAATAATCCGTTCGGAGCGTGTCCCGAATGTGCGGGGTTAGGATTTAAAAACGAGATAGATGAAAAATTAGTTGTAAAAGACCCTAACAAATCATTAAGAGAGGGGGCAATGACCATAACAGGATGGAACCTTGACAACGGGAAAATGGCAAACATTTATTTTTCTGCCCTCGCTAAGCATTACGGTTTCAGTTTAGACACTCCTGTTAAAGATTTGCCCGAGCATATTTATAAACTTATGCTATACGGAAATAACGGAGAAAGAATTAAAATAAATTACGATACCAAAACTTTCAGCGGAAGTTATGAATCTTCGTGGGAGGGGATTATACCAAACTTAAAAAGGCGATACAAAGAGACTTCTAGTGATTATACCAAAATGGAAATTGAGCGTTATATGTCTTTTCATCCGTGTAGCACCTGTCATGGAAAGCGTTTAAGAAAGGAAGCGCTTGCAGTTAAGGTTGGCGGTAAGAACATATCCGAACTAACCGATACGAGCGTTAGCGATTTGAAAGCGTTTATGGAAAATTTGGTTTTGGACAAGACAAAAACGCTGATAGCAGAACCAATAGTAAAAGAAATTAAGGCAAGGCTGGATTTTTTGATAAACGTTGGTTTAAATTATTTAACCTTGTCGAGAAGCGCATCAACTTTGTCCGGTGGAGAGGCTCAAAGAATAAGGCTTGCCACCCAGATAGGAAGCGGTTTGACGGGGGTATTGTATATTTTAGACGAGCCGAGTATAGGTCTGCATCAACGTGATAATGAAAAACTTATCGACACCTTAAAAAGTCTAAGAGATTTGGGTAACACGCTAATAGTTGTAGAGCATGACGAAGACACCATGCGCTCAGCCGATTATATAGTAGATATCGGACCAAAGGCGGGCGTGCACGGTGGGGAAGTTGTTGCAACGGGAAGCGTAGAAGACATTATGAACGAACCTAAGTCTATAACCGGAGATTATCTTGCGGGCAGAAGAAAAATAAACCTTCCCAAAGAAAGAAAAGCATGTGATGATAGATGGCTTGAAATTAAAGGCGCAAAGCAGAACAATCTTAAAGATATTGACGTTAAACTCCCAGTAGGGCTTATTACGGCTGTAACGGGCGTTTCGGGAAGTGGAAAGAGTTCTTTGGTCAATGAAATAGTTTACCCTGCACTTGCACAAAGACTTAACGGCGCAAAAGTTAGAGAAGGGAAATATCAAAGCATAGACGGAATAGAACATTTTGATAAAGTTATCGCAATAGACCAATCCCCCATAGGCAGAACGCCAAGAAGCAACCCTGCGACTTATACGGGGGTATTCTCCGCAATAAGAGATTTGTTTGCTTCAACCTTAGACGCAAAGGAAAGGGGTTATAAGGCGGGAAGATTTTCTTTTAACGTTGCCGGCGGAAGATGTGAAAACTGCGAGGGAGACGGCATAATTAAAATAGAGATGCATTTCCTCCCAGATATGTACGTTCCTTGCGAGGTGTGTGAGGGTAAGCGCTATAACAGAGAAACCTTACAAGTCAAGTATAAAGGGAAAAATATTAGCGACGTTCTAGAAATGACTGTGGATGAAGCGTGTGAATTTTTTAAATCTATTGCGTCTATTTATAACAAAATAAAAACACTTCAAGACGTGGGACTTGGGTATATAAAACTAGGTCAAAGTTCAACCACACTTTCAGGCGGTGAGGCACAAAGGGTCAAACTTGCCACAGAACTATCAAAACGAGCAACGGGTAGAACTATGTATATTTTAGATGAACCGACCACGGGGCTTCACAGTTACGACGTGGATAAACTATGTTTGGTGCTTTCAAGGCTTCAACAAGCAGGAAATACCGTTGTGGTTATAGAACATAATCTCGACGTTATAAAACTTGCAGACTACGTCGTTGATTTAGGACCTGAAGGGGGAGACGGCGGAGGCACTGTCGTTGCCACAGGTAGTCCTGAGGAAGTCGCAAAAGTACCACAAAGTCATACAGGACGTTTCTTAAAAAAGATTTTGGTTTAGAATAAAGGTGGCAAAAAGTATGCATGAATAACTTGCATACTTTTTCTTTTTAGAATTTAGATATTTTATTAAATAATTTATTAAATAAAAAAGGGTTTTTTAAATTTAAGTCGTAATAATATCTGTTGACAAATAAAAAGGGGGAAATTATGAAAGAAAAAACGTTAAAAATTGAAGAGATGTTTTTGTCTCCCTTTGCGACAAAATCGGTAAACACCGTAGGTAGGCTTAAAGAGGAAAAACCGTGTCCTATGCGAACGGACTTTCAAAGGGATAGGGACAGAATTATTCACTGCAAAGCGTTTAGGAGATTGAAAAATAAAACGCAGGTATTCTTTTCGCCAGAGGGCGACCATTATAGAACACGGCTTACGCACACTTTAAACGTATCCCAAGTTGCAAGAGCAATTGCACGTTCTTTAAGTTTAAACGAGGACTTGACCGAGGCAATAGCCTTAGGGCACGACCTTGGGCATACTCCGTTCGGGCATGCAGGTGAAAGAACTCTTGCAAAACTCAACCCTAAGGGTTTTGAGCACAACGTTCAATCGGGTAGAGTAGTAGACGTTTTGGAAAAAGATGGAGAGGGACTTAATCTCACCAGAGAAGTAGTGGACGGAATAATTAATCATAAGATAAGTTGTAATCCTAAAACGCTCGAAGGGCGTGCCGTTAGTTTGGCAGACAGAATTGCTTATATAAATCACGATATTGACGACGCTATAAACGGAGGCTTTATAAAACTTTCTGATTTGCCTAAAAGCACTTTTGAGTTGCTTGGAGAAACTAGTAGACAGCGAATTAATTCCATGCTAAAATCCATTCATAAAAAGAGCGACGGTAAAAACACCGTTGAGATGGAAGAGCATATTGCAGAAGCCACCTTAAATTTGAGAAGTTTTATGTTTGAGCGTGTGTATAACGCAAAGCAGTTAAAGGAAGAAGAAGCACGTGCCGATAAAATGATAACTGCACTTTACGATTACTATAAAAAAAATCCGGAAAAAATGCCAGAGTTTTTTATGGGTCGTCTTGAAGAGGAGGATATGGATACAGTTCTTTGCGATTACATATCCGGAATGAGCGATATTTACGTGGTTCACACGTTCAGTCAAATTTTTATACCTAGGAAATGGAAGATATAATTGATGAAAGGTTATGACGTTAAGTTCATAGACGAACTTAAAAACAAAAACGACATAGTAGACGTTATAGGGAAATACGTCCGATTAGAGCAACGTGGGGGGAATTTTTGGGGGAAGTGTCCATTCCATCACGAGAAAACGGCATCTTTTTGCGTTAATCCCACGGGGCAGTTTTTCTATTGTTTCGGGTGTCATAAGAGCGGAGACGTCATAAGTTTTATAATGGATATAGAAAATCT
This sequence comes from Christensenellaceae bacterium, assembly GCA_045647765.1. Taxonomy (GTDB): domain Bacteria; phylum Bacillota; class Clostridia; order Christensenellales; family Borkfalkiaceae; genus UBA1259. Next base: position 87,359 of record JAZRMR010000008.1, read on the forward strand.
TGATTTTGGGGATTCAGTTAAATTTCTAGCCGAGCGTGCAAAAATTCCACTTCCCGAAGCAAGTTTTGACGACGAGAAGATTAGAGAACAAAAGCGTATTCGTCAAAGACTTTTAGAACTTTTAAAAGACACAGCCATATATTATGCTAAAAATATAAAAAGCCAAGAGGGAGATGGACACGCAAGATATGCTCTTGAAAGAAGATTTACTCCCGAAACTATAATCAAGTTTGGAATGGGCGCATCTCTTGATTTTAGGTCGTTACCAACTTATCTAAGAGAAAAAGGCTATGCTTACGAAGAAATGGTTAAGGCGGGCGTCGTGGGTGAAAAGGACGGCAGATATTTCGACTGGTTAGGGGGAAGACTAGTAGTTCCAGTAATAGACCAGTTTGGCAGTGTCGTTGCATTTGCTGGACGCAGGATTGACGGGAAGAAAGAACAAAAATATATCAACACAAAAGAGACTGAAATTTTTCATAAAGGTAAGACATTTTTCAATTTAAACAACGTTAAAAAATATAAAAACCAATTCGGTCTTGATTCAGTAATTATCGTGGAAGGGCATTTAGACGTAATATCGTTAGTTCAAGCGGGTATTAATAACGTGGTTGCAAGTATGGGAACTGCGCTAACCAAAGACCAAGCGAGAATACTTAAAAGATATTCGGATAAAGTTTTTATAAGTTACGACGGAGATTTTGCAGGTCAAAAGGCTTCTATAAGAGGTCTTGAAATATTAAACGAAGAAGGGCTAGAAGTAAAGGTTATCTCTTTGCCTGACGGAATGGACCCGGATGACGTGATAAAAAAACACGGTGCAGACGGCTACAAAAAACTTATAGCAGATGCTATGCCCTTAATTGATTTTAAACTTGACATCATTAAAAAGACATACGACGTTAGCACGGTTGACGGCAAGAGGAAATACGTCTCTAACGCAATAAGGGTTATAAAAGAAAGCAACTCTCCCGCAGAGCAAGAAGATTTGTTAAAAACTGTTAGAGACGTTTCGGGCACAACCTTTGAGGCATTAAAAAGAGAACTGTATCAGGTTAAGGAAGATACTCCGAGTAAATCTGTTGAAACGGTTCAGTTTACCGATAACGTGGGGGATAAAACAGTTCTTGCATCTAGATACGTTTTATCTGCCTATCTCTTCGGGAAGAATTTTGCAAGAGAAGTAGACGTGAAAGAATTGAGTTTTTCTTTGCCCGTGCACAATGAGATAAAAGACTATCTTCTAAGCAAACAAGAAAATGGCGAAACTCCAAAATTTAATGATTTATACGAATTAATCGAGGGAGAAAGAGCCGAAGAACTTTCACGCATAGCGGGGCTAGAAACAGAAGAAAACAAAAACTTTGACCAAGCCGAATATTTTTTCGATTGCGTTAGAACTTTGCGATTAAATAAACTCGGCAAAGAAATAGAAAGACTGACTGCTATGTTTAAGGAAGAAACTGACAACGAAAAAAGACGAACTTTTGCAACTGAAATGGCAAAATTACTTAAAGAAAAGAACAAACTGTTATAGATAAACCAATGTAAACAGCATAGGAGGATATTATGGAAGAAAAAGAAGTGGTTTTAACCGAAGGTAAAGTAAAATCGGAAAAGCAAACCGCAGAGCAAAGCGCACCCAATAACGGAGATATTTTAAGTCCCGAACTCACTGCGCTTGTATATGACATTATTTTAGAGTTCAAAAAGAGCGGAAGCATAACGACTTCGCAACTATTCGACAAGATAGAAAAGTATCCAACGACACCAGTAGAACTTGAAGAAATTTATAAAATATTCGACGATAAGGGCGTTCAAATCATCAACGAATACGAGAGGGATAAAGGGTTATACGACCAATTGCTTAAAGAAATCAGTATGGACGACCCCGTTAAGATGTATCTCAAAGATATAGGAAAAGTCCCGCTTTTGCAACCCGAAGAGGAAACCGAACTTGCAAGGCGAATGATGGATGGTGATGAAGAGGCGAAAAGACTTTTATCAGAAGCCAATTTAAGACTAGTCGTATCTATCGCAAAGCGATATATGGGACGAGGCATGCAGTTTTTGGACTTAATACAAGAGGGTAATTTGGGGCTTATGAAAGCCGTTGAAAAATTTGACTATCAAAAAGGATTTAAGTTTTCAACTTATGCTACTTGGTGGATAAGACAAGCCATAACCCGTGCTATTGCCGACCAAGCAAGAACAATTCGTATCCCAGTTCATATGGTTGAAACTATTAATAAATTGATAAGGGTATCAAGAAGACTATTGCAAGAACTCGGAAGAGAGCCTCTGCCGGAAGAGATTGCAAAGGAAATGGATATAACTGAAGAAAGAGTTCGTGAAATACAAAAGATAGCGCAAGACCCTGTATCGTTAGAAACACCTATCGGGGAGGAAGAGGATAGCCATTTATCCGACTTTATTGAAGATGAAAGGAGTACGGCACCTACCGACGCTGTATCGTATACTATGCTCAAAGAGCAACTTATCGGAGTTTTAGACACGCTTACGCCTAGGGAAGAAAAGGTTTTAAGACTGCGTTACGGTCTTGACGACGGTAAACCCAGAACTCTTGAAGAAGTAGGAAAAGAATTTAATGTAACAAGAGAAAGAATTAGACAAATAGAAGCAAAAGCTTTAAGAAAATTGCGTCATCCAAGCAGAAGCAAAAAATTAAGAGATTATTTAGAATAATAAAAACCACCCGTTTTGGGTGGTTTTTTATTATTCTGCAACACATTTTCTTACAGAATTAACGAAATCAGTAATTTCTTTGATTTCGTTGCTGAATTTGGCGAGGTCAGCCTCGGGTAAGTACGCAGGGTTTACAGGTGTCTGGAAAGGAACTTGAGCTAATGACTGGAAATCATAAATTTTAAGCCAGCTTTCACTGCCGTCATACATAACCTCTTCGTA
>JAZRMR010000009.1:0-3714 GCA_045647765.1 Christensenellaceae bacterium
CCGTTTCCGCAAGCGGAACCTCGGCAAAGCGTCGAGTATAGCTCTCGCGCGAACTCAAATTCGTTCTCCCCTATTCACCAGGCACAAAAAAACACCCACAAGGGGTGTTTTGGTGTACCTGGCGAGGCTCGAACTCACAACGAGGGCGTCGGAGGCCCTTGTTTTATCCAATTAGACTACGGGTGCATAACTGCCACTCTCTATAAGATAGTGGCAGTTGATTTTTTTATTCTTCATCTTTTTCAGATAGTTTTTCGTTAACCGTAACTTTTATTTGTAAAACTTTTTTAACGGTAGATTTTGTTATTTCAATATCTAAATTGAGGAATGATAGTTTAGTTCCTGCACGGGGGATTTCTTCTAACTTTTCAATAACCCATCCGCTAACGGTGCTTGCTTCAAAGTTGTCCTCTTCTCCTTTAAGGTCAAAAAACTCAAAAGCTTCGTCTATACTTGCGTTGCCGTCAACTAGATAAACATTTTCGCCTATTTCCTTAAAGTGGTTTATAATCTCGTCGTGCTCGTCGTAAATTTCTCCTACAAGTTCTTCTAAAATATCTTCTAGGGTTACAATGCCAAGAGTTCCACCGTATTCATCCAAAACCACAGCGATATGAACTTTCTGTTTTTGCAACTGTCTTAAAAGAGTGGAGATTTTTACGTGTTCAGTCGTATAGAATGCGTTTTGCATAATACCATCGATTCCCTTTTTGCCTTTCAAGTATGCGTTAAAGAAATCTTTTTCGTGAATAGTTCCTATAATAGTATCGACAGTGTCTTTATACACTAGCAATCTTGAATAGCCTTCTTTGTCGAAAATCTTTCTTATCTCTTCCATTGAAGAGGTAATATCTATTGCAATAACGTTTACACGGGGCACGAGGATATCGCCAACTTCCAAATCATCAAACTCTATAACCGAGCGGATTAATTTGGTTTCTTCTTGCTTTAAAGTTCCGTCCTCTTCAGCCTCTTCAACGATTGTCATGATTTCGTCCTCGGTAACAACGTCCTCGTTCTTAAATCTAATAATCTTTCCTATTAACCATTTCCAACCGCCGAAAATAAAGTTAAAAGCATAAAACAGATAAAAGAAAAATTTTATTAACGGGTAAAATGCCATTGCCAGTTTTTCAGGATAAGCTTTTGCGATAAACTTAGGTGTAATTTCACCGAAAATCAAAACGGCGATAGTGATTGCTGCGGTTGAAACAATGGCAGACGTGTTTGCGTCCAAAATCAAGCGAGCAAAAAATATCGTCGACAAAGTAGATGCAGACAGATTGACTATATTGTTACCGACAAGCACCGTGCTAATAAACTTATCGTAGTTGGTTTCGGCAAGGTCTAAAACCTTTTTTGCTCGTTTGTTACCTGCTTGCGCCATTGTGCGGAGTTTAATTCTGTTGGCACAAGAATAAGCCGTTTCGGTTGAAGAAAAAAATCCAGACAAAAAAATTAATGCAATTATAGCAATTAATAGCCAAGAGGGGAAAACCTGGGTGGTTAAGAGCAACTTAGATAACGGAACTGAGTCGTCGGTACTCATATAATCCTCCTTAAACAAAAAAATATTCAGCGGTTTTACGCTTTATATATTATATAACAATGATACACTTTTAATCAAGTAAAATTGCAAAAATACTCTATAATTTTATCTTGCTTGCACCATTTTATTGATAAATTTTTTAGTTTATGATATTATTAATCTGTAAAAGGAGATAAGCTTATGGCAAAAACCGTAGTCGTTGGAATGAGTGGCGGTGTAGACAGTTCGGTTGCAGCGTTGCTTTTAAAAGAGCAAGGTTACAACGTTATCGGACTTTATATGAATAACTGGGAAGAAAAAGACGAATGTGGTGCGTGTACCGGCGAAGAAGATTTTACCGACGTGCGCCGTGTCGCCAATTCGATTGGAATTCCTTATTACTCTGTCAACTTTGCAAAAGAGTATATGGACAGAGTGTTTTCTTATTTTCTCAGAGAATATAATGCCGGCAGAACACCCAATCCCGACGTGTTGTGCAATAGGGAAATAAAATTCAAAGACTTTAAGCAAACGGCAAAAAAACTCGGCGCAGACTACATTGCCACCGGGCATTATTGCGATATTCTTCATGATGGGGGCGTTCATTACCTTTTAAAAGCAAAAGACCAAAGCAAGGACCAAACTTATTTTTTAAACCAACTTTCTCAAACACAACTAGATAACGTGTTGTTCCCTTTGGGCAAACTAGATAAATCAGAAGTTAGAAATATTGCTGAAAAAAATGGGTTGGCAACGGCCAAAAAGAAAGATTCCACAGGAATTTGTTTTATAGGTGAAAGAAATTTCCGTGAGTTTTTGTTAAAATATATTCCTGCAAAAAGAGGGAAGATAATGACGTATGACGGAAAAGTTTTGGGCGAGCATTTAGGACTTATGTATTATACTATCGGGCAAAGGCGTGGGCTTAATATCGGCGGACAAAAAGGTGATGACGGTAGCCGTTGGTTTGTTATTGAAAAAGATTTGAAAAACAACGTTTTATACGTTGCGCACGGCGCTGAGGATAAATTGTTTAGCCGAGGACTTATAATGAAAGAATGCAACTGGATTCCCTTTCAGCCAAAAGAGAAAGTTTTTGAGTGTACGGGCAAGTTCCGTTACCGCCAACCTGAACAAGATTGCAAAGTGAAGATAAACAGCGATTACATTGAGGTTGAATTCAAAGAAAGGCAAAGAGCGATAACCGAAGGGCAGTTTGCCGTATTTTATCAAGGTGATAAATGTATCGGCGGTGGCGTGATTGAAAAAGCCATATTTTGATAAAAACAGAAATAATTAAGAAAAAGCAAATTGTTAAAAGAGATTTTATGTTGAGAGTAACCGTTATGCCAGCAAGTAAAAACGGTTACTCTTTTTTATAGAATAATAGAGTTTCCTCACGTGCGCGCGCACGTGCGTGTGCGTATTATATAATATGTATATCTATTACCGTGGCAAAGTAAAAGGTAATATAATGCGAATAAACACTAGTTTTAAATGTTTTAAAACTTTTTTGAATTTTTTTAAAAAACATTGAAAAAACGTTTGACAAATAATTCGTTTTACTATATAATCGGTAATGCTCTCTAAGGGAGCGCACAAAATTACATAAGAAAAATCGCTAGAAAAAATCAAGCGATTTAGCGTGTAAGGTAATCAAAATATAGTGGTCGTTAATCGGCAAAAACACAATATTTTGAGGATTGAAAAAAAGTTTGAAAAAACTTAAAAAAATCTTTAAAAACCTTGTAAAAACGCTTGACTAAAAAGATTACTTGTGTTATTATGTGTAGGCTGTCGCTCGAACGACGGCAAACGTCAACCGAAGTTGGCGAGAGTTGTTTAAAAATTGAATAGAAGGAAATAAGACGAAATAATAGTTATTTTGAAAGTTTCTGTCAAAATCTTTGAAGTATGAAAATATGTACTTTAAAACAGTCATTAAATGACAAAACGCTAAACAAAGCGAAATTCGTTAGAGCAGTTGAATCGTAAGATTCAGCTTTAAATCATTAAACTTAAGAGTTTGATTCTGGCTCAGGACGAACGCTGGCGGTGTGCTTAATACATGCAAGTCGAGCGGACTTGAAAGGAGCTTGCTCTTTTCTTGTTAGCGGCGGACGGGTGAGTAACGCGTGAGTAACCTGCCTATATCTGGGGAATAACACAAAGAAATTTGTGCTAAT
>JAZRMR010000010.1:0-3008 GCA_045647765.1 Christensenellaceae bacterium
TTCAGTTTTAAAAAAGTAAAAATTTAATTACTCCAAGTGGACAATTTTATTTTTTTCGAAGAATTCAGTTAAGAATTATTATATATAATTAAAATAATTTGACCATTCCAGTCATAAATTGATGCTATGCACAATGCATCACAGTCAATTTATACTCGAATGTCAATTCATCAAACAAAAAAATCCTCCCGATTTCTCGGAGGATTTTTTTGTGTTAGGAATTAGTCCTTGATAGCTGCCTGTGTTGCTGTTAGCAAAGTGGGGAAATATTATCTCACCTACAAATTGGAATTTGTTAATCAATACTTAGCTGATTAAAATCTCTTTCAAATTCTTCATAATTAAAACCAACTCTTGATTTTATTGTTCTTATGCCTTTTAAAATCAATTCTTTTGTTAACATTATTTTTTTAGTACTATCAGCACCATAGTATTCTTCAAAGTTCATTCTTAGGGAAATTATAGCACAACTTTTATTGCTTATTAATTGCACAGATTCTTTCCAAGCACCGCTATCATATAGCTCCTGCGGTGCTGCTATTGGTAAAATACCGACAAATTTTAATATTTCACTATATTCTTTATCTGAAAAGTAAAAATAAGCTTTTTGAAAAAATTTATAAACTTCATTATCAATTCCATAATGGTCCGTATAATATGCTGGGGAATTAACATTTAACTCCATAATGACATCTCCACAAATTCAAGTTTGTTTATCTTTTGAATATAAAGTTCTTTTATGAATGGTATCATAAATCGAATTTAATATAAATTACAGATTCTGCGGGGAGGATATTTTTAAATTCATAATCTTCCCAAACAACACCGTTTTTTATAATTTTACATTCCGTTATATCACTTATACCATTCACATCAAGAGTAATATTTATATCTATTTCATTTGTGTTTGCTATAACAAAGCATCCGTCTTTTTCTTTTGATGCACAAGCATATACTTTTTCGGGCAATTCACCGACATAAACTTGTTTACCATGTTTGTAAAGTTCACCGAAAGCTACAAAGGAATAATAGGTTGGCAATGGTTTGAATGTTACACAGTCAAAAAGTCCTGCATATATTCCCGTATTGCAACCTGCGTCATAAAACATTGCACTGTTAAGTGATGTGTTTTGTAAAGAGAGTAGCATTGCACAAGTGAGTGTAGCGTGTTTGGTTGTTCCTTTTAATTCAGGTTGCCAATTCCATTCGTTTAAAGTGTGCTCTGTATCTTTATAGCCTGCCTCATTTAATTTGTTTCGAGCGTATTCTGCCCACTTGATATTTGCCTCAACGTCTGCATAACTGTGCCACGAGAAAAAGTCGAGAGGGCAATTATGCGACTTAATATATGCTAAAAATCCGTCAAAGAAATCAATAAAATACTGGTATCTTGGTGAACAGGCACCAACGTTAGTATGACTATCTGTAATAGCATAAAAACCGCAACTTGCATAACCGCCTATTTTTAGGTGTGGGAAAATTTCTTTTAAGTGTTTTGATGCAACTTCATATAATTTGTAATAATCTTCGGGTGTACCAGTCCACATTTGATTTTCTTCGGGGTCTTCAAAATTGTCTGGTTCGTTCCAAATTTCCCAGTAGGTTATTTTATAGTGAAAACCATCTGCCCAACCTTCTGTGTAATGACGGATAATACCTTCGCAGATTTTTGCCCATTTTTCATAGTCATTTGGTGGGTTGATTCGGTAAGCTTTAATTTTACGATAGTTTTCAATCGTAACACCCAAACGGAAAAATGGCTCAATTTCACGTTCAATAAGTTCTTTTATGAGTAAGTCAGTAAAAGCAAAATCATAACTCTGAGGGTCTTCAGGGTCACAAGAAAAGTCACGAAAAATATTAGGGATATCCACGTAAAGATTTCCACCGAACGGTCCTCCGACATCGTGTAGACGGGAATACGGAATATGTGCTTTTTTAAGATAATCACACATCGAAAAATCAATGCCTATAAAAGGTGGTTGACCTACTCCATGCATTGGTTTAATAAAGCCCATTTCTCTCATGAAATCTACTGTTATTTTTGGTAATTGGAAAATATCGTTAGATTTTGTTTTTGTAGTAAACATATAGAGCCACCCGTAAAATTCTCATTTATTGAGATGATTATACCACTTTTTCCTTTTCTGTTCAACACATAAAAAATCCCCTTGGATTGCTCCAAGGGAACTGTTTATTTATGCTATTCCGAATAAGTGTTAAACTTATTTCATTTCAGCGATTGCTGCCTATGCTGCTATCAGCAAAAGAGGGGAAATTATCTCTTTTTATAAACAACAAGTTCTGGGTTTTCACCGTTTTCTTCATAAGTGCAAACAAGTATAAATTCCATATTCGCCACAATTCCGAAACAGCGGTCACCGCCAAATGCACACTCTAACTGACTGCCAAGATAGGCGGCATTATCATCAAGAAATTTTACCGTTTGTCCGTTCGGCAGGCGGTACTCCAAATTGACAAAACTGCCTGGCAGAACATTAAGGTTTTCAATCTTTGGTAAACCTTCAATATAAAGCAAGGTGTTTAATTCGTGGACAAGTTGCTGTTTGAACTCCTCAAACTTATCCTTGCCGCCGAGTTCTTTATATTTCTCAAAAAAGTCAAGAGTATATTCGCCGTCAGCATAGCACCATCCGCAATAGTTCTCGTTGAATGCTCCGTCTTTTTCGTGGCTGATATTTGCATCATCAATATGCATTCCGCAACACGCGCATATAAGTTGTCTCGGTGAGCCAAGAAGTGTATTAATAGAAACGTCAAAAAGTTCTGATAGGAGTTTAAGCGTTTCCGTATTGGGTATCGTTTCGCCATTCTCCCAACGGGAAACTGCCTGACGGGTTACAAATACTTTCTCCGCAAGTTCATCTTGGGAAAGTCCTTTTTTAGTTCTAAATTCAAGAATAATATCTTTTGTTTCCATAGCATTATCACCTCAATACCTATTATATCGTAAGAGTTCCAAAAAACAAGCAACCACCTGTTGCCAT
>JAZRMR010000011.1:0-52249 GCA_045647765.1 Christensenellaceae bacterium
TGAATTTGTATAATTATCAAATGGGCAGATGCGGAACGTGTGCCACCGGCAAACGGGGTAATGGTAAGTGCAGCAGGACTACCAGCGGGATTGCGAAGGGTTATTACTGTATTTTCAGTAGTTGTTTGCACCAACGCCATACCGACTATTTGCGACGTGCCTGTTGCTCGACCAGCAAGTGTGTTGTCTAAATCTACACCGTTTGAAGTTAGAATTAATTGACCGGGTTCGGTAACGCTTACTTCAAATAAAACTTGATAAGTGCCGATAGGACCTAATTCAAACGAATCTACGCCAATTCTTGTAATATTAGTACCACCGATAGGTCCGTTTTGCGGGAAAATGACGTCTGCTCCAGGTGCAACGGTTGCTGCATTATCGGGTGGCATCAACGCGTAAAAATCTGCATAACTCAAAACACCGCCGGCAGGTCCTTGAGGACCAACTTCGCCCTGAATACCCTGAGGACCGACAGGACCAACGGGGCCAGTTTCACCCTGAATACCTTGTGGACCAGCAGGACCAACAGGACCGGTTTCACCTTGGATACCTTGAGGCCCAGCAGGGCCAACAGGGCCAACAGGACCAACTTCGCCCTGAATACCTTGTGGACCAGTAGGACCAACAGGTCCAGTTTCGCCCTGAATACCTTGTGGACCAACAGGACCGACGGGACCAGTTTCGCCTTGAATACCTTGTGGACCAGCAGGACCGACGGGACCAGTTTCACCCTGGATACCTTGTGGACCAGCGGGACCGATAGGACCAACTTCACCCTGAATACCTTGCGGACCAGCGGGACCTACGGGGCCGACTTCACCCTGAATACCCTGTGGACCAGCAGGACCCACGGGACCAGTTTCGCCCTGAATACCTTGTGGACCTTCTGGACCAACAGGGCCGATTTCACCCTGAACACCTTGAGGACCAGCGGGACCTACGGGACCAGGTTCACCCTGAATACCTTGTGGGCCAGCAGGTCCAATAGGACCAACTTCGCCTTGAATACCTTGTGGGCCGACAGGCCCTACAGGACCAGTTTCACCCTGAATACCCTGAGGACCGGCAGGACCCGTTTCACCTTGGATACCTTGCGGACCAATAGGACCCACGGGACCAGTTTCGCCTTGTATACCTTGTGGACCAGCGGGACCTACGGGACCGATTTCACCTTGAATACCTTGCGGGCCAGCAGGACCTATAGGGCCAGGTTGACCTTGAGCACCTTGCGGTCCAGTAGGACCCATAGGACCAATCGGACCACGTGGACCCGGAGGACCTTGTATTCTAGATGGGCAATTTCCGCAAGGGGACTTACAACAATCAAATGGACTTCTATTATTGCAAGAATTACAGCAATTATCACAATAATTTTCTCTATTCATAAAAACCTCTTTTTATATGTTAATCTATTACATAATATGAGTTTTATATGAAAAAAGGTCAATGTTGTTTGGTGTTCATCAAAATAATATAAAAACTAAACTTAATGTCGTTTCCTAAACCGAAACGGCGTTTTTATATAAGTTTAATACGATTCAGTAACAAATGCATTTGGTGTCATAACATATTGCAATTTTTGTCAAAATATGGTATAATTTATTAAAAAAATTTAGGAGAAAGTTTATGAGTTTTGAACGTAAAATCCCCACCGTTTTTGTTAGTTCTACTTGTTATGATTTAAAACAAGTAAGAGCCGATTTGAAAGAGTTTTTTGAATTTACATATGGATTTAACGCAATACTTTCAGAGTTTGATTCGTTTCCTATAGATACAAATATTGGACCGATTGAAAATTGTTTACATAATGTTGATGCTTATGCCGATTTTTTTATCTTAATAATAGGTAAAAGATATGGATACATTACCGACAAAGGAAAATCCATAACCAATTTAGAATATTTACATGCCAAATCAAAAAATATTCCATTGTTTGTGTTTGTTGATAAGGAGTTGCATTCATATTGGACTGCTTGGAAGGAAAACAAAAATGGAGATTATTTATCCTTAGTAGATGATACAAAAATTTTTGAATTTATATCAGAGATTTATGATACAGATGGACAACAGTGGGTGTATACTTTTGATGAGGCAAAAGATATAAAGATTACAATGAAAAGTCAACTTAGTTTAATTTTTTCGGATGGCTTAAATTATAGAAGTTTTATATCAAATAGAGAAAATTCCGTTTTAATCTCGGACTTATCATCAAATGCTAAAAGGGTTGTGATAGAGAAGCCGTTTGCATGGGAGTATAAGTTTTTTGCATATGTTTTAAAAGATGAATTTGATAAATTAAAAAAAGATCGTTGGAATTTTAAATATGGTTTTTTTGAGTTTAATATGAAAGCGTTTTGTAGGGATGAACTCTTAGAAATTTTAACACAAAAATTGCAAGAAGCTATAAAACTCACTGATTTTTTTAGCACTTTAATTAATAATACAATAAAGGATGCTTTAGGAGAAATAGGGGTTCCTAGTAATTTAGAGATGCTCGTTTATGTTGCTAAGCAACTTTCTTCTTTATATCAAAGGTTTATTTCTTGGGGTTTATATTTTAAATCTTTACAAGTTGATGAAATATTTAATCCTTTATTAACATTGTTGTTTGAAATGCCGATTTCTACGCTGGGAAAAATAGATGAGTTTGTAGATAGTCTATACAAACAAATAACAACTCTTCCCGAAGTTGATGATGGAGAGAAACGTAATATAAATATTTCTTGCACATTAGATGCGGCAAACACAGTAGAAATTAATGAGGAAATAGAGCGTATAAGACAAAAATTGTGCGCTGGATTGTTGGAATAAATAATAGAAAATAAATATGAAAAGGTCTGATGGAGAAACCCGCCAGACCTTTGACTATATTCAGATGTTTATTGCAAAATTTATAATTTGTTTCTTTTTGCGTTTAGCATATTCTAATGTTTTAGCGGCGCCACCCCAGGAATATTTAACATAGGCAATAACAAGGTCGGCAGAGTCTACCATCCACTCGTTTCTTTTTGATATGGCGAACTTACGTGGAACATTTTCAATAGGAGGAAATATTACGTCGTCAAAAAAGTATTTTGCTAATTGTAGCTTGCTATAATTATTATCAAGATAGGGTGTTATAAACAGTAACTCAATATCGGGGAAATCAGTTTTTAACTCTCGTAGTGTTCGCAAACATAAACTATCAAAATCACCATACCCACCTAAGTAAAACTTACAGGTGGGATTTTTTCTTATTACATTAATAAGAAGTTGTTTTAATTTTTCCTTTTCTTCATCACTAAACAAGCAATTAGAATGCCCACAAAATGTAATTACCATTAAACGCCTCCTACGATCAATAGTTTATCACAATAAACTATACTTTGAAAAGCGTTCAGCACGATAAACTAAAAATTAAATTGCACAAACTATAATTATTGCAATGAACGTTTATTGTGGTAAACGCAAGGAGGGTAATATGAAGTTATCGGAAGCGGTGGGGAAAAGGGTAGAAAATTTACTTGCTGAACGCAACATGACTCAATATCAGTTATATAAAAATGGTGGTATTCCACGTTCTACAATATCGGTTACGGTAGACGGAAAGTATAAAACTGTTAAATTGGATACGATATATCAAATCGTTGCAACTTTGGGTATTACGCTCAAAGACTTTTTCGACGATAAGTTGTTTGATGATTTGGAAGATTAAAATTATATTATTTTAGATTATTAAGTCGGTGGTTTTTAGCTACTGACTTATTTTTTTGCTTACTAATATGAGTTTATTAAAGAAATTAAACGAACTTGTAATTAATTTAACAAAAGGTATTGTGATTTTTAAACAAAAGTGCTATAATGGTAATCGTATAAAAATATTCTATTTTTATGAGGTGGAACATGGCTGCGAGCTATAAGAAACTTTTCAAATTATTAATTGATAGGGAAATGAAGAGCAAGGACCTTGCTGCAAAAGCAGGCATTAGTCCAGCAACTCTTGCAAAGATGAAAAAAGACGGTGCAACTGTGTCAAGCGACGTGCTTGTCAAGATTTGCACTGCCTTAAACTGCACAATGGATGAAATAGTAGAAATTGTTCCTGCAAAATAAGAAAATTTTTATACATGACAAATGTTGTCATATTTAGTGTGCTAAAATCAGGTTGATTTTAGCACAAACTAAGGAGAAAATAATGGAAAGAAAAAGTATTTTTGATATTGCATCAGCATCCTTAAACATAGCTAATGAAACAGATAGAATTATAAAAATGGCATTTAAAGAAGATGTCGTGTCAACATACAAAGAATATAAGTTGGTAAACTTTGTTGATGAAAGATGTTTTAAGGACTGGGTACATAGGGGGCACTTTCTAGATTTAGAAGATCTGTTAAAGGCGATAGATTTTACAAAATTAACTATTAAAGCAAAACAGCAAGATGTAGACGCATTCATTTATATAATAGAAATTGTATATAATTGCTGGATGTTGGCACGCGAAGAAATAAAAGGCGAGAAGAACAACACTTATTGGTGCGGAAATTTTATGCATTTAAAAGAGGTTATGGATGATAATTTGGAGAAATATAACCACAAAGCCCACATCGAAAAAGATAGAGTATTAATTATTGAAGATAAGCCAGAAGTAACTGCGGTTGCGGAAATTGTAGAAGAATCATTGGCGTTAGGAGTAATTCGATATAACCATAGGTCGCTACAAGGAGAGATAGAGGCGAAAAAGCAAATCTTATTAATGTTAGGGGCGGAGTTGGAGCCTAAACGAAAAGAATTAGAAAAAATAGATAAACAGTTGTCTGAGAATATATTTTTTATGTTAAACAACTTAAATATTCGCCACAATAATCGAAGTAAATCAGATAAAAACTATAAGGCGTTTGTTGCCAAAATGCAAAAAAAGACATTAGAAAAATGGTATGATGAATTGTATCAAATGATGTTATTGTCAATACTAATACTTGATAACAAAAATAATAGAGAAAGCGAGATAAAACAGTTAAAGGATAAAGTTAACGAAGGAGAATAAAAATGGCAAAGGCGTTAAAAGTTTCACTATCGACTTTTTTTGATTTTAATATTTAAGGAGATTTATCATGCAAGAGAAAAAGATTACTCAAATGGAAATTATCATGCAATATTTTAAAAATCATCCAAATCGAGATATTAAGCATCCCGAAATTGTTGATTATGTTACAGAAGAATATAAAAAATTAACAGGAAGCGTGTTGAGGGATCCGGATCGAGCGATTCGCAAATTATCTCAAGAAGGATTTTTAATAAAAATTGCAAAGGGTATCTATCGTTATGACCCAGAGTATGTTGTAAAGCGTGAGTTAGAAGATTTTTCTGAATCCGATAAAGAGGCTATAAAGAAGAGGGATGGTTATAAATGCGTAATTTGTGGTCTTGGACCTGAGAATGGGGTAGAACTTCAAGTAGATCATATTTTGCCGAAAGACAAAGGTGGAAGAGCAACCATTGATAATGGGCAAACGTTATGTGCAAAGCATAATTTTATCAAGAAAAATTATGGTCAAACAGAAATGAGTAAAAAACTTTTCGTCAACATGTATAACATTGCAAAGCGTAATTGTGATGAAAGAACTAAAGAATTTGCTTCTGCTATATTAGAAGTTTATGAAAAGTTTGAAATTGATACACATATAGTTTGGAAAAAGTAGTATTTTTTGCTGATTATAAGACACATTTGTAGTATTATATAACTAATGAAAAACAGAGTTTATTTTGAAGAAGAAAATGCCAAGATACTTTATGCTGATACGCTAACAACAAGACTGATAGCCGAAGAAAGCATTGATTTAATAGTAACTTCTCCACCATACAATTTAGATATTGAATATAAATCTCACGATGATGCTAAACCTTATGATGAATATCTAAAGTTTACCAAATCCTGGTTGAAACGTTGTTTAAAGTGGTTAAAAAGTGACGGGAGGATGTGCTTAAATATTCCATTAGATAAAAATAAAGGTGGACATCAAAGTGTAGGCGCGGATATTATAGAGATAGCAAAAAAGGTTGGCTTTATATATCATTCAACAGTTATTTGGAACGAAGGCAATATTTCAAAAAGTTCTGCTTGGGGTTCTTGGATGAGTGCATCTTGTCCTTACGTTATAGCGCCAGTTGAGTTAATTGTTCTTTTATATAAAGATAAATGGAAAAAGACAAGTGGAAGTAGAAAGTCTGATATAAAAAGAGAAGAATTTATATCTTGGACAAATGGTGTATGGACATTCAAAGGGGAAAGTAAAAGAAAAATTGGGCATCCAACACCATTTCCAGTAGAATTACCGAAACGTTGTATTAAACTTTTTAGTTTTGTTGGAGATACAGTTTTAGACCCATTCATGGGTAGCGGTTCAACGGTTGTAGCCGCAAAGCAAAACAATCGTAATGGAATAGGAATAGATATTGAACTTGATTATTGTGAATTAGCAATGCATAGAGTTCTTAAGGAGACTAAGTAATGAAAGAATATACCTACATTGATTTATTTTCAGGTCCTGGTGGGCTTTGTACGGGTTTTATTAGCGAGGGGTTTGTGCCGAGAATTGCCGTAGAATGGAGCGATACAACGGTAGAAACCTATGCAAAATCTCACAATGCTGAAATATATAAATTACAAGACCTTATAGATAATCTTGGACATTTAGAAGATATTCTTACTAAAAACAAGAGAACGTGCTTAATTCACGGAGACATTAATAAAGTTTCAGATGAAATGGTTCGTGAAATATTAAAGAAAAAATTCGGCGAAGATACGGTTGATGTTGTCACTGGAGGCGCTCCTTGTGAAAGTTTCTCTTTGGCTGGAAAACGTCTTGAAGTTGATGACCGCAATGACTTATTTTCTAACATACTACGTATTGCACATGCGGTCAAAGCAAAGTTTACTTTGTTTGAAAATGTTCCTGGTTTACTTACTAAGAAAAGAGATGGCAAAAAGGGTGGACAAATAGAGTACGTATTCAATGAGTTTGAGCGAATAAATGAAAAGACAGGAGTATTTTATCGAATCGCAAGCAAAAACGTAGCTGACTATAAATGTGTTGCAGCAGATTATGGTACACCTCAAAAGAGAGAACGTATATTTATTGTCGGTTGCAGTAGTAAATATAAAGAAAATCCGTTTGTTTATCCTGAAAAAACACATGGACCAAATAGAAAATATGATTACGTAACGGTTGAAGACGCTTTTAGATATTTACCGCCTATTCATAGTGGGGAAGGATATGAAATGATGCCTTATTATCCTACGTATGAAGAAGATTACAAGAATGGTTTAATTACGGAGGCTGCATACAACTATTACAAATTTATTTTTGATGCAACTCATTGTGGTAATCAAAGTTATTCGCCTAATGTTGCAACTTTTCATAAAGCATTGAATCATAATCAAAGAATGGTAAGACGTTTACATGAAATTAAACAAGGTGAAGGCATGCAATCTGCCGTTGATAGATTAATTTCGGAAGGAAAAGAAGATTTGGTTAAGGAAGTTTTTCCGAATAAAATCTATGCATCTAGAAATAGAAGGTTAAAACCAGAAGAGCCTAGCTATACAGTTACGTCTCATTGTTTAGATGAGATGATTCATCCGATTTTTGATAGACAACCGACTCCGAGAGAAGTGGCTAGATTGCAAGCATTCCCGGATTGGTATTATATTAATGGACCTTATGTTAAGTTCCATAGTGACCCACTTCAGGATAAATATGAACAAGTGGGCGATGCTATACCTGTATTAATGGCAAAAGCATTGGCAGTAAGCATGAGAAAAGCATTAGATGAATTAAAATAATTATAGGAGAGTGTTTATGATTGATAATTTTTTCGAAAAAGAAGATAAAGAAGAATTTATAGGATTGATTGAATACGACATTACATGTAGTCCGAGAGATTTAACTCCTGGTAGCATTGTGGATATGATTGATTCAGGGATAATGGAAATTCCTTTGTTTCAAAGAAATTATGTTTGGGATATGAAGAAAGCTTCAAAGTTAATAGAATCAATTATTCTTGGCTTGCCAATCCCTGAGTTATTTTTCTATTCCGAAGGTGATGAAAATACCACATATAAGATAATTGACGGACAGCAAAGATTGTTATCTATTTATTTTTATATAAAGGGAAGATTTCCGAAAAATTCTGCAGCTAGAGTGAAAATTTCAAAACAATTAAATACTGGAGTAGATTTCAATGTGTTATTAGCTGATAATACGTTATTTCAAGATTTTAGTTTAATTTTAAGTAAGGAAACGGATGAAATTAAAAGTCGATACCATAAAAAGAAGTTTGTATTATTAGACAAAGACACTCAAATTAAATTCAAATTAAGAAGATATTTAAGAACTGTTGTAATCCGTCAAAACAAACCAGAAAACAACAATTCATCAATGTTTGAAATATTTAATCGTCTTAATACAGGTGGTTCACCACTCACTCCACAAGAAGTGCGAGCAAGTTTATATTTTTGTCCATTTTATCAATTGTTGACTGACTTGAATGATTGTAAGGAATGGAGAAAAATTCTTAATAATACCTCGAAGGATTTGCATTGTACAGATTTGGAGTTGATTTTACGTTCTTTCGCCATTTTAATGGATTTTGGTAGTTATGTATCAAAAATGACTCCATTCCTTAATGGATTTTCAGAAAAAAGCAAAAAATTTACTAATGAAAAAATTATGTATTTGGGGCAACTTTTCCACTCTTTTTTAAACGCATGTTCTAATTTGGGAGAAAAAGCATTTTTTAGAAATAATAGATTTTCAAAAGCGTTATTTGAGTCCGTTTTTGTGGCTGTATGCGAGGAAAATTTTAAGTCAAATACGTTGGTGAAAGCAAAAATAAAAAGAGACTCTCTTGAAACCCTAAAAAATGATGAAGAGTTTGTTAATTCATTACAATCGGGCGTAATGTCTCACGACGCAATTGAAATTAGAAAGAAAAGGGCAAAAGAAATAATTATAACTTGTGAGGATTAGTAGTATGATAGATAATTACTATCCTACGATAAAAAGACTAATTGACGAGTACCATAAAGATAGAGGAATTTTTGCAGCTCAAAAAGAGATTTTCTTATATTATCCCCAATTGTTTATCTTAACTATGGTAAGTCAGTTTGAAAAAGAAATCAAAAATAAAACTAATGATGTTATCAGTAATCCAATAATTCCTTTGCCGCAAATTTCCAGACAATTGGATTCAATTGTATTGAGAGCTCCCAATAAATACATAGATAGGATTTACGGAAAATTCATTGCCCATGCAACTCCAACGGGTATTTTATTATCCGCTACGGACTTTTATAACTTGTTTGGTGGGCAATCATTTAAGATTAAGATTGAACGATATTTTACACAAGAAAAACAAGTTCAGGTATCTGAATATCAGAAGATTATTAGTTTTCTTTCACCTTTATTAAATACGAGTGAAGATTATAATGAAAAATATGCAGAAAATGATGAGATACTTAACATTATTCAAAATCTTACTTTTTCTGAGGCTGAAACAGCTTTTTTAGAATTAAAATTAAGAAGAAATAAGGTTGCACATGATTTTTTTGGTGGAACCACTGACACTTTTGAAGATATTAAGAAATTATATTATCAAGCAGTTTTGTTTATTGTTGCACTTAAGAAAGGATTATCTGATTTTTCAACAATTTAATGAAGAATTTATGAGTTTATTACATTTTATTATAGAGGATTAATTATGTTTGATAAGTGGTTGAAAGAAACGTCTAAATTAAGTGATAGTTCTGTGTATAAATATTCGCATGCTGTAAATACGATTTCTCGTGAAATGATGGAAAGAAAAGTTATAGTTAAGCCTCTTAAAGATATGGAGCTTTTTGAGATAGACCTTGCTATATCTTTGATTTTTTGCGATGAATATTTTATAACAAAAAATGAAATTGGAAACAAGATGTATAGTAATGCCTTAAAATGGTTTAGGAGCTACGTTGAGTCAAATGTTTTTGATGTGGTTGCAGTTAAAATCGAAGAAAAGAAGATAAGCGAGAACGTTAATATTTCCACAACAGAACGTGAATCCATAGTCAAAGCAAGAATAGGGCAAGGTAAATTCAGGGAACAATTACTCGCAAAATATGGTTCGTGCATTATAAGTGGTATAGATATTTCAAAAGCGTTAGTTGCAAGTCATATAAAACCTTGGGCGGTTAGTACGAATGAAGAAAGAATAAGCGTAAACAATGGTTTATTGCTTAGCGCTACATACGATAGACTTTTTGATAGTGGTTTAATAACTTTTGTCAATGAAGGCAAACTTATTATTTCTCGATTTGTTTCAGAAGAAAACAGAAATAAATTGCAAATTAAAAATGGACAAGTTTATAAATTGCAGAGCAATATGCAGATGAGAAATTTTTTAGAATATCATAATGACGTGATATTTATCAGATAGATTTAATCTGTAAGGAAAAGAGACTATGGAGTATGATATAAATAGCTTAAAAGCAAGTTTGCAAAATGCAACAACTGCGTTTGAAGTTGCACAAATTAATAAAGAAATAGAGCATGCACAACGAATAATGGATGAGGTTGCCCGAAAAAACGCACAGCGTGATAGGATTATAGTACAAGGTGCTGAAGCAAATATTGAGCAAAAAAAATTACTCGAGGAACAAAATGCTCAATTAAAAGAGAATTATTCGCTCCTTAAAGAGTTGTATGAGAATACAAAGAAAGAGGCTCAAAATAATCTTAAAGAAGCAAAAAGAAGTCGAGTTTTTGGTTGGGTTTCATTTGTCGTTGGTACGGTTATAGGAGTTGTAGGTATTATAGTAGGAATTATCTTGTAGGGGTGTACTATGGAAGAAATTATAATTCCAATAATAACGGCTATTGTTGGTGGCTTAATAGGTGGAATTTTTACATTAATTGTTGCTAAGAGAAAAGAAAATAGAGAAGAGAGTTTGCGTTTACAAAAGGAACGGAAAGAAATTTTTGATAATCGTCCAGAATATAAGGTTGTAGAGTATAAGGAATATCTTACTCGTCCGGGTTATGGAGTAAAGCAACAATGTGATTTAGATGTTTTTATGACACCAATAAAAGACATTAAAATTAATGGGCGAGTAGATGCTATTTATGATGAAAAAGCCTTTAATAAGCAAGAATGGTGTTGTGCGATATATGAGTTGGAAAATGTAGGAAAAACAGACATAACTGTTACATATGCCATATGTAATCACAAACGAACGAAAGTTTTGTTTGATAGTGACGTGGCGAAAAAGTTTTTAGAGGCAAAATGCCTAAATTATTCGGAGTCATGTGATGATAAAATTAGAGTTGGTGAAAAAATCACACTAAAGATTTGTTATCATAAAGATTGCATAATAGCAAGTATGTTTGATGCTATAGTTTCTATAGGTATAAAAGATGTAAATGGACGGTGTTGGGAGCAACCGTTGTTTGTTCCATACAATAAAATTTATGACAGTTATTTAATCCCTCATAGGGAATTTAGAGCAAACATATTAACTGAAGATGCAGAAGAGTGTTTTAAGCAACCTTGGTTGTGGTGAAAAAATTATAGTAAGATTATCAATACATTAAAATTTTAAGGAGAACTTATAATGAATTCTTATTTTTATAACGAACTCATCGAAGATAAAAAGACTAAGTCGATGATTCAGTTTTTTCAAACATATGCAGAAGAGCAAATGAAACAAGTTTTTATTATTCAAAAGCCTCTTGGAACGAATTATGATTATAGTTACACTGAGGCTGCTGCAATTTTAATCCCTAGGCATAAGATTTTAATAGTGAACTGGGGAAAAGAGGGCCCAGAGTTTGATGAATATTATGATGATTTTATTGAAGATTTAGGACATATTTCTGATAAATACAATTATAAGGATGTTATTGGTAGAAATCGTCAATGGCGTAAACTTATTTTTGAAACTATTAATATCTCATCAAAAACTAATTTTAGCCAAGTCGTAAAGGATATGGTGTTATCAAATCCAGATGAAGCTAGATTAAGTCAATTATTAATATCTCTTTTAACTGGAAGTATAAATGATATTACTAAAGTCGGCAAAGAAGTGCCTATCGATGTTTTGGATGCTGTTAAAAGAAGAATTGTTTTATATGATGCTAAACAAACGGATTTTATCTTTAAGAAATTTGCTAAAAAAGTTATTAAAATCCAAGGTTTGGCTGGGACGGGAAAGACCGAACTATTATTACGAAAACTGAAAGAACTTTATACAAATAATGAAACCAAGAACTGTAGGATTGCCTTGACGTGTTTTAATAGGATATTGGCTAAAAATCTTAGGGACAGAATTCCTGCGTTCTTTGACTTCTTAAAAGTTGAAGAACAAATAAAGTGGAATGAGACTTTATTTGTTATGAGTAGTTGGGGCTCTAACAATCAAAAATATAGCGGTATATACAGCTATATTTGTTCACATTACTCAATTAATTTTTATCCATTTTCATATGAAACATCTTTTGATTTTTGCTGTAAAAAAGCAATAGAAATGTTGAAAGAAAAAGAGGAATTAATTCCTTGTTTTGATTATATGCTTATAGACGAAAGTCAAGATTTCCCACAAAGTTTTTTTGAATTGTGTGAATTAGTTACAAATAATCAAGTTTATATTGCCGGTGATATTTTTCAGAACATTTTTGATATATCTAAAATAGAAACTAATCCAGATTTTTTATTGAATAGTTGTTATAGAACAGACCCTAAAACGTTGATTTTTGCGCATTCAATGGGGATGGGGATTTTAGACCATAATGATCCTAAAGATTATATTAGCTGGCTTACGGATGATGAATGGAAGATGTGTGGATACGATTATTTAAGAGAAGGTAACAAATTTACGTTTTCAAGGAAACCTTTGAATAGATTTGATGATATCGATATATCAAAAATACCTAGTGTTACAATAGTTAAAGATGATTTCGATAAATATGACAACCAAATTGTATCAATAATAAAAGAATTAAGAAAAAATTACCCAACAATAACCCCCGACGATATAGGAATTGTTTTTTTAGAGAACGAGTCTGCTAACTACAAATTAATGGATAGGTTGGCCTCTTTAATATATGACGAGTTCGACTGGAAAATAAATTTTGGGTATGTTAGCAAAACTAAGAGAGAGGGCTCTCTTTTTGTTAGTAATATAAATAACGTTAAAGGTTTAGAGTTCCCATTTGTTATTTGTTTGTCAAAAAACAAATTAAATACAAGTTTGAGAAATCGTAATGCAATTTATATGATTTTAACTAGGTCATTTATTTCTTCATATTTTATATTATCTGATCAAAATAGCGATGAAAATATTAATTGTATAATCAAGAACTTGGATCATATCAACGACAAGGGCGAATTGACGGTTATTGAACCCACAGAGGGACAAAAAGAAGAAAAACGGCAAACTATAATTTCTAAAAAGAATATTAATAAGTCTCAAAGAGAGATAGCAAACGAAATTATGGATGAACTAAACATTTCAGAACTAGAAAGAAATAAAATTCATAAAGCATTGAAGGTTTTGTTGGAAGATGAAAATGATGTTACTGCTATTCGTGAAGCGGTTGAAAACATTGTTAGGATTGTGCAGTAATGAAAAAATATGAATTTAAATTAGATAAAAGGTTGCAAGAGATTATTACTAAGCCGATAAGGACTTTTTTTGATGTGGCGCTTATATTATTACATTCTTTGATGTACATATCTTGGCAAAAGCCGTGTGAGACAGTAGAAGGAAACTTTAAGATAGTAATAAATAAAATGAATAGAATGTTTTTTATGCAAGACAACAAAATTTTTTCTTTTACAATTCCATTCTCTCTAAGAGAAAATGAAGACGGAGGTTTAGAAATATATGATTCTTCTTCGTTGGTGGATAATAAATGTTTAGTTGTATTAATTGAAATATTAACAACAGTTAAAAATAATCCATCAGAATTGATTGATTATATGAGTTTTCTGGATGAGCATGATTTGTCTGAAAGTGAGATAATTGTTGTAAAGAGTACGATGAATACTATTATATTAAACGAATATGGGTATCTTCGTTATGATGAAGATGAAGAACGTGAAAGTGGAGAAATGCATCCCAAATATCATATGGATATAAATTATTCTAATGCAGGGACATATAAATTGGGTTTGGAAGAAAAAATAAGATATCAATGGTTTCAAGATTGTTTGGACATTACAAAACCATGTAAATTTATAAAAACATCTAATAATTAATATTGTAATTTCAAACTTCCACAACACGATTCTCGATGGGAGTAAAATTGCCAAAAATGGCTTTTACAATTCTAAAAAGCGGGGGCTGGCTATTAGGATTATTTTCGGTGCGATTCTCTACGAGAGTGTTGGAAATTTTGTTTTCTAAAATGCAATTTTGATTAAAAATTTATTTGTTTTCATAAGAAAAATGCTTTAAATACATAAAAAACGGTGCAAAGTATTTGTAAAAAAACATTAAAAACCCTTTATAAATACTAATGATTTTGGCATGGGAGTATTTCGGGAGTAAATTGGGAGAAAGATGAAAGTAAAATGGAATTGCATTGGGAGTATGACCTGTGTTATAATAATATTGTGAAAAAATTTAATTAGTTAAAAATTTTGCTTTTGAGAATGAATATATGAAGTCTTTTTTATTTTATATAAAAATAAAAAAGTAGATGATAGTGTGTTTATTTGTAAAAAAATAAGAGCTTACTTTGACCTTATGGTATAAGTATACTCTTGTAGAAAGTGGACTAAAAACTTTAATGGAGGATTTTATATAAAAGCATCTTGCAACATGTATATTATAATATATAAAAATAAAAAATATATTAATTTTTTAGTAGAAAATTTCTAATTTTTGATTTTTTTAGATGTTTTTATGTGCTAAAATCCCTTATAAATGCTGGCGATTTGGGATGTCATAAAATTGGCATACTCATGTCATTGCAATGTCAGTCTCACTTATGTTATAATAGTATCGTGAAAAAATTTAATAAAATTTATAACGCTTTCGAGAAAAAATCTCGGAGGCGTTTTTTATTGCAAAAAAATCAAAAGGAGGTGGATTTATGCATAACATTATATATTTATATGCGCACGGTCCATAGTGCAAAATTTTACAACTGAATAGCCGAAAGGCAAACTATAAAAGCTCTGAAAATTTTTAATCAGGGCTTTTTTAATTTTAAAATAAGGAGAATAAAAATGACAAATTTAATAATCAATAAAATTTATGAAAAGCTTATTAAAATATCTAGGATTAAAGACAATATGAATTATTGTGAGCAAGAAAGTAAAAATCTTTATAAAAAAGAAATTAAGTATTTAACAAATGAAATTAAATCATTTTTAGACGAACTTAACAAGCCAGTCCAACAAGAAACGGATCCGAGTGATTTAATGCCAATTCCTGAAATCAGTTGCACGGAAGAAGGTTACGTAAAAATTGAAATTCCTTTTATTCTTAGGAATTCAATTGTAGATTTTAGTAAATTTAGTAATGTTTTATGTGAATATTTTAGCGAGTTCTTAGGTAATGATACAGAGTTTCCTTGGGAAGATAATAGGGTGTTTATTAAATACATTTATGAAAAAAATATTAATGAAAAATATTATGCCAATCCTATGGACTTGTCGATGTTTTGGAAATTGTTTTTTGTAAATCTTCCAGGAAATTATAATGTAACTTCGGGTAACTTTGTCGGTGATGAAACTGCAACTGAAATCTACATTGTCCCAAGAGAAAGTTATAAAGACTTTCAGAAGAAATATGTATTTAATGAAATGGAGGATGAAAAAATGAAGTGAGGTGATGAAAAAAATTGGGATTTTGAGTCGTAAAAATAACTAAAAGCGATACCCCCAAATTGGTGTTTTTTGCAAAAACTTTTGGGGGTATTTGTTTAAACAACAAAACCCCTTATATTTCCTGACGATTTTGATGTAAGTTTCCTCAAAAATCGGCGAAGAGAGTAAAACCTATTCGAAATTCATCAATTCTAACGATTTTTTGGTGCTAAAAAATCGGCAAAAGCGATATCCCAAAATTGAAAATTTTCGCAAAAAAAGTTGGGATATCATGTGAAGAGCAAAAATCCCTTATATTTACTAATGATTTTGACTTCAATTTCTTCAAAAATCGGTAAAGAGAGTAAAAGCTATACGAAATTCATCAATTTCAACGAGTTTTTTGGTGCTAAAAAATCGGCAAGAGCGATACCCCCAAATTGGTGTTTTTTGAAAAAATTTTTGGTGGTATTTGGTTAAGTGTCAAAAACCCATATATTCCCTGGCGATTTTGATTTCAAATTTTTCAAAAATCGGTGAAGAGAGTAAAAGCTTACCGAAAATTGAATTGTACTCCAATTTGAAAGTGGCTATAATGAGTTGCCGCCGAACGAATGTGAGGCGGCATGAAACACAACATGCTCATACACGTTTTTGAAGAAATTCTTAAGAGTGTATTCTTGTTTTAGAGAGACATGAAAAGGAGTGATAAGAAGTGAGGGTTAATAAAAAAATAATAATATATGATACTGATATTTTAATTGTATTATAAGCCTTTAATTAGGCTGTAAAACGATGTAATGATGTTGGTATGGGAAAAAATATGAGAAAAGAATAAAATCAGTTTTATATAAGCGCATTTTGGGGCAGTCTTAATCTTCTTTAATTTAATAATACTATAAGTTTAAGAAAAGTAAAGGTGCTTTTTACATGCATGAATTGATGCCGCCGAGCGAAAGCAAGGCGGCATTTTCTGTGATACTGATTTTAATATAAATTCAATAAAAAAATTAAAAATAACGGAGATTTATTATGTTTATATTAGACAACGATTTGGGAAACAAATTGACTTTAACAGGCTTTTTAGGGTATAATATAAGTAACCCTAACCGTAGTGCGGACATTTCCGACGATGAAGCAAGGAACGCTAAAAAAGCCACTTGTGGAAAAGGAGGGAATACAGGGCGAATACCCATTCGTCTTATTTTATGAGGAGGTGACAGATAGAGAATTAAACAAAGTTCTAAAGGCGTTGGAGCAAATTCCGAACGAAAAAGAGCGAGATGATGCAATGCAAATCGTTTTAAAAGCAGCGTCGGAAAGCATTACTTTAGAACGGCTTAAAAAAATATCTTCTTTTAGGGAAGAAGAAAAGAAAAAAGAAGAAGGGCAAGGATTTATCAAATTTACAAAAAAGGAGATAGAATCTATGCCAGAAATTATTCAAAGATTATTTGTTTTTGATGAAAAAGTTATTACATACCGTTTTGTTCGCGGGAAATATTATCAAGCCAGATATCGCCGTGACGGGTTAAACGTTGAAGTCATGTGTAAAGACTTCGAGCAAATGAAGAGAAAATTCATAGAGAAGTTTTACCGTGCACTAACAGAAAAACAATCGACTAAATATCCAAAATTTAGAGAGTTTGTTGAAGAGTGGCTTAAAATAAAGAAACAAACGGTAAAAGAATCAACCTACAATTCGTATGAGAATCTCGTGTTTGCACATATTCTTCCACGATTTGGAAAAATGTTCTTAAACGAAATTACGAGAAAAGAAATTCAAGACTTTTTGTTCGGACTAGTTGACCAAGGCAAAAACCGAACGGCGCATAAGATAAAACAACTTATGTCAAATATGTTCGTTATGATTGCCGATGACTACGACTTACGAAACCCAGTAGAAAAAGTAGTGCTTTCACACTATAAAGTTAAAAAGGGTAGGGCGTTTACAAAAGATGAAGAGCATCAAATCATAGAGTATTGTAAAAAGAACCCTTACCTTGCCGGTGTATCTGCCGTGTTAACTTTAATTTATACGGGTATGAGAGTTGGAGAACTTCCGTCAATAAAAGTTTACAGCAATTATCTAACTTGCATTACTGAAAAAACTCGTCGTGGTCACGATGAAGTTGTAAGAAAAATTCCGTTTACGCCTATGCTTAAAAAAGTTATTGATTTAATTGACTTTGAAAAGGCAAGAACGGTAAGTCCTTATAGCGTCCGTGATTTATTGAAGAGAATTTTTCCAGATAGGCACGTTCACGAATTTCGTTATACCTTTATAACGAGAGCCAAAGAGTGCGGAGTTAATCCGGAAGTGGTTATGATATGGTCTGGACACGAATTTGATAACGACGTTAAAACGAGTAGAGTTGATAGGGGTTATACGACTTATTCAGACGAATATCTATTTAGAGAGGCTTCTAAAGTAAGATATGAGCTATAAAAATGCCTAAATCATTAGGAAATTCCTAACGAAAAATGTATTTGGGAACCAACGAGTTTTTCCCCCAATTGTTTCCCAAATGGCATTTTTTAGGGAAAAAACGGGCGTTTTTAACCCCAAAAACACGTAAAAACGAGTGGTTTTAGCCAAATTTGGCTATTTCCCAAAAAAATTTATAACTCAAAAAGCCTTTATAAAAAACTAGTGGTGAAAAGAAAATCGCTAGGAAATTCCTAACGATTTTCGTGGTGCCGCTGGCCGGACTTGAACCGGCACGGATGTTACTCCGAGGGATTTTAAGTCCCTTGCGTCTGCCTATTCCACCACAGCGGCGCAGATATTTAATTTTTAAAACGAGGTGGGATGAGCCACCTCGCTTTGTAATGGAGGCGCCACCCAGATTCGAACTGGGGGTAAGGGTTTTGCAGACCCGGGCCTTACCACTTGGCGATGGCGCCTTATCGACGGGGAAAACCCCATAATAAAAAAAATGGAGCGGGAAACGAGATTCGAACTCGCGACATTCGCCTTGGCAAGGCGACGCTCTACCACTGAGCCATTCCCGCACATAAAGTGCAATAGTGAGCAAATGGTGGAAACAATAGGGCTCGAACCTATGACCCTCTGCTTGTAAGGCAGATGCTCTCCCAGCTGAGCTATGCTTCCGTGTTGCTCGCTATTGCTGATATAATATAACAAATTTAAAAATAAAATGCAAGTAAATTTAAGTGGTTTTTTAATTTTTTTTAAAATTTTTTTTATGGCAACGAAATATGTATATTTAGCAGTTATAAATAATATAAAACCTAAACATTTAATACGTATAATTTATGTTTTAATAGTTGCGCACAATATTATAAGATGTTATAATATATGTGATTAAGATAAAAAAGTTTCAGGAGAATATAATTATGTATTCAATAGGCGTTGATATAGGTGGAATGAGCATAAAGATAGGACTAGTTGATGACGAGGGTGTAATAATAAAAAAAATACAAATTAAAACTGAAAAAGATTATAATCAAGCCATTAAAGATATGGTTGAAGTTGTAAATAACATTTTGGAAGAAGAAAAAGTATCTCTAGATGAAATAAGAGGGATAGGGATAGGTTGCCCGGGTGCTGTTGATAGTAAAAATGGAATTATAGAATATCTTCCTAATTTGGGGTGGGATAAAGTTCCGATTAAAGAAATAATTCGAAAACAAATAAAAACCGAAATAATGATTTCTAATGATGCAAACGTTGCTGCGCTAGGCGAAGCGATATACGGATGTGCAAAACAATATCAAAATTCGATAATGCTTACTATTGGAACGGGAGTAGGAGGCGGAATAATTATAGATAAAAAATTGATAGAAGGCGGATGGTCAAGGGGAGCAGAACTTGGGCATATAACACTTTTTATGGATGGCGAGCAATGTACTTGTGGAAGAAAAGGTTGTATCGAATGTTATGCATCGGCAACGGCGCTTATCACACAAACAAAAAATGCTATGGAAGAAGATGGAGATAGCAAAATGTGGGAGTATTGTGATAACGATCTAAATAACGTTAACGGAAAAACGGCGTTCGAGTGTAGTAAACTTGGCGATGAAACGGCAATTAAAGTTGTTGATAAATTTATAAGTTATTTAGGCGAAAGTGCATTAAATATGTTTAATATTTTTAGACCGGAAGCATTAATTATCGGCGGAGGAATAAGCGGACAAGGCAAGTATTTAACTGACAAAATTAAGGATTACTGTGAAAAATTTGATTATGGATACAAGCGAGCGCCTCGCACAGAGATAATGACAGCAACGCTAGGAAATGATGCGGGAATTATAGGTGCGGCAGCATTATTAAGATAGCAAGAAAAGGGACTTGAAAAAACAAGTCCCTTTTAATATTTAAATTGTAATATTTTTCGCTTAATATATTTGTGAGGTCTATTGATAAAAAGTAAACGGTTGCAATCATTACTGTCATTAACTTGTTGTTATGGAATAAGGATTAATGTGGTTAAAACTTGTGTAATATAGTGATTATAATTTTTCCTATAATTTAATAATGTGATAAACAGCAAAAAATTAGACGAATATAACAAAATTTTGGGGCAATGAAACTAAAAAGGAAGACTAGTTATGATGTGATAAATATATAGTGTGAGAAAAATATTTAAAACAACTAGTAAAACACTAGCGATTTAAGCGATTTTAGGGGGTAAAATTAGTCAAAAAATCATAAAAGAAATCAAAAAATAATATTGACACTATACCCGATTTTAATGTAAAATTAATGCGAATAATTGGGCGACAGTTATAATTTCTTGCTTATTCACTTAAAAATCGTCAGTAAAATACTAATTGTTTTGTGTTTTTTGTTCAAATTTAACGTTATTTGAGTAAAATTTGCAAAAAATAATAAAGAGTTAAAAAAATATAAATATTAATGTTGGCGAAATTTTTGGTGTCTCTTATCAAAAGGATTAGAGAAATATCAAATAGATTGACAGTTATATACATTAATATATAATTAAATGGTAAGTGTGCACTAAAGTGCGCTTAACATAATACGACAAAATAAAAAAAGGAGAGAAAATATGAAAAAATTTTTTGTTGTGTTACTTTCATTAACCCTATTGCTTAGCGTAGGTTTGTTTACTGCGTGTGCAGGCACGCCAGCAAACTTATCGTTAAACAAGACTTCGGCAACTATTGAAAAGTATTCAAGCACTTTATTAGTTGCAACGTACGATGGTGAAGAAACTCTTTCTTGGTCGTCGTCAAACACATCTGTTGCTACCGTTTCTAACGGCTCGGTTTTGGCTGTTGGTGAGGGTAGTGCTACTATCACTGTAACTGATGGGGACGTAAGTGCAACTTGTGCAATTACCGTCAATGCTCCTGATACTGAAAAGTTTGGACTTAAAGTTGTTGAGCAGGGTGCTAGTGCGGAACTTACTTCATTAAATATGTATTTATCTGATAGTAAGACAGTTGTTTCAACCGTTACCTATAATAATGCGCCTATCGCTGGTGCAACGGTTACTTACGCTACCGAAGCAACTAACGTTGCAATAAGCGACGCAGGTGTTATCACTGCAAGTGCAATCGGTCAAGCAACGATTACCGCATCGTGCACTATCGACGGGGCATCATTAAGTAAGCAATTCACCGTTAATGTTGTAGTTGATGCGGCAATAGTAATTCAACAAACTAACGTTGAACTTTTCCCGATTGCTGAATATGATGACGAGACTTATGATAACACCATCACTTGCACGACGGAAGTAACTGTTAGAAATGAAGTTATTACTCCTGAGGCTGGTACAATTGCTTGGAGTGTTGAAGGTGCAACTGACGTTATTAGCGTTAATGCAGACGGTCTTGTTACCGCATTGAACGTTGGTGAGGCAACCCTCGTTGCAACTTATACGCCTGCTGGTGGAACTTCTGTTAGAGCAGAACTCGTTATAACAGTTTCACCCGTAAGTATTGACGTTGAAGATGGTTTGGTTGAAGTTGGTAAAACTACTAAGTACGTTCCCGACCTTAATGCTCTCGTTGGTTCAGATGAAGAGGCAACCAAAATTATCTTAAATTCTGTAGATGCAGAAAACGTAGAAATTTTACCCGACCAAGATGGTTTCAGCTTTGCTGATTATACTTCTGGTGATGCAACCATCACTATCGTAACCCGTAATTTCGCTTATACCTTTAACGCAGTTATCTATGACGCAGTTATAGCAAGCGTAGACGACTTTAAAGTTCTTCTCACTGCAACTAATGGTTTCTTTAAGGTAGTCGCTGATATTGATATGGCTGACTACACCGATAACGGTGGTGTTTGGACAAATACTAACGCAACAACCTTTAGAGGAACTATCGAAGGTGACGAACACATAATTAAGAACTTTAAGACCTCAAGCGGTATTTTCAATTTGTTCAACGGAACAATCAAGAACCTTGCGCTTGTAGACGTACACGCAACTACAAACTGTGGTATTATTTCAAATGGTTATATGAGAACGGGTGTTGCAAATGCTCTTGTTGAAAACGTTTACGTATCACTCAAAACTAGTGATGCTAACTGGTACGTTGGTATGTTCAACAATATTAACCCAGGTAGCACTGTAACCATTAAAGACACAATTATGGTTGATAAGACTGCTGAATTTAATGACTCTTGTTTCTTTGGTAAATTTGGTTCAGTTGCAATGTCGCTTGAAAATGCATACCTTATCGGATGTACTGAATTTATGTACGGTTTGAATACCAACTTATCGCGTCAAGATCAAGAGGCTCTCTATTTACCTGCTGCCGTAAGAGAACAGTATAAACTTTATACTAGTCTCGGTGCAGGTTTCGCTGCTTATCTTGGTGGTGAAATTCTTCTTTCTGATTGGATTGACAGCGTGCTTGAAGAAGATTTGAACATTGCAGGTTCAGAAGACATCACCTTAATAACTGCTGAAAACGTTACAGACCTTTTAAACGCAACGAGTGGCACGTTTATTATTACTGAAGATATCGATATGGCAACCGCATACACCGATAACGGTGGCGTTTGGGCGTCAACTTCTAGTTTTAACGGTTCTATTAACGGTTTAAATCACACCATTTCTAATTTCAAGACTTCAACTGGTTTATTTAACCAACTCGGTTCTGGCGCAGGTCTTGTTGAAATTAAAAACCTTGCGTTTGTTGACGCACAAGTAACTGGTCAAGTTGGAACACTTGCTAAAACCGTTGCAGTAGGTAACTTAACTATTAATATTGACAGCGTATTTATTTCTCATTCAACAGCACCTTCATGGGGTGGCGGTGGAATACTTGGTCGTTCACCAAGACTTGGTAGTGGTGGAACAACTATGAATATTACGAACACTGTTATTTGCATTAACGGAACAGACGGTGCATCTTACGGCTTGGTTGCACACACGTTTAACGACACGTACGGCTTAACGTTTAGTAACTGCTATTTTGCTGGTGCGAATGGAACAGTTGTCAACACTGCTAACGTGGCAATTCCTACTACTGGATATACGGCATATACCGATATAGCAGCGCTTAAGGTTGCATTGGGTGCAAGCCAAGTAACCGGACTTTCAGCATTCTTAGTTAGATCTATTCAAAACTTAGCATAATAATACTCACAAAGGAGAGACATAAATGAAAATTAAAAGATTTTTATCAACGTTACTTGCCGCAACGGTATGTGTAACGTCAGCAGCATTCTTCGGTGGTTGTAACACCACCGAAGTAAAAGTTGACTCATCTAGAACTCAACTTTATATCGGCTTATATGAAGGCGGTGTTGGTAGAGCGTGGCTAGACAACATGGTTCTTAGGTTTGAAACTGAATACGCTAATTTTGAGTTTGAACCCGGCTCGGGCAAAAAAGGCGCTCAGGTTATCATAGACTATCAAAAATCATACGACGGACTTTCGCTCACTACTTCACTTCCGACGAATAACACGGACGAAATAATTTTCGTTAACGGCGGCAACTATTACGACTTCGTGCCTTATTTAAAAGACATTAAGTATATTATTGATAGGGAAAACCCCGCCGATAACAATAAAACTATTGCAAGCA
This sequence comes from Christensenellaceae bacterium, assembly GCA_045647765.1. Classification (GTDB taxonomy): domain Bacteria; phylum Bacillota; class Clostridia; order Christensenellales; family Borkfalkiaceae; genus UBA1259. Next base: position 23,861 of record JAZRMR010000011.1, read on the forward strand.
AATTAAGTGAAGATACACTCGCACTCTTCACGGTCAACGGTGGTATTTACGCGCTTCCTAACTGGGAACTTTACAATGGTCCTTGTTATGATGCCGGTGTTTTCGAGTCAAAGAACTTATACTTTGCTGACACCATTGACGTAGCAGACACCACTTGGCCGGGCACAAGAAGATTTGTCGTTAATAAAACGGCTAAAAAATCTTGCGGACCTGATGGTGTTTACAACACTTACGACGACGGTTTGCCCTCGTCAATTCATGAGTTCTATAAACTTATGGATAAGATGACCAAGAACAACGTAGAGCCGTTCACTTGGACGGGTGCAAGTAATCACTATACTAACCAACTACCAAGAAGTATTTTTCAAAACCTTGGCGGTGCTGATGCGGTTTATGCGTTTGCAAACTTCAATAGTAGGGGTAATGCTATCGAAATCGTAACAGGTTTTGATAGTAATGATAGACCTATTATCGAGAACGTTGTAATAACTGAAGAAAATACTTATAAGTTAAGACAGGCTGCCGGAATTTATTACGCAGTTGAAATGGCACAAAAATTATATTCAAACCCCGATAATTTCTACAGGGACAGTAATTTTGGTTCATTCTCTCACCTTGATGCAATGGAGTGTTTCCTCAACTCAGGTCTTGACGGTACCGACCATATCGGTATGATTATCGACGGTTCTTGGTGGTATAACGAGGCGTATGACGACGGACAAATGGAAAGACTTGAATACGATTATCCGACTACTTACACTTCAAAGAATCCTAAACTTATGCCTATGCCCGTTCAGTATTCTGGTACTGTAACCGAAGGTAACGGCAAATCGCCTGTAGTAATTTCTGGTTCAACCGGTAAAATGCTAGTAAACGGCAAGATTAAAGATAATCATATAAAAATAATGGAAGAATTCGTATCTTTCATATATAAAGACAGTGAACTTCTTGAATTCACCAAGGATACTAGTGGTGTTTACAGAGGTGTAAACTACGATTATTCTTCAATTAAAGGCTCGTTGAACACTTTTGCTAAGTCAGTACTTGATATTAGAGATGCCGCAGTTGCAGGTGGTACGTACATATTCGGCTCTTCTACAAACCCGGTATTCTTACAAAACGGCGCTGTTCTTAATTTTGGATCGACAGAATTCTGGGCGTCTGGTTCAGATACGCTTATGTGTGATGCTTTCCACTATTTAAAGGGCACAACGCAGGCTGATGCCGTACTATACTTTAAAGGTATGGCAATGGATAAAGACGTTTGGACCAACATGAAAGGATAATTAAAACAAAACACTAATAGATAAAAAAACTCTTAACTAAAGGAAATTAAAATGCAAGAAAATTCTACACAAAAAGTTAAGACGAAAGAAAGTACGCATACGCAGAAGCGAAACAGACTGATATTTTACGTCAGTATGTTCGCTCTGCCTATTGCCGTAGTAGTAGTCTTTTATATTTACGTTAGCTTTCAATCGTTCGCAATGGCGTTTCAAGAATACGATAATGTAAACAACAAGTTTTCGTTTGTCGGTTTTGATAACTTCAAAGCGGTATTTGAGGCGTTCAAATCAAAAGATTTCTTATCGTATTCGATAGTAAACTCATTAGAATTATATCTCTGGACGTTTGTGTTTGGCGCAATGTTATCAGTGTTCTTTTCTTATTACATTTATAAAGAACATCCACTTTACGGTGTGTTTAAGATAATATTATACTTACCACACATTATATCCGGCGTCGTATTCGTCGTAATGTATAAATTCTTCGTAGACTATGGAACGATGGAAATTATAACGTTTTTAACGAATAACCCCAACGCAACAGGCTTACTTGATAATCCCGCAACCGAACGAACGACTATCATATTCTATACGATTTGGGTAAGTTTCGGAACTAACGTATTAATGTATACGAGCGCAATGTCATCAATTTCGCCGTCTATAATAGAATCGGCAGAATTAGAGGGAATAACCCCACTAAAAGAAATGTGGCATATAGTTGTTCCTAGCATTTGGCCAACGTTCGTAACCTTTATGGTAGTTAGCGTTGTTGGTATATTTACAAACCAAATGTCGCTATATACCTTCTTTGGCCCTCATGCGAGCAAGAAACTTTATACGTTTGGTTATTATTTGTACGTCGGCATACTAGAGCCTGAAGTAGTAGGGTTACAAACTGGTACAACGTCTTATCCGTTCTTGTCTGCAATGGGTATGCTGTTAACTTGTGTGGCTGTACCTATAACGTTAGTTGCTAGATACTTGCTTAACAAATTTGGACCTAAGACAACCTAAGGAGGCAAGAATTATGGCAAATAAAAATACAGGTGTAAAGAAAAAACTTGGGGTAATGAACTGGATACTACTCGTCGTGCTAATCGTGTATGCCGTTTCAATGATAGCGCTATTTTTATGGGGCATATCCACCTCGCTAAAAACAAGACAGGATTTTAAGGTCAACAAACTTGGTTTACCCAAAGGTATGCCTTGGGAATGGTCTTGGGGCAACTTTGTTGAAGTTTACAACAACTTTTTTGTAAGCCTAAAAGATAAAGGTGGCAATATCGTAAGAATGGGTATACTTACACAGTTGTTTAACACTGTGTTCTACGCAGGCGTAAGTGCCGTTATAACCACCGCAGCGTACGCAATATCATCGTACCTTGTTGCAAAGTATAAATACTGGTTTAGTGCGTTTGTATACACGTTCGTACTTGTAACGATGGTTATACCGATTATCGGGTCGACCCCAGCAGTCTTATTACTATTAAATCAACTTCACTTATATGATACTTGGATAGGAAACTTTATTACAAAGTTTAACTTCCTAGGAATGTATTTCTTGGTATTCCATGCGGCATTCCTTGGTGTATCCAACGAATATTACGAGGCTGCGACTATTGACGGCGCAAACGAGTATCGCATATTCTTTAGTATTATGCTCCCACTCGTAATGCCCACTTGCTATACGATAACGCTTATCAAGTTCATAGAACTATGGAACGACTACAACACGGCGTTATTGTTTATGCCAACACATCCAACGCTTGCATACGGAGTATTCAAAATGAGTATTTCAACTACCGGCGGACTTTCAAGTCCTCCTATGAAAATCGCAAGCTGTATGTTCCTTGCAATACCTATTCTTATACTGTTTATTGCACTTAGGAATAAGATTTTGGGCAACGTATCAATGGGTGGCGTTAAAGAATAATACAAAAAAATCAACAATGATGGGCATCTCTGATAACTTAAAACTAATTTAAACACAAAAAACGGTTAGTGAATCCGCTTAAAATCACTAGAAAAAGGAGAAAAGAGATGAAAAAACAAACTTACATTAGTCCGATTTTAGAAATAGCAAATCTCGCTATATCGGACGTATTGACAGATTCAGAAGGCGCAGATTTCAACGTCTCTGATTTGTTAGGTTAATGGAGGTGGAATTATGAGAGCATCAGTTAGAAAAAATCTAATTCTTACCTTAACTTCTGCAATCATTGCAATCATCTGTGCATTCACATGCATAAACATTGCTTGTGCAAAAGCAGATACCCCTGACACCTTTGTTGAACCGGCAGAAGTAACCGTTGCAACAAAAGACGCAGGCTTTTCAGTAACTAACGGCGCAAGCGTTAGAATCGAAACTGCAGGCATTAAATTCCAAACGATCGTTACTGAAGATTATTATAACTCAATCGTAAGCGAAGGCTCTACCATTGAATTCTTTGCAGTTGCAAAGAAAGTCGGCGGTACTGCTTATAAAGTAAGATTTGCTCAGCAACCCGACTTTACCGATTCAACTTCTTTCGAGCTTAATACTTACCTTAACTTTAACGAGTATCAAACTGCAAATAAAGACAACGCATCAGCACTTGATACGGCTTATACCACAAAGTTTGCTATCGATACTTACGCAGCAGTAACCAAATCCGGCGCAACCACCTATTACAAAGCATATCAGAATGCAGGTAACACCCGTACCATGCGTGAAGTTGCAGCAGCCGCTTATGCAAATAAGGTAGAGGGTTATGAGGGTCTTTCTCAGTATTTTACTAAGGTTATAACCTCTGAAAACGTTGCAGACCTCTTAAACGCAACCACTGGTTATTACATCCTTGGTGAAGATATTAATATGGCAACCGCATACGACGGCGTTTGGACTTCTAATCAAAACTTTAGTGGTACTATTGACGGCGCTGGCCATACCATTTCTAACCTCAAAACCAGCACAGGTTTATTCAAAACTTTCATTGGCACATTGAAAAATATTGCTATCATTGACACAATGACAGAGTCAACTGCTGCTGCTGATCATGTTGGTGCACTTGCAGACCAAGCTATGGGCGCAACCGTTATTGATAACGTTATTTCAACGTTAAAGAGTTCGAAAGTAGCAGATACTGCATACGGCGGTTCATCTCCCTTGTTTGGTGACTTTAATGTAAAAGTCGAAGGAGTAACTATATCTAACTCCTTCTTGCACAACAAGGCGAACCGTGCAACTATAGCTGGAAAAGTGAGAAATAGTGCTGTAATAACTTTAAACTTACAAAACACCGTTTTATTAGGCGGAAACCCGATTGGTTGGGATTATTGCCCCTCTGGTCTTCATTCTAATGGTTGGGTAGACCACTTTACTGGAACATACGTTAAGTGTGCAAATGCTAATGAACTTGCGACCGCATATCTTGACGGACAAATTAACGGTTTAAGCAATTTTGTTTTAAATACTATTGCAGAAGTTTGTAACATTACACTTATAAACAGTTCTAACGTTTCAACCTTGCTCACTGCAACAAGCGGAACTTTCGTTTTGACTGAAGATATTGATATGTCAACCGCATACACCGATAATGGCGGCGTTTGGGCTTCTACTAAAAATTTTAATGGTATTATTGACGGTAACGGTCATACCATTTCAAACCTAAAAACTAGCACGGGATTATTTAATACTTTCGCTGGCACTTTGAAAAATATTGCTATCATTGATACTATGACAGAGTCAACTGCTAGTGGTGATCATGTTGGTGCACTTGCAGACCAAGCTGGAGGCGCAACCGTTATTGATAACGTTATTTTAACGTTAAAGAGTTCTTCTTTGGCAACTGATGCATGGGGCGGTTCATCTCCCTTGTTTGGTGACATTATGACAAAAGTCGAAGATGTAACTATATCCAACTCCTTCTTGCACAACAAAGAGAACCGTGCAACTATAGCTGGAAAAGTGAGAAATGGCGCTTTAATAACTATGAACTTACAAAACACCGTTTTACTAGGCGGAAACCCAATTGGTTGGGATTATTGCCCTGCTAATGTTCATTCTAATGGTTGGGTAGACCACTTTACCGGAAAATACGTTAAGTGTGCAAATGCTAATGAACTTGAAACCGCTTATCTTGGCGGACAAATTACTGGTTTAAGTAGTTTTGTTTTGAATGCTATTGCAGAAGTAGATGGAATAGACATTGAAGTTCCTACAACTCCTGAAACTGTTGGCGAAGTTAGCGATTACTCTATCGTAATCGCTAACGGCGCAACCTATCAATACGTTAACGCTGCAAACGACCTTAAAAGTTTTTTTACGAATCGACAGGCGTAACCCTCTCTGTCGTAACTGATAACACCGTTAATTACACTGCTAAATCTAGAATTATCAGCGTAGGGGATACCAGCATTGCTAAATCGCTTGGTATATCTACAGAGGGCTACGATTTAGGCGTCGGCGGATATATTATCAGAACGGTTAACGGCAGTATTTTCATTCTTTCTAATAGCAGAGAGACTATTTCTACTGCAGTTATGGACTATTTGCACGCTGAACTTGGCGTTGAAGTATTTACAACCGATTGTTACTCTATTACTCACTACGACAGTGATTACGAACTTACTGAAATTAATAAAGTATGCGTTCCGGACACTGCTTACAGATTTACTAAATCTAAATTTATTACTTCAGACGCAGAGACGTTTAGGCAAATGGGGTATATGCCAAGAGGTGAAAACATTTTCGGCGTATCTGCAAGTGCGCACCAAACTCTTTGGTTTTACGCACCGCCCTCAACGTTTAACAACCCTGATGACCCTGATAATTATCACCCCAAGTGGTTCTATGACGCTGGTAATACCAAGTGGGAAAATTATCAAGGCATAGAACAAGTTTGCTTTACCGCACACGGTGACGAAGAAGAACTTCAATTGATGAAAGAGCAGTTCTTATCGGTTATGATTAATCATCAGTATGGTTTAGTTAGAAGTGGCGGTAGGATATTTATTATCGGTAACGAAGATAATGCTTACCGTTGCGATTGCGAAACTTGTACTGCGTCAAAAGCAAAATACGGCACGGACAACGCTGCCGCGCTCATCTTCTGTAACGACCTTGCGGATATGATGGAGGCGTGGATGCAAACTGAAGAGGGATTGCCTTATGCTGGCGATTTTGAAATTCAGTTCTTAGCGTACGAACAAGACCTTCTTGCGCCCGTTAAAAGCACCTGTATCGGCACCGACGATAGGGGGAATAACTTATATAACTACGAGCCTATTGACGGTTTGGTTTGTAACGATCACGTATCTCCCTTCTTTGCGCCCGCACACATGGACAATAAGCGCAGTATTTACGACCCCGTAAATACGTATACTCGTGATGCGCTCAACGGTTGGAGAGCAATCAGCGACGAAATAAGCGTTTACGTTTACGAGGTTGACTTCTACGATTACTTATCGCCGTATGATTGTATAACTTATATGCAAGAATTCTATCAATTCTTAAGCTTAGATGATACTAACGTTAGATATCTTAACTCCGAGGGGGACAGTGTCAACCCAACTTCTCCCGGATGGAAAGTTTTAACTACCTATTTGCAATCTGTTCTAGTTAAGGATTTTTACGCTGACGTTGACGCTGCAACCGATAGATTCTTTGATAACTATTTCGGTCTTGCGTCCGAGTCAATGCGTAAGTACTACGACGCTTATATTGATCGTATGAACGTTTTACGTGATGGTGATACTTCTAATTTTGAGTTTACCACCATGGGTGACGGCGTACATCAAGGCACGTATTACATCTATGAAAAACTTAATAGGGTATGGAGATACTGGAGCGAACAGCCGGCGAATGTATCTAAGGTTCTTAACCTTATGAAGACTTGGCTTGGGTACATTGAAGACGCTATTGAAGATATTTCTTCGTTAAAAACGTCTGACCCAGCGCTATATGAAACCATATATAAGCGTATTACTTTGGAAAGAATTACCGTAGTTTATCTGCTTTGTGGTCTTGCAAACACTGGTTATATCTTAACCTCTGAGCAGTATGCTTACTATAAGAATATGCTTACTGAGGACATTAGAAGTCACGGGCTTACTCTCAGAGGAAGTGTTGGCTCTATTGAAGATTTCTTAACTAAATGGAATTTCTAATATTTTTTACTAGATTATTACAAGGAGATTAAAATGAAAACGTCAAAATTTAACAAATGGATTACTTGGCTTTTAGTTGCTTTGTTTTCCTGTTGCTTAATTGGTGTTACGGTTTCACTTGCATCATCTTCTGAAGAAACGTATTCGGGCGCTAAATTTGCGCCCGAAATTACGGTTAACTTCGGCGAATTTGATGAAAACAACATTCCTGACGCTGTTATTAATAAACCGTATAAGATTTTTAGCGCTACTGCTGAAGACCTTTACAGCAAAGAACTATACGTAAGCGTTAGAGTTTGGATGTATTATGATTCTGTAACACGTTCACTAATTAACGTAAACAACGGTACTATTACGCCAACTGGTTACGGCGTTTACACCGTTGAATACAAGGCTATTGACAGATGGAACAACGTTACTACTTATCTTTACGACTTTGAGTGTAGAGAAAAGGAAGATTTAACGGCTAACGTCGGCAGTGATGCCACCGTTTATAAAACTGGTGAAAGTATCTCTGTTAACGTTCCTGAATTTTTAAATAACGTTGGCACTGTTGATTATACAGTTATTGCCGTATTAAACGGCGCAAACGTTGAATATCCCGTAATTGACGGTAAATTTACGCCTCTTTACAGTGGGGAATACGACGTTATTTACAACTATTCAGATTATAATGAAACTTCTGAAAGTTCTTATTCTTTAACCGTTAACGCTAACGAACAACTCGTTTGGAAAAACGTTCCTGTGATTAGCGAGTATATGTTTGCCGGTAAGGACTACGTGATTGATTCTGCTTATGCATATTCGTTCGTAGGTGGTACTCCTACCGAAAACTTGGCAACGATAACGGTTACCGACCCCGATAACCAGCCTGTTTCACTAAGTGCTGGCAACGTTTTCAACGGGGAAAAGAGCGGTATTTACAAGTTTAAGTATTCGGTTAACGTTAGTGGCGCATCTATTGAAAACACAGTAACTTCTACTTGTGTTGACGTCGGTGGCTTTGATGGTACGGATATGGATATGAGCAAATATTTTGTCGGTGAAAATATTGAAAGCGTAATTTCACCTAATGGTGCTAGAATTACCACTTCAACCGACGGTGCAATCGTTAAGTTTATCAATCCCATAAATGCAAAAGTATCGCACGTCGAGTTTGCTGTTGACGCAGACTCTGCAAACAGCCTTGAAAGTGTTGATATTATTTTAACTGATGCATACGATTCTTCTAACAGTTTAGTGTTTAATTTCTCTAAAGACGGTAAGGCTGGTAAGTTTGGACCACTTGGAGGCAAAACTGTTAAGACTGAAATTGGCTTTAACGGTAAAGTTTTTGTGTTTGAGTATGATAACGAATTTAAAACCGCTTACCTTGCAGACACCGAGGTTGTGAGCATAAAGAAAAATGCTAACGGTACTGAATTTACAGGCTTTAAAGGTGATTCAGTTCTAGTTTCTCTACGCTTTAACGGTGTTAACAGCGCGTCAACAATTATTGTTAATCGTGTTGCTAACCAAGTAATTTACAACGAAATAGGAGACGGCGTTTCTCCCGACGTTCAATTTGACAGATGGACGGGTGGTGAAGTTCAGGTCGGTGATATAGTTACTCTTGGACGTGTTTACGTTAAAGATGCGCTTAGCCCCTTAGATTCCGTTACTTATTTTGTTATGGCGCCTGATGGAACTTACGTTACCGACGTTAACGGTCTAGTTCTTTCTCCCGAAAACGCTGATTATAGTGAATCTTATCAGTTTGAGATCAATCAGGACGGCAGATACATTGTTTCCGTTAAGGCAATAGATTTCTTTGGAAACGAAACGGTATATGATTATCCGGTAGTTTCCGTAAGTGTTGGAATGGTTCATATTACCCTAAATAACGACGGTGATAAGACCGCTAAAGTTGGCGATAAAGTTGATATTAGTTCTTTCACTGTTGACGGAGATAATGTGGATGAACTTTCAATTCGTATTTTCTATGTCACCCCAGATTTAGTCGTTATGTCTGATATTGAGGATGACGAATTTGAAGTCAAAATGGCTGGCGAATATCAAGTTTGGTATTACGTTTCAGATTCTGGAGATAATATGGATATGGTATGTTATACCATAAAGGTTTCATAAGGAGGACGCTATGAAAAAATTTATTATTCTAATTATGACTTGCTTAATGGCGTTTACTTCTCTCTTTGTAGGCGCGTGCAGTAACGAAAAAACCGGCGACGGTTCTCCCGCAACTTTATTCAATAGAGGAATTCACGTTCGTGATTACGTTGAAACTGAGGATTACTGGGTAAAAGACGGTGCAACCGATTATAAACTCTTAATTTCTTACGAGAATAAAGATGCTAAGTATATTAAGTATGCTGTTGAAGACTTTCAAAATTTATTTTTTGAGGCAACTGGTATAACTATACCTGTTGTTTACGACAACGAAGTTTATCTTGCTGCTGATTCTACCTTTATTTCTATCGGTAAAAATAGAATTTTTGATGAAACCGGCATATCTACCGAAGAATATAATCTCGACAAACACGGGTTTGTTATAAAAACATTCTTTAAGAGTATTTTTATTGCCGGTAACACTGATATTAGCGCAATGTACGGTATGTACGAATTCTTGGATTACGAATTGAATTTTGATTGTTTCAGTAATACGAGTTACTACATTGATACCGAAGTAACCGACTTAAAATTTAAAAATTACAACGTTACCGAAGTTCCTGATATTAAAAACCGTGCAGCAGGCGACAGTTTTATTATTAATCATTACCTTACAACTCGCAGAATGAGATATAATGGTCGTGATGAAGAGTCTTTCTTGGGTTCTTCAAGTGCACACACTTATTTCTATCATATACCTAAAGAAACTTATCTTGACCCTGCAAAGCCATCGACTTATCATCCTGAATGGTATTCTACTGACCAAACTCAACTTTGCTTTACGGCTAAAGGTGATGAGGAATCTAGACAATTGCTTCTAGAAGCAGCACTTAATAGTTTCAAGTATGAAGTATCTATTAACAACGAAGGTTATATGTTTATTTTCTCGTCTGAAGATAACGGTGCTTGGTGTTCGTGTAATGATTGCAAAGCTATATCTGACCAATATAATTCAAACGCAGCCGTGGTCATTCAATTCTTAAACGAACTATCCGATATGATTAAGGATTGGTTTGCTGACGATAGTGCAGAAGGTGGCGCTCAGTATGCAAGAGAATTTTATATTCTATTCCTCGGCTATCAACATACCGAAGTTCCACCCGTAGATTATAATTCAAGCACAGGTACTTATATTCCTAAGGATGCTTCCGTTATTTGCGACGATAACGTTTCGGTTATGTTCGCTGCAGGTAGTTACGACTATCAAAATAGCATTAACCATCAAGTTAACTTGGCGTTTATTGAAAATTTTAAAGGTTGGAGCGCTATTAGTAAACGTTTCAACGTATACAGATACAAATCTAACTTTAGAGATTTTATGATTCCTTATGATACCTTCTCTTGGCAACAGGAATTTTATCAACTCATTGCTAGTTATGATTGTTATTGGGCTTTTGACGAAGGACAAAGATCTCACACGGCTGGCGCAACCGGTTGGCAAGTGTTAAAGAGTTACTTAGTTGCTAAAATTTGCTGGGACGTTAACGCAGACGTTAACGAACTTACCGATAGATACTTTGATAAGTATTTTGGACCTGCAAGCGCTAGCATGAGAAAGTGGTTTGATGAATATAGAGTTCATTCAACTGATTTGATTGAAAATCACGGTTGGACAAGAACAAACTCTATATATCACACAGCTTGTCAAGCAAAATACTGGCCAAAACAACTTCTTGATAGGTGGTATGGATATATTAATGATGCGATTGACGATATTAATTATCTTAAAAAAGTTGACCCGGTTAAGTATCAAGAATATTATGACCATATAGTTATGGAAAGAATATCTATTTATTATATGATGTATCAACTTTATGGTAAAGGGACTAGATATTCTCAAGAATTTATTAATGATATTCTCGTTCAGTATGATGCCGATTGTAAGAGATTAGGTGTTTCATCTAGCATAGCGACAAATTAGTGGAGGTGTGAATATGAAAAAATCTATATTATATATACTATTTTGTTTGATTTTGGCGTTCGCATCTACGTTTGCACTTGGATGTAAACCTGATGAAGAGGTCGAAGTTGAACCCGAAACTCCAGTAAACGTAACTTACTCGATTGCATTTGATGAGTTTTCAATGATTAATGGTCAAACTGTTAATCTAGATGCAAAATTACTTGCAGACGGCGCGTTAGCAACAGGTAACATCTCGTATACTTCTAGTGATGATTCTGTAATATCAATTTCAAATGGTATTGCAACGGCAAAAAAATTAGGTTCTGCGAGTATTACCGTCAAAGCCAACGTTGAGGGAAAAGGTGAAGTTGCTCAAAAAACCGTAAACTGCGTTGTCGGAGTTGATGCAGGTATTATTGCTAATAAGCATAGTTATAAACTCTATATATCTAACAGTATTCACGGTGTTGAGTACGATACCTCAACTTCAGTAACGGCAGAGGTTTTCTCAGGTGGTGCTAAAATTAACGGTGCAAATGTAACTTGGACGAGTGGCGATTCTTCGATTGCAACAATTACGAGTGATGGCGAAATGCAAGCAGTAAAAGTTGGTTCTACCTATATTGAAGGCGCATACACCGATAACACGCTTGGTGAACTTAAAACAGTTAAGATTCCCGTTGAAGTTTGCATTCCCGTGCTCTCAACAAACCTTGACGTAATTATAGACGTTACTCAAGCAGAAAGTGCAATTGATGCAAACGTTATTCTTGGTAACGGAAAAGTTGCTGGAAAAATGGTTAATAATACAACGTTAGAAGAATATCCCGTAACCTTAGGTAAAATTTCTACTGCAGGTTTAAAAACGGGTGAATACAGATTTACTGTTTATGATAAGAATAACATTATGGGTTGTGAAGTAAATCTTTATGCATCAGATTACGTTGTTAGAAATAAAACCGACTTTATGAACATATATAGGCACAGTGAGGCAAATTATATCGTTCTTGCAAACGACATAAAAAATGCAGGTACTTATTCGTGTCCGGCTAATGCAAATGCAACGTTTGATGGTGTGTTTAACGGACTTGGACATACTGTATCTGGTGTTAAATTTGTATGGGGTTTGTTTAATGACGCACACGATGGCGCAACTTTTAAGAACGTTGCTTTTGAAGGCGTAACTATCGAGGCTGGTAATACTGGTGTATTCTTCTTTAGAGGAAGCGGTGCTAACTATTTTGACAACGTTTATGTACAGGTTGATTCTATCGGCTCTGGCGCGTGGGGTTCTGGTTCTGTATTTGCATTCTGTTTTGGCGGGACGATTAATATGACAAACTGCGTGGTTATTGCTGACGGCAATATTGGAGAAACAAACGGTGCACTTGTTGGCAGGTCGTCAGGAAACTTCTTATATAAAAACGTTTTCGTTATTAGTAAAGGACTTATTTGCGGTAATGGTAAGCACGTTAGAAACACAAAGTATAATGCACTTAACAAATTATCAATAATCTACAAAACTAGACAAGATTTTATAAACGCGAGATATGCTGAAGATTCGTTAGTGGATTTATCCGCATTCAATGATTATTGGGATTTAACTAAGGACGTTCCGACATTCAAATAATTTTTATGCCCGTACGAAATCTCGTACGGGCAAATCATTTAAGGATTAATTATGGACATAAAGAAAGAATTATTAAAAGAACTTAATACTAAAATTGAAAAGCCGATAGAATTTATTCAAGTTAATGATGGGCTTAAAATTGAATATAACGGTAAAAAAATTGTCGTTAATTATAGCAACACCGCAGAATATTGCAGAGCATTACTCATTATAAAACAGAAAGGATATTCAAAAAGTTATACGCATTATGAATGTTGCGCATTTAAAGAGTTTGGATTTATGGTAGACTGTTCTCGTAACGCAGTCTTAAAGGTCGAAACGGTTAAACGCTTAATCAGAAATCTTGCTCTTTTGGGATATAATCAACTTATGCTATATACCGAGGATACCTATGAGGTTGATAACGAGCCTTATTTTGGATATTTAAGGGGCAGATATTCTCAAATCGAACTTAAAGAAATGTGTGAATATGCTGAGCAATTTGGAATAGAACTCATTCCCTGTATACAAACTCTTGCGCACTTAAATGCAATAACGAGATGGGGTGAGTATTCTCCAATAATTGACTGCGGAGATATTTTGTTTGTTGATAACGACAGAACTTATGAACTTATTGAAAATATGTTCAAAAGTCTTAGAAAATGTTATAAAACCGATAGAATACATCTTGGTATGGATGAAGCACATATGCTTGGTATGGGCAAATTCTTCGATAAGTACGGATTACAAAGAAGGATTGACATATTTAACAGACACTTAGAAAAAGTTCGTGATATTGCACAAAAATACGGATTTAAACCTATGATTTGGTCTGATATGTTTTTCCGTTCAATGTCTGGCGGACAATATAAACCGTTCGAAAAAGAAAAAATGCTTGAAATTAAAAAATCAGTTCCGAACGGTGTTGACCTTGTTTGTTGGGATTACTACAACACAGACGTTAAGTATTATGAAGATTTTATTGAAAGTCATAATCTTATTACTGACGACGTTATATTTGCAAATGGGCTTTGGTCTTGGCAAGGATTTACTCCGTTTATAACCTATACGATTGATAGTATAGTTTGTTCAACAAAAGCCTGCATAAACAAAGGTGTAAAGCGTTTCTTTTCCACTTCGTGGGGAGATGATGGGGCAGAGTGTGCAATATTTTCATTATTACCAATGTTGGTAGCACAAGCGCAACTTGCATACGGAAATTGTTCGCTAGACGGTTTGGAAGATAATTTTTATGCGTTAACCGGAGTAAAATATTCTTATTTTACCGCAATTGAAAAAATTAACGAAGTTGGCGATTATGAATTTAAACGTCAAAACCCGTCAAAGTATATGCTTTACAACGACCCGTTACTTGGTCTTCTGGACTGTTTAGTTGTAAATGGCGACAAAGATAAACTTTTAAAATTAAATAGTTTTTTGCTTAAAGGTGATGCCGGCAAATTTGAATATCTGTTTAAGCCAATAAAACTTTTGGCGGAATTAATTCATTTCAAGTATGATTTGGGCGTTAAACTAAGAATAGCTTATAAGTCCAAGGATATAAAAACTCTCAAAAAAATGAGAGATGACGTATTGCCAGAATTGAATTTTAAGATAGAAATGTTTTATTTAGCATTCAGAGAACGTTGGTATATTGACAACAAGCCGTTCGGGTTTGATGTTCACGATATCCGTATTGGCGGTTTAATTCAGAGAGTTAAAAATGCAATACTAACTTTAGATGAGTACCTCGATGGTAAGACGCAAGTTATTCCTGAACTTGAAGAAGATATCTTAAATTTCCATTGTAACGTTGACTATGATAAATCAATTACATTAAATAAATGGTCAATAAATTGCACTAACGGAGTTTTATAAGTAAAAAGTAATCCTCGCATATTTATGCGAGGATTTTTTATAGAACGTTATCTGCGTGAATTGAATTTACATATTCAGAAGGGGACATATCTGTATGTGTTTTAAACTGTCTACTAAAATAATATATGGAACTGAATCCAAGAGCATCTGCGATTTCACTAACCGAAAATTTCTGTTGGCTTAACATTTTTTTTGCACGTTCAATTTTTAAATTAATGAAATATTGAATGATTGAAACTCCTGTCATTTTCTTAAACTGAGTTTTTATATAACTTTTTGAAAAACCGAGAGCAAAGGATAGTTCATCAAGATTAATATTTGTAGACATGTCAAGTTTATCGTTTAGTATCGTAATAATGTCATTAACGATTTTATCCGTGCTTGAAGATATATTTAGGTTGTAATTAGGCAAGTTATTTTTATCTTGTTTTCTGAGTAGTGATATCAAAAGAAGTTCAATTGAGTTTTTAATTACTTGTTCACCTGCAAAAGGAGCAGAAGCAATTTTATTCATTTTTGTCAAATAAACGTCGTTAAGCTTGTCTGAATAGTTTGCTTTTGCTTCGAATATAATTTTATTAAGAAGAGACTTTTCAAACTCATCCAACTTTATTATTTTGCCGGCAAGAGGTTTTAGGCTTCTGCTTTTACACTCAAAAGAAATTATCGCTGAATTTGCAAAATCTTCGTCTGTAGAAATTGTGTGCATTTCATTAGGCTTGTGAAAAAAAGCCTCGCCTTGGCAAAGTGGCAGTTGTTTGTTCTCGGTAAGAATATTTGCCTTACCGCTATCTATAAAAACCATCTCCCAAAAATCGTGGCGTTCCCCTCTAACACGAAAATTTTTACCATATTTAAAGTAATGGATAGTATATATTGCGCCAACGTTTATTGAGTTTTTAAGTGCGCTTTTTTGATAATTTGTCGTTTGATTTTCCATATTTATATAATAATATAATTTTTAAAATTAATCAAGTAAAATAAATGTTTTGTGTCTTTTTGTGTAAATACTTGAAAATTTTTTATAAATTAAGGATTATTGGAGTGTTGTATAATTAAATATATAAAATCATAATACAGTGGAGATGAAAATAATGAAATTTACACCTAAATTTGATAAAGATTTTTACCCTATGAGCATTAAGTTAAAAGAATTTAAGAAAGCCGTTCAAGACGAGGGTGGAAAACTACTTAAAATCTGTGTTGAAAGAAATGACGGATATAACTACGTTTATAATTTAGAAATCTTCAAGGACGCATCCAAAGCAGAGGAGAATTATCAAGTTGCTGAAAGAATTATAAAGTCTATCCTTTGGGTAGTTGGTGGATATAAAATTTATATATGCGGAGATAGATTCGTTTTTGATAAAATTAAGGCAGATTACACTGCTGACGGCAAAAGAGCGTTTGACGTTGACTTTATGCAGACAGTTTATGAGACTAATTTTGAAGTTGTTTACGTTGAAGAAAAGGATTTTCCAAAAGAGAACTATTGTTCAGTTAAAATAGGTGGGCATTTAGACGGTTGTAGGATTGGTTTTGACGCTGGTGGTAGCGACAGAAAAGTTAGCGCAGTTATAGATGGAAAGGTCGTTTACAGTGAAGAGGTTGTCTGGTTTCCAAAAATAAACTCTGACTATAATTATCATTACCAAGGAATTATGGAAGCTATGAAAACCGCTGCGTCAAAGATGCCAAGAGTTGATGCAATCGGTGTTTCAAGCGCAGGCGTATACGTCAATAATAAAATAATGGTCGCATCACTATTTTTAAAAGTTCCAAAAGAGGATTATAAAGAACACGTTCAAACAATGTATTTAGATATAGCGAAAGAAATAGGTGCGCCTATTGAAGTAGCAAACGACGGAGACGTAACTGCGCTTGCAGGTGCGCTAGATTTGAATGATAATAGCGTTTTAGGAATTGCTATGGGAACGAGTGAAGCGGTAGGTTATATAAACGATAAAGGTTTATTAAATGGCTGGCTTAGTGAAGTAGCATTTGTTCCTGTTGATTTTAATAAAGACGCTATGGTTGACGAATGGAGTGGTGATTACGGTTGTGGTGTAAAATATTTTTCACAAGACTCAGTCATTAAACTTGCAGAAAATTCAGGCTATAAGTTTGAGGACGGGTTATCTCCCGCTGAAAAACTTAAAGTAGTGCAAAATTTAATGAAAGAAAATGACAAAATGGCAAAACAAATATACGAAGATATAGGCGTGTATTTAGGATATGCAATACCATATTACTCAGAGTTTTATAAAATTAAACATTTATTACTTTTAGGTAGGGTAACCAGTGGTGTTGGTGGAGAAATAATAGTAAATAAAGCAAAAGAAGTTTTAAATGCCGAATTCCCAGAGTTTGCAAACATAAACATAACAATGCCTGACGAAAAAAATAAAAGGGTTGGACAAAGCATTGCAGCAGCATCTTTGCCTCAAATAAGATAAAATTATTTAGACAAATATTGACAAAAATTACAAATAGTGTTAAAATAAGCCTAGGAGATGAAATTATATGAGACACACTGAGACCTTAATGTGGAAAGAAATTAATGAAACACCTAGGATTTTTAACGAAATCCAAACGCAAAATAAAGATGTTATGGAAAACCTTGTCAAAGAGATTAAAAATGGCAAGGCTACCAACTTCGTTGCTGCCGCAAGGGGGACGAGCGACCACGCATTAATTTATTTTAAGTACGTACTTGAAGTAAATTCAAAATACACAGTTGGTTTATCTGCTCCAAGTGTTATAACGCTGTATAAAGGAAAAATTGATTATTCAAACAGCATAGTAATCGGTTGCAGTCAAAGCGGAAAGGCGGAGGACGTGCTTGAAGTAATTAGGAAAGGCAATCAGCAAGGTGCAATAACGATTGCTGTAACAAACGATAAAAACAGCCCCATAGCAAAAGAGGCGAAATTTCATCTTTACTGCTGTGCAGGGTTAGAGAGTAGCGTTGCTGCAACCAAAACGTTTAGTTCGCAGTTATTTATAATGCTTTGGCTGGCATCAGAACTTGCCGACAATAAGGAAAATCTTCTTTATTTGAAAAACTTAAAGCAAGAAATAGAAAAAGTCATTCCGCAAATTGACGTTCTAACAACTAAGTACGCTGATAAATTTAAAGATATGGAAGGCGGTTTTGTGTTGTCAAGGGGTATAACCTATCCGATTGCTCTTGAAGCAGCGTTAAAATTGCAAGAAACCTGCTACATACAAATGAAAGGTTATGCAGGAAGTGATTTTTACCATGGACCAATGGCTATGGTAAATCAAAAGACACCAGTTATCATATATTGCGCAAACAATAATGGTGATGAAGAAATGCAAAATCTCGTTAGGGCTGACCAAATCAAATGTATTGAAAAAATGATAGTTCTAAAAGCACCCGTTCTTTTGGTTACGAACGATTGTGTTCTTATTGGTAAGTTTTCCAAATGTAATGATGCTTTCTTAAATTTTGGTGTTCCAGAAGAGGTGTGTATGTTTGCGTTTGCTATTTTTGCGCAAATGTTGGCTTGCAAAATATCTTGCGAAATAGGTAATAACCCAGACAGTCCAAGAGCGCTTAATAAAGTAACAATAACTAGATAAAAATTAAGGGAATTAATAATTATGTTAAAAATAAAAAAAGAACTCTTAGAAAACAGAAAAGGCGGTAAAGCGCCTATGGAAACTATCGTAGAAATTACAATGACAGAAACTCATCTTACATATGAGTTTTTCTGTAAAAACTCTAAATTTTTCAGTGCGGACGATAAATATAACGGTCCAATCTTTGATGGGGACGTGTGTGAAGCGTTTATTTGTACGAGTGGTGATATAACCGAATACTTTGAAATCGAGGTTGCTCCTAACAATTGCTTATTCCTTAATAAAATTAAAAACTTGGGAAATGGAAAATACCAAACGTTCCCAATACCTTTTGAAGAGAATTTTATTGCTTCTGAGGTTGAAAAGAATGGTAATGATTACAGATTAAAGTTTAGCATGCCGTTAGAAAAGATTGGATATGACGCTAAAAAGGGAATTAAACACAACGCTTTTAGGATTGAGACAGAAGGCGGACACACAGACCTTCACTTAATGGCATTAAGCCCCACGCTTTGTGGAAATTATCATATTCCTGAAGCATTTGTAGAACTTAAATAAATTAAAATCCTTTGCAAATTAGCAAAGGATTTTTTCTACTATTTAATTTTGTCAATTAGGTAGGGTATTGCAGATTCAAACTCAACGCCGTACCAGTTTGCTTGTTTGTTTTCTAAGGTTTTTCTTATACATTCGACGGTATAATCCACAGCGATTATAAGTGCTTTTTCAAGATTATCGAATTTTGAAAGCGCACCGCAAACGGCACTTGCAAAAACGTCTCCCGTACCGTGAAAACTTTTAGGCAATCTTTCATTAAAATAAGAGAAATATTCGTTTTTAACGCTGTCGTAACAATATACGCCTAATTTATCATCAGAAAATGTTACACCTGTTAAAACGGCTTTTTTTGCCCCTAAATCAGTAAGTTTTTTTAATACTAATTTGATGTAGTTTTCATCATATCCGCTCGAAACGTAAGGTATATCGAGCATAAAACTCGCTTCGGTAAGATTTGGCACGATAATATCTGCCTTAGCACAAAGTTTAGACATGGATTTAGCGAATTTTTTATCGAAGCCAGAATATAAAACTCCATTATCGCCCATTACGGGGTCTATCAAAACAAAATTATCTTTTGATTTATTGCTGTCGATTATATTAGAAACTATATCTAATTGTTCAAACGAGCCAAGGTAACCTGTATATATTGCGTCAAATTTTATATTTTGTTTTTTCCAATGGTTGGTAATTGACGTTAAATCGCTTGTTAAATCACGGAAAGTAAATCCGTCAAAGGCAGTGTGAGTTGATAATACTGCGGTCGGAAGAACGGCAGTTTCAATTCCGAATGCTGATATGATTGGGAGTGCTACGGTGAGGGAGCATTTTCCTACACACGAAATGTCTTGAATTGATAAAATTCTTTTCATATTGTACCTTAATTAAATACTTCGTCAAAGAGTTCAAGTTTAGATGTTTTTAATACTTTGGTTATAATTGACGGGGTAGCCTTTGGCATGATTCTGCCAAAAACGTTCATTGACTGCCCGTCAAAGCCCATAACAGTTCTCTTTTTGCGTTTTGTGATTCGTTTTACAATTCTCTTAGATGCCTTACAAACAGGCATCATAAGTTTATTTATAAGTTTGTTTTCTTTATCGTTAACGTTTTGCCTATTTAGAATATCAGTTTTGATAAATCCTGGATAAACTCCACCGACATAAATTTTGTTTTTAAATTCTTGCTGTATGCTTTCAGTAAAGCCCTTAACGGCAAACTTTGTAGCGCAGTACATACTTTGCCCGACAACAGCGCAAAGCCCCGCTGCGCTTGAAATGTTTACAATTCCAGGTGTATTAGAATTTTTTAAAAGGGGAAGTAGTATTTTTGTTGAATAAATACAAGACAATAGATTTGTATTTATAATTTCTTGTATTTCGTTATCAGTGATTTTATCAAACCTTTTAAATGGTAACATAAATCCTGCGTTGTTAATTAACAGGTCGGGAGTTATTTGATTGTCAACTAGATAGTCTCTAAAATTAATCCAGTTTTCTTTAATTGAAACGTCAAACAATTTATAACTGAAATATGCACGCTTTTCTTCGCTAATGCTTTCAATAGCAGAGAGGAGTTTTTTTTCGTTTCGGGCAATGCCGAAAATTTTACAATTATATTTTTCAATCAATAATTTTGCGATTGAAAATCCTAAACCGCCACTTGCGCCCGAAATAATTACCGTCTTGTTATAAAGCCAATTTTTCTTCATAATATCACCTAAAAATTATATTATCATAAAACTTATTTGATTGCAATAAAATTAAAGGTTATAATATTTGTTTTTGATTTTTTATGCTTGAAAAGATTAGTTTGATGTGATATAATGATAAACGGGTAAATATTATGATAGACTTCAAACAATTATTAAACAAACTTAATGATGAACAAAAAGCCCCGGTGCTAGACACGGAGGGTGCAGTTTTAGTTATTGCCGGTGCGGGAAGTGGTAAGACGAGAGTTTTAACCACAAGAATTGCATATTTAGTAACTGAAAAGAATATTCATCCTTCAAATATAATGGCTATAACTTTTACAAACAAGGCTGCAGGGGAGATGAAAGAAAGGCTTTCAAAACTAATTGAAGGCGTTGAGGATATGTGGGTATCTACCATACACAGTATGTGCGTTAGAATTTTGCGTCGTGATATAGATAAACTTGGTTATGATAAAAATTTTACCATATACGACGAGACCGACAAAGACAGGGTTTTAAAGCGTGTATTTGAGCAGTTAAATTTAGAGCAAGACAAATATTTTAAATCTGCAAAAAATAATATTTCTATTGCAAAAAACGAATGCTTATCGCCAGATGAATATAAAAAGGAATATCAAAATTTAAGATTTGTTAATGAATACGCTGAAATTTACAAAGCGTATGAGAGGGAACTGGAACAATCAAACGCCTTAGATTTTGATGATTTGCTCGTAAAGACTTATAAACTTTTTATAGAGAACAAAGAAGTTGCAGATTATTATTCGGAAAAGTTTAAGTACGTTCATATAGATGAGTTTCAAGACACGAATAAAGTTCAGTTTGCTATTGCAAGAATACTTACCAGAAAGCACGGCAATATATTTGTCGTAGGTGATGATGACCAGAGTATTTACGGTTGGCGTGGCGCAAAAATTGAAAATATTCTTTCATTTGACGACATTTATAGGGGAGCAAAAGTATATAAGTTAGAACAAAATTATCGTTCTACCAAAAAAATACTTCAACTTGCAAACTGCATAATCGCTAACAATACCGAAAGACGACCCAAAGATCTATGGACTGATAATTCAGACGGCGTAAAAGTTGAAACTTTTGTTGGTGCTGACGAGAATAACGAAGCAACGTACACTGCATTACAAATTAAAAATTTAATGGCAAGGACTGATTATAACTACAAAGACTTTGCTGTTTTTATGAGAGTAAACGCCTTGTCGAGAGCATTTGAACAAGAATTTATGAAATATGGAATTCCTTGCAAGGTTTTCGGTGGGTTTAAGTTTTTCGAACGCAAAGAAATAAAAGATATTCTTGCTTATTTAAAAATCATAAACAATCCCTCGGATAATGAATCGTTTTTGAGAGCAATTACTTGCCCAAAACGTGGCATAGGCGATAAAACGCTTAGGGAATTAAGAGAATTTAGCGCAGGTGCTGGTATTTCGCTTTATGATGCCGTTTTAAGGATAGAACAGACGGCTATTAGTTCGTCTGCGAAAACCAAACTTTTTAATTTCTGTGCTTTAATTGACGGGTTTAGGTCGTATTCGGAAAATCATACAGTGGTTGAAGTTATAGATTATATTTTAGAAATGACTGGGTTTTTAGAGCAGTTTGCTGAAAAAAGCGAAGAAAACACTTCAAAGTTATATAACGTAAGCGAACTTAAAAACTCTGCCGACCAATTCGCAAAGGATAATAAAAATTCTAATCTTGCAGATTATTTGAATTCTGTAACGTTAAGTTCCGATACCGATTCGATTAATTCTGATGATGCGGTTACTATTGCAACAATTCACGCAGTAAAAGGTCTAGAATATAAGTGTGTTTTCGTTGCAGGTCTTGACGAAAAAATTATACCTATTACAAGAAGTGTTGACGACGAATGTGAACTCGAAGAAGAGCGTAGACTTATGTACGTTGCCGTAACCAGAGCCAAAGAAAGATTGTATTTGACTAGGGCAATGAGCAGATACCTATACGGAAACAGAGAATACATGACTCAATCAAGATTTTTAAAAGAAGCACAACCGGTATTATCTCCTGAAAGAAAAATGGACGCTATTGAAAGGAGAGACTATTCAATTCGTAGAGAAGAAAAAATCCTATCTTCGACAGTTCTTTATGATGATAATGATAAGGCAACAAGCGGAGGATATTCGTCGAGTTACGCAAAAACCTTTTTACAAAAAAGTGTTAAACCGCAAAACGTAAAATCGAATTATTCGGACTATAAATCGGGTGTTAAAGTAAAACACGTTAAGTTTGGCGAGGGAACGGTTATAACAACCAAAGGACAAGGCGATAATTTAATCGTCGACGTTGCGTTTAAGGGAGTTGGCATAAAATCGTTGTCGGCAAAATTTGCGCCAATGGAGATAGTGAAATAATGGAAAGAATGAAAGAACTTGTAAAATTACTTAACAAATATGCACACGAGTATTATGTTTTGGATAATCCTACCGTTTCTGACAAAGAATACGATAAATTATACGACGAACTTGTTGCTCTTGAAAAGGAGAGCGGAATAACATTGTTTGATTCTCCAACTAAAAGGGTTGGTGGAGAACCTGTATCGGCCTTTAAGAAGCATAAGCATATTGAAAGGCTTTACAGTTTAGACAAAACTACTGATGAACAAGGTTTAATTGCATTTGATAAAAGAATAAACAAAAATCTAGAAGAAATTGAATATACCGTAGAATATAAGTTTGACGGGCTTACGATTTGTTTAACTTATGATGAGGGTAAATTTGTTTGTGCAACGACTAGGGGGAACGGAATTGAGGGAGAAGACGTAACGGCTCAAATATTAACTGTAAAAAGTTTTCCTCTAACCATAAATTATCGTGGCAAACTTGAAGTTCAAGGTGAGGCAATAATAAGATTATCTACTCTTGAAAAATATAATAGAACTGCAACTGAACCACTTAAAAATGCAAGAAATGCAGTTGCTGGCGCTATTAGGAACTTGGACCCAAAAGTAACTAAAAGTAGAGGGGTTGAAATCACTTTTTATAACGTAAATTATATGGCTGACGGGGAACTTTCCTCGCAGACTGAATGTGTAGAATTTCTAAAAAATAACGGCTTTAAAGTTCATCCATATCTGTCTGTTTGCAGAGGGATTTCCTCTGTTATGTCTGCAATAAAAGAAGTGGAAAGCAATAGAAAAAATATGGATATTTTAACAGATGGAGCAGTTGTAAAAGTTAACGATTTTTTATTAAGAGAAGAACTTGGTTTTACAGATAAATTTCCACGCTGGGCGATAGCGTTTAAGTTTGAAGCGGAAGAGGTTACAACAAAATTAATTGACGTTATTTGGCAAGTTGGAAGAACGGGAAAACTTACACCGTTAGGACTTTTAGAACCAACAGAACTTGCTGGCGCAACGGTAAAAAAGGCTACGTTAAATAACTACGGAGATATTATAAGAAAGGGTGTTAAAAAGGGCGCAAGAGTATTAGTTAGGAGAAGTAACGAAGTTATTCCTGAAATTCTTGGGACAACTGAAATTTATCCTGATTGCATAGATGTTGATAAGCCTAAAATTTGCCCGTATTGTTCAAGCGTGCTAGAAGAAACTGGCGCAAATTTATTTTGCAAAAACAAAGATTGTAAGCCTAGGATTATTGCAAATTTAACCAATTTTGCATCAAAAGGCGGTATGAATATTGATGGGTTTAGCGAAAAGACGGCAGAATTGTTATACGAAACTTTTGGGACGAAAAACTTTTCCGATTTATACAACCTTGATAAAAATAAAGTTCGTGATTTAGAGGGGTATAAAGATGCTAAGACAAATAATTTGTTTTCTAGTATAGATAATTCTAAAAACGTTGAATTTTCTAACTTTATTTTTTCACTAGGCATTGAAAACGTTGGCAAAAAGACTGCAAAAGATTTAGCAAAACATTTTTCAAGTATTGATAAATTAATTTCAGCAGGAATGGAAGAACTTCAAAAGATAGGCGACGTTGGAGAAATTGTTGCAGAAAGCATTGTATCTTACTTTTCAGATAATGACAATCTTGAAGAGATAGAAAAACTTCTTGCAAGCGGTGTTAATATCATTTATACACAAGAAAAAAACGAGGGTGGAGTTTTTAACGGGCAAAAGGTTGTGCTTACCGGAACTCTTTTAGATTTTAAGAGAGATGACGCTAGCAAGATAATAGAAAGTCTTGGAGGAGAGGTGGTTGGAAGTGTTTCAAAAAAGACCACTTTGGTGTTAGCGGGAGAAAATGCAGGGAGCAAATTGGACAAGGCCAAAGCACTTAATATAAAAATAATAAGTGAAGAAGAGTTTAAATCACTAATAAAAACTTGATTAAATAAACAAAGTGTGATAAAATAAACCTATTAAAGTGGAGATAAAATGCGATATGCTAAGCATGACTGGATACGGCAGAGGAGAATACTCTGATGGAGGACTTAACTTAGTCGTTGAAATAAAGACTGTAAACAACCGAAATTTAGACATAAATTGCAAAACACCGAGAGCGTTTATTCAATTAGAAGACACTATTAGAAAAACAGTTCAGTCTTACGTTAAGCGTGGAAGGCTAGATTTATTTATAAGTTTTTCGGATACAAGAGAAAAAGAGCTGTTAATAACAGCAGACATTAACAAGGCAACAGCGTATTATAACGCAAGTAAGCAGATAGCAACGGCTCTATCTATGCCTAATGACGTTACCGTTTCATCAATAATGAAATCGCCTGAAGTAATAGTTGACACGACCGTGTCAGACGCAAAGGAGTTTGAAGATATTCTAAAAAACACCGTTGTACTCGCTTGTCAAAAGTTAAACGAAATGCGAAAAATAGAGGGTGATAAACTAACTTCTGATATGTTAGAGAGAATGGATACGATATCTAACCTCGCTGAAAAAATCACAGAAAGAGCGCCCAAAGTTGCCTTAGAATATAAAGAAAAACTAAAAAGCAGAATAGAAGAATATCTTAAAGACGTTAAGTATGATGAGGCGAGATTGTTAAACGAGGTTGCTTTTTATACCGATAGAGTTAATATAGATGAAGAGTTAACAAGATTAAAATCACACGTTTCACAGTTCAAGAAAATAATAACGACAGAAGATTCAGGCAAAAAACTTGACTTTTTAATGCAAGAATTTAACAGAGAAGCTAACACTATTTGTTCTAAGTCTAACGATATTGAAGTAACTAAGTATGCATTAGAACTAAAAAATGAAATAGAAAAAGTTAGAGAACAAGTTCAGAATTTGGAGTAGTATGAGAAACGTTTTAATTGTACTTTCAGGGCCCTCAGGCGCAGGCAAAGGAACTGTTGCAAAACTACTTTGTGAACGAAATAAAAATATGTCGCTAAGTATTTCTTGCACAACACGTGCACCTAGAACGGGCGAAATTAACGGAAGAGAATATTTTTTTATTGATAAAGAGGATTTTAATAATAAAATTACAAACGGCGGATTTTTAGAGTATTCTGAGCATTTTGAAAATTATTACGGCACGCCTAAAAGTTTTGTTCTTGAAAAATTAAATAATAACGACGTGCTTCTTGAAATCGACGTTAACGGTGGACTTGACGTTAAAAAAAGTTATAAAGATGCAGTTTTGATTATGCTTTTGCCACCGTCGCTAGAAGAACTTAAAAACAGGCTGATTAAGAGAAGTACCGAATCGCTTGAAAAAATTAATTTAAGAATGAAGAGGGTTGAATACGAACTGGAAAAAGCCGAGTTGTATGACTATACAGTGATTAATGACGATTTAACGACCGCTGTTGAAGATATAGAAAATATTATTTTAACTGAAAAAAACAAGTAGAATAAAGGAGATAATTATGATACATAAACCACCGATTGATGAATTAGCGCAAAAGATAGGTTCTAAATACGAACTTTGCGTTGTTACCAGCAAAAGAGCAAGACAACTTATGGAACAAGCGCAAAATCAAGGCTATACCGAACTTCCCAGCAAAGAAAAACCACTTTCAGTTGCTGCGCAAGAAATTTATGACGGGAAATTAATTGCAACAAACGATTAATTATAAAATGTGTTCATCAGCAAAGTGGTGGACATATTTTGTTTTACAATAAAGAAAATGTTTGCCGACGTTATAGTAGATATAAACAACGCCGAAGTTGATAAGGTGTTTGAATATTCCTTTTATGACTGCAAGATACAACTTGGCAGTCGTGTTGTCGTGCCGTTTGGTAATAAATATATAGAAGGTATAGTTTTAAGAGTTAAAGAAAAAAGCAACTATCCTCCTGAAAAAATAAAGAATATTGCCAGATTGTTAGAGGAAACACCCGTATTAACACAAGAAACTATAAAACTTATGCAATACGTATGTGATACGTGTTATGCTACAAGGGCGTTGTCATTAAGATTGTTTTTACCTTCCGAGATGAGGAAAGGGAAGGTAAAAGAACAGTTTGTTAGATTTGTGAGTTTGAATCCAGAAATCGATATAAATAATACGTTGCGTGGGCTTAGAAAATCAGCCGTAAAACAAAAAGAATTAATAGAGTATTTGTTGTCTAATGGAAAACAAATTTCGGCGAGATTGTCCGAACTTTTCGGTGCTTCGGCAGTCAAAGGTTTGGTAGATAAAAATATTGCGATAATAATTAAGGAGAAATATTTTCGTTCTCCTTATAAAGAGTTATCAGTTCAGCCTAAGCAAATAACACTTACAGAAAAACAGCAATATTCAGTTGACAGTGTTCTATCGACAGATAAAATCACAAGTTTGATTTTCGGAGTTACCGGTAGCGGTAAAACCGAAGTATATTTAAATTTAATAAACAAAACTATAAGCGAAGGAAAAACTGCAATAATGCTCGTGCCCGAAATTGCATTAACTCCACAAATGTTAAAGCAACTAAGGGCGAGGTTTGGAGATTTAGCAGCAATACTTCACAGCGGATTATCGGCAGGCGAAAGATTTGACGAGTGGTGGAGACTTAGAAACGGAGATGCAAGGATTGCAATCGGTGCAAGAAGCGCAGTGTTTGCCCCATTAGAAAACGTTGGAATAATTATTATAGATGAAGAGCATGACGGTAGTTATACTAGTGAATCTGCACCAAGATATTCAACTGTTGGCGTTGCTGAGTTTCGTGCAAAAATGTCGGGTGCTAAACTAGTATTGGGCAGTGCAACGCCGTCGATTGAAAGTTTTTTAAAGGCGAAACAAGGAGTTTATAATTTAATTGAACTCCCCGATAGGATTAATAAAAAGCCGCTTCCTTACATAGAAATTGCAGACATGAGAAAGGAAATAAGGAGAGGTAACAACACTCCGTTTTCTTCAATATTAAAGCAGGAACTTGAAGAGTGCCTTTTAAAAGGGAATCAAGCAATTATCTTTCTAAACCAACGAGGATATTCTAAAACAGTTGTCTGCACAGAGTGTGGGCACGTTCAAAAATGTGATTCATGCGACGTTTCGCTAACATATCATAAAGAGGACGAATCGTTGCTTTGCCATTATTGTGGCGCAAAATATAAAATGATAACCGCT
>JAZRMR010000012.1:0-31861 GCA_045647765.1 Christensenellaceae bacterium
TTTTTGGGATTAGTGGAAACGGGTTTGTTATAAGAGAAAACGTTAGCCCTGAAAATATAGAAACTTGTAACGGTATCGCCGTAAAAGATGATAAAACACGAACTTGTGCGTTATGCGTTGCGCTTAACGACACAGTGTTTAGAAACGATAATAAGCCTATTTATTATCATCCGTATTGTAAATGTAAGAATAAAAAATATGACTTAAAACGGGTAGACCTTGATTTTCCTATTCAAAAAATTACAGGGTATCTTTTTGTAAACGAAGATAAGAAAGCAATGATGAGAACTATGGGATATGTCATTGAAGATGCAAATGAGCTGTATCAACTAATACAAGCAGAGGTAGAAAATAAATTTTTATCTGGCGATTACAAATTGAAAGCATTAAACGAAAATGGACAACATTTTACCGTTAACTTTATATTAAACGGCAAAAGAGACCGTTGTGATGAAAAATTTAACTGCCACGTAGGTTGTGTTGCATGGCCATTTGGTAAAATTAAAGTTGCAACCCCTTTAATAAAAGATTAAGGAGAAATTACTATGAAATGGTTAGATGAAGTAAAGGTGTTAACGGATAAATATGAAGATGAAGGTGTGAAAAAGGGTGCTATTGGAACTATTATCATGTCTGAAATAAGAGATAATCAATATGAAGTTGTATTTAGTGATAAAGATGGTAGAGATTATGCGATGATAGAAATTTTTGTAGGCGATTTAGAAGTTGTAAAAAGTTCTAATATGACCGATAAAGATATTTTAGAAGATTTGCCAGGACATAACCCAAATTGGTGGTGCAAGGTGGAAGACGGATATATATTAAATCTAAAAGGTGAAAGGAAGAATAAAATTCCTTACGATTATAATACTTAAAGGAAGTGGAGTAAAGGCGAGAAATTTCTCGCCTTTTATGTTTAGTTTACAAACTCAAAATAACGCCGACTGACCATTTGTAAGAAAATAGTTCAATTAAGTTAGCGGACGTGCAACCACTTGGTACACTGCAAAGCCACCTATGGCTTTGCAGTTTTTTATTAATAAAATCTAATCATTTAAAAAGCAAAAACTGTGAGAAGTTTTTGCTTTTTCTATTTATGTTGTTTTTTTGTAGTGAATATGCTATAATTTCATTACGATGAAAGACATAGAATTGAAACCTATCTCAAATTTAGATATTGAGTGGCTTGACAAAACAGAATATAAATGTTTATCAACAGAAAGAAGGCTAATGCTTGTTAAAGATTCTGAAAGGTGTTTATGCAGAAACGAATTTTTTGTTTTTTTCTTGATTAAGCTTGATGGAAATGTGGTTGGCGTAATTAACGTGCAAGGACACGGAAGCGACGTAGTTAGTGTTGCGCCCGAGATATTTGAAGAATATAGGGGAAAGGGTTTTGCCTATAAAAGTTTATTGCTGGCTTATATGTTTGCAAAAGATAAAGGGTTTAAGGAATTAACGGCGGGAATAAGAGAAGAAAATTTTGCAAGCCAAAAATTGCACGAGAAATTGGGTTTTAAGCTAGTTAAAATTTCTACAAGTAAAAATGGGAACATACTAAAAATATATTCAAAACAATTATAAAGAAAAAGCGGATAGATTAACTATCTGCTTTTACTTTTAAGATAAAGTAATCGTTTTATATTTTATTGGAACGTAGTTTTCAAAAATAATATTTTTTGCGTAAGGGGCTATTAATCTTTCTGTTTCTTGGTCAGTTACAGTCCAGGCGATAACAGGGATATTTTTCTTTATGCATTTTTTTAGCGGAAGGTCCTCGAATGAATAACTTATAAAATCTGGTTTTAATAAAAAATTAAGGGGCAAATTTTTGAGAAAGAATTTATTAAAAGCGCTTTCTTGCTTGCCATGAGTTACTGTGCCGAGTATCCCACGGATAAATTTCGGTGCAAGTTTTTTTACTTTCCTTATATATAGAGGATTAAAAGACTGAATAGCAAATTCACCGTTATAATTTTTAAGTCTATTGACCACGTCGAGAACAACAGTTTTAGACGGTTGGTCTTTTATTTCTATTAAAAGCGGGGATTTGCCCTCGACTATTTGCAAAACTTCGTCAAACGTTGGGATTTTCTCATTGGAGTTTAAAAGGTTTAATTCCTTTAATTCTTTTAACGTTTTGTTATAGATTAATCCTTCTTTGCCGGTCATTCTAAAAAGCTCTTTGTCGTGAAAACTTACAAGATGCCCATCAATCGTTTGATAGATATCAATTTCAATAGGATACCCTAAACTTGATGCTAACTGATAAGCGGTAACCGAGTTTTCTATAACACCGTTTCCCCATAACCCCCTGTGGGCGATAGGCTTTGTAAAAATCCAACAATCTTTACTGACTCGCATTTTATCTGTGCTCCTAAAATACTTGCAAAATTATTATACTTAGTGTATAATTCTACTTAATTATTACTCGGTAATTATACCCTAAAAGGATTTATTATGTCAATAGATAAGAAAAATTTCAGAAATTTTTGTATTGTTGCGCACATTGACCACGGGAAAAGTACGCTAGCAGACAGGCTTATGGAAAAGACCGGGCAGGTTAGCGAACGTGAAATGGAAGAGCAACTTTTGGATTCAATGGACCTAGAAAAAGAAAGGGGTATTACCATAAAATTAACTCCTGTTAGAATGTTTTATAAGGCTAAAAACGGCGAGGAGTATATTTTTAACCTAATTGACACTCCCGGACATGTCGACTTTACTTACGAGGTTTCACGTTCCTTAAAAGCATGCGAAGGCGCAATTTTAATCGTTGATTCAACACAAGGCGTTCAAGCG
Organism: Christensenellaceae bacterium; assembly: GCA_045647765.1. Taxonomy (GTDB): domain Bacteria; phylum Bacillota; class Clostridia; order Christensenellales; family Borkfalkiaceae; genus UBA1259. Next base: position 2,803 of record JAZRMR010000012.1, read on the forward strand.
CAAACACTTGCTAACGCTTATCTTGCAATAGATAACGACTTAGAAATTATGCCCGTTATAAACAAGGTGGATTTAGCATCTGCAAGACCTGACGAGGTGGCAAAAGAAGTTGAGGATATTTTGGGGATAGAGGCGGAAACTGCGCCTAGGATTTCTGCAAAAACCGGCTTTAATATTGAAGAAGTTTTAGAACAGATAGTGGAAAAAATCCCTGCACCCAAAGGCGAAAAGAACGCCCCACTTAAAGCACTTATTTTTGACAGTTATTATGATAACTTTAAGGGCGTTATCTGTTTTGTCCGCATTATGGACGGGGAAGTTAAAGTTGGCACGAAAATAAAAACTTTTATGTCGGATAAGCAATTTGACGTTACAGAAGTAGGTGTTTTCTCTCCGAAAATGCAGGCAAAGGAAGTGTTGACGGCGGGCGAGGTTGGTTATATTGCTGCGAGTATAAAGAGCATTGAAGATACGGCGGTGGGCGATACCATAACAGAAGTTTTAAATCCGGCAAAAGAGCCGTTGCCAGGTTATAAAAAAGCGTTGCCTATGGTCTTTTCGGGAGTTTTTCCCCTAGACGGAAGTAAATTTAACGATTTAAAAGATGCGCTCTTAAAATTAAAACTTAACGACGCAGCGCTTTCTATCGAGCCTGATAATTCGGCTGCACTAGGTTTTGGGTTTAGATGCGGATTTTTGGGACTTTTGCATATGGACGTTATTCAAGAGAGGATAGAGCGTGAATTTGACCTCGACATTATAACTACTGCGCCCAGCGTTTCATATAAAGTTTATAAGACAGACGGAACAGTTTTGGTAATAGAAAACCCCACCCACCTTCCGCCCGTAACGGAAATAGACTATATGGAAGAACCTATTATTAACGCTAGCATATTGACCCCTCCCGATTACGTTGGTCCGATTATGGAACTTTGTCAATACAAACGAGGCGTGTATAAGGATATGATTTATCTGGATAAAACCAGAGTAGAACTTAAATACACTTTACCGTTAAACGAAATCATTTACGACTTTTTCGATAGCCTAAAATCTAGGACAAAGGGTTATGCGTCTTTTGATTATGAAATTTCAGGTTATCAAAAGAGCGACCTTGTTAAAATGGATATGCTTCTTAACGGCGACATTTGCGACGCTCTTTCTATAATAGTGCATAAGGACAAGGCGTATGAGAGAGGCAGACAGATAGCAGAAAAATTGAAAGAAGTAATTCCACGCCAAATGTTTGAAATTCCCATTCAAGCCGCAGTTGGTGGGAAAATTATAGCGAGAGAAACGGTTAAGGCGTTTAGGAAAGACGTTCTTGCAAAGTGTTATGGCGGAGACGTAACAAGAAAGAAGAAACTTTTGGAAAAACAAAAAGAGGGAAAGAAAAAGATGCGCTCTATCGGCACGGTTGAAATTCCGAGTGAAGCATTTATTTCTATTCTTAAAACTGATAACGATAGGTAATTATGGCAGGTATTTACATTCACGTTCCATTCTGTAAACAAAAATGCACTTATTGCGACTTTGCGTCTTACCCAAAGGAGATAGGTAAGACGGAGAGTTATTTTGCTTGTCTTTACAGAGAAATAGAGGGGCGTTCAAAACAGTATAAAAATAAAATTTTTGATACCGTATATATCGGAGGAGGAACACCGTCGGTTGTACCGTCAAAATTTATATTAGGTGCAATAAGGCAGGTCAAAAAGTGTTTTACCTTAAAAAAAGATGCTGAAATAACCATAGAGTTGAACCCCGGAACGGTGGATGAGCAAAAAATAAAAGAATATAAAAGCGTGGGAATAAACCGCTTTTCGGTGGGGCTCCAAACTGGATATGACGACCAGTTGAAAAAACTTGGGCGTGTTCATACGGCAAAGGATTTTTTGCTGTGTTTGAAACAATTAAAGGGTGAAAACGTAAGCGCAGATTTGCTTATCGGTCTTTTTGAACAAACAAAAGAACAGGTTAGAAAATCAATCGACCTTGCTATTGCCGGAGGGGTAAGCCATATTTCCGTTTATGCTTTAACTCCTGAGGTTGGAACGCCGATTTATACTAATTATTTAAACGGTGAACTTTTATCTGATGACGAGACGGCGGATATATATCAAGATGTTGTCGAGTATTTAAAAGAAAAAGGTTTTAATAGATACGAGGTTTCAAATTTTGCAAAAGAAGGCTTCGAGTCTAAGCACAATAAAAATTATTGGGAAAGAGGCGAGTATATTGGAGTTGGTGTAAGCGCAAGTTCGTTTATGGACGGACGGCGTTTTACTAACACTTTCAAGATAGACGAATACATAAATGCTGTCATATACAACAAATCGCCCGAAATTTCAAGCGATATAATCGAGGGCGAGGATGCTGAGTTTGAAATGATTATGCTTGCTTTAAGAACGACCGAAGGGCTTGACCAGAATAAATTCAACAAAGAATTTGATTGTAACTTCGAAGAGAAGTATAAAGACGCTTTGTTAAAAAAGAGTAAATATTTAGAAAAAACACAAAAAGGATACAGAATAAAAGACGAATATTTATACGTGCAGAACGATATAATATTAGAATTTATGAAAGGATAATAACTTTCGGCAAAAATTTATTTTTTAACAAAAAATATTCCTAAAAAGAATAAAGCCCCCGTGCTAACATAAATGGCACGGGGGCTTTATGACTGTTTATATCGAATACGTATTAATCGATAATTTTGTGATAGATTACCTCCTGCTTAAAGCGACTTTATTAACACTAGGTAGAAGGATAAGCAAGGCAAGACTATTTACGGGTGCAGTTATCGGAGCGGTTGTTGCATTAACGTTTCCGCTTTTATATAAAGTTAAAATTCTGCAAACTGCGGTAAAGATTTTGAGCGGATTTTTAATGGTGGCAATAGTAACCGAACAAAAAGAATTTAGGGTCTATTATATAAACGCACTCTTATTTTTTGCATACACCTTTACGACGGGTGGTGCTATAACGGGAATTTTTCATGTTTTTAATATCGACCAAACGCAAGAAGTGTGTACGGCGTTAATGATTCTGCCAGTTTATATAATATTAAAATTTGTATTATCATTTTTCAAATATCTCTACGCAAAAAAGGAGGTTGCCTCACTTTCTTTCGATATTACTCTTATTAAAGGTGAACGAAAGATTGAGGGAGTAGGGTTTTTTGATTCGGGCAACTTAGCGTTTGATGAGGATAGACCGATTATAGTTTGTACAAGAGAGTTTTTTAGGAGATTTATCGGTAGCGGAGCAGGAAAATTCAACCTAAAAAAAATTTCACTTGAAACGGTGGGTGGAAAAACCCAAAATTATGCAACTCAATTAGACGAGTTGTGGATATATAACGGGGACGAGCCGAATATATTTAATAACGTAATGCTGTGTGTAAGCAAAGTAAGAATAGGCGACGGGTACGACGTGATTTTACACCCCTCGCTATTATCGGAGGGTAATTATGTTCAAAAGAGCGATAGACAGGCTCAAAAGGTTTCTTAAAATATTTAATTTAAGCGAGAATTTTTTAAGATATATAGGTGGCGGAGAAGTTTTGCCCGTACCCTTTTCTCCCGAAGAGGAAGCAAGAATGCTTAAACTTTTAGACGCTGGCGAAAAGGAGATAAAAGACCAGTTAGTAGAGCATAATTTGCGTTTAGTAGTTTATATAGCAAGGCGTTTTGAAAATACTGGGGTTGATTTAGATGATTTAGTTTCGGTTGGCACAATCGGTTTAATCAAAGCGGTTAACTCTTTTAATTCGGATAAAAACATTAAACTTGCGACATATGCGTCGAGGTGTATCGAAAATGAAATTTTAATGCATTTAAGAAAGGCAGTTAAAATTAAGAGCGAAGTATCTTTTGACGAGCCACTTAACACCGACCCCGAGGGCAACGAACTTATGCTTTCAGACGTTATGGGGACGGACGGAGACGTTGTTTATAAAAAAATTGAAAACGGCGTTGAAACTGAACTTTTAGGGGTTGCGCTTGGTAAACTTAACGGAAGAGAAAGGGAAATAATGGAACTCAGATACGGGTTAAAAGGCGGAGAAGAAAAAACCCAAAAAGAAGTTGCTGACCTTTTGGGGATTTCTCAAAGTTATATATCAAGGTTAGAAAAGAAAATAATAGTTAGGCTAAAAAAGGAATTTGCAAAGATGGTATAAGAAAAGCACTCTACAAAAGTAGAGTGCTTTAAATTTTAGTGGCATTTATCAGTTCTATATTTTCCGGGCGGAACGCCTACGGATTTTTTGAACGTTCTAATAAAATTTGCATAATCATTAAACCCGCTTTCAAAAGCAGTTTCAGTTACACTTTTACCTTCGCTAAGCAGTTTTTTTGCAAAGGAGATGCGCTTTCCAGTCAAATATTTAATCACGGTGGTGGATAAATGTTGCCTGAATAAGGCGCATAACGTGGTAACAGATAAAAAGGAATTTTTTGCTATATCTTTTAAACTCAGTTGTTTGGTAAAGTTTTGGTCAATATATTCAAGGGCAGAATCAATCGGAGTTTTTTTATCGTCATTTATCCGTTCGGAGTTTGAAATTTGACAGAGTTTTATCGTTTCAAGCAAGATTTCAATCACACGCAACTTTTTATAAATATCGTCGGCATACCCGTAATCAATTGACAATGAGTTTAATAATTCCACCATTTTATCACTTTCATTTTGGGTGAGTTGTATAATATTAATTTTATTTTGACTGTAAAAATGTTTATACAAAGATATTTGTGCTGTTGAATTTTCTTGCAAGAATTTAGAATGAATGTGCAAACTGTATCTAACGAATTTTTGCCCGATTATTGGCGTTACTTTGTGTGTTTGAAAATTATTGATTAAAAACAAACAGTTCTTTGAAATTCTGTAAACCTTACCGTCAATAAGGAAACTGCCACCCTCAGATAAACTTAAAAAAACCTCACAACAATCGTGAACGTGGATGTTTTGATTAGGTTTGGCTATTTCCGAGAAGTAAAGCCCGAAAGACTTTTCATTGACGGCTTTTTCTATAGCTTGTGAACAAGTAGTAAAGAATGCTTTCATTTTATCTCCTTTTACTTCAATAGCATTATAACAAAATAAAGTAATATTTGCAACAAATGAGGAAATATTTGCAATAAAATTGCATTTTTTTTGAATTATAATAGAATAAAGGAGATAATCGTGATATACTTAAAAATATTAGACAAATATGGCAAACAGAAGGCATTGTACAACGGATACAGTATAGATGCAAAATATAGCGACAAGTTGCATTCCGGCGATAAAATTTCAGTGTGTTTAGATGGATGTTTTTTCTTAGGGTTTAAGATTGACGGTATGGCGGAAAGCATTTTGTATCTACCAAAGAAAACGTTTGAATTCACCGTGCCAACTGAGAAAGAATTGGTTGGAGGTTACGATATAACCGTTTTTGAAAGAAACTGCGCTTACATAAAAGCGTGGGAGGCAGACGAGGAGGCATATTTATGCCGTAATCTGTTGCTTAATCCATACGATACGGCAAAAGGTACGGGAGCATATCCACATGTTTGGGCGAATTTCGTTACTAGGGATGACCCGTGTTTTTATGCTAGGAATGCAATTGACGGAGTTGTTTTTAATCAGAGCCACGGAAATTTCCCTTTCCATTCGTGGGCGGGTGGAGCAAGAAACGACTTGGTGTTTAACGTCGATTTTGGAAGAGAGGTTGAACTCGATAAATTAAAGTTTTACCTAAGAGCAGACTTTAAAAACGATAGCAATGGAATTCCGCACGATTCATATTGGAAGAGTTTAGACGTGGAATTTTCTGATGGATCGGTAATTTCTTGTCAGTTTAAATTATTTAACAAGGATTTACATCCCGATAACCAAAAAGGGATAGAAATACAATTAAACAAAAAAATTACTAGAACGCTTAAACTGTTTAATTTTAAGCAGATAACCGAAAAACTCGGATTCGCTGCCCTTACTCAGTTGCAGGCGTTTGGAACAATTATTAAGGAGGATTTAAATAAAATGGAAGTAAGACAAGCATCAAATGCAAAAGACGTTAAAGGATATGACACTGAGAGATTGAGAGAAGAGTTTCATATAGCAAACCTTTTCACCAAAGACAACGTTAGAATGGTGTATAGCCACGTTGATAGAATTATAACGGCGGGACTTATGCCTGTAAAACAAACTTTACGCTTAGAGGCGGGCAAAGAACTTTGTGCCGACTACTTTTTACAACGCAGAGAAATGGGTTGTATCAACATAGGTGGAGAGGGAATAGTTACGGTTGACGGAGTTCCATACAACATGAATCCTAGGGACGGTATTTATATAGGAATGGGCAATAAGGAAATAACCTTTAAAAGTGTAAATGAAAATAATCCAGCGAAATTTTACGTTAGTTCTTGCCCTGCGCACGCTATCTATCCAACGGTAAAAATAGATATCACGAAAGCAAAGAAAGTGCCTTGTGGAAGCGTTGAAGAATGTAACAAGCGTGTTATAAATCAATACATTCACCCAGAAGTCATTAAAAGTTGTCAACTCGCAATGGGTTTAACACAACTTGAAAACGGTTCTAACTGGAACACAATGCCTTGCCACACGCACGATAGAAGAATGGAAGTTTATCTATACTTAGATATGGGTCCGGAGGACGCTGTTTTTCATATGATGGGACAACCTAATCAAACTAGACATATAATTATGCATAACGAAGAGGCGGTTATTTCTCCTTCTTGGTCAATTCATTCGGGTGTTGGAACAAGGGCATATTCGTTTATTTGGGCAATGTGTGGAGAGAATCAAGAGTTCACGGATATGGACCATATTAAAACCTCAGACCTACTTTAATTCAGGAGGTTAAAATGGAAAGATATGCTTGGAGTGCAACTCTAAAAGAAGGCAAGAAAGAAGAATATATTTTAAGGCACAACGAGATTTGGCAAGAGTTAGTAATAGTTCTTAAACAAGCGGGTATTGAAAATTATTCTATTTGGTTAAACGGTAATAATCTGTTTGGTTATTATGAGTGCAGTAAGGGCGTTGCCTATGCTGGAAAAATACAGAGTGAGAGTGCTGTGGTTAAAAAATGGAACGAATATATGAAAGAAGTTATGGAAATGCAAATGGATAAAAACACAGGAGCACAACCACTATTGGAAGAAGTATTCTATTTGAAGTAATTAGACAAGGAGAAATATTAATGAAAAACATGTTTGATTTAAGTGGAAAAGTGGCGCTTGTTACGGGCGCTGCGCACGGTATAGGATATTACATGGCAAAAGCGCTTGCAAACGCTGGCGCAAAAGTCGTTATAAATTCAAGCAATGAAAACTCGCTAAAAAAGGGTATAGCTGAGTTTAGTAAGGAAAATATTTCGGTTGACGGATACGTTTGTAACGTTACAGACGAAAAAGCCGTTAAGGATATGGTTAGCAAAATAGAGGAAAAATTGGGTGGAGTAGATATATTAGTTAATAATGCAGGTATAATTAAGCGTATTCCTATGTGCGATACTACAGTGGACGAGTTTAAGGAAGTTATAGGCGTTGACCTTGTTGCTCCGTTCATAATGGCTAAGACCGTTATACCGACAATGATTAAAAAAGGAGGAGGCAAAATTATAAACGTTTGCTCTATGATGAGTGAACTTGGAAGAGAGACCGTTTCTGCATATGCATCTGCCAAAGGCGGTCTTAAAATGCTTACAAAAAATATCGCTTCCGAGTATGGGGAATACAATATTCAATGTAACGGAATCGGACCAGGATATATTGCAACCGAGCAGACTGCACCTCTAAGGGAAAGAGGGGCAGACGGAAGCCGTCATCCTTTTGATTCGTTTATAGTTTCTAAAACCCCTGCTGGACGCTGGGGAAACCCCGACGACCTTGCAGGACCAACGATATTTTTGGCAAGTCAAGCATCTAACTTTGTCAACGGACACATTCTTTATGTTGACGGAGGTATTTTGGCTTATATAGGCAAGCAACCCAAATAGGTGATAAAATGTATTGCTACGACTTTAACCAACTTAAAGAGTTGACTAAAACTGAAAATGTAAAACAAGCGATAAAAACGTTAGAAGAAGTTTACGAGCGAGAATATAAAGATAAACCCATAAGCGTTATAAATTATTCGCTAATAAAAAAATATTATCAAACTGGGGATAGAGAGGCGCACCAAAAGATTTATTTTGAAAGAAGGAAGAGGTTTGCGCTCTTACAAATTCTTGCCATAACCGACGATAAGTATTTAGAACCGTTAGAAGAAATTATTTCTGTTATTTGCGACGAGTTTACTTGGGTGTTGCCTGCTCATAATCTAATTAAAGAAGAAAGCCGTTTTGATTATACGATTATAGATTTATTTTCTTCTGAAACGGGTTTTTATCTTGCTGAAACGGCTTACGTTTTTAAGGATAAACTTTCAAACGATATAAAGATGAGAATTAAAATTTCTCTAGAAGATAAAATAGTTAAAAACTACGAGAGTAGAACTTTTAATTTCGACAGTTTGGAAAATAATTGGGCTGCCGTTTGTTCTGCCAGTGTTGGCGCAGTTTATCTTTATGCATTTCCGGAAAAATTCCCGCAAATAGAGGACAGAATAATTAACGCATTTAAAAATTATTTAGTTAGTATCGACGACGAGGGTTATTGTGCTGAAGGAATGGGATACTGGACGTATGGTTTTGGGTTCTTCTGCATTTTCTTTGATATTTACTATAACCTTACGGGGAAGTGGCATAATCTTTTAGATTTGCCCAAAGTGCAAAATGCGATAAATTATTTTAATAATTCAAACCTTGGCGGAGGAGAGTTCTTACCGTTTGCGGACGGCGGAGTTAAAAAAGCGGGCGTAGACGTAAACGTTTTGTACGCAATTAAAAATCTTTTCAAAGAGAAAGTAATTTTAACCGAAAATTATCCTTTGCTTAATTCTAATAGGGTGCTTGGACTTAGATATATTTTGGGAAAAGGAAAGTATTTGACAGAACAAAAGCCAACCGAAGGAACTTACTTTTATTCTAACAATCAAGTATTCATTCATAAAAATCATAACTATTCTTTTGTCGCAAAGGGTGGGTCTAATCACGAACCGCACGGCCATTTAGACGTTGGCGCATTTCAGATTTGTAAAAACGGCAAACGTCTGATTGCAGACCTTGGTGCTGGCGAATATACTTTTGGCTACTTTAACAATCGAGACGATAGTTTAGAAGGGCGTTTTGGCGACAAGATTTTCGTTTGCAGTTCGTTTGCTCACAGCGTGCCTATCGTTAACGGAAAGCCACAGCCGTTTAACCTTGAAAACGATAATGCGGTTGTTTTGGAACAGACCGATAAAGTCTTCAAGTTGGATATAAGCGCATGCTATGTGGATAATGCAAAAATATTTGTAACTTATACCACTCTTGAAAACGTTGTTAAGATTAAATATGAATGTAAAGACGTGGAGGACAAAGTTACGTTTAGATTTGTATCTGATTATAAACCTGAAATTTCAGCGCAAGGAGTTAAAATCGAGGAAGCGTTAATTCTTAACGACATGGGTATAATGCCCGTTGTTAAAGAAAAGGAATATTCCGACCATTACGCAACTAAACAAACGGCTTACCTAATAGATTATTCGGTTAGAGGTGAACAAAGAATAGAATTGGAGTTTACAATTAAATTAAAATTATGAGTATAAACGATATTATAAAAGAAAATAAAGATTGGATAAACAGAGTATTTATTTTGCTCGATAAAAAAATGTCTGCGGTTGCGTTAAGAGGAAGAAATAAGCTTCCGTACTTTGCTGAGAAAGGCGTTCATGTTGAGCGTCCGCCATGGTTTTGGACTGCCGGTTTTTGGGGTGGACTTAACTGGCTTATGTATGAGGCAACGGGTAACGTTGACTATAAATTAACGGCAGAGCGTTCGGAACTATTACTAGATAAGGCTTTTGAAACGGAAAACGAACTTCATCACGACGTTGGCTTTATGTTTCACCTAACGGCTGGCGCATCTTGCAGATTAACAAAAAATCAAAATTCTTTTGAAACAAACTTAAAGGCTGCAACTATGCTTAAAAACCGATTCAACAAAAGCGGAAGATATATTCGCTCTTGGAACGGTATTGTGCGTGGAGACGATAGCGTTGGGTTAACCATTATCGACGGAATGATGAACCTTGCTCTTCTTTATTGGGCAAGCGAGCAAACGGGGGATAAAAGTTTTTATCAAATAGCCAAAACACACGCAGAGATGACCCAAAGGGACCACGTTCGAGAGGACTTAAGCGTATGCCACGTTGTTGTTCATAATCCTGAAACGGGCGAAAAGATAGCAGAAAGAGCAGGGCAGGGTTATAGCGCAAATTCAGCATGGGCGAGAGGACAATCGTGGGCGGTGTATGGTTTTACTATTTCTTATTTACACACCAAAGAGCAAAAATATTTACAAACTGCAAAGCTTGTTGCAGACGAGTTTATAAAACAAACGCAAGCAACCGAATGGTTGCCTAGGCTTGATTTTCGTCAACCTGAAACTCCACTTTACTATGATTCTTCGGCTGGCGCAATAACTGCTTGCGGATTAATCGAACTTTCAAAAATTACCAGCGGAAAAGAAAGTGAGAAATATTTGCAATCGGCTATTAATATGTTGAAAGCGATTGAAAACAAATGGTGCGATTTCGATATTAATAGCGATGGGCTTTTGATGGGATGTAGCGAATCTTATGCAGGCGGAAGGGATAAAAATTTAATATACGGAGATTTCTTCTTCGTTGAAGCAATGTGCAAGTTAAAGCAAAGAAATTTTTTCATTTGGTAAAAAGGTATAAAAGTTAAAAAAGGTATCATACTTAAAAGACTAACCTTCTCCTCGTTGGTACATAAAGGAGGATTTATGTCAAATAAAGTTGTTATCTGCGGTGTTGATACCGCAACTTTACCACGGATAAACGATAAAAAATCGGCTGAACTTTTAGCAAAAATTAAGGCGGGGAACGAACAGGCGAGAGATGAATTTATCGTTGGTAATATGAGACTTGTGCTTTCTGTAATGAAGCGTTTTTCGCTCAAAGGAAAAAGTTCAGACGACCTTTTTCAGGCGGGTTGCATAGGACTTATAAAGGCAATAGATAATTTCGACCTAACTGTTGGCGTTAAGTTTTCCACTTACGCCGTGCCAATGATTATAGGCGAGATAAAAAGGCTTTTAAGAGACGGAAACTCACTCCGCATATCAAGAAGCATAAGGGATACCGCATACCAGGTATTAAAGACGAGAGGAGAAATAGAAAAGAGAGATGAAGAAGCGACTCTTGAAAGAATAGCCGAAGAGATGAAAACACCCTTATCGGAGGTGGTTTACGCTCTTGACGCTATATCGGACACCGTTTCGCTTTACGACCCCGTTTATAACAAATCGGGCGACGAACTCTTGCTGGTAGACCAACTTGGCGACGAGAAAAACACCGACGAAACGTGGACGGAAAACGTTGCTCTTCACACAGCCATAAAAACTCTTGACGACAGAGAGCGTAAAATTATTTATTTAAGATATTTCGAGGGTAAAACTCAAACAGAAATTTCTGCCGAGGTGGGAATAAGCCAAGCGCAAGTATCAAGATTAGAAAAAACCGCACTTAGGGAAATGAAAAACGGAATAAGAATATAGTAATTACAGCAAATTACCGCACAGACGTTATTAAAACGCTCAGTGCGGTTTTTATTTTAAAATTCTTTTTTGCGTTTGGCAAAAAGGAAAAATGTCATTATCTTACAATTTATTCTTTTAAGGTATGGACAAATTGTAAAAAATAGTATATAATGATAAAGATTAATATCTAACACACTATGTTTTAGGAGAAATACAATGAAAGAGGCAGTTTATAAGAGAGTAATCATCAAACTTTCAGGCGAGGCGTTAGCAGGCGATAAGGGTAATGGTATAGACGAGAAGATTTTAGACCAAGTAACCGACCAAATTATAGCCGTTAAAGACCTTGGCGTGGAGATAGGTATCATAGTTGGGGGAGGAAACTTTTGGAGAGGTAGACAAGGCAGAGAAATGGATAGAACAACGGCAGACCATATGGGTATGCTCGCAACCATTATCAATGCTCTTGCTTTGCAAGATGCTCTTGAAAGAAAGAAAGTTCCCACCCGTGTTCAAACGGCACTTACTATAACTAGGATTGCAGAACCTTATATTTTAAGAAAAGCAATGTCGCATTTAGGAAAGGGAAGAGTTGTTATTTTTGCGTGTGGAACGGGTAACCCATATTTTACGACTGACACCGCTGCTGCGTTGCGTGCTGCCGAAATAGACGCTGAAGTTCTTCTTCTCGCAAAGAACGTGGACGGTATTTACGATTCAGACCCCAAGGTTAATCCAAACGCAAAGAAATTAGACGTGGTATCGTATAAAGATTATATAGCGCAGGGTCTTAAAGCGATGGATACCACTGCAATTACCATTTGTATGGAAAACGATATACACGTTTTGGCATTCGGGCTTTTTGAAAAAGACGCTCTAATGCGTGCGGTAACGGGCGAGAGAATAGGAACGCTTATTAAATAAAAAATCAATTTACTAATAAAGGAGATATTAGATATGGCAATTCAAAACGAACAATTCGATATGATAATGATGGAAACTATGGAAAGAACGGATAAAACCGTTTCAGTTTTAAATGGCGAATACATAACTATTCGTGCGGGAAGAGCAAATCCGCATATTTTAGATAAAGTTCTAGTTGATTATTACGGAACGCCAACCCCTATTAACCAAGTAGGCAACCTTTCGGTAACGGAGGGTAGATGTTTAGTTATCGCACCGTGGGATGCAAGTATGCTCAAAGTAATAGAAAAACAACTTCTTGCGGAAAATATCGGTATTACTCCGGTTAACGACGGTAAAGTTATAAGGTTAGTTTTCCCCGCTCTTACCGAAGAGAGAAGAAAAGAACTTGTTAAGCAGATTAAGAAAATGGCAGAGGACAGCAAAGTTGCAGTCAGAAATATTCGTAGAGACGCTATGGACGCTTTAAAGAAAATGAAAAACAATAAAGAACTTTCTGAGGACGAACATGCTACTTGCGAAAAGGAAATTGACAAACACATTTCAGAATCAATAGAAAAAATTGATAAACTTTGTTCTGACAAAGAAAAGGACGTTTTATCTGTATAATGGAAAAGATTAATATTCCAAAGCACGTCGGTATAATTATGGACGGTAACGGTAGATGGGCTGAGGCTCGTGGCAAGAAACGCTCGTACGGGCATCAGCACGGCTCTGCAAACGTTGACAGAATAGTAACCTCTGCTTTCTCCATGGGGATACAAACGCTCACTCTTTACGCTTTTTCTTCCGAGAACTGGGCACGCCCCAAGGAAGAAGTTGATGAGTTAATGAAACTTTTAAAATCCTACTTTAAAAAGTTTATAAAAAAAGTCGTGAAGAATAACGTTAAGTTATCTGTTATGGGAGGGAGAGAGCAACTCAGCGCCGACCTTGTAAAGGTTATTGAGGACGGCGAAAACAAAACCATTAACAACACCTCGCACGTTTTAAATATAGCAATTAATTACGGTGGAAGACAAGAAATCGTATATGCGGTTAAAAAACTCATTGACGAAAACAAGGAGATAACCGTTGATAATATTTCTTCTTGTCTTTATACCGCACAATTTGGAGAGCCCGACCTTATCATTAGGACGGGTGGAGAAATGCGTCTTTCTAACTTTATGCTCTATCAAGGTGCGTATAGCGAACTGTATTTTACAGACGTTTTATGGCCGGACTTTGATGAGAAGCAATTAATGATTGCAGTGGAGTGTTTTGGTAAAAGAAAACGCAGATTCGGAAAGGTTTTATAATGAAAACAAGAATTATTACAGGAGCGTGTTATGCGATTATTCTTGCAGGATTTTTTCTGCTTAGAGAATTTGTCGATACACGCCTCTTCCACGTCTTAACCTATATTTTTATAGTTTTGGGAACCGAAGAACTTGCAAAAATGCTCAAAGGCAAAACATTTGAATGGACGTATGCGCTAAGCATAATTTTTGCCATTCTTTTTGCGCCCTCTTATTTTTTAGCGGGAGAGTATTTATCAAGAACGGCAAGTATAATCATTCCACTCTGCTTAACACTAAGTGGAATTTTAGTAACGGCAATATATACTTTATATAAACGAATTTCTGCTAAAACTTTTGCTATAAGCATTTTACCATTTATTTATCCCTCGCTTTTACTTTTTACTATGCTTTTAGCAAACGATATGGCAAATAACGGCTTTATCGTGTTGTTATTGTCTTTCGTTATTTCCCCACTTTCTGACACAATGGCGTATTTTGTCGGAAGTTTAATCGGTGGGAAGAAACTCTGCCCTAAAATCAGTCCCAAAAAGACTTGGTCGGGGGCGATAGGAGGAACCGTTGGAGGGGCGTTAGGCGCACTCGTGGTGTATTTGATATTTAAGCCGACGGTAAACTTTTCCTTACCGTACTTGTTCTTTATAGGTGTAGGAATTATTGCAAGCATAGTCAATATCTTTGGAGACTTGTTTGAAAGTTATATTAAGCGCAAGTCGGGCGTTAAGGATTCTGGAAAAATTTTGCCAGGACACGGCGGGGTTTTGGACAGAATAGACGGAACGAGTTTTGTCGTAGTGTTCGTATATTTGTTGTTTTTATTAGTGTAGGAGAAATAATGAAGAAAATTGCTTTAATAGGTAGCACCGGTTCGATAGGCAAGCAAACGCTTTCCGTTGTGCGTAAACATAGCGATAAATTTAAAATAGTTTCACTCGCCGCAGGTAATAACGTCGGCGAGTTTTTATCACAGGTAGAAGAATTTCGCCCAAGCGTTGCCACGTTAAACGCACCCTTAGGAGAGAATAAAATCTCCAAAGGAGTTGAATTTTTTTCTGGGGAGGACGCTTTCACTAACGCAATTATAGACCAAGCGGATATAGTTGTGGTTGCGCTAGTTGGATTTAAAGGAATTATTGCCGTTATCGAAGCAATTAAAAAAGGTAAAGACGTTGCGCTTGCAAACAAGGAAAGTTTGGTTGTTGGCGGTGGCTTAGTTATGCAAATGGCTAAGGAAAAGGGGGTTAAAATTCTACCCGTAGATAGCGAACATTCAGCAATTTGGCAGGCGCTTGATTTTGATTTTAATAAGCCGTTTGAAAAACTTATTTTAACTTGTAGTGGCGGAGCGTTTAGAGATTTTAGCAAAGAACAACTGAAAAAAGCAACCGCACGAGACGCTCTTAAACACCCTAACTGGAACATGGGGGCAAAGATAACCGTTGATTGCGCAACGTTAGTTAACAAGGCGTTTGAAGTTATAGAGGCAAAGTGGCTTTATAATGCACCGTTCGACAAAATAAGTGTTATAATTCATAGAGAAAGTATCATACATTCTATGGTAGAGTTTAAAGACGGCGGAGTTTTAGCGCAAATGAGTTATCCATCAATGGAACTGCCAATAAGCCTTGCGTTAACTTATCCAGATAGATATGACTTAGGACTAAAAAGTTTAGACTTTGCATCACTTAAATCGTTGACGTTTGAAGAAGTGGATAAACAAAGATTCCCTTGCTTTGACCTTGTCGTATCTTCGGCAAAAGAGGGAGGGGTTTACCCTGCCGTTGCTAACGGCGCAAACGAAGAGTGTGTAAAACTCTTTTTACAAGGCAGAATAAATTTTGAGGATATTTACAAGGGGATTTACGGCGCACTTCAATCGTATGACGGCGGTCAGCACGTCAATTTAGACGAGTTTAAAGAGGCTGACTCTTTTGCAAGAAATTACGTTAAATTTTTATTTGGAGCATAATGGAAATATTATTACTAGCATCATTTAAAGATATTGCCACGTATACGGGTTACGTTCTACTTGCCATATTAATTTTAATGGTTATGATAACCGTTCACGAGTTCGGTCATTATATAGCAGGAAAAATTTTTAAGTTTGGCATAGAAGAATTTGCCATAGGCTTCGGCCCTAAAATTTTCAAAAAACAACTTGCTAGCGGAGAGGTTTTTTCGCTAAGGGCGTTGCCTATCGGTGGTTTTTGCGCCTTTAAAGGAGAGGATAAAGATGATGACGACCCCTCGGCTTTTAACAATAAAAAGCCGTGGCAAAGAATTATAGTTTTAATATCTGGCGCTCTTATGAATTATCTTCTTGCCCTTTTAGTGATTGCGTTAATGTTTGGTATTTATGGGCAAAGTGCTATTATGGTCGGGAAAACCCAAGAAAATTCGTCATATCCTCAAAATAACAGTTTCTATGAGAGAGACGTTATCCTATCAGTAGAGGGAGAAAGCGTTTATATGCTAACCGATATTATGGACGCAATAAGCGGTAAAAAACAAGGAGACCTTTTGAAATTTACCGTGCTCCGCTCTGGCAAACAAGAGAGCATTGAAATAATTCTTAGGGCGGATACCGATTTTAAAAACGTAGAGGATATGAAAACCCTTTATTCTGCATTAGGAGTTTACCATGAAATAGACGAACAATCGGGCGAACTTATTAACGGCGGGTTTTATGCTACCGGCGTTAAGTACGGACTTTTTAAGACCATATGTAAAAGTTTTGAATACTCGATTAAACTAGCAGGAACGGTGTTTACCGTTTTAGGTCAATTATTGACTGGCGCACTCGGATTAAGTTCCGTGGGTGGAACTGTTACCACTATAACCGTAACAGCCGATGCTATTATGATAGGCGGGTTTAGATATTTATTAAACATAACCTCTTTTATCGGAGTAAATTTAGCGGTATTCAATCTGTTGCCTTTCCCTGCGTTAGATGGGTCGAGGGTTGTTTTTACGGCAATTGAGGGTGTAAGGAAAAAACCGCTTAATCGAAGAGTAGAGGGAATCATTCACACGGTTGGACTTTTGGTGATTTTGATTTTTGCAATATTTATTGACCTTTACCGCTGTTTTTAGCAACTATAATTAAAAATGATAATTTGATGCGTTAAAAAATGGTAAAAATCGTTTACCTTTTATTAAAAAATGTGATATAATCAAGAAGTTAAAACCTTACACGCTTCTAGGAAGCAAGAAAATCGGAGGAAAAAATCATGGCGATAAAAAACAAATACTTAAACGACCTTTTGGAAAGAACCCAAAAGAGAAATCCAGGCGAACCTGAATTTATTCAGGCGGTAACCGAAGTTTTCACTTCGCTTGAACCTGTAATCGAAAAGAGACAAGACCTTGTTGACGCAGGCGTTCTCGAAAGACTCGTTGAACCTGAAAGACAGATAATATTTAGAGTACCGTGGGTAGACGATAACGGCAAAATGCACGTTAACAGAGGATTCAGAGTTCAGTTCAACTCTGCAATCGGACCTTACAAGGGTGGAATTAGACTCCATCCGTCGGTAAACCTTGGAATTATTAAATTCTTAGGCTTTGAACAAACTTTCAAAAACAGTCTTACAACACTTCCTATGGGTGGTGGTAAAGGTGGCTCTGACTTTGACCCCAAGGGTAAATCAGATAACGAAATTATGAATTTCTGCCAAAGTTTTATGACCGAACTTTGCCGTCATATCGGCGCTGATTTGGACGTTCCTGCCGGCGATATCGGAACGGGCGCAAGAGAAATCGGATATATGTTCGGACAGTATAAGAGAATTAGAAACGAATTCGTTGGTGTTTTAACCGGTAAAGGCTTAACTTACGGCGGTTCTCTTGCAAGAAAGCAGGCTACCGGTTATGGTCTTTGCTATTTTACCAACGAAATGCTTCAAGCAAACGGAACGAGTTTCGAGGGCAAGACGGTTGTTATTTCCGGTTCTGGTAACGTTGCTATTTACGCTTGTGAAAAAGCAACTGAATACGGTGCAAAAGTAGTTGCAATGTCTGACAGCAACGGATATATTTATGACAAAAATGGAATTGACCTCGACTGCGTAAAACAGATTAAAGAAGTAGAAAGAAAGAGAATTAAGGAATATTTAAACTACCACGCTGATGCAGAGTATCACGAAGGTTGCAAAAATATTTGGACGGTTAAGTGCGATATAGCCCTTCCTTGTGCAACGCAGAACGAAATAGACGGCGAATCTGCTAAAATTCTTGTTGAGAATGGCTGTAAAGTAGTTTCAGAGGGCGCAAACATGCCTTCAACACCCGAAGCAATCGACACCTATCTAGCAAACGGCTTACTATACGGACCTGCAAAGGCTGCAAACGCAGGAGGTGTTGCTACTAGTGGTTTGGAAATGAGTCAAAACTCCATAAGACTTTCATGGTCGTTTGAAGAGGTTGATGAAAAACTACACGGCATAATGAAGAGCATATTTAAAGCGTGCGACGAGGCTTCTAAGGAATACGGAATGCCCGGCAACTATATGGCAGGCGCAAACATTGCAGGATTTATCAAAGTTGCAGAATCAATGAAAGCGCAAGGCAACGTTTAATAAAATATAAACAACGTAAAAATAAAAGACTAACGGTATAAATCGTTAGTCTTTTTGCCTATTTTTGCAGTTAATATTATATATAATTATTAAACGGTTGACAACTACTGTAACTTATGATATAATCCCAGATGTTGACTTGTCAACAAGTTTTCAAAGAGAGGATAAAAAATATGGCAGTGAAATTGATAATAGATTCAGCGTCGGATATAAATAAGGTGGAGGCAAACGAAAAGGGGATAATACTAGTGCCTATGGTTATAAATTTTGGGGTGGAAGAGTTTTTGGATGGCGAAACGCTTATGCCGACTGAGTTTTTTGATAAACTTGCTAATTGCAAAGAACTTCCTAAGACTAGTCAGATTTCTGCGTTTGCCTTCGAGGAGATTTTTGACGAAGTGGTATCGGACGGAGATGAGGCGGTTGTAATAACTTTATCTTCTAAACTATCGGGAACAAATTTTGGGGCGGTAACGGCGGCGAAAAAGTATCCTGATAAAATTTTCGTGGTAGATTCGCTTAGTGCTGCGACTGGGGAAAGACTGCTTTTAGAAGTAGCGTTGAAAATGGTAAAAGAAGGCTTTTCAGCAAAACAAATTAAAGAGAAATTAGACGAGTTGAAAAAGCGTATATGTATAATGGCTGTAGTGGAAACGTTAGAGTATCTAAAAAAGGGAGGAAGGATTTCTTCGGCGGTAGCGTTTGTTGGTGGAATGCTTTCAATTAAGCCGATCGTTGCTTTAATTGACGGCGAAGTCAAGATGATAGGTAAGGCAATGGGAATGAAAAAAGCATTGAAATTTTTGACGGATACCGTCGTGCAAAAAGGCGGAGTAAATTACGATATGCCGTTCGGCGCTATTTGGTCGGGTAGGGATAACGGTGCGGTAATTAATTACGTGAAAGATAACGGGTATATTTGGAAAGACCCTAAAAACGTTCCTACCTATCAAATAGGTAGCACGATAGGTACGCACGTTGGACCCGGTGTGGTTGGCGTGGCGTTCTTTACGAAAGAATAAAAAAGACGGCGTAACAAAATCGTTACGCCGTGTTTTTTATATTATAAGCATTTGGTTTTCGTTTAGTGGTGTTGCAGTTGCAAGCGAATAGAGGTCGGTTGCCAAAGTGTCTAAATCAAAAGATTTTTTCGCCGTTTTTTTCAATAATTGATAATCGCTTTTTCTTGTAAGAATGGGTATTTTACTGTTCTTTGAAAGTTCGGATATAAGCGATTTGCTTTCTTCTCTTACAGCAAGAACTTTTGCATAAGTTTTATCCGACAGGCAATCTTGAACGAAACTTCCTTTTATTCCCAAAAGGTTTGCTATAAGTATTCTTCTTATTCTTGTTTGGGGATAGCGTTTAGTTGAAACCTTTTCCACCAACGCCTCAACCGTTCGGTTGTCTTTGGACAGTGCTTTAATTCTATTTTCAAGCCCCTCAGTGCAATCTGCGATTTCCTCTAACTCGTCAGTGGTTGCAGTTAATAGTTTTGTCATTATCATCTTATCAAAAGAGAAAGGGTAATCACTAAGTTCTTTGTAAACGAATGGTGGCAAGCATTTTTTAGTTTTCTTTTTTAGTCCCATTTTAATCGCTTGTCTTATACTTGTTGCGCTAGTCATTCCTTTTTTTAGTTTAACGTCGTTATGGTCGCCATCTCTTTTCATTGGAAAAATTTCTATTTTACTGCCGTTTTTAAGCAGTGCTTTTGTGTATTCTACCGCCAAAATATTGTTAGGAGAGGAAACGAGCGCTCCGTCAAATTCTCCGCCGAGTGCTTTTACCGTTTCAAACTTTGCTTTTGCAAGCGAAACACCGCTATCTAATTTTTCTTTAAGTATTTTCTTAAACTCTTTGGTTTCGTTATTGAGCGCTTTTGCAAGCGATATATAATCTTCCTTTTCTCCGCTTTCTACCCCAAAGCATAAACCGTCCACAATTCCTAATGCGTCTATTAAATTGACGCTCCCTTTTGCAAACACTTCTGCGTTTGAAGTGGCAAACACCGTTGGTAATTCAATAACCATATCAGCGCCAGCCAAAATGGCGTGTTTTGCTCTTTTGTATTTGTCTAAAACGGCGGGTTCTCCACGTTGCGTAAAACTCCCACTCATTACAACGACAACTTTTTCAGCCTTTAAGCCGTTCTTAATATAATCTATATGTTTTAAATGCCCCAAATGAAAGGGGTTGTATTCGGCAATACAAGCGCAAATTTTCATAAAATGTATAAAAACCTCTGACTATTTATTTACTTTTTTATTTAAATGTTGTAAAATAAAATGGTCAATAGTATTTTACAACATTTTATTGAATTTACAAAACGATTTAAGGACAATTTAAAAGGAGTGGAAAAATATTATGTCTAAAGTTTTAGAAAATATTAAAAAACAGGCAAGTTTATTAAACAAGCACATTGTTCTTCCAGAGGGAGAAGATAGTAGAGTTGTGAAGGCTGCCGCTGAGGCTGTCAAAGAAAACCTCGCTAAGGTTACTCTTTTAGGAAATCCCGAAGAAATTGCAAAGAACAATCCTGACGTTGATTTAACCGGAGTTAACGTTGTTGACCCTGTTACCAACGAAAAGACACCTATATACGCAGAAATGCTTTTTAACGCAAGAGCGGGCAAAATTAACAAGAAAACCGGTCTTCCTGAATATGCAGACGTTGACGCTGCTATAAAAGGCATATTGAAAGATTATACTATGTACGCTGCGCTTATGCTTAAAGCAGGCGACGTTGACGGTTTGGTTTCAGGCGCATGTCATTCAACGGCAAATACTCTTCGTCCGGGCTTACAAGTAATTAAAACTGCACCTGGAATTAATACTGTTTCAAGTAGTTTCGTTATGGTTGCTCCCGAAGGCGAAAATAAATATAATCCTGAAGGAGTTGCTGTTTTTGCTGACTGCGCAATAAACATTGAACCAGACGCTCAACAAATTGCCGATATAGCAATTTCTTCTGCTGAAACGGCGAGAACTATTGCTGGAATCGAGCCGAGAGTTGCTATGCTCTCTTTCTCAACTAAGGGTTCTGGAAACGACGATAAGTTCTTTAAGTCTGTTCCTAAAATGCAAGAAGCAACAGCCTTAGCAAAAGCCGCTGCTCCCGACCTCGCTCTTGACGGGGAATTCCAGTTCGACGCAGCAGTTGCTCCCGAAGTAGGCAAACTAAAAGCACCCGATTCGCCCGTTGCAGGTAATGCAAACGTATTTATTTTCCCCAACATCAACGCAGGAAATATTGGGTACAAAATTGCTCAGCGTTTTGGTGGATATATGGCGCTAGGTCCTATTTGTCAAGGTTTTGCAAAACCCATTAACGACCTTTCGAGAGGTTGTAACGTTGATGACGTTATCGCCGTTATCGCTATAACTGCTCTTCAAGCAAAATAATAATTTTAAGTGAGGATTGATTATGAAAATTTTAGTTATTAACGCAGGTAGTTCATCTCTTAAATATCAACTTATAGACATGACAGATGAAAGCGTTATTTTAAAAGGTGTTTGCGAACGTATTACTTTTACGGGCGGTCAACTTACCCAAAAAACTTTTGACGGAAGAGAGTGCGTTATAGCACAGGATATGCCTTCGCATAAAGAGGCAATGGAGCTTGTGTTAAAGGCAATGTTAGACCCCGAAAAAGGCGCTCTTAATAGCGTTGACGAAATCAGTGCAGTAGGGCACAGAGTTCTTCACTCTGCTGAGGATTTTAAAGAATCCGTTGTTATTGACGACGAAGTTATTGCTATCTGTGAAAAGAACGCAGAACTCGGACCTTTGCATATGCCTGGTAATATCGCTTGTATTAAGAGTTGTAAAGAAGTTATGAAAGGCGTTCCAATGGTTGCCGTTTTTGACACAACCTTCCACTCAACTATGCCCGCAAAAGCATTTATGTACGGCATACCTTATGAAGTTTATGAAGAGCATAAAATCAGGAAATACGGTTTCCACGGCACTTCACATAAGTTTGTAAGTCAAGAAACGGGCAAACTCTTGGGCGATAAGAATGCAAAGATGGTTATTTGTCATCTTGGAAATGGTTCTTCTATCTCTGCGGTAAAAGATGGCAAATGCCAAGACACTTCTATGGGTTTCACACCGCTTGAAGGTTTGGTTATGGGAACTCGTAGCGGTGATATCGACCCTGCTGCGGTTGATTATCTTAGAGTTAAATTGAATTTAAAACCCGAAGAGGTTGTAAACTATCTCAATAAAAAATGCGGAATTTTAGGGGTAAGTGGATTATCGAGCGACCTTAGAGACCTAACCGCTGCTGCAAACGACGGCAATGAAAAGGCTCGCCTTGCTCTCGAAATGCTCGCATATAGAGTCAAAAAGTACGTTGGAAGTTATATAGCAGTTCTCGGTGGAGCAGATGCAATCGTATTCACCGGTGGTATCGGAGAACATTCACCCCTTATTAGAAAACTCGTTATGGAAGATATGGAATACTGTGGCGCAAAGTTTGACGAAAAGAAAAACCAAGAATACTCTTCTGGTATCGGATACCTTAACGCAGATGATAGCAAGGTGAAAATTATCGTTCTTCCCACAAACGAGGAACTTTCTATTGCAAGAGAAACCAAGATTTTAACCTCTGCAAACTAACTAATTGTAAAAAATAAATTTTTTGTTAAACAGTTGACAATAGCCGACAAATAGTATATACTTGTATGGCTGTTAATTTAAGGATAGTATGATTTTAGATTTAAGGCAACTTAAAAGAAGCGGAAAAGACAGTGGCGATTTTTTCTTTGAATATAATCCGCCCGAATCGGTAATAGACATTCCATCCGTTAAGTTTGACGGGGCAGTTAAAGTGTTTGGAACAATAACTTTAACAGGGGAGCACAGCGCTGTTATTGAGGGCGAGATAGCACTAACTTTAAAAGGGGAGTGCACCAGATGTTTAACTGAAACTGAAAAAGATTTCGTTTTGACTTTTTCCGAATCGGTCGACCCAGAAAGCGAGGATTGCTATCCGGTTAAAAACGATACGGTTGATTTATCGAAAATTGTTGACGATGTCGTTGTGATGAATTTACCCGTCAACTTCTTGTGCAGTGAAGATTGCAAAGGTATATGTGCGGGTTGCGGAACAAATCTCAACGAAAGCGAATGTAAATGTAAAAATTAAGAGGATGGTATAAGGCAATGGCAGTACAACAGAGTAAAACTTCTAAACAGAGGACTAACACTAGATTTGCACAGTGGAAAATCGAGGCACCCAACCTTTCGGAATGCCCCCAATGCCACGAACTCAAAGCATCCCACAGAGTCTGCCCCAAGTGCGGATATTATGATGGGAAGCAAGTAGTTGACGTTTCCAAGAAAGAAAAGAAAAATTAATTTTCTGTTTGTGTAAAGCGGGAAAGCCAAACTGAGCGCAGTTATTTTATGATTGCGCAGTTTGTTTTATTGTTTTTAAAAAATTTTCAACAAAAAATCCGTTCGGCAATATGCCGATCTGATTTTATTTTTCTCTAAATTTTAATTTTTAGCAACAACCGCCGTTGCATGAACGCAAATTCCTTCTTCACGCCCAACAAATCCAAGTCCCTCTAACGTCGTTGCGCCTATACCGACTTTATCCATTTCAACGTTAAGTGCTTTTGCGAGATTTGTACTTATTGACGGTATATGGCTTAACAGTTTTGGCTTTTCTGCCATAATGGTTGCGCTAACGCTATCTACTCGGTATCCTTTATTATATATTAAATTCAAAACTTCTTGCAAAAGATTCATACTGCAAGCGTTTTTAAATTTAGGGTCTTTATCGGGGAAATGATAACCTATATCTCTGATAGATAACGCAGATAAAATAGCGTCCATAATAGCGTGAGTTAAAACGTCTGCATCCGAATGACCTAATAAACCTTTTTCGTGCGGTATTTCAATTCCGCCTAAAATAAGTTTTCTGTTTTCAACGAGTTTGTGGCAGTCAAAACCAACTCCAAACCGAACGTCCCTTTTTTCAAGAAGAGCAACGTCCTCAGGGTAAGTGATTTTAACGTTCTTACTATTTCCCAAAACCACGTGCGGTGGAGCGATGAATTCTTTATAAACTTCGCCGTCGTCGTTAAACGATTTTCCTTCGCTAAGAGCATAAGCTTTTTTTATATCTTTAACAAAAAACGCTTGTGGGGTTTGAACGGAATATAACCCTTGTTTGCCCACGTATTCTACAACTTGTTCATTACCGTTTGCTTTTAAAACGGTATCACGAGAGGGGATAGCGGTAATAGCGCTACCATATTTTTTTACACTCTCGATGCATTGACGTATAACGTCCTTATCAACGAAAGGTCTTGCGCCATCGTGAATGAGAACGATACCGTCCTCAATTTCGCTGAGTGCATTTTTAACTGATTGCGTTCTAGTGCTTCCACCAAGCACAACTTTTGCATTATCCTTAACGATTGATTTAATTTGTTCATAATCGTTTTCAGAAGCGGTTATTATATAATTGTTTATAAGCTTGCTTTGGATAAAAGCGTTCAAAGTTTTTTCAAGGCAGGTGGTTCCGTCCGTTTCAACGAGAAGTTTATTTTTATCAAGACCTACTCTTTGTCCTTTACCTGCGCAAGCTAAAATCAAGTGTACAGTCATAATTAATCCTCTATGATGCGATAAAGTTTATCTGCGTCTTCCTTTCTTACCGTTTCTTTAATGCATAAAACTTCAAATTTTACGGTGCCACTGTTAAAGCCTATTTCCACGAAATCACCCTCTTTAATATTGTATGATGGCTTAACTGTTCTTCCGTTAGCCTTAACTCTCCCACCGTCGCAAGCTTCTTGTGCCAAAGTTCGACGTTTTAGTAATCTAGAAACTTTTAAGAATTTGTCAATTCTCATAAAATATTCCTCTCAAAAATTGCAAATAAGGGCAAAAAACGTCTAATTTTAAATTTATTTTAAAATTTCCAAATTTTTGCTTGACTTTCTTGCTAAAATAATATAACATTATACAATGCATTATGATAGGTTATTATCGAATCTTATCGCCTTTTTCCGAAAAATCATCTAAAAAATACCGATTTTTTTGGGGAAAAATCGGGAAAAATGGACTCGATAACAATCTTTCGATTAGGTTAATTATAAAACATATTTAAAGTTTTGTAAACCGAATCGACAATCAAATATAAATTTTTTTTAAGGAGTGTGTTTTGATGACACGTATTCTACCCGAAATTGAATGTGGCAAGGTTACAAGAAGAACATTCAGCAAAATTAAAGAAGCGATTGAACTTCCTTATCTTGTCAAAATCCAGAAAGACTCTTACGACGCTTTCATCAAAGAGGGAATCGGTGAAGTTTTAGAAGACTTTTCTCCGATTACCGACTATTCAGACCATTTTGAATTGTACTTTTTAGATTACAGTTTAGACGGTAAGCCTAAATATGATGAAAAGGAGTGTCGTGATAGGGACGCTACTTTTGCGCTCCCTTTACGTGTTAAGGTTAGACTGGTTAACAAGGTTACCGACGAAGTTATCGACCAAGAAGTTTTCATGGGCGATTTCCCGCTTATGACTGATAATGGTTCGTTTATTATCAACGGCGCAGAGAGAGTTATAGTTTCTCAGCTTGTTCGTTCTCCCGGTGTATATAACGGCTCGGAAATGGACAAGTCGGGTAAAAAACTTTTTGACACAACGGTTATTCCGTCAAGAGGTGCTTGGTTAGAGTTTGAGCAAGACGCTCAAAACGTTTTGTGGGTACACGTTGATAGGACTAGAAAACTCACTGCAACCGTTCTACTCCGTGCTCTCGGATTCGGTAGTGACGATGCATTAAATAGTTTATTCGATGGCAATAAAATGATTGCCGATACGGCTGAAAAGGATACCTGTAAATCTGAAAGCGACGGTTTGATTGAATTATACCGTCGTCTCCGTCCGGGCGAAATCCCAACCGACGACGCAGTTAAACAGCATCTTAAAAACCTTTTCTTTGACCCACGTCGTTACGACCTTGCAAGGGTGGGTAGATATAAATTTAATAAGCGTTTAAGATTAGGCGCAAGAATTGTAGGGCTTACTGCGTTTGAAAACGTTATAAGTCCTGACGGTGAAGTTTTGGCAGAAGCAGGCAGAGTTATCGACAAGGTAACCGCAGAGGCTATTCAAAACGCAGGCATCAACGAATTCTATGCTGACATCAACGGACAAAAACATAAAATTATAGCAAATAACGTCGTTAACTTCAACGAGGTTACAGGCTTAGACCCCAGATACTTTGGGTTACTTAAATACGTTTATTATCCAACTCTTTCTTTCAGCAAACTCGTTGCAGAAACCGTAAAAGAACACGGCGTGGAGGCAGCGGCTGAAATACTTAAAAAAGAAATAAACGAAATTTTCTATATAGCAGATAGAGGCAACGTTCCAGAATCGGAAGAAAAACCCGAGGACAAGAAGAACGACGAAAAGGCAAAGGAAACGAGAATTAAGTTTGTTACCGCTTGTCAGGCTTTCTATGCGCTCGTTGAAGAGGGACTTCCCGAAAAACTTTCGGCTGAACAGAGAAAAACCCTCCGTCCGCTCATGGACAAACTCAACCACAAACACGTTACCGTTGACGACATAGTTGCATCGGTTTCAGTTAACTTAGACCTCGCTTTCGACATCAATACGGTAGATAATATCGACCACCTCGGCAACCGTCGTGTAAGGTCGGTTGGCGAACTTTTGCAAAATCAATTCCGTATCGGTATTGCAAGACTTGAAAGAGTTATTAAAGAAAGAATGGGTACTCAAGATCCTAAGGAAGTTTCTCCCCAAGGTCTTATTAACGTACGTCCCGTAAGTTCTGCTATTAAGGAATTCTTCGGTTCTTCACAACTTTCTCAATTCATGGACCAAACTAACCCGATTGCAGAATTAACTCACAAGAGAAAACTTTCTGCATTAGGACCTGGCGGTCTTAACCGTGATAGAGCAACCTTTGAAGTGCGTGACGTTCACCACTCTCACTACGGCAGAATGTGTCCGATAGAAACACCTGAAGGACAAAACATCGGTCTTATTTCTTCGCTTGCCGCTTTTGCAAAGGTAAACGAATATGGCTTTATTGAATCGCCTTATAGAAAGATTGAACATATAGTAAACGAAGACGGCAAGATGGAAACCATCGTTACCGAACACGTTGACTACTTGACGGCAGATGAAGAAGACAATTACATTGTTGCGCAAGCAAACGAGCCGTTAATTGATAATAAATACTTTGTAAACGACCGTGTGTCTTGCAGACATAGGGAAGATATTACTGAAGACGTTAAGGAAAAAATGGACTATATGGACGTTTCTCCGAAACAGCTTATTTCAGTCGCAACGGCACTTATCCCGTTCTTAGAAAACGACGATACCAACCGTGCGCTAATGGGCTCAAACATGCAACGTCAAGCAGTTCCACTACTCTGTCCTGAAAACGCTATCGTTGCAACGGGTATTGAAAGAAGAATCGCTTACGACTCTGGTGTTATGGTAAACGCTAAGAACGCAGGTATCGTTCAATCAGTTGCTAGCGACCTTATCGTTATTAAAGAAGACGACGGTACGGAAAGAGAATATATCTTAAAGAAATTCGAGCGTAGTAACCAAGGCACTTGCCTCAACCAAAGACCTATCGTCGACAAGGGCGAAAGAGTAGAGGCTGGTCAAACTATTGCCGACGGTCCGTCTACAAAGAACGGCGAACTTGCGCTTGGTAGAAACATACTCGTAGGTTTCATGAGCTGGGAAGGCTATAACTACGAGGACGCTATTTTACTTTCTGAAAAACTCGTTCGTGAAGACGTGTTTACCACAATTCACATTGAAGAACATGAAATCGAGGCAAGAGATACTAGACTTGGCGAAGAAGAAATCACTCGTGATATTCCAAACGTTGGGGACGATGCACTTAAAGACCTCGACGAAGATGGTATCGTAAGAATCGGTGCCGAAGTAAACAGTGGAGATATTCTTGTTGGTAAAGTTACGCCTAAGGGCGAAACCGAACTCACTCCTGAAGAAAGATTGCTCCGTGCAATTTTCGGTGAAAAGAGTAGAGAAGTTCGTGACACTTCATTGAAAGTTCCACACGGCGAAGGCGGTATCGTAGTAGACGTTAAAATCTTTACACGTGCTAATAAAGACGAACTTGCTCCTGGTGTTAACAAACTCGTTAGAGTTTACATTGCTCAAAAACGTAAGATTTCTATCGGTGACAAGATGGCAGGTCGTCACGGTAACAAGGGTGTTATTTCAAGAATTCTCCCTGAAGCAGATATGCCCTTTATGGCAGACGGGACACCTCTTCAAATCGTACTTAACCCGCTCGGCGTTCCTTCACGTATGAACATCGGTCAGGTATTAGAAGTGCATTTAGGATATGCAGCTAAGGCTCTTGGATTTAAGATTGCTACTCCAGTATTTGATGGAGCAACAGAAACTGATATTGAAGAAGCACTTATTAAATCTGGTGCAAGTAAAAATGGTAAGACTGTTCTTTATGATGGAAGAACTGGTGAGCCATTCGAAAATAGAACTACAGTTGGTATAATGTATATGTTAAAGCTGCATCATCTTGTTGATGACAAGATTCATGC
>JAZRMR010000013.1:0-115578 GCA_045647765.1 Christensenellaceae bacterium
GAAAGAGGTTACGTACACTTCTTCTGGGTTGAGGCTGAAAAAATAATTTGCACCCTCTTGCATCATGGGTATATATTTTTCGTAAAGAGGGTTGTTTTCGATTATTGAAGTCTCACTTCTACCAAAAGCCTTTTTGAAAATCACGTAGGTAAAAATAAAGCATGCGACAATAAAAAGCAAAACTGCAACGATTCCTATTTGCAAAATAAAAATCAAAACAGGATTAGTATTAAGTAGTTGATTAGTAAGCATAAAGCGTCCTTAAAAAATTTATTTTTGTTTGAATTATTATATCAAAAAAATAAATGAAATTCAAGTTGAAAACATATAAAACAAAAATTCGGCTTTTACCGTAATAGTCATAGGGATTTTTATGGTAAACCGTAGGGTTTCAAATTAACAAGTTAAGGCGTGGCGTGATGCCACGCCTTTTCTCATTCTATTTAGTTTACTTCTTCTAAAAACCTATCGAAGTCAGGTAAATCTATCGCTTCGACAAAGTTATAGATAATTTCTATTGTGTGAACGTAACGTCCGTCAACCTTTACTTTTTCGTGAATAATAACCTTATCCACGAATGCTCGTAAGATTTCAGGTGTCAATTCGTCAAAATCACTATATTTTTTAACGATAGCCAAAAACCTTTGTATGTTATCATATTGTGTTTTGGCTTTTTCTATTTCCGCCTTTAAGTAATTGACTCTTTCCGTCAATGCCTTTTGTTCGGCTTCATAGTTATCGCTCATTTTTATGTAGCGTTCTTCGGAGATTTTTCCTGCAACCTTATCTTCATAAAGGCTTTGGATTATTTTATCGAGTTCCACAATACGTTTTTCCGCTTCTTCCTTTTCAGTTATAGCGGTAGTTAGTTCTCGTTTACTTCTTGCATCGGTGCTCCGTTTAAGAATATTTACAAACTCTTCCTTATACTTATTTGCAAATTTAACCGTGTATTGCAAATCGTTTTGAATTAGAGCCAAAGCGGCGTGAGCCGTTATTTGGTGCGACGTGCAATACTTCTTCTTTTTCTTGCGATAGGTAGAGCAATTAAAATATTCTGCCTGTTTTACTGTAGTGCATCTACAAAGATACATTTTTTCGCCACAGTCAGCGCAATAGAGCATTCCCGAAAGCATATGTGGTGTACCCATATCGGTTAAACTCCTTCGTCCTGCACGGACTTGTTGAACAATATCAAATGTGTCTTGGTCTATTATTGCCTCTTGCGTGTTTTTAAAGATTACCCAATTTTCTCTTGGATTATTGTAACTCTTTTTAGACTTGTACGATTTCTTATAGTGCTTAAAATTTACCGTATGACCAAGATACTCTTCATTTTCAAGAATACCCACAATCGTAGTATAGTCCCAAATTTCCGCATCTTGTTTTATCTTTACTGAACAAGGCAATTTCTTCCTATGTAAGTAAAGCGATGGCGTTTCTATTCCACGTTCGGTTAAAATTCTTGCGATTTGTTTTGGTCCATACCCTTTAACACAAAGATTAAAGATTTCCTTTACGATTAAAGCGCCTTCTTCGTCAACAATCCATTTTTCCTTATCTTCGGGGTCTTTCATATAGCCCAAAGGTGGAATAGTGGTAAGATGTTTGCCCGAATTACCTTTTGCTTTCATAACGGCTTTAATCTTACGGCTACAATCTTTTGCGTACATTTCGTTTAGGATGTTCTTAAATGGGATAATATCGTCATCGGGGTTAGTTTCCGTATCCATTTGGTCGTAGATTGCTATAAATCTTACGTCCGCATCGGGGAAATAATACTTGGTGTAATACCCCACGAGAATATGGTCACGCCCAAATCTTGACATATCTTTTACGATTACGGTAGATATTTCGCCGTTTTCTATATCGTTAAGCAAACGCTTAAATGCAGGACGTTCAAAATTACTACCGCTATAACCGTCGTCTATGTAAAAACGGATGTTCCTAAACTTGTTTTCTTTCGCATAGTCCGAAAGCAATAACTTTTGGTTTTTGATACTGTTGCTGTCGCCCTCAAGGTCGTCATCTGAACTTAAACGACAATAAAGGGCTGTGTACTGCTGTTCTAAATGTTTTATTTTTCTATTCGATTGCAAATTCATTATTTTTTACCTCCCGAATTGCAACCTTCAAGCGATTCTGCTCTAATAGATAAATCGTCCGTCAAACTTTCCGCTTGACTTTCAATCAATCTTTTAGTTATATCAAACGCCGAAGTCTTGGCGTTTGGGTTTTGACGAGAAATTATGTAATAGGTAGTTTTCCCGATTTTTACTTCACGAGTTCTTACGCAATTCCAATTCTCGTCACGTTCGTAAAAGATTCTTCCATTTACGATTTGTTCTTGGTTTCTAATTTTCTTTTCTATATTATTTTCCTCCTTGTGAAAGGTCGGGGCTTTCATAATTTATTTTCCCGACAATTACAAGAAGAAAGAAGGGTTATTTTCTATTCTCGGACTCAAAGAAGTCATCATATCCGTCCATAATCTTGGCAAGCCCCAAATCACTTTCAGCTGCTTCGTCCATTAACGCTTTATATCCGGCTTCTATTAGTTGGACTTTTGTAAAACCGTATTGAGTTAAAAACTCGTTTATCTCTTCGGCTTTACTTCTCGGCATACTCGTTCCAAAGAACATACTTTTTGCCTTTCTTTCTTCTTTGTGCTTGTCCTCATATCTCTTATCTTTTACGTATCTTTTACTTTCCATAATAATTCTTCTTAATCCTGTGAAGTAATTGCAGTAACAAGTATTCCAACACAGCTCATAATTAAATGACCTATAATCAACACTCCCGCAAGAGCAAATCTCATAGTCACGCCTAATACCTTCATAAATTTTGCCATAACTTCACATCTCCTTACTTAAAATATATTGTCGTATTGATACGACTTGTTATAATTATTATACTCATTGAGAAAGGCTTTGTCAATAGCTTTTGATAGGTAAAAGTAGAAAATTTTGGACAGCACGTAGTAATTACCGATATTTTAATCGGCTTTACTGTTATTATTAAATTTTTTCTTATATTCAGTTTTAGTGGCGTCGTGGATTGCACGTTCTCTTTCAATTTCCGCTTCTATTTGTTGAAGTCGGGGAACTTGAGCCGTTACGCTCGGTTTACATAAATCTTCCACAGCAGAAAAGAACACCTTTGTAGGGCTTGCGCCGTTTAAGATGTTTCTACATAAGTTCGGTGCATTGCTTGCTATGTATTTACCAACTTGGGCATATTTAACGTCTTTTGACTGTTCTGCCTTAATCTTCTTGTTTTCCTTAACCATATCAAGCGTTTCTTGCATAGAACGGTCAAGGCGCTTGGTTAAGTCTTTGTTTGCTACCATTAACGCTATAACTTGTTCT
The DNA here is from genome assembly GCA_045647765.1 of Christensenellaceae bacterium. Classification (GTDB taxonomy): domain Bacteria; phylum Bacillota; class Clostridia; order Christensenellales; family Borkfalkiaceae; genus UBA1259. Next base: position 3,369 of record JAZRMR010000013.1, read on the forward strand.
TGCAGTTTACCACGCCTTTTAGGTATCTCGCCGTTTTTGGCTTCTTCTAAAGCATCGGCATACACCTGATTTTCTTTCCGAATTTCTTCCGCTTCTTCAATAATCTTTTTCGCTTTGTATTCGGCAGTAGATAGGTGTTTTGCTTGGCTTCCTTCTTTACCACGTTGCAAACCGTATTTCTTTCCAACGGCTTCATAAAAATCCGTTTGTAATTGTTGCAGTTTAGGCTTATCAAATAAGTCCTTGCTACATAATCTTCCGTCGGGAGTGATAGGGATAAGATTTAAGTGCATATGCGGTGTGGTTTCGTCTAAATGAACTACTGCCGACATTACGTTTTCTTTCCCATATCTCTCTTCAAAAAATTTGGCGCAGTCTGAAAAGAAATTGTACTGTAGCATTTTAGGTAAGCCGTCGAAAAACGCCTTGTCCGAACCTACTACAAAAGAGTTCATTACAACAGCATCTTTGCGTGGACGTAAGCCCAATTCGTTTAACCGTTTATTGATAAACTCGGTGTAAGTAAGAGTGCTAAAGCTCATATGATAATTGTCTTTTGTTCTTTCGCTATCTATTTGTGGATTGTCCGCTTCAAAGGTTTCGTCACGCTCATTTTCTTCTTCAATGGGCGAAACTTCTTGTTTATGGTATTTCTCCATATGGCATACTAAATATGATATTTTCGTTTTCCTCCTTGTTATTTTTTAGTTGTTATTTAGCCTCGCAGAGCCCACACTTTGCAAGGCAAAGTATAGTGGGCTACACTTTACTGATTTTCTTAAAGTTTTGCTTGCCGTTTGCTTAACGCTCACGGCGGGTGGTAATGATAATAATTTTTCATTTTGATTTCCTCCTAAATTTGAATTTTGGGCGCAAAAAAGTCGCTGATAAAATTACCACCGACCTAAAGGGACAAAAAATCCGTACGAATCAAAACACGCTTAAAGCGTTCCTACTTCGCACGGATTAAATATCCGAATATGAAGTTGTAAGAGTGTAGTACCTAAAAAATTGTACCACAAAATAGACCTATCGCCAAACCCCGTTTTTTAACGTTGGCGCGCCTTCTTGAAAAGTTGGTCAGCCTTTCCAAACCTTTCACTAACTATTAGCAAGAGGACGGCGTATTGTCGTAAAAATTGTACGACAATAAAACCCTAAATAAGTCGTTTTGTTTCCCTTTAAGTAAAACGACTTCGGGCAAACGTGAGAAGCTATCCCACAAGCGTAAAAATGTACGCTTACAAAGCCTGCTGTCCCGAGCAAGCCAAATCAAGGGCAGAACCCCTTAATTATATATACCCACACAAAGCATAATCTAAACAAATGTTCGTGTTTGTAATTCTATTTTATCATATCTTTTCCATAAGGTCAATAGTCAGGTGTACACGTTCTTGTACGCCTGACTATTTTTTGAGAAGTTCTTTGTCGTTTTGTGTAATTTTTATATTTACATCTTTTCTATCGGCAAACAAATCTCTATATATCGTTCTTTTGCCCATTCACCATTAGGACGCCAATGCATCGCCACTACTTCAGGTGCATTTGCAAAAACGCAATCCGTTGTTGGCAACCATTCAGCAACAATTTTCTTTCTAATATCGGTATAGTCAGCGATAGGTCGTTTTTTCTTTTCCGTTTCAAATACAACGTAGGTTTGTTTAGGAATAACAAGCACCTCAAAACCCATTTTATCCATAAAATCTACACCGGTTATTTTGGGATTAAAAAGTTCTTTTCTTGTCCATTCGTCCAATTTATACGCAACGTAAAAATCATAACCGTCGTCATCAATGTTTGTGATTACCATATAATCGGTAGAATAATCGCAAGATGCTCCAATTAAAAGCCATTGTTTTGCACGTGTTGACGTTAAAAACGCTTCTTCTTGTTTTATGCGCTCTTCGCCGTAGGGAACACCCGTAAATCGTTTTTTGTAGCCAACTAAAATAATTTCGGATTTCTCTTCAATTTTATATGTCATTTCACTTCCTCCAATAAAATCAGGTTTAACGAAAAGACGAGAAAAGGATTTTACGGAACAACCGTTTTTAACTTGTGACGGCATTATACCGTGAAATTTATAAAAGGCACGGGAAAAACTTTCAGGTGTTTCATATCCGTACTTGAAAGCCACGTCAATAACTTTCATTTTCTTGCTTAATAAATCGTTTCCTGCAAGCGTTAATCTTCTTCTACGGATATACTCTCCAAGCGTAAAACCGCACGTTATACCAAACACTCTTTGAAAATGAAAACTTGACGAATATGCGTGTTTAGCCACTTCTTCATAATCAATTTTTTCTGTAATGTTTTCTTCGATATAATCAATCGCGTTTTGTAAATTTTCAATCCAATCCATTTCTTAACCTCCGCGATTTTATTATATCTAAAATTATTTTAGAAGTCTTGACTTTTTGTGCTAACTATTATGTACCCGTTTTCTGTTTCAAACACATTTTTTACGGACATCTTTGTTAAATTAATTATATCTAAAATATCATTAGGATTATCAGGATATATATTTATCTTGCGATTGCCCATATCAATATATTCACTTTGATTTTTATCAATAGATAAACAAAATATCCCTTTTGATTTTAATAAAGAAACAACCTTAAATATAACTTGCTTTTTATTTTCAAAGTGCATCATCGTTAAAGATGAATAAATAACATCAAATTTCTCTTTGAACTCATAGGAAATAAAATCAGCGTTAACAAAACTAATATTTGAGTACGCCTTTAAGTTTTCTTTTGCTCTTTGAATAGTTTTAGGAGATATATCTATTCCCGTTAATCGTTTACAATAAGGGGCTACTTTAACAGCTATTCGACCTGTTCCTAATCCAATTTCTAAAACTTTTTTATTCTTGTCCAATTGTAAAGCGTCTATAAAAATTTGACCATCCCATTTGTTCATAAATTCTTTTAATTCGGGTGGGTCATGAAAAGGGTCGTTATTTTCTTCTATTAATAAATCATAATGAGTAATTACATCCATTGTTTTTACCACGTTTTATTTAGTTTGAGATTTTATTCTTTTCTCCATCTCTTTATTACCTCTTCGAATGTAATTTCTATCCAATCTTTATTCCATTCATCATAAACATTAACATTGCTTGAACTAGGAATAGGATTAGGCATATTCATCTTTACAATTGCAGGCAATGGAACAGAATCTCCAACAACTAAACACTCTCCCGCAGCAAGAGTTGGAAGAACATCAACTAAAGAGGCATTGTTATCTGGAAGAAGATTTTTAATACAATTTTGGTCATTAACATTTGTTAATTTTAACACAATAAAGTTGTTACATTGAGAAAAAATAGTTTCTGACACTTCTGAAGGACGTTGGCTAACGACCATAAGGTTTAAACCATATTTTCGCCCCTCTTTAGCAATTCTTTCAATTGAATGCTTAGAAGCGGTATACTCCGCACCGCCATTTTTAGGAATATAATTATGAGCCTCTTCACAAACCAACATAAAAGGAATATCATTAACCAATTTGGACGCATGCTTAAATTTAGAATAATGAAAGGCAAAGTCAAATATTATTCTTGAAAGTAAACTCACCACAATGCTAAGAACCTCGAAAGGTATAGCACTTAAATCTATAATTGTTACATTACTTTTCTCAATATATCCTAAAAATTGTTTTAATATAATATCAAAATCATTCGTTTTAAATGTATCACCATTATCTTTTATAGGTGAAGTAATAAATTTCAATCTTTTATCTGAAAGTTTTGTTTCAAGGCGTGTTACAAATCTCTCAAATTCACCATTATAAGGACCATTTGATGCTTTTGTGTCTTTTGCTGTACTTGTTGCTGCAAATAGTATTTCATCATCTAAATAAACATAATCTGCGTTTTCTATAACTGTTCCATCATTTTTTTTGGGAAGATGAGGAAGGGTATCATTTTTGTTTATAACTTCATTGTTTTTATTCTTAATATATCGATAAACTTCATTAATATCAAAATATACAGGAGTATCATAATTAATATGTTCCATTGTTGGATTGTGCTTTTCTTTACTTAAAATTACAGCTTTTTTAAATTGAGAAATTTGATTATGAGAATTCATTTCATTACTTTCAATAAACAAAGCTTCAAGTTCTTGTGAATTCATTAACCAATATGGCAAGCACAATTTTTCAACATCAAGACAATTTACATTAAAATTCTCATCTTTAGATAATGTAAAAGCAGATTGATATTCAGAATGTATATCAAAAATTATTACGTGAGAATTTTTAATACTTGTAATATTCTGATTATGTCCTTCTTTAATTTTCATTATGTTTTGTAGTAAACGGGCTACCGCACAAGATTTGCCAGAGCCAGTTGAGCCTACAACAGCAATATGTTTGCCAAAAAACTTGTTTCCATCCACGAAATAATCAACGGTCTGATTATTGGATAAGCTTCCTATATTAAAAGAGAAATTTTTATTGCTGCTAAATATAGCATTAATAACGCTGTCATCTGGCAAATATACTGGTTCAGTTGGAGAAGGTAAATTTACTCCTCCTTGTTTAAAATCAATCCCATCTTCTGTTTCTTTATAACAACCAATAGGAGCGCATGATATTGTATAACTAATAGTGCTTGCATCTGTTGATTGAATAGCCGTAATGTTTTTTATAGAAGCTAATATAAATAAATCATTTCCATCTTCAATTGATAAATATTTGGATATTTTTATTCTTGCTTTATTGTTTTCAAAATCTTCTATACTATTAAGTAAAATCTGAATGTTACCAGGATTGCTATTTATTACTTTTCCAATTTCTTTCATTTATTTTTCCTCCAATGTTTTTTCTAATCCTACTAAATATTTTAACAGATAAACATTATCCACATCTAAGTTTTCTAAAATATAATTATAACTTTTAAGGTTTTCGGTTTCTAAAACGTTTCCTATCACATATAGCTGACTAACCTTACATTTTTCTAACAAATCAACGTTAATATTCTTCAATAGTGTCATTTTGCAAGATATTTCATTTGTGCAAGTAAGATTATTTATAAAATTATCACCAACAAAAGAATTTCCCACCATTCCAGAATTAACATATTTTTGATATTTATATAATTCTAATATGATTTTTTGTAATATTTCCTCACTTTTATTTTCCAAAATAAAAATAGGTGGGTTTTGAAGTTTTGGTTTTTTATAATACTTGTTTATATATTCGTGAATAAACGGAATTATTGCTTCAAAATTGTGTTCTATAAACTTATCGCTAAAGATAAACGCCCTAATGCATGCATTTGAGGAAAAATTGCTTGATAAATGTATTTTTTTATTTTTTAATATTTTTACTTTATCTAAAGCCTGAAGAGTCCATTGTGAAATCATTATAGATTTTTGGGCACTAAGAAAATCAATCAATTGCTTTTTTGTTATAGTTCGTTGTGAAACTTTCGGTTTTGAAGATAAATTGGCTATATAAGAAAAAGCATTTGGATAATATAAACTTTCTGCTGTTTCTCTATCGGTAATTTCTGAAAGTTTGTCCACAATTTTTTGTGAAAGAATGTCGTATTGTTCTGCCCTATAATATTTAAAACAACTCCAAAAGTCATCAAAATTAACACATAAACTTAAAGATGCTTTATTTTTGTCATAATAATTTAATATTTCTTTTTTTTCATCTAGTGTTTTCTTTGTTTTGTTAGCTAAGTTCAATATGTTAGAGTCTGGTATTGTATATATTTTATGGAAATATGCTAACATTATCTCTTTATTTGTTGTTGAAACCACATATTCCTTAAATTTATTCTTATCAATGGAATCTACATTATCTTGAAAATAAGCAAACAATATGTATGACATATTTTTCCCTATGATTGAAGATTCGTGATAATGGCATAACATCTCCAAAATAGGCTCTACAACACTAGACATTTGAAATTTTTTATCTTCATGATACTTACATTGTATTGTAGTTATATTCGTTGTATTTTGAATATCAATATCTTCAATCACGCCTTCTAAGGTTATTGAATCTTCATCTTTAGAAGATAAAATTTCGAAAATTGACTTATTAAATTGATATAAATAACCACGAATTGTGCTATTAGCTTGCCTCATGAAACATCACCTCCTCTGTAAGGTGGTAGAAATTTCAAAATAAATGTGCTTATTTTTTATTCTACCACATTAAATATGACAGCTTCCGTCGTATTTAATTATTTTCTTTTTAATTTAACTATAAAAACAACTAGATGATACATAACTATATCAAATTAATTTGTTTAGGAATTTCGTCAAAATCATCAACCCACAATATTTTTACCCCTAGCGAATCAAAGTAGCATTGTTGGATTAATTTATATTTATTTTCCATTAATTTCTTATTAATACCTTCAAAATCAAAATTGGGCAACTTTAAAAAAGCAAAAATAATGTTTGAATATCCATTAGAAACTCTTTTTCTTAAAATTTCTTTCATGTTTGAATCAGTGAAAGAAACCCCAACGAAAATTACATTTTTACTATTCAATATTGTTGATTGTGTTGTGTTTGAAAATGAAATAGGGTTAGACATATTATCATAATATTCTTTATCTGTAAAAATAAAATTCGCCACGTCTACTTTACCGTCATAATCAAATGGGATGTATCCATGCACGTGATATATATTACAACCATTTAATTGAACAATACTATTTTGAACTTCTTTACTGTTGGATTTATATGTAGGATTAATGTTTTGCTCAACAACTGAATCAAAATTATAATTTATAATAGCATCAATTTTATGTCTTATTATGCAAGAAACAATAGCATCAATCAATGGTTGCTTTGCGTCATTAGAACTATCATAATTCATATATAAAACTCTTTTAATTGCCATCCAATAATCTCGTTGTCCTCTAGTTGGGAGCATCATAAAGCTATTGTATATTGCGTCTAATGCTGAATTTTTATCAAAGCAAGAAAAAATACTAGCATTTAATTTATCTGCAATTATCTTATTTTTATATTCCGATTCTTTAGTGTCTACGATAGAATATAACAATTCATATCCAAGAGCTTCACTAAGAGTATTCCAATCGCTAATATGTGAATTTTTAGAACATCCTGCCCCCATAGCAAAAGACAAATTTCTTTTCGTTTTTTGTAATAGAGAATAATTATCTTCAATTAAAATGTTGTTGTCTTTTGTTATATACTCATCAAAATTATATAAAACGTTTCTTATTTCGTTATTTTTTATAAGGTCTTCTTCAAAAATAAAATAAATCTTACATTTTTGACTAACTACAGTTTCTTCTAATATTTCTTTTTTTCTCGTTGCAAGAATAAAAACTATAGCATCAAAATTATTTTCCGAACGAGCCACAAAACGACGAAGAATTTCTCTTGGGGGATGTCCTGCTTTTATCTCTACAACTATTCTTTCAGCATGGATGCTTTCTTTTCCTAAGCATTGCAAATTAAGCATATTAGATATCACAGCATCATATTGTTGATATGCTTGAAATCTATTATCAAACTTATTATAATCTCCGTAGTTTGCTATTAACTTAGGGTTATCTTTTTTCAAAACTTCTAAAATAGCTTTTTCAAAAGCCATTGCTTTTATTATTTTTTCATTATTAGAAAAATTCATATTGTTTTTCCTTTGTTTTATATTGAAAGTTTTTATTCTTCAAACAAATCTTCTATATTACAACCAAGCGTTTTGGATAATCTAAACAATATATCTGCCTGTGCCTTGTTAATATCGTTTTGACGTTGTTCATACATTTGTATATTACGAATTGATACTTCTGCTTTATCAGCAAGTTGTTTTTGAGATAATCCCGCCGCTGTGCGTATTCTTTTAAGGTTGGTTTCTTTTTTATGCGCATCAATATACTCATCTGCAACTGAGAAAAACTTCGTAATATCTGCTTCGTGAAGCGTATCGTATAACGCTAAAACCTTTTCAATAGGGAATGCTTTGCTTATGTTAAAGAAAGACGTTGCTTTATAGTTTTGATATTGTGCTAACGCCCAACCTGCCCAATAAAATTCGGAACGGCTAAAAAACGGCTTAGGTGCAAGCAATCTACCATTTGATGCAGTTGTGTTGACAACGTGGTCTAATAAATCTATTGCAGAATATCCAACCAAAAATCTTGGATTGCCTTTTTCTATTTGTTTTGCCACTTCGGAAGAAGCAAACATATTCCAATATACTTTGGGCTCGTAGCCACAAGCAACAGCGTATTCAAACATTGTACCAATATTTGTAGCAACGATATCTAAATATCTAACGTCATAAGATTTTATCGCCATTTTTAAACCCCTTTCTAATAATATCCATAACAAATAAGCCGTCTGATACCAAGTTTTGTCTATGACCGCTTAAATAAGTTTCTCTTGCTTTTTTATCACGGCTAACACGTTTAACGTAATATTCCTTACATTCGGCTAATTCGTAACTTATATATTTTACCGTATCAAACGCTTTTTTAGACTTTAATACGATTTGAATACCCAATTCACCAAGACGCATAGCTTCAGCAAGTTGTTCAACGGAAATAGTGTTGTTAATAAAATCCTTAGCAAAGCTAAAATAAGAGTCATCTGCACGATAACCTATAATTACGTCATATTCTTCCACGTCAACGTAAAAATTTTCTAATATATATTCTTTCGCTTGTGCAGAAATAGGGGTATTAACGTCAAACGTTCTAAACTTCAATAAAAGTGCCATCCAATTAAGGATAGAATATTTTTCATCTCTTAAATCTAAAACTTTATAATCACTTAAATCAATTTCATATTGATTAGCATATCCGTTTGTTTCGTTGGTAAAACAAGCCCATTCTTTTGCAAGTTCAACGTTTTCAGTACAGTAAAAGCCTAACCCGTAATCATTCCTCTCATTGCCCTTACCGAATTCGGGTTTTTCAATAATATCTTTTGAGCCGTGATAAATAATCATAATACTTCACCATCCTTGCCAACATTATATCATTAAAATGTCATCCTGTCAATATATTATGCCCCAAAACTAAAAATTATCATTAAAATGATATAAAAATTTGTAAAAGAAAAAGAACTCAGATTAAATATCTAAGTTCTAATTTTCTTTTGACCGCTTGAAAGTGCAATTTCCTATAAATTTTAAATTTTCTAAAAATCCCTTATACGGAACGCCTTTAGACTGTTCTTTTTTCTTGTGTGGCGGGATTTGAATCAAATTAATCCTATTGGCTACAATAACTGAAAATAATTATCCCCACGTTATAAACGTGGGGATATTGTTTATAAAATTAATTATTTTGTGCCAAAAAGTCTGTCGCCTGCATCACCTAGACCGGGAAGAATGTATCCATGCTCATTTAAGCATCTGTCAAGAGTGGAAACGTAAACCTGAACGTCTGGGTGTGTTTCTGCAAGTTTGGTTACGCCCTCAGGCGCTCCAATTACTGCCATAAACTTTATATTTTTACATCCACGTTTTTTAAGGAGTGAGACTGCGTCGCAAGCGCTTCCGCCTGTTGCTAGCATTGGGTCAACTACAACGACGAATTTATTTTCAATTCCATCGGGCAGTTTACAATAATACTCACACGGTTCTAACGTTTCTTCGTTTCGGTACATTCCTATATGTCCAACCTTTGCGCTAGGGAAGAGCACGTGTACGCCGTTTACCATACCTAGTCCAGCCCTTAAAATAGGTACGATAACGACTGAATTATCAACCACTACACTTTGTTCGCAAGTTTCAAGAGGAGTAACAACTGTTTTTTTATGGGTTGGAACGTCCTTAAAACTTTCGTAAGTCATAAGGGTTGTTATTTCTTCTACGAGTTCTCGAAATTCTTTCATGCTGGTTTTTTCGTCCCTCAAAATAGCAATCTTATGATTAATCAATGGGTGGTCGAAAATTTTTACGTTTTTATAATCTTTCATAACTTTACCTTTAATTATTCCGCTTTATCATCTTGCTTTTCTTCGGTAATCTTTTGTGCTTTTGACGTGAGAAGGTTAACTAAAATACCAAGGATGAGTGCGCAAGCGATTGAGGTTATGGTAACTTTGCCAATACTGAGAACTAATCCGCCAACACCTGCAATAAGGATTACTGATACGGTGAAGAGATTGCGGTTTTCGTTAAGGTCTACTTTTTGAACCATTTTTAAACCAGATACTGCAATAAAACCGTAGAGGGCGAAGCAAACGCCACCCATTACGCAAGCAGGAATGGTTGACAGTAATGTTACGAACGGAGCAAAGAACGCAGCGCCGATACAAATTATAGCAGCGGTAAGAATGGTTACAACTGATGCGTTACCAGAAATTGCTACGCAACCAACTGATTCGCCGTAGGTCGTATTGGGGCATCCGCCGAAAAATGCGCCTACCATTGAGCCGACACCGTCGCCAAGAAGCGTTCTGTGGAGACCTGGGTCAACGGTGAGGTCTGTGCCGATTATAGAGGAAATGTTCTTGTGGTCAGCAAGGTGTTCGGCAAAAACAACGAAAGCAACTGGAACGTATGCAACGAATAATGTTAATAAGTATGCACCGAAATCGCCCAAATTATTGAAACCTTCAAAGGAAGCAACGAAAGTAAATTCGGGAAGCCATACCATTTGACTAAATTTACTAAAATCGATTACCATAAGAGCGGGAGCGTCTGCAAGAGTACCGATAAGAGTAAAAATTGATGCGAGGATATAGCCTGCAAGAATGCCGATAATGAAAGGAATCATCTTCATCATCTTTTTGCCGTATACAGAGCAAACGATAACAGTCCCCAAAGTAACCAAACCGCAAAGGAGAGCAATCCAAGGACTGCAAGAAAGACCCTTAGTAAGGTCGCCAACAGCATTTCCCGAAAGTGATAAACCGATAATTGCAACGGTTGGTCCAATAACTGATGCGGGCATTATCTTGTTAATCCATTTCACGCCTGCATATTTAACGATGATAGCAATAATAACGTATACTAATCCAGCCATAACCGCACCGATTATCAAGCCAATGTAGCCGACAGCAACACTTGCTGCACCTGCGAACGCTGCACACATCGAACCGATAAAGGCAAATGATGAGCCTAAGAAAACAGGACTCTTAAACTTTGTAAATAGTAAATATACTAGTGTACCAACGCCAGCGCCAAAAAGAGCGGCTGATTGACTCATTTGCGGGAATATACCTGCATCATTTAAGTCTGTGTTAGTGTTGATAATAACGGGAACAACGATGGTTGCCGCTAAAATTGCAAGCACTTGTTGGAGTGCGAAGACGATAGTCTTCCACAAACCGGGTTTGTCTTTCACGTTGTAAACGAGATTAACGTTTTGCATTTTAAAAAACCTCCAAAATATTTTCCTTTTGTTTTCGCTTAATATAAAAAAAAGAAGTTAAAAACTTCCTTAAAGCGCTATTTAAAAAGGGGGCAGAGATTGCGTGAAAAACCATTTAAACATATAAAATCACACCATCTCATAATTTATCCTCCGTATCATGCTAATTATATCATACTACTAGTGTATATTCAAGCAGTTTTTAAAATTTTTGTCGAAAATTTAAAAATAAAACAGTTCGCAAAGGCGAACTGCTATTTTTAACGACTATTTCTTTTTTTCTTCTGGTAAATTTTTCTTTTCTTTATAATTTTCAAGAGCGATAGCAAGTTGGTCTCCGCAGGAGGTGTTGCTTCTGCATTTAATACCTTTAAGCGTTGAAATAACTTCGTCAATATCTTTTCCGTCAACTAATCTTGCAACGGCTTGAAGATTACCGCTACAACCACCTATAAATTTAACGTTTTTAACTTTGTTATCCTCGGTAACGTCGAATAAAATTTGTCTTGAACAAGTTCCTCTGGTCATGTAAGTTTGCATTTTTTGGTCTCCTTAATAATGATTGACTAATCCACTAAATTTTCATATAGATTTCTGTAAACGTCGCCGGCTTTTTCCCCCCATTTTTTATAAATATCTTTTGCCACTTGACGGTTGGGGACTACTAGTTTAAGTTCTAATACGGGCTGAGCAGGTTCGATTATTTTTAAATATACCGTGTAAGTTCCGTCTTTATTCATAAAATAGTCGGCAACGCATTCTTGTTTTCTGCGGTATTTTGTGCGATTGTTTTTGATGAATATTGAAATTTCTTCACGGGTGGAGGCGGGGATGTTTATAAAGAAGTTAGCAAGACAAATTCTTCCGTCGGGCGTTATTGTGTAAAGAGGTTCGCCCTCGTTACCAATATTATAAATCCATCCGCACTCTAAAAGTTGATTTAAGATTGGTTGACAATCCATATATGCAAGCCAGTTGTTAGACGAACAACACATGTCCAGAACGGTGTTTTCGGACAGCGGAACTTCCATCTTGTCAAAGACGAACAACAATATTAATTTGTTTAGTGATGAATCACCTTTGACCTGCATAAACAAAAATCTCCATATTAGTGTTATTAAATTATAACACAAAATAATTATTTGTAAAGAACTTTGATGAATTTTTTGCAAAAATATGACAAAAAAAGTTTATTATACGCCCATCTTGTGGTATAATTAAATAAAATCTACCGAAATCGGAGGATGTCGCTTTGACTAAAAGTGAAGAATTAGAATTGTTTGTTGAACGTGTTGACGAACTTATTGATAGTAAATATATTTTAGCCGATATTAAAATCGCTGGCTTATTAAAAGCAATTGCAACGGCGGATACTTTGCTTGCGCTCTTTAAAAATTGCCTAACTGATTTTGATTATGCGGTTGCGCAAAAAAAATATCTAGTTAAAAGTAAATATCTTTCGGAAAATAAGGGTGAATTTATTCTTCCTCCAAATTCAAGAGAACTTTTAGCCTTTATCTTTTACGTATTGGTTGAGATTGATGCTAAACGCATAGATTTAGGAGAGTTTATTAATAAATACTTTTTTGAGGACGGTAGTTTTTCTTCTGGATACAACGCATTTATTAATGCAATGATTAAACCGTTTAAAAACTCCGTTAAAATTCTGATGGAAAGCGTTATCGAGGGCAAATTGCAAGACCCTGTGGAAGCGCTTAACGAAGAAGAATCAAAGAGAGAAAAAGAACGCATAGAAAAAGAAAAACAAGACAAGAAAGAACAAGACCTTTTAAGAAAGATTTACGGAAAAAGTGTTAAGGCTGTAAAAGAAATGCTTCTTCAAGACAAGCAAAAGGTCAAGAAGAGCGGAATGAAAGCGATTGTAAAAAAGGATATCTATTTGGCTATCGACATGCTTGCTAACGTAATAGAAAGTGAAGATAAAGACGCTATTGAGTATGCTTTTGTGACTTATAAATACGTGGCGAAAGTCCACAAATGGACGTTTAGGGGTAGAGTTTCAAAAATTTCCAAGGAGATTAAAAATATAGTAAATGGACTTTAAGGAAAAGACTCTGAGTAAAACTTATATTTATAGCGGAAAAATAATAAATTTAAGAAAAGACCAAGCCCTTCTTCCAAACGGTTGCGAGGCGGTAAGAGAAGTGGTTGAGCATTCGGGCGGAAGTGCCGTGCTTTGTGAAATGGACGGCAAAATTTTGCTCGTTAAACAATTTAGATATCCTTATCAAGAGGAGATTTGGGAAATTCCCGCAGGTAAGAAAAACCAAGGAGAATGCGCCCAAGAAACTGCCATAAGAGAACTTGAAGAGGAAGGAGGCATTATAGCTGAAAGGGTGGAGAAAATGTTCGACATTTATCCTACTCCGGCGTATAATACTGAAATTATAAGCATTTTTCGTGCGGTAAACGTTAGAAAAGGAAACGTTCACCTTGACGAAGATGAGTTTTTAACGGCTAAATGGTTTGATAAGAAAGAACTTAAAAAGATGATAAATGACGGCGAGATTAAAGATGCTAAAACATTAATAGCATTGCTTGCGGTTTTAGATTAGGTGGAAAAGTTGAAATTTTATAAGGATGGACTTGAATTTTGAAAAGAACGGACGTTAGGAACGTTGCGATCATTGCGCACGTTGACCACGGTAAGACAACCCTAGTTAACGAGATGTTAAAACAGGGCGGAATATTCCGTGATAACCAAGAAGTAATGGATAGAGTTATGGATTCGGGAGATTTGGAAAGGGAACGTGGCATAACTATACTTGCAAAAAATACCTCTGCATTTTATAAGGGAGTTAAAATAAACGTTGTTGACACACCAGGACACGCAGATTTCGGTGGTGAAGTAGAACGTGTATTAAAAATGGTAAACGGCGTATTAGTTTTGGTAGATGCTTGTGAAGGTCCTATGCCTCAAACGAGATTCGTTATGCAAAAAGCGCTTGAACTTAACCATAAACTCATAATAGTTGTAAATAAAATCGACAGACCGGACGCAAGGCTTTCAGAAGTTCAAGATGAGATTTTGGAACTCTTGTTTGACTTAAACGCAAGCGACGAGCAAATTGACAGTCCCATTATCTTCTGTTCGGGGAGAGCGGGAACTGCTTCAACAGACTGCAATAAGCAAGGTCAGGATTTAACTCCCTTGTTTGAAGCAATTATAAACCATTTCGAGCCACAAGAAGTCGATGAAGATGCGCCCTTCCAAATGCTCGTTTCATCAATAGATTACAACGAATACGTTGGAAGAATAGGTATAGGAAGAATAGAACGAGGCAAAATTGCCGTCAATCAAGACGTTCAAACTTGCAATTACAACGTAACGGGTAAAGAAGTAAAGGGCAAACTTGTTAGCATTTACCAAATTGAGGGATTGCAAAGGGTTTCGGTTGAGAATGCAAAGGCTGGCGACATAGTGTGCGTCAGCGGTCTTGAAAATATTTCAATAGGCGATACCATTTGTTCACCTGCACTAGTTGAACCCGTTCCGTTCGTAAAGATAAGCGAACCAACCGTTGAAATGCTTTTCTCTGTTAACGACAGCCCGTTTGCAGGTAAAGAAGGTAAGTTTGTCACGACAAGGCATTTAAGAGATAGATTGTTCAAGGAAATGTTGAAAGACGTTTCCCTTAGAGTTGAAGAAACAGATTCAGCCGATTCTTATAGAGTTTGCGGAAGGGGTGAAATGCACCTTTCAATACTGATAGAAACAATGCGCCGAGCAGGATATGAATTTCAAGTAGGCGCACCCAAAGTCATGTATAAAGAGAAAGACGGCGTAATCTTAGAGCCTATGGAAAGACTTGTTGTCGACGTTCCTGAGGATAAGACGGGTAGCGTGTTTTCTAGTATGGGAACAAGAAAAGGCGAACTGTTGCAGATGGAAAATATCGGTAGCAGAATAAGGCTTGAATTTAAAGTTCCCGCAAGAGGCTTGTTTGGTTATAAGAGCCAGTTTTTGACAGAGACTAGGGGGGAAGGTGTGTTTAACACTATTTTCTACGGATACGAAGAATTTAAGGGCGAGATAGAAAGAAGAGCAACAGGCTCACTCGTTGCATTTGAAACGGGCGAAGCGGTTACTTACGGATTGTTTAATGCTCAGGGAAGAGGTCAACTCTTTATTGGCGCAGGAACAAAGGTTTACGAGGGAATGATTGTTGGTGTTTCGCCAAAGAACGAAGATATTAGCGTCAACGTCTGCAAGAAAAAACACCTCACTAATACCAGAGCGTCGGGTTCAGATGACGCACTCCGCTTAGAAAATCCCAAATTAATGAGTTTGGAAGAAGCTATGGAGTTTATCAATGATGACGAAATGTTAGAAATAACTCCCCAAAACGTTCGTTTAAGAAAGAAAACGTTAGATACTGAAACTAGGCTTAAACGTAAAGCCAAAGGACTTGAATAAAGGCTTATAAACTTCGTTATGCGTCGTTTCTGTTTAATGTTTGGACTTCGATGACCGAAAGGTCAATCTCATCCCAAACACTTCACGAGCCTAGCCTAACTTGTTTCTAATCCTTTATTACTATGCTTATAAACTTCGTTATGCATCGTTTCTGTTTCGTGTTTGTACTTCGATGACATAATATCCTCTATTATAATATGCTCAATATAAAACCCCCGTTGCTAACTCGCAACGGGGGTTTGAGTTTTATTTTTCTTGTTTATTATATTACAGTTGGAACGAAGAAGTAGATTAAGAAAAGAACTGCGATAATAATCGTTACAACATGTAAATCCCAAACGGGTTTTTCTTTCTTGTTGATAGCATAAGCGATAGTTTTAATTACATATTCGCAAACGTCGATTATAACGTAAGTAACGATACCTAATCCAATACCATCGGTAATTGAGTATCCAAACGGCATCATAGCGATAGTAAGGAATGCAGGAACGAGGTCTTTAACGCTATCAAGTTTAAGTTCTTTAACGCCTTTAAGCATTAAGCAACCAACCCAAACAAGAGCAGAAGCTGCTGCTGCAAGAGGAATTGATGCAAATACTGGGAGTAAGAATATTGAAAGCAAGAATAATCCAGCGGTTACTAATGCGGTAAGACCAGTTTTACCACCAGCAGAAATACCAGCGCCAGATTCTACGAAAGTAGTTACGGTAGAGGTGCCAAGTACTGAACCTGCACAAGTTGCAACTGAGTCAGCAACCATAATTCTGTTATAGTTAACTGGAATGCCTTCTTCAGTCATAAGACCAGCGGCTTGACAACAACCAACGCAAGTTCCCATAGTATCGAACATATCTATCATACAGAAAGTAATGGTAACCATAACGAGAGACATGATAGAAACGCCTTCGGGGAAATTAAAGCCTTCGGTGAATGCAGCAAAGAAAGTACCGCCTTCTGCTGAACTGAACGAGAAGAAGTTTTCAAAGTGAGTCCAGAAAGCCCAAGTTTCGCCAGCCCAAGAGGTAACGCCGATTCCAGGAATTAAGCCAAACAAGGTAGCAACTAAGATACCGATAATAACAGCACCTTTAATATTCAAATGTGAAAGGATAGCGATAACAATAAAACCAACTAAACAAACTAATGCTGGTCCAATAATTGCCATATCCCAAGTGTTGAAATATACTAAATCGATAACTGTGCCTGAACCAGTACCAACTATACCAGCGTTAGCAAGACCGATAAGAGCAATAAACAAACCGATACCAACAGAAATAGCTTTTCTGATAGATTCAGGGATTGCTGTATAAATGATTTGTCTGATAGAAATACCGCTTACTTTAATGATGCTTAAAAGCAAGAAAAGTACGCCAGATATTAATACCAAAAGCATAGCGTTGCCGAAAGATAACGCAGTACCGATAAGACCACCGCTAAGTAAACCGCCAACCATTGAGTTGAGACCAAGACCGGGAGCTTGTGCCAAGGGGAGTTTAGCATAGATAGCCATCAAAAGCGTACCTATGAAAGCGCCGAGAGCAGTAGCGATAAATACTGACGACCTCAAATGGTCATACTCATTAACAGGTCCAAAAAGATTGAGCATCAGCATTGGGTTGAGGGTGAGTATGTAAGCCATCGCAAGGAAGGTTACGATACCAGCCACGATTTCAGTTCTAAAAGAACTGCCACTTTTTTTGACACCAAAAAAGTTGTCCAATTTGTTCATGGGGAGAATCTCCTTTGTAAAATATTTTTTAAAATTATATCATAACAATAAAAGCATTTCAATACTTTTTTGAAAATTTTTCAAGGTTTTTTAAATAAAATGCGTGGGGTTACTTTTCGAACCCCACGCACCTTGTTTGCACAGTTATTTATTTGCAGCAACCGCCGCCGAAACCGCCGAGGAAACCGCCGCTGTTACCCTTACAGCAACAGCAGATAATTAAGAGCGCAACGGGCAGACAGTAGCAACTTGAAAAAATTCCGTTCAAGCATCCGCTCTTGCAAAGACAAATGATTAAAAGTATAATCAATATCCACAGACAGCAGTTGTTATTTCCGAATAAATCGAAACCGTTCATATAGTACCTCCAAAGTGTATAACTCTCCGCCTATGTAGAAATTTTTTTGATTTGACGGAGTTTTCTACTATCAATATAAGCGTTAATCGTTAAAAATGTTACTTTTAGCCCTGTATTTAATTGCTATCGTAAATTTTTTGTGGTAAAATAATTAGAGCCGAAGAGCAATCATTTATACAATTTAAAGGTTGACTCAGTTTAGGCGTAAAATTTTTTTTCTTACGGATATCCTTATTAAGGGAATTCGATTGGAGGTTTAAATGAATAAAGGTAGTTTTTTTGATGCTAGAAAAATTACTTGGCTTGCTATTTTGCTGGCTCTCGTAATAGTTTTACAGACGTTTGGTGGGGCGATTAATATCGGTCCCGTCCAACTAAATTTCACCCTTATACCCATTGCGTTAGGCGCAATATTGTTAGGCCCGATTGCAGGACTTATATTAGGGCTTGCTTGCGGTATAGTAGTTGCCATACAAGTAATTTTAGGATTAGTTCCATTTTACGTTTTGATTTGGACGGAAACTCCTGTTGTTGCTCTTTTAACTTGTGTTATTAAAACAACGGTTGCAGGATTTGTTTCAGGTCTTGCGCATAAGATTTTGGTTAAGAAGAATAGATACGTTGCGGTGTTTGTTGCGTCTGGGCTAGTTCCTGTAATCAATACTGGACTCTTTGTTGTTGGTTGCTTGTTTATGTGGGAGGTTATGGTTTCTCTTGCTGGTGGTACTAACGTCTTGGGATTTATCCTCGTATCTTTGGTAACCTTTAACTTTTTTGCTGAACTTTTGGTTAATCTTTTATGCGCACCTGCGCTATTTAGGGTTATAAGGATAGTCGACAAAAAAAGTGATGATGAGCAAAATTATTCTAATGAAGATTTAGAACTTGATTTAGATTCTGACAAAACTTCGGATAATGAGGTAAATTAAATGCTACTTGCCATTGATTTAGGAAATACCAACATAAAATACGGTGTCTTTGATGGTGTAAAACTCGTTGCCTCTTTCCGTGTGTCGTCTAGAATTTCTAGAACTGCTGATGAGTACGGCTCAGTTTTAGTTGGTCTATTATCAGATAGCGGAATTAAAAAGTCTGACATTGACGGGATAATTTTTTCTTCCGTTATTCCTGCGCTTAATTATACCATATGTCATATGTGTGAATTCTTTTTTGGAATTTCGCCCGTTATGATAGGGCCTGGAATAAAGACGGGGCTTAATATAAAAGCGGAAAATCCCAGAGAAGTTGGCTCGGATATAATAGTTAACAGCGTGTCCGCATATAATAAGTACGGCGGGCCTATCGTGGTAATAGATTTTGGTACTGCCACAACTTTCGACGTTATAACCGAAAAGTGCGAACTATTAGGCGTGGTTATTGCGCCAGGTATTAAAACTTCGTTAGAAGGTCTTGCTACTAAGACGGCACAACTTCCTATGGTTGAACTAGATGCGCCTAAAACGGTGATAGGAAAAAACACCAAACATTGTATGCAGGCAGGTATAATATTCGGTTTTGCAGGTCTCGTTGAAAATATAATTAAAAGAATAAAAAAAGAACTCGGACTAAGCGAAATAAAAGTCGTTGCGACGGGGGGACTTGGAGAAATTATCGCAAAAGAAGTTAAAGCGATAAACTTAGTGGACAGGACCTTGACCTTAGACGGGTTAAGAATGATATACGAACTTAACAGATAGACGGAGGTTTATATGAAAAAGGCAGGAGTTGCTATTTTAGGGCTCGGCGTTGTAGGTGGAGGAACTTACCAAATACTCACCGAAAAAAGAGAATATTTCAAAAAGACGCAAGGGGTTGACGTAACCGTTGAATGTGTTCTTGAAAAAAATCTCGATAGAGCGAAAGCGTTAGGGGTTGAACAATCTAAAATCGCAAGTTCGATTGAAGAAGTCGTTACAAATCCAAACGTTGATATTGTCGTTGAGGTTATCGGTGGAACAGGCGTTGCTAAGGCATTCGTTACCAAAGCGCTTATGAGCGGAAAAACCGTTGTTACCTCAAACAAAGAACTTTTTGCTAAGCATTGGCCGGAACTTGAAGCAGAGGCTAAAAAGATGAACGCAGGTCTTTTCTTTGAAGCCAGTTGCGTTGGCGGTGTGCCTATTATTCGTACCCTCCAAGAAGGTATGCAAGCAAACAAAATACTTTCTATCAAAGGTATCATAAACGGAACAACAAACTACATTCTAACAAAGATGGCAGACGAAGGTTGGTCATATGAAGAGGCTTTAAAAGAAGCACAACGCTTAGGGTATGCTGAGTTTAATCCCACGGCAGACGTAGAAGGGTTTGACGCTACCTATAAACTTTCTATACTTTCAAGTTTGGCGTTTAATAAGAAAATTTGCATTGAAAACGTTTATAGAGAAGGCATTACTGCAATAGATAAAGAGGATATTGCTTACGGTAAAGAAATGGGTTATACTCTAAAACTTCTCGGTATAGGTAAAGATACTGATAATGGAGTTGAGGTTAGAGTTCACCCCACTTTCGTTAAAAACGACAATCCATTAGCATCTGTAAACGATTCGTTCAACGCAGTACATTTAGTAGGAGACGCTGTTGGCGAGATAATGCTTTACGGTAGGGGTGCTGGCGCACTTCCAACAGGTAGCGCAATAGTATCTGACGTTATATTTGCAGCAAAGCACGATACTTATTTCTATGCAGGATTTGAAAATAATCAAAAAGGCAATAAAGAAACAAAATTTGTTTCCGATTTCACTTCTAAATATTATATAAGATTATCCGTTCAAGACACGGCGGGAGTTCTTTCAAAGATTGCAGGTGTGTTTGCTAAAAACAACGTAAGCATTCTTGAAGTTAAGCAGGTTTCAGAGGCTGACGGTAAGGCACAAATAATTATCATTACTCACGAGTGTCGTGAAAGTCTTGTTAAAAAGACCTTGGATAAATTGCAAACCACGAACGAAGTGTTTGCAGTTAAAGGCACTATAAGAATGGAAGATTAAGTTTTGAGAAAAAGGAACTATACACGTAGTTCCTTTTTTCAAATCGATAGTTGATTATTGCATAATATATTATTAATTTATTTGACATTTATAAATATTAGTGATAAAATAACCCAAATCAAAAGAGGAGGAAAGAAAAATGTCTTTAACATTAAATCATTATCAGACAGAAGAATTAATTAAACTTTCCGAGTTGTATAAAGGCACGCCCAAATTTTTAGAATCAGATTACAAAGAAAAACAGGTTAAAAGGGGTCTGCGTGATGAAAACGGCGCAGGCGTTATAACCGGTCTTACAGATATTTCAGACGTTATCGCAAAAAAGAATATCGACGGTGTTTTAACTCCCTGCCCAGGTGAATTGTATTACCGTGGCATTGACGTTAGAAAGATGATTGACAACTATGATAACGACTTAAAGTTAGGCTTTGAAGAAGCAACTTATCTTTTGCTTTTCAACAAGTTGCCAACCAGAGAAGAACTTCTCGATTTCCAAAAGTTGTTGGTAAGTTTTAGAAAGCTTCCAAAGAACTTTGTTAGAGACGTTATCATGAAAGCGCCTAATAAGGACATAATGAACTCTCTCGCTAGAAGTATTCTCGCTCTTTACAGTTATGACAATCATGCGCTTGACAATAGCCTTGATAACGTATTGCGTCAGAGCCTTGCGCTAATTTCATTAACACCGATTTTTGCCGTTTACGCTTATAATGCTCATCTCCATTACAATGAGAACAAGAGCCTTATTATTCATAGACCTAACCCAAGTCTTTCAACGGCTGAAAACATTTTACATATGCTTCGTCCAGATAGTAAGTTTACCGAACTTGAAGCAAAAGTTTTGGATATCGCATTTATTTTACACGCTGAACACGGTGGCGGTAACAATTCAACGTTTACAACGCACGTAGTAACTAGTGCCGGAACGGACACCTATTCAACTATAACCGCTGCGTTATGTTCTCTTAAAGGGCCTCGCCACGGGGGTGCTAACATTAAAGTTGTGGAGATGATTGCCGATATTAAACGCCACATTTCCGACTGGAATGACGACGACGAAGTTAAGGCTTATCTAACAAAACTTCTCGCAGGAGAGGCTTATGACAAGTCTGGACTCATTTACGGTATGGGGCATGCAGTATATTCTGTTTCAGACCCCAGAGCACAGGTGTTTAAAGGCTTCGTGGAAAAACTTGCAAACGAAAAGGGCAGAAAGAAAGAATTTAAACTTTATGCTAAAATCGAAAAACTTGCAGAACAACTTATTTGCGAGAAAAGAAAGGTTATCAAAGGTGTTTCCGCTAACGTTGACTTTTATAGCGGTTTTGTTTACAACATGTTGGGTCTTCCAGTTGAACTCTTTACTCCTATGTTTGCAGTTGCAAGAATGTCGGGTTGGTGCGCACACCGTTTAGAAGAATTACTTAATAACGGAAAAATTATTCGTCCTGCATACGTTTCAATGAACGGAAGAAACGAATACGTTAAATTAGATGACAGAAAATAGTCAATACAAAATAAAAAAATACGCCAAAAATGGCGTTTCCTATAAGGGATTATATAAACCAAAGAAAATTTAGGAAGTAATTTTATGAAAAAAATAATCTGTTTTTTATGTTTGGTTATAATGTGTTTTTGCTTATGCTCTTGTGACCCTGGAACACATACAATATCCCCCAACAGTTTAGAAGGTGTTAAAACCATCGAGTTAATTGAATATAAAAACCCAAACCAAAAACATTTTTCGTCGTGGGTGCCAAATCATTTTGAGGATTTAAAACCTTTCGATACTGCAAATGCCACGGTTATTGAAACATTACAGGAAGAAAAAAATTCGGATTTTTTAAATTCCTTTATGCAAACGGATATTCTGCACACGTATTACGCGTATGACTCACCAGCGGATATTTGTATAAGATTAAATTATGAAAATGGTAATTTTTTAATCATTTGGTCTAACTACAAGAAAAATTCTTTTGCTGGTTATATAGGTGAGTATTCAGCGGATGGAACAGTTTTATCTTTCTGGGGCTCTTTTAGTAGCTTATCATATTATCAAGATTTAATAAATACCTTCTTTATTTACAACATTTAACTTAAATCAATAACAACCACAGATTATCATAAATTTAATTGATTAGTAAAAAAGCACACTACATTTCGCTTTTGGCGAAGTATAGTGTGCTATACTTTTATTTTGGATTAAAATCCCTTGTAGGGACTCGGTAAAAGGGCGTATTTTTTTGTTTAAAATTTTTAGAAAATTACGGTAAGTAATAAATACAATATTGGAATCGTTACCGTTGAA
Source organism: Christensenellaceae bacterium (assembly GCA_045647765.1). Lineage (GTDB taxonomy): Bacteria > Bacillota > Clostridia > Christensenellales > Borkfalkiaceae > UBA1259. The sequence goes on from JAZRMR010000013.1 coordinate 26,521, forward strand.
AGTATTGTGCAACCGAAAGTGTAAATGGCGGCACCTTCCACGTCTCCGTTATAACTGTCGGCAAATGCCGTCGCAAGTCCTGCCGTCGGCATTGCGAAAGACATAAACATTGCAAGAACGAATAAAGTTACGTCTAAACTGAACAAGATTGTTAGTGGATATACGATTGCGATTGTAACAACGGGGAAAACTATGAGCTTTGCTAACGAAACTAAATAAAGTTTTTTGGTTGCAAACACGGACGATAATTTAATTCCACCCATTTTCATACCCAAAATCAACATAGCAAGCGGTGTAACTAGATTCTTTAAGTAATCAGAATAAACTATTATTTCTGGTACTGCTTTGCAAACGCCTGTAAGGTTAAGAATTACACCTACTGCAAATCCTATTACAACGGGGTTAAAGAAAATCTTTTTTATCTGCATATTTTTCTTGTCGCATGATACCATATAGGTTCCGAGAGTGTAAAGAAAAATATTGTTTATAATTACTAATATCATTAAATAAGAGCAAATTTTTGACGACGCTCCAAACAGTGCGCTCGCAAGAGGTATCCCCAAAAATCCGTTGTTTGCAAAAATTTCGGTAAACCTTATCATATTTTTCTTTTTTTGTTTTATTTCTTCTTGGTCTTCACTGACTTTTCCAACGAAGAAAAAACTTAAAAAATAAAAGACGAAAGTTAGCACTGTTCCCAAAATTGCAACAAAAAGAATTTCTAAAACGGTATCTTTGTTAAGTGTTAAATTGACCGTGCCCGAAATGATTAAAAATGGCATTGCAACAAGTGATAGTAGTTTTGAAAGCACGCCTGATTGTTCTTGCTTTAAAACTTTGCATTTAACCAGCAAATATCCCGGCACTGCAAGCAAGACGAATATCAAAACGTTTTTTAGCATAAGTATAAAAGCATCCATGATTTATTCCTTTAATAATCCTTTGAGTATTTTTTTGCTTTCTTCAATAATTTTTTCGGCAGAGCCTGCTTTATAACTAGAACTCTTTGCTTCGTAACCACCTTCCTCATAAGAATCCATCATGGGGAAGTATCCTTCCTTACCATTAGTATTACAACATGGAAGAATAAGTTTATAACCCTCAGTTTCTTTAATAGACGTTCCGACTGGGGTGAATGGCTCTCCGGGTATACCGTAAAGAGCAACGTCGCCTATTTTTATTACGCTGAACATAAGCGGGAAAAATTCGGGAGCATTTTCAAGACGCACTTTTCTTGCTGAATCGGCAAGTACGGTTGTGAGCATCATTGCCTTAAATGGAATTTCTTCGTCTCTGCCTTCTAGGTGGAGTTGATGATATTTTTTAGCAAGAGGTATTTCTTCGGGTAACGGTTTGTTTGAGTTAACGTTTATATACTGTTGAGTATATTTAATTTCGTTAACGTCGGTATATTCAACCTTTTCATAAACTTGCATAACTGCGCCCGTAACAACGTTTGCAATATGTTTAGTGTGGAGATAACCCCTAGAACAACCGTCAAAATCATTAAACATTCCGTTAAAATCGCCTGCTTTGGGGTTCACGTTAACGTGGTTAACGTCTCCTTGTGCACCTGTAAAGAAAATACATTTACAGTTGTCAATGCACTTTTCAACGCATCTTCTCGTAAGTGCAGGCCAGTCGCCAGAAATTTTGCTTCCGCCAACGGTGTCGGGGTGATTTCCAAAGTTAACAACGACTACGCTTTCGGCACCCTCTCTATCAAATCTTAAAACGTTAACACGTTCGTCCACTTCTCCCATAGGGCATAAAATGTCTGGATTATTTACGCCTGGGTTGGTTTTAACCGAACCGTCTTTCATTCTATATCTTCTTATAAATGCTATATTCGGGGCTTTTCCAACACCAAAACCCATTTTTGCATCTTTTAGGTCGGCGATTGCAAATGTTGCCAAATCGCAAACCTTTCTCTTTAAAGTGTTGTTATATTCGTTTATTAGAGGATTGTCCGAACCGGGGGTAATTTCCGGACCGGTGTGGGTATGTGTTGAGTGAATGAAAATAGCGTCTTCTGCAACAGATGTTGCCTTGGAAATTTCACTTCTATATTCGTCAAGAACTGCTTTCACCAAGCCACAGTGGTCGACCGTCATAATGATAGCCGTTTTATCACCACTTTGTAAAGCGACTGCGGTTGCTTCAAGTTCGTCTAAAACTCCGTCGGCAAACCTTTTGATATAGTATCCCCAAATGGGTATTCCCATAGGCGGAGTAACGTTAACACGTGCAAAACCTACCTTTAAATTGTTTTCCATATGAGTCTCCTGTTTTTTTATCCGATTTTATATGATTATATCATATTATGAGATGAATTTTACAAAATATTGTTCATGATTTAGTCAAATTTACATAAAACGTTTACTTAGTAATTATTATAATACAGCAAAATCTACATGTCTATAAAATTAGTATGTATATCTTCGTTTAAAGTGTGATTTATAAAAAAATCGACGCTAAAATGAAATGCACCTCCGAAAGTTTGTCTAACTTTTGGGGTGCATATCAAATTTTGAGTCGGTTAATTTAGCTTTTTATTAAAGCAATCGCACCTATGTGTGCCAACGTATCCAGTGTCCGAACATTTTTCGCAAGCGTATCTAGGCGAAAGGTCAATTAATGAAATTCCCTTTTTTGATAAGAGGTTTTCTGCCCTTGTGGTAAGTGCTTTCTTTTCTGTTTCGAGTTTGTTTAAGGCGACTTCGTCTCCTGCAATCTCTGCAAACGCAAGGTCTTTTTCAATTGTGTTTAACCTGCCGTACACCTCAATAAAACCGTCTATTGAGTTTGCAATATCGTTATTTTTCTGAGCACGGGAGAGCGCCAACATTCTTCTTCTTTCATATTCACGGTTATAGTTTTCTTGCGAATCATCAGTTTTTACTTGTTCGGTAATATCGGAAGTGGTGAACACGCCATTATTTTTCCAATTACTTAAAATTGCGTTCATATATGCGGTAGGGGTGCTTTTACCAGCAGAAAGTTTTGCCGCTTCTAAAATCATTTCTTCGGAAAAATTCCAAGTTTTCCACATGTCTACGTTTTCTTTATCCCAAGAATTAGGCCGTCTGTTGATTCCCGCAGTTAATAACATCTTGCTGATAAATTCGTATGATTTTTTTTCTCTTTCGAAATAATCGCCAACACTTGTAAAATCAATAAAACCTCTAAGACGTAGTTTTTCTAAAAGTTCGTCCATATCTTGAAGGGTGTTTTTACCCATCTTAAAGCAACGTGAAGCAACGAATAAAAGCGTTTGGTCAGTAAATCCAAAAGACAGCCACTTTTTAGTGTAAGTATCTACCACGGTATCGATAACGTCAACGTAAACGGATAACGCTTTATTGATTTTTACGGCGAGATTGAAGATAGACTCTTTATTCGCCATATACTCTGCAATTTCTTCTTTGGAAAAACTTTTTATAGAATACAGTTCAAGCAAAAACTCGTCTAGTTTAGCCATACTGCCTTTCTTAATTTTGCTTGCGGCAAAGATTATGCTTTCGGTATCGAACGATAAATCTTTGGTCCACTTTTTAAGTAGAGTAGAATCCTCGATTTCCGGTTGTCTTCTTAAAGACATAGCCTTTAAGATTTTCTCTATAACTCCCGTCCTTGAAATGTAAGAAGAGAGTTCGCTTTCGACCTTGTCTACCGTAACTATACCACGAACGCCGAAATCTTTTGCGACCTTAATGATGTAACGATAGCCTATATCTGTTCCTTTTCTGTCAGCGCAATATTTAACAATCATAAGCATTGCGTCTGGCTTTATTCCAAAGGTTTCCATTATGGAAAAATATTCAGTATATTCACCTGTAGAAATCATTCTAGAAGGGAGAAGACTTTGTAAACCTTTGGCAAAATCACCGTATTTTTCAGTTTTGAATTTTCTTGGCTTAGATGAAAGATTAGTTGTTAGAGGCAAGTACTGTACTGTTAGAGGGGTTTTTGAGAGTATTGAAACAAGCCCAAACTCCTCCCAATAAGTAAAACAATCGAACACTGTTGATTCTTCTAATCCAAGCGTTTTTGCCAATTCGGTTATACCTTGGTCGAATTCGGGGTGCTGACAGAGAAAAAGACCGTAAAGGTATACTTTAACGGCTTCTCCTGATGAAGCGGGCATGTATTCAGTTATAAAAGAATTTTCCACGTCTGTAAAAGAAGTAGCGGAAAACTCTTTTGAAAACGAACAGGTCATATTTCACTCCCTAAAAAAATAATGCAGATATTAAAAAATGCTTGCATTGACGACGGATATATTATATAATATAGTAACTATTATATTAAAGTGGCGTACTATACCCGCAACAAAAACAATGCGGTGAATGATATTATAAACTAAAAGACGACAAAAATCAACTATTAGACTGTTTATTATATGGGAAATTTTAATTAAATTTCTTTCGGTCGGCAATAATTAGGCAAAAGGGGTACTATGGCAGGAACTATTTTAACACCAACGGCAATATGGAGCGATTTTATTTATCCCGAATATTTCAACGTGGAAGTTGTCTCGGAAAACACCGAGGACAACCTTGTTTTCACTTGGCTTTACGTTAACGGTAGAAAGGTAAACGGCGAGGACGTTAGAATTTACGGCGTTATCGTAAAAGACGTTCAGCAGGGTTTAAGACCGGCTATCGTTCTTGCGGACGATTTGAATTTTGGTAGGGATATAAATCTTGCCAAAGATATTGCAAAACACGGATATACGGTTTTTTGTGTGGATTTAGGCGGAAAAAAAGAGGGTGAAGAAAATTTTACTAAATATCCCGAAAGTATTTCTTACGCCAACTACGAACAAGTAAAAGACAATATCTATCATATTGAGGAGAATGCAAAAAAGAGTTGTTGGTATGAATGGGCATGCGTTTTAAGGTGCTGTATCAAGTATCTTAAAACTCAATCGGACGTTACAAAAGTTGGCGGTTTTGCAATTGCCGAAGTTGCAACTGCATTGTGGGAAACGGCTGGCACGGATTCAAACTTGGATTGCGCTATCTTTGCACTAGACGCAGGGTGGGTGGCTTATCGTGGCATACATAAATTCGAGGGAAAAGTTGAACCGCAGTTTACAGATAGTATGTATCAATATGTTGCAGGCGTTGAACCTCAGGCGTACGCTATGCACGTTAAGTGCCCGACGTTAATGCTTGTTGCTACAAATAGCAAGGAATACGATTGCGACAGAGCATACGATACCATTAGCAGAATTAATGAAGAATTGTATTCAGGAGTTCATTATTCAGTTGGGTTTAGAAGAAGGCTTAGCGGAGATGCTTATAACACGGCTGCCGCATTTGCTCATAACGTTTTAACCCGTGGAGACGAAAAGGGACAAAAATTACCGTCAGAGCCTGAAATATCTTGTAGAATTCAAGACGGGGAAATTATCGTTAGCGTCAAGGTTGAAGATAAAGACCTGAAAGAACTCGCTGTTTACGTTAGTGAGGGAACGGTTAACCCGTCGCTTAGATGCTGGCATAAGATTACCGAAAATCAAGTAACGGAAAGCGGAGAATATGAATTCAAATATTTTCCATATCCTAATTCTAAAATAGTCGTTGCTTTTGCTCAGTCGGAATATAAAAGCGGTTTTTCCGTTGGCTCAATGATAGTTGCAAAACGCTTTTTACCAGAAGAAGTTAAATTAGGACACAAAGAAAACGTTATTTACTCTTCAAGAACGCCTAACGGACAAAGTGTGTTTGGTGTGGCGCACAGTGAACACGGAGAGGATAAAGAAAAGGCGATAAAAATTATTACCTCTAAACTTATCAAGGTTAAAAAAGGTCCGATGGGTATTTCTGGCGTAACTTGTAAGACGGGACTTTTGACATTTAAAATTAATGCTGAAAAGTATAAGCCGTTGGATTCTGCAATCTTGATGTTTGACGTTTACGGTAAAGAAAAAGCAACTTTTACTGTTAAACTTATAGAAGATTATTTTGGGGCGAAAACAGAATACAGTTATGCTGTATCCGTTGTCGGTGGAGAAGTTTGGCAGAACGTTAAAATCGAGCGCCCAAAATTTAAAACGGCAGAGGGAATGGGACTTAAAAGTTATCAAAAGATTAATGCGATAGAGTTTTCTTGCGATTGCGAAGATTACCTTATAAACAACGCACTCTGGGTATAAAGAGGAATAATTATGCGTTTTACGGTTGGAGCAAAAATAGTTTCAAAAAAACCGCACGCTTGCGGTGCAAACGAATGGTTAATAGTTCGTACGGGGGCTGATGTTAAAATGAAATGTCTTAAATGTGGAAGAGTTGTGTTTTTAACGATTGACGATGCCGAAAAAATTACTAAAAAGTATCTGCCTGCCGAAGAGGAGAATAATGGTTAAAATTCAGGATAATCTTAAAGAGAGAATGCTAGCAAAAGAAAAATCCGATAGAAATTTTCTTTTATGGGTAGCGTTAGTTATGTCGTTTATAACCGTTATAATTTTCCTTAACTCTTTCGTTTTATTTTTCGTTAAGGTGGACGGGGTATCAATGGTGCCCACGCTATCTAACGAGGACGTGTTGGTCGCTAATAAACTAAAAACTCCCGAGCGAGGAGACATAATTATCATAGACGGAGAAAAATATAATTCAACCACGGGTAAATATGAACTCTTAATTAAGCGTGTTATAGCAACCGAGGGAGAAGTGGTAGAGATTAAAGACGGTTACGTCTATATCGACAATTTGCTTTTAGACGAGCCGTATTTAGATAGGCAAGGTATTACCGAGAGTATGGGGATTACTCGCTGGGAATTAAGCGAGGGGGAAATTTTTTATCTTGGTGATAATAGGCTTAACAGTAACGATAGCAGGTATCAGCCGTTCGGCACTTGTAATGTAAGCCAAATTAAAGGAGTTGTTACTAAATGGTCGTTAAAAGCAAGAGGAATAAACGGTGTTATCCATAAAATTTCTGAATTTTTAAGCGAGGTGAAAGGGTAGTGCTGATATTTAGAAACAGGCTCATTTTCGGTTTGATAAGAAAAACTGTTACCGCACTGTTTAGAGCGGTGTACTCAGTTATAGCCTTTCTTAATTTACAAACCGCTCTTTTGGTTGCCGTTATCGGTGCAATACTGTTTTTAACAGGCGTTCTTGACAACCCTACTATTCTTTTAATTTTTAGAATACTTTTGATACTCTCGATAGTTTTGGCAATAGTGAAGTGTGTTAAGAAACTTTTGGGTTTAGAAAACAAAAAACACACAAGGGGCGGTGGAGCGCAAGTTATTAAGACTTCGCAGATGGAAAATCTAAACAACTCCGCCGTAATACAGCCACAAAATCAAAATGCATATCAGTACAGTGCTCAAAACGTCAATGCTGATAACTCCCATTTAAACGGACAAACTTATTCACAACTGATAAAAAGCAGTAATTTGCCTAAGTATTTTAGAGTAAAGCAAAATCCAAATTACGTTATGGCGGAGTATGAAGACAGATACGAACTTTATAAACTAAGTGAAAAGGGAATGGAAAGAGTTCGCACAGATTATAAATAAAACCTTAAAAGAGGAAAAATTATGATAGATTATTACGATAAATCACAACTAGAAGATGCCATAAAACAGAAAAAAAGGGTATTAATTGGATACTTTACTGTTCTTTTCCTCTACGTATTAATAAGCGTGGCTTTGTTTTTATGGTATAGGACTCTTCCTTATAAATCGCCTACCATTTCCACGGTTAAGTGGATACATTATCCCATTTCAGTGGTAATGGTAATATTCTCGTTTGTATATCTCGGAATAAAATTCAAGAGAATTAATCGCTATTGTAGATTGATGAATAATCTTGAAACGGGAATTAGAGAAACTTTTACGGGTAGTTTTTTCGAGTATGATAATACCTTGCAGGATAAAGACGGAGTAGATATGAAATCGCTTGTCTTTATAGAATGGAACAAATATAAAAAAGATTTTTTCGAAAGAAAAGTTTTAGTGTTTGACGAGCGTGAGTTTCCCGAGTTTCAAGAAGGGCAGAACGCTAAATACGTAACGCAAGGAAACGTATTGATAAGCTATGAAATTTTAAGTTAAAGGAGAGAAAATATGCGTGCAATAGTTACGGTAATAGGAAAAGATAAACCGGGTATAATTTCAAAGGTGTCTACTTGTCTTGCAGAATCAAACGTTAATATCGAGGACATAAGTCAGACCATAGTTCAAGGTAACTTTACAATGATTATGCTATGTGAACTTGCTGAAAATCTTACCATTAAACAATTAAAAATTCAACTTGAAGACCTCGGCGAAAAAATCGGCGTTTCTATTCACGTTCAACACGAGGATATCTTTAACGCAATGCATAAAATTTAACGGGTGATACTATGCTTAACAGAAAGGAAATAATAGAAACCATTGATATGGTGGAAAAAGAACACTTTGACGTTAGAACTATCACTATGGGTATTTCTCTAATCCCTTGTGTGAGGGAGGACGCAAAGACCACGGCAAGGCTTTGTTATGACAGAATTTGCAAGAAAGCAGAAAATATCGTCAAAGTTGCAGAAGACCTCGGTGCAGAATACGGTATACCCATTATTAATAAGCGTATTTCAATTACGCCTGCGAGTTTATTGACTTCCTCTTTTTGTGGAAAAGAAACGGTTTTGGCAAAAGCGCTTGACGACGCTGCTAAGACTATTGGCGTTGATTTTTTGGGCGGTTATTCTGCTCTCGTTCATAAGGGAATGACAAGTTATGAAAAATCGTTTATTGAGAGCATTCCCGAAGCACTTGCAATCACAGACAGAATGTGTTCTTCGGTTAACGTCGGTTCTTCAAAATCGGGTATTAATATGGATGCGGTTAAACTTATGGGTAAAATCATAAAAGACACTGCAAAAAGAACGGAAGAAAGAGACGGATTTGGTTGCGCAAAATTAGTTGTTTTTTGTAATGCTGTTGAGGATAATCCTTTTATGGCTGGCGCATTCCACGGCGTTGGCGAGGGCGAAACGGTTATAAACGTTGGTGTTTCTGGACCGGGCGTTGTGCATCACGCATTAAAGGGCATTAAAGGCGCTTCGGTTGACGAAGTTGCTGAAACTATTAAAAAGACGGCGTTTAAGATAACGAGGGCAGGGCAACTCATAGCAAAAGAGGCATCCAAACGCTTAAACGCAGAGTTTGGCATTGTCGACCTATCACTTGCGCCCACACCCGTTATGGGGGACAGCGTTGCACATATTTTAGAAGAAATAGGACTTGATTGTGTTGGTGGGCACGGAACAACCGCTGCTCTTGCAATGCTTAACGACGCAGTTAAAAAAGGCGGTGTTATGGCAAGTTCTAACGTTGGCGGTCTTTCGGGGGCATTCATTCCCGTGAGTGAGGATATAGGAATGATTAACGCAGCAAAGAGCGGTGCGATAACGCTTAGCAAATTAGAAGCAATGACCTGTGTTTGTAGCGTTGGCATTGATATGGTTGCAATTCCAGGAGATACTCCCGATACGACTATTAGTGGAATCATTGCAGATGAAGCGGCAATAGGTATGATAAATAATAAAACTACTGCTGTTAGGGTTATCCCCGTTCCAAATAAAAAAGAAGGGGATTTTGTGGAGTTTGGCGGGCTGTTAGGTAGCGCACCTATAATGGCAGTGAGTCCATATGGCTGTTCTAATTTTATAAATAGGGGCGGAAGAATGCCTGCGCCAATTCACAGTAATAAGAATTAAAAAATTGGAGGGTGAGTTTTGGATAAGAGATATACTTGGGCAACAGAAGAAATTTTTGCTAGCGTTGAAGAATGGAATAAATCTTTTGAAGAGGTTAGCGATAATCTTGATTTTTCTAAATACAAAGGAAAACTATGTGATAAATCTGAGTTTTTAAAGTGTATGAAAGAAGAAGAGCAACTTTCAAGAAAGGTAGATAAACTTTCCGTTTACGCCATGATGAAGCACGACGAAAACACCAAAGATTCCACTTTCGACGCATTGCTTTCAAAGATAACTTCACTCGGAGCAAAGTTTGGTGAAAACACGGCGTTTATTTTGCCCGAATTAACTTCATTGCCAGAACAGACCTTAAACGATTTTATAAGTGATAAAAGCCTTTCCGAATACGATTATTTTTTGAAAGGCATATTAAAGGAAAAAGCGCACGTTTTAACAGAAAATGAAGAGCGACTTTTATCTATGAGCGGTGAAACGTTATCGTCTTTTAGGGATATTTTCACTAAAATTGATAATGCGGACCTGCCTCTTGCAACTATAAACCACGCTGGTCAAAAAATAAAACTCAGTCACGGAACTTACGGCGTTATTATGCATGGCGAGGATAGAAAGTTAAGAAAAAAAGCATTCGATAAATATTACGGCGCATATATTTCGCTCATCAACGTTATTTCTTCAACCTATTATGGAAACGTCAAAAAAGGTGTTTTCCTTGCTAAGGCAAAGAAATACAATTCTGCACTTGAAAAAGCGTTGTCATCCGAGGACGTTGCGCCCGTGGTATACGACAACCTTATTAAAACCGTTGGTAATGCTCTTCCTCTTATGCATGAATATATGAGGGAGAAGAAAAAACTTTTAGGCTTAAAGAAGATGTATATGTACGACGTATACGTTCCCGTAGTTGAGGGGGCGGAACTGAAACTGGATTACGATGAAGCCTACGACCTAGTTATAAAAGGATTGTCTCCGCTTGGAGAAGAATATTCAAATCTTCTTAAAAAAGCGCACGACCAACGTTGGATTGACGTTTATGAGGGGGACGGAAAGAGAAGTGGTGCGTATAGCGTTGCAGTTTTTGACACTCATCCATACGTTTTACTAAATTATCAAAAAACCACCCACGACGTATTTACCATAGCGCACGAAATGGGACATAGTATTCACTCATATTTCTCTAACCGCACTCAGCCTTATTCAAAAGCAGATTACAGAATTTTCGTTGCAGAGGTTGCAAGTACGGTTAACGAAGTGTTGTTGATTAGGTATATGTTAGCAACTGAAAAAGATAAAAAACTTAAAAAATATCTGCTGTCTTATTTGCTTGAAATGATAAGGACAACGCTTTTTAGACAGACGCAGTTTGCGGAGTTTGAAAGTTTTGCGCACAATTCCGTTGAAAACGGCCAACCTCTAACGAAAGAAAATCTTTCGGAAAAATATTTAGAACTCAATAAAAAATATTATGGCGACGCAGTCGTTTCCGAAGGGAATATAAAATACGAATGGGCAAGAATTCCGCATTTTTACCGTGCGTTTTACGTTTATAAATACGCAACTGGCATAATCAGCGCTCTTGCAATAGCAGACAGGATTTTAGCAGAAGGAGATGTTGCGGTAAAAGAATATTTTGAGTTTTTATCGTCTGGCGGAAAGGACGGTCCTGTTGAACTCTTAAAGATTGCAGGCGTTGACCTTACCAGTGAAAAACCTTTCCTTTCAGCGTTCAAGGTGTTTAAGGACACGCTGGAAGAATTTAAGTCCTTATAAAAACAAAAGAAGGAGAAACCCTTATGGCAATCAAACAACCTTATGGTGAAATGCCACACAATTTAGAAGCGGAACAAGCCTTGCTTGGCTGTATTCTTTTGGATACCAGAGTGCAGGTGGAAGTTGCTTCTTTCATAAAAGAAAATGATTTCTTTGCCGAATCGCACAAGTATATTTTTAACGCTATGGAAGAAATAATAAAGCAAAATATGCCTGTCGATATGGTAACTTTAACAGACGCTTTGGAAAAGGCTGGCACGTTAGAGCAAGCAGGTGGTATCCAGTATATAGCCGAACTTGCAAACGTTATGCCCTCCTCGGCTAACTACAAAAGATACGTTGATATAGTAACAAGAGACAGCCTTATGAGAAGACTTATAAAAGGCTCTGCGGAAATTATAGAGGAGTGTAAAAAAAGCGTTGACAAAGGAACTGCGCTCTCTTTTGCAGAAAAAACCGTTTACGATATTTCTAACACCGCTGATACCAGTGAAATGGTAAAAATTGATAAAGTTATTCCCGAAGTTATGACAAAACTAGACGAGTTGTCAAACGATAAGTCGAGTTTAAGAGGCATTAAGACTGGGTTTAGGGGACTTGACCATTTGCTTAACGGCTTGCATAACAGCGATTTAATGATTCTTGCAGCAAGACCTGCGGTAGGTAAAACTTCGTTTGCAATGAATATTGTAGAAAGCGTTGCTCTTCAAGGTTATTCTTGTGCAGTTTTCTCTCTTGAAATGGGCAAAGACCAACTCGTTCAAAGAATGCTCTGTTCGGTTGCAGGTGTCAGCATGGAAAATGCAATGAAAGGCAAGATGAACAGAACTGAATGGCTAAAAATGGCAAAGGCAAGAGAAACTCTTTCTAACGCTAAGATTTTTATTGACGATTCGGCAATGATTCGTCCAAGAGAACTTATTTCTAAATGTCGTCGTCTTAAAAACAAATTTGGTTTGGACCTCGTTATGGTCGACTACATACAACTTATGACACCGGATAAGTCTAGAAATAGCGACAGTCGACAAAACGAGATAAGTGAAATTTCTAGAAGCTTGAAGATTTTGGCAAAAGAAATTAACGTGCCAGTTCTAGCGTTATCGCAACTTTCTCGTGCCGTAGAAACTAGAAAAGGCAGACCGCAACTTGCAGACCTTCGTGAATCAGGAGCAATCGAGCAAGACGCAGATATAGTTATGTTTATTCACCGTCCCGACAGAGGTGCAACAGAAAAGGAAATTGCAGAGGGAAAAGTACAAAAGAACGTTGCTGAAATTATAGTTGAAAAACACAGAAACGGACCGACGGGGATAGTTAAACTGTACTTTAAGGGAGAATGTACAAAGTTTGTCAATCTCAACGACGAAACGGGCGAACCGCTTGAAGAGGGCGAAGAGGTTGAACAAAATTATAAACCCGTTGAAGTTAAAGGGTATGAGGATCTTCCAGAGCCACCTCCCGAAGAGAGCGAACCCCAACCAATCGGCAGTATAGACGACGAGATATTTTAATATGATAACGAAAATAAAACGTCTTGATGAAAATAGCGTTAAAGAGGCAAAAGAAATACTTTTATCAGGCGGGATAATAGCCATTCCGACAGAAACCGTTTACGGACTTGCCGGCGTTGGTACTATGCCTGAGGCGGTAAAGAAGATTTTTGAGGTAAAAGGAAGGCCGTCTGATAATCCTCTAATTGCGCACGTTCATAAGGATTACGATTTGAATAGACTGGTTTACGTTGACCAGCCGTACGTTAATGAACTTAAACAAGCGTTTATGCCCGGACCTTTAACTTTGGTGTTCAAAAGTAAAGGTGTAGTGTGTAGGGAGGCTGTTTGCGGAGGAAATACGCTGGCGGTTAGAATACCTTCTCACGAGGGGGCGCAACTTCTTTTAAGAGAAGTAGATATGCCTTTGGTTGCGCCGAGTGCAAATCTGTCTAAGCATACGAGCCCGGTTACCGCTGAACACGTTTTTAACGATTTAGACGGAAAGATAGCCCTTATACTAGATGGTGGAAAAAGCCAGGGCGGAATAGAGAGCACCGTTTTAGACGTAACGGAAGAAGTTCCTAGAATTTTAAGGGCGGGGCTTGTCACAAAAGAAATGATAGAAAGCGTTACGGGTAAATGCGATATTGCAATGCACAACGAGGGGGATAAGGTAAAATCTCCCGGAGTTAAGTACACCCATTATAAGCCGAGGTGTCAAACTGCGCTATATGAATACGGCGATTTAGACGGGGTTAAAAAACTCTATAAAGAAATGCAACTTACGGGGTTAAAACCCATGGTTATGTGCGACGATTATACGGCAGAAAAATTGGGGGATTTGAATTATTTACTTCTTGGGAAAACACCCGAAGAAATTGCGTCTAACTTATACGACAAACTTTTAGAGGGGGAAAGAGAGGCGGATATTATAATAGCCGTTGCAATGCCTGATGAAAATGGCATTAATATGGGTATAATGAATAGGTTGAGGAAATCTTGCGGATGAGAAAAATTTTGTTTGTATGCACGGGAAATACTTGTAGAAGCCCGATGGCAGAAGTTATACTTAAAAGCAAAATAAAAAGTGCAGCTCGCAAAGGATTTAAGGTGTCAAGTGCAGGGCTTAGCGCAAACGAGGGAAGTAAAATGAGTGAAAATTCCCTGTACGCCTTAAAAAAGCTTGGATATAAACCTCACGGATTTAAATCTAAGCAATTGACGGTCGAGATGATTTTAGGCGCAGATTTAGTCGTTTGTATGACGGCTGAGCATAAAAGGTGCCTTTCTGATTTTTTAAATGTTAGAACTTTGTCTGAACTAAGCGGTCTTAACGATATTTTCGACCCGTACGGTCAAGACAAGCAAGTTTATGAAAAAACCGCACTTCAAATCGAAGAAGCGTGTGATATTATTTTGAAAAAATTTTTGATATAAAAGGAGACTTAGAAAATGAAAGTTGCAATCGGATGTGATCATGGCGGAATCAATATTAAACCAGTTTTGATTGATTATTTAGAAAAAAAAGGTATCGAATATAAAGACTTCGGCTGTTTTGATAAAACTTCGGTCGATTACAATGAATACGCATTAAAAGTTGCAAACGCTGTAAAAGACGGAGAGTGCGATAAAGGAATTTTAATTTGCGGAACTGGTATAGGAATGAGTTTGGTTGCAAACAAAGTTAAAGGTATCCGTTGCGGGCATTGCCACGACGTGTTTTCTGCAAAGATGACAAGACTTCATAACGACGCAAACGTTCTTGCTTTTGGCGAAAGAGTCGTTGGACCAGGTCTTGCGATAGAAATTGTCGATGCGTTTTTGTCAACTCCTTTCAGCGGAGATGAAAGACATTCAAGAAGAGTTGATAAAATCAAAGCGCTTGAAGAAGAAAACTTTAAATAATGAGGTTAAAAAATGAAACTTAGAAAAGCGATAATTCCTGCGGCAGGTTTAGGAACGAGATTTTTGCCTATAACGAAAGCCGTTCCAAAGCCTATGCTTTCGGTGTTAGATAAACCAACAATACAGTATATAGCAGAAGAACTTTCTTCTGTCGGTATAGAAGAAATAGTCGTAGTAGTAAGTCCTGATTCAGACGTTATTTTTAAGCATTTTGCAAAAAACAACGCACTAGAACAAAGACTTTTAGCAGACGGCAAAACAAAACTTTACGAGATAGCCAAAAAGACAGCCGAATTTAACGTTAAATTCGTTGTTCAAGAGGTGGCAAACGGATTAGCAGGCGCAATACTTTGCGCAGAGCCCATTATCGGGAACGAGCCGTTCGCTTTGCTTTTAGGGGACGAACTTTTATTTGCCGACCAAAATCAAAAGCCGTGCATGAAGAGGCTTGCTGAAATTTTTGAAAGCACAGGAAAAAGCGTTATAGCAACGATGGAAGTGTTTGGCGACGACGTTAGTAAATATGGCAATATAGGAATTAAAGAGGAACAAGACGGAATAATGACCGTTAGCGCAATAGTTGAAAAACCCAGTGTTAACGACGCACTTTCAAACAATGCTCTTATAGGCAGATACGTTCTTTCAGGTAAAGTTATGGGTATGCTAAAAACCTTAACGCCTAGAAATAACGAGATATATTTGACAGACGCTCTCGATACGCTTGCAAGCAACGGAGAACTTTTAGCGAGCGGTTTTGAGGGTAAGCGCTATGACGTTGGAGACAAGTTAGGATATATTAAAGCAAACGTGGAATTTGCTTTGATGAGTAAAGAGATAGGTAAAGAAACGGCACAATTTATTAAAGAACTGGCAGAGAGATTATAAAAGATGTACGATAAAATTTGTCCCGAGTGCGGATACCGTTTAAGCGAATTTTACCGCACGAGCATGCTGGGTTGTCCGGTATGTTATCAAGCGTTTAGAAGAGAGATGGACGTTGCTTTGAAAAAAGTTCAAGGCAAGGTTTTGCATGCGGGAAAAACTCCGCAAGGAACTAAGCTTGATAGGGAACTTTTATTTGAATATGAAAGACTGATTAAAGAAAAGGAACGTGCAGGAATAGAGGGTAGGTTTAAGGATATGACAATGCTTACGAAAGATATACTTGAACTTGCCGAGGAACTTAAAAAGAGGGGGATTATATAATGGAAGCGTTTTCTCCCGATATTTATAAGGGCAATATAGTAATGACAAGGGTTCGTCTTGCAAGAAATTTAAAAGGCTACCCGTTCAAAATAAAAGATATTTCCGATGCAAAAGATATAGTTAAAAAGGTCAACAGAGCGCTGGTAAGGACGGATACTTTTAATCTCTATTTCACGGCTAATTTAAGCGACCTTAAATTAGAAGCAATGAAAGAGCGCCATTTAATCAGTCAAAATCTTATTGATAATAAAGAGCGTGGGGCGGCGTTGATAAACACAGACGAAAGCATTTCGGTTATGGTCAACGAAGAAGATATAATCAGAGAACAATGTTTTATGCGTGGATTGAGTTTAACAGAGGCGTATAAACGCCTTAACCGCTTAGACGACGATTTGGCAAAAAACCTTGATATAGCATACGACCAAAAATACGGATATTTGACCGCTTGTCCAACAAATCTTGGGACGGGACTTAGAGCCTCGGTGATGCTATTTTTGCCCGCTCTCACAGAGAGTGGTAAAATTGGTGCGCTTATCGAAGAGGTCAATAAACTTGGTCTTACCGTTCGTGGGCATTACGGAGAGGGTAGTGATGCAGAGGGCTATATGTACCAGGTTAGTAATGAAGTTACCCTCGGTGTTTCCGAGTATGATATACTAAATGAAGTTGAACAGACCGTTCAAGAAATTTGCAAGGCAGAACGAGACGAAATGGAACGCCTTTTCGTGAAAAATCAACTTAAAACTATGGATAGAGCGAAAAAATCTTTCGGTGTTCTGACAAATGCAGTTATGCTTACTTACGGCGAATTTATGTCGCATATCGCTTGGGTAAAACTTGGCGCTATGCTCGGTTTAATAAGCATTAGCGATACCGATAGTATTGACGACCTTATAATTCGCACTCGGCCCGCCAATATTTGCGAACAGTATGGCAGAAGGCTTTCCGCTATTGACAGAGACCTTTTCCGTGCGGAAATCGTTGGCAAAAGGCTTATTAAAATTAAAGAATAGGAGAAATTATGTATTACGACGCTTTTTCGAGAAACGTTAATCAAGTTATCGACCTTGCAACGGCAATAGCAAGGCGATTAGGATGTAGATATATAGGTAGCGAACACGTCTTATACGGCTTATTAAACGTGTCTGACGGTAGAGCAGCCTCTATTTTAAGAGAAGCAGAAGTAGACCACGATAGATATTTATATTACCTCCAAAAAACCGTTGATACGAAAACCATTATTCCAGGAAATATGTTTACGGCGAGAACAAAAAGACTTTTTGAGAACGCTGTTGACATATCTTTAAAAGCACGTGCGGGTTTCGTTGGAACAGAACATCTTTTGCTTGCGGTACTTTTAGACCAGGAATGTATGGCGGTTGCTATATTAAAACAACTCAGAGTCAACGTTATCCGTATGGCAGAAGAACTTGCAGAATCTATGTATGGCGGTTATGAGGATGATTATCAAGAGGAAGAACAGAGCGTTTTTGGCAACGCATACAAAGAGAGTGTTTCTGCCGGTAGACCGCAAAGCAATTACAGAGAAGAAAAGGGTCAGAGAAAACAAAGTGCAGACGGGGAATTGGGCGAACTTTTAAAGTTTGGCGTAAACTTAAATCGCCAAGCGGAAGACGGGAAGTTAGACCCGGTTATAGGCAGAAAAACCGAGATTGACAGAGTTATCCAAATTCTTTCAAGAAGAACTAAGAATAATCCAGTTCTAATAGGAGAACCCGGGGTTGGTAAGAGCGCAGTTGTAGAGGGGCTTGCGCAAGCCATAGTAAAAGGCAACGTCCCCGAACTTTTAAGCGATAAAATAGTATTTTCTTTGGATATTGCTGGTATGCTTGCAGGGGCAAAATATAGGGGCGATTTCGAAGAAAGGCTTAAAACGGCCATTGATACTGTTAAAAAGAACGGAAATATAATTCTTTTTATAGATGAAATTCACAATATCGTGGGTGCAGGAAGCACGGGCGAAGGCAATATGGACGCAGCAAATATATTAAAACCCATGCTTTCAAGAGGGGAACTTCAAACGATAGGCGCAACGACTATTGATGAATACAGAAAATATATAGAAAAAGACGCTGCCTTAGAACGCCGTTTCCAACCCATAATGGTTGAAGCACCAAGCACAGAAGAAACGGTTGAAATATTAAAAGGTTTGCGTGATAAATACGAATCTCATCACGGAGTTAGCATTCCTGACGATGCCATAATGTCTGCGGTATCACTTTCGGATAGATATATCACCGATAGATTTTTACCCGATAAAGCCATTGACTTAATTGATGAGGCTGCTTCAAGGGTTAGGCTTGACAGTTATAATTCCCCAGCAGAGGCAAGGCAAAAGGAAATCGAACTTCAAACTCTTACAGCCCAAAAGAACGAGGCGAAGAGAAGGGATGATTTAGAAAGAGCAATAAAAATCAATAAAGAAATAGAAAAAGTTAACAAAGAGTTAGATGAAATAAGAAGCAAAGCAAGTAAAGTTAACGGCAACCGTGAAAAACTTATGCTAACCCCCGATGATATAGCAAAAGTCGTTAGTAATTGGACGGGTGTACCCGTTGTTAAACTTACCGAAACGGAAGCACAAAAACTGCTTGATTTAGAAAGTGTTCTTCATCAAAGAGTGATAGGGCAAAGTTCAGCTGTTAAAGCAGTTTCAGACGCAATACGCCGTGCCAGAGCAGGTTTAAAAGACCCCAACAGACCGGTTGGCTCATTTATATTTGTTGGACCTACGGGCGTGGGGAAAACTGAACTTTCAAAAGCGCTTGCAGAAGCAGTTTTCGGCAACGAGAACAATATAATAAGAGTGGATATGAGTGAATATATGGAAAAACACTCGGTATCCAAGATGGTGGGTGCGCCTCCCGGATACGTCGGTTTTGACGAGGCGGGGCAACTTACCGAAAAGGTTAGAAGAAGACCTTATTCTGTGGTGCTTTTTGATGAGATTGAAAAAGCGCACCCTGACGTATTTAATATCATGCTTCAACTTTTAGACGACGGTAGATTGACTGACAGTAAGGGTAGAGTAGTAAGTTTTAAGAACTGTATTATAATAATGACCTCAAACGTTGGCGCAACTGAAATTCACAACAAGTCTACCTTAGGATTTACGGCAGGAGGAACGAGTGCAGAGTATGACAATATGTGCGACCGTTATATGGATGCACTGAAAGGCAAATTCCGACCTGAATTTTTGAATAGGATAGACGACATAATAGTATTCCATAAATTAAGTAAGGAAGAGGCTTCAAAGATTGCCGAACTTTTGCTTTCAAGTTTAAGAAAACGCCTAGCGGTATTGGAAGTAAAACTAACAATAACGCCAGATGCTATGGATTTAATTATAGAGAAGGGTTATGACGATAATTATGGCGCACGTCCACTAAAAAGGGTAATTCAAAGACAGATAGAAGATAAATTATCAGAAGAAATTTTAAGGGGAGGACTTAAAGAAAACTCGTCTATAACAATAGATGCAAAGGATAACGAGTTCTGTTTTATTAAAAACGCATAAAAAAGTTGTGATAAAAAAAGGGAAAGACGCTGTATTCGGCGTATAAATATATAAGGGAGGTAAATGTATGAATATAGACATTATCAGTAGAAACTATCAAGTAAGCGAACATTTAAAAGACGTTACCGAAAAGAAACTTGCAAAGTTAGACAAATACTTTGACGGCGATACAAAAGCAAAAGTTTCTTTTAAGAAAGAGGCCTCCACCCTTACGGTTGAGGTTATGCTCGACTATCTATCAAAACTTGTCAGAGCAACGGCTTCGGGCGATAACTTTTACGATTTGATTGACGTTGTTCTTCCTAAACTCGAAGGTCAGATAAGAAAGTATCGTACCCGTTTCGACAAGCACCAAAAAAACAACGCTTATAAAGATTCAGTCGTGTTTGAGGGGGCAAAAGACAACTTAAAAACTGCGTCGTTAGTAAAAGAGAAAAAATTCAAACTTACTCCTATGACAGTTAACGAGGCAATTGAAGAAATGGAACTTTTAAATCACTCGTTTTACGTCTTTTTGGAGGCGAAAAGTAACACGGTTCAAGTGCTTTATTTAAGAGGAGACGGGGACTTAGGTCTAATTGAACCCGAAGTATAAAATGCAAATAGGAATATCCACTGCGTCGCTTTTTGGAAGAAAGCACACGGAAGACGCACTTGAATTTTTATCTCAAAACCGAACGCAGTGCGCCGAAGTTTTTTTGGAAACTTATCGTGAATACAACGCTGAGTTCGGTAAAAAGTTGCAAAAATTAAAAGGCAACACAAAAATTCATTCGGTACATACTTTAACCACTCAATTTGAGCCTCAATTATACAGCGTTAACGAAAGAGCAAGCGAGGATTCTTTTGAGTTTTTGAAAGGCGCTATGCAAGCGGGAAAGGAAATAGGCGCAAAATACTATACTTTTCACGGCGGTGCAAGATTTAAAAAAACTCCGTTAAAACTAGATTTTGACAGAGTTGGTAAGATTACTCAAAAGATAATAGACCAAATAAAACCTTTCGGCATTACGCTTGCTTATGAAAACGTACACTGGGGATATTACAATTATATAGGATTCTTTGAAGAAGTAAGAAAGCGTACGGTTGGACTTAAAGCAACACTAGATATCAAGCAAGCCCGTCAAAGTGGTATAGATTATAAAGATTATATCAAAGAGATGGGCGAAGATATTGTTACCGTACATTTGTCAGATTTCTTAGAAAGCGGAAAAATGTGTTTACCCGGTGTAGGATTAACCGATTTTCTAGACCTGTTTAGCCGTCTTAAAGACGTCGGGTTTGACGGGGCAATGTTGATTGAGGCTTATCAAAGCGATTATTCTGACACGAATGAATTATTTCGTTCGGTAGAGTTTTTGCAAAATTTAAAAGAAAAAATATTTTAATTATACAGTCGTAAGAATAGATTAAAACTTAAAATTAAGTTGCGATTTTGTTCTTACGACTATCTTTTTATGAATATATAAAAAAGTCAATAAATAATAATTTTAGGTTAAATAATAATAAAGTTTTTGCAACCAAACTGTGTTATAATATAAATGTATAAGTCTTATTGGAGCATGATTAACGGCGGAAAGAACAAAAAAATTTTCAAATGCTGAGTTTATTAGACTTACTTGTGAATTTTTTATAAAGAATTATAGCGGTTCGAAATTATATTAACAGTAAAAAATTAACACTGTAACACTTGAAAAACTTTCTGCTTCGCTAGGAGACAATGGTTGGATTATATAAAGGAGAAAAAATGCAGTTTAACGAGATTTTTGGAAATTCAAAATTTATATCGGCAACAGATGACTATTTATATCCTTACATTAGAAGTTCCTTTTCGGTGGATGATGAAATAGAAAGCGCAACTCTATACATAACCACTCTGGGTTTTTGTGAGATTTATTTAAGTGGTAAAAAGGTTAACAAAGACCTTTACGTTTCAACTTATTCTCAATACAATAGATTTTCTGTGGAAGGCGTTGGGAATGGTGAACTAGCTTATTTTACAGACGAATTAGATTATACTATATACGCATCAGAGTTTGATGTTAAAAATTTCATCAAAAAGGGCAAAAATGCGCTCGGCATCATTATCGCTGGCGGTTGGTATAATACGCAAAAAGATAAGCACGGCGGTTATAGAAACTATGGAAAACCGAAAACTTGTTTCCGATTAGTTATAAAAACTGCAAATGGTAAGACTTTTGAAATTTTATCAGGCGAAAACGACAAATGGACGGAAAGTTTTTTAATTAAAGCAGGTATTTTTCACGAAGAGCAGGATGAAAGAATGGAAATAACAAACTTTTCCGAGCCCGATTTTGATGATAGCGGTTGGAAGAGTGTAGCAACTCATCAGCCTCTTTCTGCAAAGTATTTTATGCTTGATTGTCCGGCTAATAAAATTACAGGTTATGAAAAGGCTATTTTGGTAAAACAAACGGAAACGGAAAAAGTTTATGCACTTGATAAGAACATAACCGGTTATCCAATAATCAAAGGACAAAGTGAAGCGGGCGACGTTATAACCGTTCTTCACGGAGAAGTTTTAGAAAGAAATAATACAGTTGAAGAATTTCACGCATTTGACCAAAGATCATCTTTTATCTCAGATGGAAGAGAGCAACATAATCTGCGTTTTACCTGGCATGGATTTCAATATTTCTCAATTAAAACTACTGGGGATATTTCCAAACTTTACTGTGAGGAATGTGCTTTCGTTAGAGCGGATATAAATAACACTTCTGAGTTTAGTTGTAACGATGAGATTATTAACTTTGTTTACGACGCATACGTGTTAACGCAACTAGAAAACTATCAATGCGGTGTTCCTTGCGATTGTCCGCAGATAGAAAGAAAAGGTTACACTGGAGACGGGCAACTTCTTGGCGAAGTGGGAATGTTGTTATTTGACAGTAAAAAACTTTACTCAAAGTGGTTAAACGACATTGCGGACGTTCAAGACAGAAAGACCGGCTATGTCGATTACACTGCGCCCTCATTCTGTGGGTGTTCTGGCGGTCCTGGCGGTTGGAGTAGTGCAATAATTAACTCGCCATACCAATTTTATACCCGTTTTGGTGAAAAAGAGGTTCTTGAAAAATACTATCCAAATATGGTTAAATTCATAGAGTTTATGGATAGCGAATCTATCGACGATTTAGTTGATATACATAAGCGTAAATGTTCGTGCTTAGGGGATTGGAGCGGTCCGTTTTGGGGCAAGACTTACGTAAACGTTATACATCCACCTTTTGTTAACAGCGTGCTTTACGTTAAAGCTCTTAAAAACCTTATTACTATTGCAAGAGTTTTAGGTTTTGAGCAAGATATCCCGAAATACGAAGAAAGAATTGAAAGAATTAAAAAGGCTATTGATAAAAAATATTTTAATTCTAAAACGGGTAATTACTGCAACAATAAATACGGAACGAATGCATACGCTTTAAGTATAGGTTTAGGCGACGAGCGCACGGCTAGAAATCTTTATAAGAGATATAAGAGATTGAAAGGCTTTGATACCGGTATTATAGCCACCAAAATTCTTCCGGGCGAACTCTTCAAACTAGGATATGCAGATACGGCTGTTAGCCTTTATAATTCTAAAAACAAATCGTCGTTCTATTCATGGAAAAAAGACGGAGCAACTACTCTATATGAAAACTGGCTTAATCCCAGAAGCCACAATCATCCAATGTTTGGCGCTTGCGTTATTTGGTTGTTTGAATACGTTCTGGGTATTAGACAAAAAGAGGGCAAGGTTGGTTATACCGACATAATAATTAATCCTGTTAAATCAAAAGCGTTAACTAGGGTTAAAGGAAGTATAACTGTCGAAAAGGGAAAGATTGGTGTAAGTTATGTTAGAGTTAAAGGTGTAACTGAATTCACCGTTGAAATCCCCGAGGGAATTAATGCAGAATTCATTTTTGAAGGTCAGAGCGTTGAACTAAAAGCGGGTGTTAATAACTTTAAAATAAAATCGTAAAACAAAAACGGCTTTAAGTTTTGGACGGTTACCGTCTCTAACTTAAAGCCGTTTTATTGTTAAATTTGTTTAATTAATACATTTCAACGCCAGAGGGGGAGAACATAAAGATGTTTTTTCCCATTTCATAAACGCCACCGCCAAGTGCGTATATAGCACCCGATAACATATCTAAAACTCTTACAGCCGTTTCACTTTTTAATTCTGTTAGGTGAACTATGGCGTTTTTTCCGCTTTTAATGGAATCAATTATAATTTCAACGTCCGAATAAGAAGTAGGGCTAAAAACAGCCACAGGACCTTTTTTACCGCTATTATCAGCAGAATTTATTGACACGTCGTTGATTGATGCACGATTTCCTTGCGCTTTGTTTTCTCTTCCAAACAAATCGAAAACACCCATTAATTTTTCCCTCCGTTACCGTAATTTCTTTCTCCAAAGAGAGTTCTTCCGAGTCTTATCATATTGCTTCCGTGGTTTATAGCAATAGTGTAATCTGAACTCATTCCCATTGATAAATATTCAAAGTCATATCCGTCTTTAATAAATTGGTCGTATACTTCACGCATTTTATCTGAGAGCGACGCAAGCATTTCTATATCATCCGAATGGGGGAGCATAGCCATAAGACCTTTGATTTTAACGTTATTAAATGCTGAAATTTCTTTAACTGCATTGCTAACGTTTTCGAGACTAAAACCGCTTTTAGTAAGTTCGCCACCAATGTTAATTTCAATAAGAATCTTTTGCACTATTTTTTTCTTTTGGGCTTCTTTATTTATTTCTTCTGCCAAACGAATACTATCCACCGAATGTATGAGTTCAACGTTTCCGACTAAATATTTTACTTTGTTAGTTTGCAAATGCCCTATAAAATGTTGAACAGCATTTTTATCTATGTCTTGACTTTTTTGTCTAAACTCTTGTACTTTATTTTCGGCGACAACTTTAAGTCCTAAACTTACCGCATGATTTATAATTTCTGGTGAAACTGTTTTCGTTGCGCCTATAAGGGTAATTGATTCGTTAAAGTTATTTCCGTTTTTTATCTCATTAAAAACTTTTTCAAGATTTTCTTTAATCATTGTTTTGATTTATAACGTCGGTCATATTGAAAAGACCAATTTTTTTGTCGGCAATAAATTTAACGGCAGAAATTGCGCCGTTAGCGAACACGCTTCTGTCGGTCGCTTGGTGAGAAAGGGTAATGGTTTCGAAATTGCCTGCAAAAATAACGTCGTGCTCACCGACAATATTTCCGCCTCTTACTGCGTGAATACCTATTTCTTGCGGTTGTCTTTTACCAACAATACCTTCTCTGCCATAAGTATAATGTTTGTCTTTCTGAACTTCTTTAACACCCTCTGCAAGCATAAGTGCAGTTCCACTTGGAGCATCAACCTTTTGATTGTGATGTTTTTCTATGATTTCAACGTCAAAACCGTAAAGGGTAGAGGCGGCTTTTTTAACTAGGTCTACAAGTAAATTTACGCCTAAGGACATATTTCCTGAACGGAAAAGCGCCACTTTTTGTGAGGCTTGGTTGATTTTATTAAGTTGCTCATCATTATATCCAGTTGCGCATAAAACGGCAGGACAACTGTTTTTAATGCAAAAATCTAATATCCCGTCAAGTGAAGATGGGGCGGAAAAATCCACAACAACGTCAACTTGTTCTTTTACTGAATTAAAATCTTCGTAAATAGGAAAATCTAAGTCGCTAAAATCGGATTTTAAATCTATACCGCAAACGGGTTTAACAAAGCCGTCTAATAAACCGGCTTCTTTAACTTTTTTTCCCATTCTCCCGTTAGCGCCATTTATCAAGAGTTTTATCATAATTACTCCTTAACGTTAAGACCGAATTCTTTTAATATTTTAATCATGTTTTTAGTATGGTCGTCTTCTAATTCGGTTAAAGGTGCACGAACTATACCGCTTCCTAAACCAATTAGTTCCATAGCTTTTTTAACGGGTATGGGGTTAACTTCGACGAACATAACGTCTATAAGGGGAAGGAGGCGTTCTTGAAGTTCATACGCTTCTTTGTTTTTACCAGCAAAATACAGCCTTGCAACGTCTCCGACTTCTTTTGGGGCAACGTTTGAAGCAACCGATATTAATCCCATAGACCCGATAGACATCATAGCAAGGTTTAAGTTATCGTCCCCCGAATAGAGGGCGGTTTTGCCTCTTATTAATCTTGCAGTTTCGCAAATTTGCTCCATATTACCGCAGGCTTCTTTAATTCCGCCGATATTTTTGTGCTCAGCGATTTCCGCCATTGTTTGAGGAAGAATGTTAACGCCTGTTCTTGCGGGAACGTTATAGCACAACACGGGTATATCAACGTTATCGCAAACGTCGTTATAATATTTAATTAAACCTTTTTGCGTGCACTTATTATAATATGGAGTAACAACCAAAAGTCCGTCTGCACCGATTTTTTGGGCAAGTTGGCTTTTTTCAATTGCTTTTTTAGTGCAGTTGCTTCCAGAACCTAAAATAAATTTTACTCTTCCGGCTATTTTATCATAAGAGAATTTTGCAACTCTTTCATATTCGTCATCAGTAATGGTGGGGGCTTCACCCGTTGTGCCTAGTATGCATAATGCGTCTATTCCATTATTGATTTGAAATTCGATTTGATTGCCGAGAGCGTCAAAATCAACGCCGTATTTTGTAAATGGCGTAACAGCCGCAGTGCAAGTGCCTTTAAAAATGGTTTTGTTCATAATTTTGCTCCGTTATGGGGTTATTATAAGTTGTTTTTTACAGCGCCGATTTCCATTGCTTTTTCAGCAATTTGAACAGCGTTCGTCGCTGCGCCTTTTCTAATGTTGTCTGCAACGCACCATAAATTAATTCCGTTTTCAACGGTTTTGTCTTCCCTAATTCTTCCAACAAAAACTTCGTTCTTGTTTTCTGCTAGTAAAGCCATGGGGTAAACGTTGTTTTTTGGGTCATCTTGAACTACAACGCCTTCGGTTTTAGAAAGTATTTCTTTAACCTGTTCAGCGGTGCAAGGCTTTTCAAACTCTAAGTTGATAGATTCGCTGTGTCCATAATAAACGGGAACTCTAACGCAAGTAGCGGTAACCTTAATTGATTGGTCGCCCAAAATTTTCTTGGTTTCAAAAATCATTTTGTCTTCTTCCATAGTGTAACCGTTATCAAGGAAAACGTCTATGTGAGGGATACAGTTCCCAAAGATGGGGTATGGGAATTTTTTAGGAGGCTCGCCGTTGATGCCGTTTTTTAAGTCCTCAAATCCCTTAACACCTGCGCCAGAAACTGCTTGATAAGTTGAATAAATAACCCTTTTAATTTTGAAAGCCTCGTGCAAAGGTTTCAATACTACCATTGCTTGAATGGTTGAACAGTTGGGGTTAGCAATAATATTTTTATGGTTTTTAATATCGTCAGCATTACATTCTGGAACGACAAGCGGAACTTCTGGGTCTCTTCTCCAAGCGCTAGAATTGTCTATAACCAAAATTCCGTGTTTAGCGAAAATGGGGGCGAATTCTTTGCTGACGCTTCCACCTGCCGAGAAGAGTGCGATATCTATATTTTTACCGATAAGGTTTTCTTCTTTAAGTTCAATAACGGTGTGGGGTTTACCCATAAAATCAACCGTGCTACCAGCAGATTTAGCCGAAGCGAACAAATAATAATTTTCAACGGGAAGATTCTTCTCCGTTAATACTTCTAAAAATTTTCTGCCTACCATACCCGTAGCGCCGACTACGGCAACGTTGTACTTTCTCATAGTAAGTAACTCCTATAAACATTTATATATGCAATAGTTTAACAAAGTAAGAGCAAAAAGTAAAGTTTTTTTTAGTTAATATGCGATTTTTGTTTGTAAAATATTTAATTTTAGTGTACACTAAAAATAGTTCTTTTTAGCAAGGGGCAACTTTTTGCATTTTTATATATTGAGAGTGCTTAAAAAATCACACACGGAGTAAAAAATGGCACAGACGAAAAAAAGAAGTCTTATTGACAGAATGATGCTCGGCAAAGAAAAGTCGGAAGGATACGCAAGGGCATCTCTTCCATCTAATCGCTGGGAATTGTTTTGGGATATTTTTAAAGGCAGATTCGGAAAACTAATTATCGTTAACCTTTTAACGTTATTGTTTTTCATTCCACTCATAGCGTTATTGTTTTTTAGATATATCGCTATAATAAATTACGGAACAATCTATCCGTTTGCGCAAGGATTTGGCGTGGGGTATATGGGAGCACCCTCGCTTGTTGGATATGCGGAGAATATAGTTTTTAACGTAAATATGGTAGTATACTTACTTCTTCCGTTTGCGGTCATGATTGCAGCGGTTGGTGTGTCCGGCGGAGCATACGTCATAAGGAATATGGTTTGGACGGAGGGAATTTTCGTCGCTAACGATTTTTGGCGTGGAATCCGTCAAAACATAAAATCTATGCTTTTAATTGGACTTTTATATTCTTTGGTGTTTTACCTAACCTTTCTATCAATATCAATAAGCAAGCAAAATATTGCAGTTGGCGTTGATAATAAATGGATTTTCGTAGTCGCTGAAATACTTGCATATGCGTTCTTGTTCGTTTTTTCTATTATGACTTTCCATATGATTAGTATGACGGTTACTTATGAATTAAAATTGAGACATCTGATTAAAAACTCATTTATGTTCACCATTGGACTTTTACCGCAAAGCCTATTCTTTATTTTCTTGGGTGCAATACCTTTCATACTCTTGCTTTTAGGCACTTTCTTTATGGCGTTTGGAATTATATTAATTCTCTTAGTAGGTTTGTCGTTATTGCTTTTGGTTTGGACGGATTTTTCACAATGGGCTTTTGACAGATTTATTAACGACAAAATACCCGGTGCGCAAAAGAATAGAGGTATTTACGAAAAAATTAAAGAAAGCGATTCGGGTGCGCTTAAAAAATATAGAGAACAGATTGCTCTTGCTGCGAGAAGTGCGCTTAATTCTAAGCCAATCAAACCCATTACGGACGACGATTTGAAACTTGCAGAACTTCCCACCTCGTTTAACCGTAACGATATTTTAAAACTCAACGAAAGCAAAAAAGAAATTTACGAGGACCATGAAAGATACGTTGAGGAACACAAGAACGATTCAGAGTTCCAAAAAACAGAGGGCGAAATTGCTCTTGAAAAAGAACAGGCTTTAAGAGAAGAGCGCATAGCAAAGGCAAAGAAAGAACTTTCAAAGCGCAAGTATAAATGATAAAATAACACGCCTTGGTTTTCTAAGGCGTTTTTGATAAGTAAAGCGATATACCATGGAGGATAAGCAATTGAATAAACTGTTAAAATCGCTGATTTTTAATAACGAAATTTCATTATCCGTTTTAGATACTACCAAAATGGTTAACGACGCAATAGATATTCACCGTTTGACACCGCTTACTGCGGCGGCTCTCGGAAGAACGTTAACCGTATGTACTTTTATGGCGAGTAACTTAAAGAACGAAAGCGATAAACTTTCGGTAACCGTCGCAGGGGACGGGGTTGGCGGGAAAATTACCGTCTGCGGAAACGGTAACCTTGATATGCGTGGGTTTATCGATAATCCTAACGCAACTTTGCCATTGAGGGCAGACGGCAAATTGGACGTTGGCGGTTGCGTTGGTAAAAACGGAAGAATTACAGTTGTTAGAAGTATGGGACTAAAAGAGCCATACTCGGGAAGTGCAAAATTGGTTAGCGGAGAGATAGCGGAGGACTTCACTGCTTATTACGCATTGAGCGAGCAACAGCCTACTGCAATTGCGCTTGGCGTTAAAATAGGAAAAGACGGAAGATGTGTTGGTGCAGGCGGTGTAATTATGCAGGCAATGCCTGGCGCAAGTGATGCGGTTATTTGTATGGCGGAAGACGTTATGAGTCAACTTAAAAACCTTTCAACTCTTATCGAAGAGATTGGGGCGGAAGGTATTATAGATAGGTTTATAGGCGAAGTTGAAAGCACCGAATATCACCCGGAATATAGATGTCTTTGTGAAAAAAATTATATTGAAAAAGTTTTGATTTCACTTGGGAAAGAAGAACTTAACGACATAATAGAAAAAGAGGGCAACATAACTGTTGACTGTCAGTTTTGCAACAAAAAATACATCTTTGAGAAACAGGACGTGGAGAGATTTTTTAAATAGTTATGGGCGAGGTAGTTCAGTTTAAAAAAAACAACCGAATATTTAGGAAACTTGCCGAGGAGCGTGCGGGAAAAGAAGATTATACTGGTGCGCTCAGTTTTTTATTTAGCGCAAAAAGTATAAACCCGTCTTATGAAGTTTATATGGATATAGCCGACGCTTATGCGGATATGGGGCTTTTAGAACTTTCTAATAAGTATTGGTATTCTTATATGGATAAAGCGCCAAAAGACAAGGTTTCCGTCGCTTTTGAAGAACTTGCTATAAACTTTTTTTATATGGATAATTACTGGGCATCAAGTTATTATTTTAATCAAAAAATAACTACCGACGGTCAGATTATGAAAGAAGGGCTTGATAAGGAAATTATCGATTTTTTTTCGGGCGCAGAGTTTAAAAAAGACGCTTATAGAATAGCATATCCAATAGAAAAAGCCGACTACACCTTTGAAATAAAGCGTGCGAAACACGCTCTGGCATTGGGTGCTTTTGACGAGGCTAAAAAACTTCTGTTTTGCATCCCGAAAGAGCGCAGAAACGAAGAGATTGCAGGCGACCTCGCAGTTGCGTGTTTTATGAGCGATAATCTTGATGACGGCGAGAAAGTTTGCCGTGAGTCAATTTTAATTAACGGCGAAAATATAACCGCATATTGTAATCTATCAACTATTTACGGCATGAGAGAAGATGATGAGAACGCCGAGTATTATTATCGAAAGGCACTCGAACATAAAAAAGGTGAGAAGGGTGAGGAATATAAACTTGCAACCTGCGCTATTGAAAGAAAAGACCATTTAATGGCTAAGGAGTGTTTAGAAAAAATTTTAATGGATAGACCTTACGAACTCAGTATGCGTTTTTTGTACGGGGTTTGTTTAATTAATCTCAGTCAATATGAATTAGCAAAAGAACAATTTAATTATGCATATCGAATTAATCCTTATGATAAAATTATGGAGTTTTTTATAGAATTTTGTCCTTTACTAATTGATAAAGATGAAAAGGCCTTAAAACTTCTTCCGCTCGAATACAACAAAGAAATTCCTAAAAAAGTAACTAAAAAATACCAAGCAAAGATTAGGGATTTGGTTGTAAACCCACAAAAGATTATAACTTCTACAAAGAACAAGAAAGTAAAAAACGCTTTGGAGTGGGCGGTTTTGCATGGGGATGATAGAGCGTCAAGAGATGCAGTTTACGTATTGAGTACGCTAGATAACGATTATGCGATTAGATTTCTTAAAGATGCGCTCATAGACCCAGAGGTAAAAGACGACGTTAAAAGGGTAATAATTTACGCTCTTATCGTTAAAGGTTATAAGGATAAATTCTCACTCGTTGCAGGTAGTTTTTTTGTTAAAATAAAACCTAGAAAATTACTTTGTGAAAAGGCTATCCCCTCGGGAGTATATTTATCTGCTTATGCGCTATGTATGGCTCGTGTTGCTTTCTGGGAAGGGGACGGGCTTGACAAAATTGCTGAAAGCACAGATAAAATTTTTAAAAAACTACAAAACAAAATAACCGATTCGGAAGTAACTAACGAAGAACTTGCAGGACTTATTTTGTCTGAATGTAAATACGCTTGGTGCAAAAAAGATTCGGACGTTACAAAATTTTTCGACGTTTCAAAGTCAAAACTAGAAACGCTTAAAAACATGCTTAAAGGAGAATAAAATGATTAAAATTATAGACGTTGATACACTTTTCGACCAATATATTTCAGACTACGTTTACAGCAACATTGGTAAGGTTAAACCCGAAGAGATTGAAAATCAAATCCCTGCACTATACGTTAAGTTTGGGAAAACTCCGCTTAAAGAGTTAGACGGTTATTCACCCGAAAAATTTTACGTTAGATACAATGCAAAAGAGTTACTTTCTTGCCTTAAAAAGCATATTGAAGAGGGCGTTTCTGTCAGCGATTTCTTATGTGAAGCGCTTACCGAAAAATCGGATGCAGAGGACGCTTTAATCTTAGCGTTAAACGAAGAGGGTAACGAGGAGTTTACTTTATACGTCCTTAATATGCTCGGCGAAAAACAAAGCGAAAAGGCAAAGGATAGATATCTTGAATTTGTGCTTTTTGATTACAGCGAGGGTATTAGGGAACTTGCTACTGAACTTTTATCTGCGATAGCGGAAAAGGTTAAAGAACAGGTTTTAATTGCTTTAAAAGACGCTGATGAAAATAAAAAGGTTAATCTCGTAGAAATTCTTTCTAACTGCAAAAATGACGACAGGGTTTTTGACGTGTTGGTAAAAGAATTTGCCGTTCATCAAGAAAACATTCCTCTTTACGCAGGATATTTATCAAAATATGGTGATGAACGTGCGCTTCCCTTTTTACTTAAAGCCATAGAGGGCGAAAAAATAAGTTATGCCGATTATGAAGAACTCCGTTTTGCAATAGAGGCACTTGGTGGCGAATATAACAAAACGAGAGATTTTAGTAAAGATAAAACTTACAAAAAAATTAAGGGCGTTAAAAACGATAGCCAAATCAATTAAAACATTGCGGTATAAAATTTTTTTTTTAGCGAATAATATCTACCGAAAGCGGAGGATTTATTATGTCTAAAAAGAAAAAATCTAAAAACAAAGTTATCAAACTTACCGACGAACAGTACGGCGCTTATATTTCATCTTTGAAAGATGAAAAACCGCCTCAAATAATTGAAGAAAACGCAACAAAAGATTAATAACTTGTTGACAAATCAAAAAAATTCTTCGTTTTTCGAAGAATTTTCTTTATATAATTGTTTTTTTTCAAACAAAGTAGTATAATTAATCAAACAGGAAAAAAGTTTGATGCGATTATAGGAAAAAATAATGGTAGAAATTAGAGAAGTAAAAACCAAAAAAGAATTAAGATTGTTTGCTAGTTACCCCGTTAAACTTTACAAAGATTGTCCGTATTACGTTCCATCTTTAAGAAGC
Source organism: Christensenellaceae bacterium (assembly GCA_045647765.1). Lineage (GTDB taxonomy): Bacteria > Bacillota > Clostridia > Christensenellales > Borkfalkiaceae > UBA1259. The sequence continues at coordinate 59,250 of JAZRMR010000013.1, forward strand.
GACGAACTTGCAACCTTTAATCCCAAAAAGAATTTTAATTTGGTTAATAACCAATGTAAAGCCTTCCTAGCATATAAAGAGGGTAAACTTGTAGGAAGAATTGCGGGACTTATAAATAATAAAGAAAATCAAAAATCAGAAGTTAAATACGTGAGATTTTCCCGTTTTGAGTGCATTGATGATAAAGAAGTTTTTGAAGCGCTCTTGGGTGCGGTAGAACGTTTTGGCGAAGAAAACGGGGTGGAAGTTATTCACGGGCCGTGGGGTTTTAACGATACAGACAGAGAGGGTATGCTGACTTACGGTTTTGATAAGAGAAGCACTTATTCGACCAATTATTATTATCCTTACTTTCACAAAAATATGCAAGCGCTCGGATATCAAGACGAATCCAAATGGTTGGAATACGGCTTTAAAATTCCTGAACAGCCCTTTGAAAGAGTGGAAAAATTTATTGAAAAGAACAAGGATAAGTTTAAGGTTAAAGACGTTGCGAGAACAATGACGGTAAAGCAAATCTTGAAAAGATACGGTGCAAAACTTTTTGACACCTTAAACGAATCATATGGTCATCTCGACGGGTATATTCCATTAGAAGGAAAAGCCATAGACAACGTATTAAAGCAATTTGCAACCATTGTTAACAGAAAGTACATAAGTATTCTCATAGACGAGAATGAAGACGTTGCAGCGTTTGGAATCGTTCTTCCGTCTATATGCGACCCATTGATTAAACATAAAGGCAAACTATTCCCGTTAGGTTTTATAGGAGTATTAAAAAGCATTTGGATGCCAAAAGAACTTGAAATGGCGCTTATCGGTGTTAAGAAAAAGTATAAAAATTACGGTCTAAATTCAATAGTAATTTCGAACATTTTGAAGAACATCATTGACGGAAAGATTGAAAAACTTGAATCTAATCCTATGCTTGAACATAACCTTAACATACAACAGCAGTGGAAAATGGCGGACGTTGAAGTTATTAAACGCCGTCAAACCTATCAAAAAGTTATAAGTAAAACAGCAAAAGCAAACTAATATTATTAACAAATCCGCTTTATTCGTTAGCGGATTTTTATTTTTTTGTATAAATACGCTAAAACCACTTAAAACACGCTAAAAATTGTTGAAAACTCTATTTAATTATGTTATAATTAACAAGTATAATTTTAAACTCGGGTAGGTGTTTACTATGAAAAGAACAGAACTTAAAAAGATTTTTTCCGCTCCCGAAACTTTAGGCGGACAGACGGTAACCGTTTGCGGTTGGGCAAGGACTATTAGAGATTCAAAGTCTTTCGGATTTATCGAACTTAACGACGGGTCGTTTTTCAAAAACTGCCAAATAGTGTTTGATAGAAATAAAGTATCAAATTACGATGAGATTGCAAAGCAAAACGTCGGTGCGTGCTTAAAAGTTACTGGGACTTTGATTTTAACCCCAGAAAACAAGCAACCGTTTGAAATAAATGCAGATAGTGTTGACGTGCTTGGAACGTCAACGCCCGATTTTCCTTTGCAGAAGAAAAGACATACTTTGGAGTTTTTACGCAGTATGCCACATCTTCGCCCAAGGACTAATACCTTTAACGCAGTATTTAAGATTAGGAGCGAAGCGGCGTTTGCTATCCATAGTTTCTTCAACGAGCAAGGGTTTGTTTACGTTCATACGCCCATAATAACCGGTAGCGATTGCGAAGGTGCAGGCGCAATGTTTCAAGTAACCACTTTGGATTTAGATAATTTACCAACGGAGGAAGGAAAAGCCGATTATAACAAAGATTTCTTCGGCAAGAAAGCAAGTTTGACCGTTTCTGGGCAACTTGACGTTGAAAATTTTGCTATGGCATACGCTAACGTTTACACCTTTGGGCCAACGTTTAGAGCAGAACATTCTAATACCGTTCGCCATGCAGCAGAGTTTTGGATGATTGAGCCGGAACTTGCTTTTGCCGACCTTTCAGACGATATGGATTGTGCAGAGGCTATGGTTAAATACGTTATTAATTACGTTATGAATTCTTGCAAGGAAGAGATTGAATTCTTAAATCGTTTTGTTGATAACGGTCTTATTGAAAGGCTTAACAACGTCAAGGATAATGAATTCAAAAGACTTACTTATACCGAGGCTATTGAAATTCTCGAAAAGGTTAAAGATAGATTTGACGCACCCGTTTATTGGGGTTGCGACCTTCAAAGCGAGCATGAGCGTTATATAACAGAAGAGGTATTTAAAAAGCCAGTATTCTTAACCGATTATCCCAAGGAGATTAAAGCATTCTATATGCGCCTCAACGATGATAAGAAAACGGTTGCTGCAAGCGATTTACTTGTTCCAGGAATAGGTGAACTCGTCGGCGGAAGCCAACGTGAGGAAAGAATGGAAATATTAGAGGCAAGAATGGCAGAATGCGGACTTAATAAAGATGATTATAAGTCTTATTTGGACCTAAGAAAATACGGCGGAGTTATCCATTCGGGATTTGGACTCGGCTTTGAAAGAATGATAATGTACCTAACGGGTATTTCCAACATAAGAGACGTGCTTCCTTTCCCAAGAACGGTTGGCACGCTTGAAAACTGATAAAGAGGAAAGTATGAAAATATTGATTGATGCGTTCGGCGGAGATAATTCCCCCGAAGAGGTTATCGCTGGAACAGTTGAAGCCATTAAAGAAAAAGAGGGGTTTACCGCCGTCCTAGTAGGTAACACCGAAATTGTAAAAGAATTATTAAATAAATACGACTTTGATAAATCTAGGGTTGAATTTTTGAATGCGAGCGAAGTTATAACTTGTGAAGAAGAGCCAACTGTAGCAGTAAGAAGAAAACCCGATAGTTCGATATGCGTTGCTTTTAAAGAACTTAAAGAAAATCCTGATGCGAAAGCATTCGTTTCAGCAGGTTCTACAGGTGCGGTTTTAGTTGGTGCGACCTTAAAACTAGGCAGAATAAAAGGTGTTAACAGACCTGCGCTTTGTCCTATATTGCCAACGGTGAAAGGGGACAAAAAGGTAATATTACTTGACTCTGGCGCAAACGCTGACTGCAAAAGCATAAATCTTTTGCAGTTTGCATTGATGGGCTCAGTGTTCAGCGAGGCTTTGGGCGTGAGCCAGCCAAAGGTTGGATTATTGTCTAACGGAACGGAAGATGAAAAGGGCAACGCCTTAAACCACGAAGTATTTCCAATGCTAAAAGAAGCCAAAGGTATTAACTTTATCGGCAACGTAGAAGCAAGAGAAATTCTTTCGGGAGATGTAGACGTTGTCGTTTCGGACGGTTTTAGCGGAAACGTTGCTATAAAATCAATCGAGGGAGCAATTAAATCTCTATTAAAGATGATGAAAGAGGGGATATACTCTTCTTTTAAAGGAAAGATAGGCGGATTATTACTTAAAGACGTATTTAAAGACCTAGGCAAAAAACTTGATTACAACAATCACGGCGGAGCGTTGTTCCTCGGCGTTAATAAAGCAGTTATAAAGGCTCACGGGTCATCTAAACGTTCAGCGTTTAAGGCGGCCGTCTTGCAGGCTTACGAATATGCTGACTTTGATATAGCCGAGAAAATCACCGCAAAACTTGAAATGCAACAAGTTGGTGAAGTCTAATGGTTATATTTGATATATCTTCTTGCGAAGAAAAAATCGGATACTCGTTTAAAGATAAAATGCTTTTAAGGCAGTGTTTTACTCACGCATCTTATGCAAACGAACACGGTCAAAAAGATAACGAATTATTGGAGTTTTTTGGCGATTCTATTATTGAGTACGTGGTTACCGAATACCTATTTAAAAATGCCTCGGGAGACGAGGGAAAACTCACTAAAAAGAGAGCCGAACTCGTTTCTAAGCAACCACTACTTGACGCAGTTAAAAGGCTTGGACTAGGCGAATACGTGTTGTTGGGGCGTGGGCAAGGAAAAGCAAAAACGCAAGATGAAAAACTGTTTTCTAGCATTTACGAGGCAGTCGTTGCAGGGATATATCTAGACGGGGGCATGACTCCTGTTAAAAAGTTTATCAAGAATACTCTGATAAACGAATATGAAAGAAAAAATTCGAGCGTTGACAAAACAGACGTTAAAACTGACGCAAAAAACAAGTTTCAAGAGTACGTTCAAAAATATAAACTAGGAAGCATAACTTACCAAACGCTTGGGAAAATCGGTCCTGACCATTCTCCCGAATTTAAGGTGGCTGCGCTACTTAACGGAACTAGAATCGCAGAAGGGAAAGGCGGAAGCAAAAAACAAGCAGAGGCATTGGCAGCGTTTGAGGCGCTTAAAAGAATAAAATTACAGGGTGGTAAATAAAGTGAATTTCGAGAAAGTGGAAATTTACGGTTTTAAATCGTTTGCCGACAAGGCGGAAATTAAGTTTGGCGACGGCATAACGGGAATAGTCGGACCTAACGGTTGCGGTAAAAGTAACGTTGCAGACGCAATACGCTGGGTTCTAGGCGAACAGTCTGCAAAGAGCCTTAGAGGTTCTAGTATGCAAGACGTTATTTTTAGTGGAACGCAAGGCAGAAAATCTTTGTCTTATTGCGAAGTTTCACTCTTTTTTGACAATTCGAACAGAATGTTCAGCATAGACTATAACGAACTTATTATCACCAGAAAACTTTTCCGTAGCGGAGAAAGTGAATATTACATAAACAAACAACCTGCAAGACTTAGAGAAATAGTCGACCTGTTGCACGAATGCGGTATTGGTAAAGAGGGATACACTATTATCGGTCAAGGCAAGGTTGAAGAAATAATGTCAGCAAAACCCGAAGATAGGCGAATGATTTTCGAAGAGGCTACGGGTATTGCAAAATTTAAGACAAGGAAAAATGAATCGGAAAGAAAATTAGAGCGTACTCACGATAATCTTATAAGGTACGTTGACATACTGTCCGAGATAGAAAATCAACTTGCTCCATTAGAGAGACAAGCTGCAAAAGCCAAAGAGTTTAACGAACTTTCCGAACAACTTAAATATCACGAACTTAACACCTATATTGCAAAAGTTGACGGTGTTGAAAGCGCAAAGGGTAAAATTTACACTAGAATTAAAGGATTAGATGAACAGGGCGCACTCCGTCAGTCGGAACTCGAACAAGCGCAGAGCGAATACGATAAAATTTTCTCGGATATAACCGAAGCAGATTTAACGCTCAAAAAGTTGAATGATGAACTTTTGGAAAAGCGTGTAAGTATGGAAAAACAATCGGGGGCAAAACAACTTTACGAGCAGAAGATTTCATACTTAAACAGCCAAATAGAGCGAGCTAAAAACGAGATTAAAGAGAACGTAAAACTAATAGAAGAGTGTAACGAAAATCTTGAAAACAACGGAAATCAACTAGAAAAAGACTTAAAAGAACTGAAAGAATTGCAAGAAAAGGCTGAAAAACTTAGCAGGAAACTTCTTTCTGTTTCTGAAAAAATCGCTTTGGGTGAAGAACTCCAAACGGCAAACCAAAGGAAAATTATAGAGTCGATAGAATCGCTTTCAGATATAAAATTAAACAAGGGAACAATTTCTATCGAACGAAACAATTTAAGCGCCAAACTTGAAGAACTAAGCGATAGGTTGGACGACCTTTCTGTTAAAAGAGACAAGCAGTTTAACGACAAAGAGAGATGTGATAAAAATATAGATGAATTAGATAGAAGCGTTTTCGACCTCAAAAACCAAATAGAACAAAAGGAAAACGAGGTTAGGAGTGGTAACGAGGAGGTTGCTAAAACAGATAACGCTATCTACTCGTTAAATTCCGTTATTACTACTCTCGTTACAAAGGATAATTTCTATAAAGCGTTAAAGGATAGTTACGACGGGTATGCTCCCGCAGTAAAAACACTTTTAAACAAGGCAAAGGAAAACGGTGAACTCAAAAAACGTATAAAAGGCGTGGTTGCCGAACTCATTAAGAGTGATAAAAAGTTTGATATTGCGCTTGAAACAGCGCTTTCCGCTTCTGCGCAAAATATCGTAACGGCAACCCCTGACGACGCAAGATATTTGATTGAATACTTAAAAATTAATAAACTTGGAAGAATAACTTTCTTACCAATAACTTCGGTTAAACCGAGAGAGCAGAGTATTCAAGTTACTAACGCCTTAAACGAAAGGGGTGCGCTTGGCGTTGCCGATAAGTTAGTAGTTTTCGATAAACAATACGAAAACGTTATATCTAACCTTTTGGGGAATACTCTTATCGTCGATACCCTTGAAAACGCAACACGTATAGCAGATAAATACCGTTTCGCATTCAAGATGGTAACTCTTGACGGAGACGTGTTTACCACGCAAGGCGCAATGACGGGCGGTTCAAGAAGAACGGATACGGTTGGACTTTTATCTAATGACAGAAAGATAGAAGAAGCAGCCGAGCAATTAAAAGTTAAGCGTTCGGAAATGGATAAGTTAAAAAGCGACAAAGTCGAACTCGAAAAAAAGAGAGATAGAGCGCTTGACGAACTCACACTTTTGAACGATCTTTATAATGGAAAGCGTCAGCAAATTCTTATTGAAAGGGAAAAGCAGGCGGTTGCAGAAAAGGCGCTCAGCGAAGTAGGTAAAGAAATAGAAAACACCCTTGACTTAATAGAGGTTGTAAAAGAGAAAATCGTTAAGATAGACGCTGATTTCGAGGCTGTTCAAACGGGAGGCAAGAAGTTAGAAGCCGATAAAGAAAGCGCATCACAGACGGCGGATAAACATCAAGCGGAATACGACGCTTTGAGAAAAGAAAGAGACCTCCTTTCTGAACAGGGAACGGCTTTACAAGTTAGAATTACCGAACTTAAAGGGGAAATTTCTTCTCTTCAAACAGAAGAACTAAGACTTGTAGCAATAGTTAAAGAAACAACCGAAACAAACGAGAGTTTGTCAAAGAGTAACCTTGGCGCAGAGGGTATAATCGAAGAACTTAAACGAGACCAAGAAAAAGTTGCTTTAACTAAGGCTGAACAAGATTACATAAACGGCATTAGAAGTAAAATTGAAAACATAGAGAACGATAAATCAGAACTTAGGGAAAAACTCAACAGAAACGACGAGAAAAAGCAATTCTTAACGAATGCATTGACTGAACTTTCCGAGAAAAAACACGCAGAGGAAATTGCGCTTGCTAAAATTGATTCAGATTTAGAGTATCTCCAACAAAGTATTTGGGAAGACTACCAAGAGACGTATGAAACTGCGGTTAAATCGAGAGTTGAAAATTATGACGTATCGTTTGGCGAGTCTGAAATAACGAGAATTAGAAAGAAGCGTTCTTCACTCGGCGCAATTAACGCAACGGCTATCGAAGATTCTAAGGCGTTAAAAGAGCGTTATGAAGAAATGACCACTCAAAAAGAAGACCTTGAAAAAGCAGAGCAAGATTTGAAAGAGGCTATCGACAAGATAAAAGCCGAGATGCTTACACAGTTTGATGAGGGCTTTACCAAAATTAACGAAAACTTCCAGAGGATTTTTAAGGAACTTTTCGGTGGCGGAAGAGCAATGCTTCAAATGGACTATTCAGAGGTGGATGATAAACTTGAAGCCGGGGTAGAAATAGTTGCAGAACCTCCGGGAAAGAAACTACAAAAACTATCCCTTTTATCTGGTGGCGAAAAAGCCTTAACGGCTATTGCAATACTATTCTCTATATTAAAACTCCGTCCAATGCCATTCTGCGTGCTAGACGAAATAGAAGCGGCGCTCGACGAGGCTAACGTTGATAGATTTGCAAGATATTTGAAAAAGTTTAGTCAAGACACGCAGTTTATAGTTATAACGCACAGAAAACCGACTATGGAACTAGCAGACGCATTATTCGGCGTTACTATGCAAGAAAAAGGCGTTTCAAAGATGGTTTCAGTTAAACTTTCAGACGTTGCCGATATTACTGGGGACCAAACTCTTGCTTAATAAAAGGAAAATAAATGGGATTATTTAGTAAAATTAAAGAAGTTCTTTCTAAGACAAGAAACGGTATTTCAAAAAAATTAACCGACCTTTTTGCTAAAAACAAACTTGGCGAAGAGTTTTACGAAGAGTTAGAGGATATTTTAATATCATCTGACGTTTCGGTGAAAACGACCATGGAAATTGTTGACGAAATAAGAGATACTGCCATTAAAGAAAAGTGTAAAGACAAGGAATACGTTATAAATCTTTTAAAGTCTGAACTTTTCGACACTCTTAACTATGCTGACGGGCTTGAAGTAAAATCTCCCGCTGTCATAATGGTCGTTGGAGTGAACGGGGTGGGGAAAACCACTACCATAGGTAAACTTGCGAATAAGTTTGTTAAAGAAAAAAGAACCGTTGCAATAGCCGCAGCGGACACTTTCCGTGCCGCTGCATCAGACCAACTTTCGGTGTGGGCGGATAGGGCAAAAGTTAGAATAATAAAACATTCAGAGGGTTCGGACGCTTCTGCCGTGGTCTTTGACGCTATTGAATCAGCAAAGGCAAGAAAAACCGACGTTTTAATTATAGATACGGCGGGCAGACTTCACGTTAAAGCAAACCTTATGGAAGAACTAAAAAAGATGGATAGGGTTGTTAAACGAGAATATCCTGAGGCAAACTATTATAAACTTATCGCCTTAGACGCAACCACGGGTCAAAACGCATACAATCAAGTTGAAGTGTTTAACCAAGCGGTTGGTATTGACGGTATAATTTTAACTAAACTTGACGGAACTGCAAAAGGCGGATTTATTATATCTTTATCATATGAACTTGAAGTTCCGGTAACGTACGTCGGTACTGGCGAAAAGATAGACGATATAGAAGATTTTGATGCAAAAGAATTTATCGACGCACTGTTTTAATACGGTGCGTTTAAACTTTGGAGATTAATATGAAATACGTTATTGTTACTGGTGCGTACGGCGGAATGGGTAAAGCAACCGTTGATGCGCTTACTGAAAAAGGTTATTGCGTTTTTGCTTTTGATAAAAAGGTTGAACAGGCGCAACACATGGTTATACCCGTTGAGGTTGACGTAACCGATAACGAAAGCATAAAAAGAGCATTTGATATGGTTAGTAAAATTACCGACCAAATATATTCAATAGTGCATTTAGCTGGCGTATACTCGTTAGATTCGCTTGTGGAAGTGAGCGAAGAAAAGTTTATGCAATCGTTTGAAGTTAATCTTTTCGGAACGTTTAGAATAAATAAAACTTTTATTAGTTTATTGAAAAACGGTAGTAAAATAGTGGTGATGACGAGCGAACTTGCCCCATTAAACCCATTGCCGTTTACCGGTATTTATGCAGTTAGCAAAAGCGCACTAGATAAGTATGCTTTTTCGCTAGGTATGGAGTTGCAACTTTTAGGCATAAGCGTTTCTGTTTTGAGGGCGGGTGCTGTTAAAACAGGGTTATTAAACGTTGCAAACAAAGAACTCGATAACTTTTGCAAGAACACAAAACTATATCCTAACAACTCATCGAGATTTAAAAAAATTGTTAATAGTATTGAGGCAAGAAACGTTCCTCCACAAAAAATTGCTAAAAAAATTTGCAAAATTTTATTTTGTAAGAGACCAAAAACTGTCTATAAAATCAATAGAAATCCACTTCTTTTAATCTTAGACGCTCTGCCTTATAGATTTCAAAAGTTTATAATTAAAATAATACTTAAAAATAAGAAAAAATCAAATTGTTCTGTTTCTAACCTTAAAAACACTTGACAGACGTTGATAATATATGTATAATATCGAGGTGTAAAACAAAAATGCTTTACACCTTTTGATTTATTATGGAAAAAGATTTAAGATACGTTGAACTTTTTGAACTTTATCAAGGGCTTTTAACAGCAAGACAAAGAGAGTTATTTTCTTCTCATTATTTATATGACTTGTCTTTATCTGAAATAGCGGAGCCTGACGGGAATACCAGACAAAGTGTTTACGCTTGTTTGAAGTCTGTTAAAAAAAAGTTAGATGAATACGAAAGTATGCTTAAACTAAAAAGTAAAAATCAAAAGTTAAAGGCGGTCGCTAATAAGTTAGAGGGCGAGAATGTCGATATTGCAAAAGAAATTATGGCGATAGTGGGAGAATAATGGCACTTTTTTCAGGCTTATCAGAAAAACTCAATCACATATTTTCCAAACTGACAAAACACGGCAGATTAACTGAACTTGAAATCAAGACGGCTATGCGTGAAGTCAGAATTGCGCTTTTAGAGGCAGACGTTAATATCTCGGTTGTAAAAGAATTCGTTTCAAAAGTAAGCGAACGTGCTGTCGGTCAAGAAATTTTGAAAAACTTGAACCCTACTCAGCAGGTTATAAAAATTGTTAACGAAGAACTTATTGCTTTAATGGGTAGCGCAAACAGTAAACTTGGAGTAAGCAGTAATCCTCCAACCGTTATAATGATGGCTGGGCTTCAAGGTGCAGGCAAGACCACGCTCGTTGGAAAACTCGGTATGCTACTTAAAAAGCAGGGTAAAAAACCTTTGCTCGTTGCTTGCGACGTGTATCGTCCCGCAGCAATAAATCAACTCAAAGTCGTTGGAGAAAAGGCTGGTTGTACGGTATTTGAAAAGGGACAAGGAAACCCTGTTAAAATAGCAAAAGAGGGATACCAATACGCTAAATCTTTTGGCTTTGATACGGTTATTATCGACACCGCAGGTAGACTTCAAATTGACGAAGAGTTAATGGTGGAACTTGAAAAAATCAAGGCGGAAGTAAATCCTGAGGAAATTCTTTTAGTCGTTGACTCAATGACCGGGCAAGTTGCAGTTGAAGTTGCAGACACCTTTAATAAACGCTTAGAGGTAACGGGTTTAGTCCTAACTAAACTTGACGGAGACACCCGAGGCGGTGCAACCCTTTCAATGAAAGCGGTAACGGGCAAACCGATAAAATTCTGTTCGGTGGGTGAAAAACTTGGTGATTTAGAGCCGTTTTATCCTGACAGAATGGCAAACCGTATACTTGGAATGGGAGACGTGCTAACTCTAATCGAAAAAGCGCAAGAGGCAGTAACCGAAGAGCAAGCCAAAAAAATGGAAAAGAAGTTTAGAGAGAACTCTTTCACTCTTGACGATTATTTGGTTCAGTTTGAAACAATGAAAAAGATGGGTGGTCTAACCTCGGTGCTTTCAATGATTCCCGGAATGGGGAGTAAGTTTAAAATTAGAGAAGAGGACGTTGATGAAAAGAAGATGGTTACTATGAAAGCCATAATTCAGTCAATGACTATGAGAGAGCGTGAAAATCCGCAGATAATAAATTCATCAAGAAAACAGAGAATTGCACTTGGAAGTGGAACGAGTGTTCAAGAGGTCAACAGAGTGTTAAAACAGTTTGAACAGACCAAACTTATGATGAAGCAGATCAAGAACAATAAAATGTTTAAATTTTAATTTTTATATACAAGGAGAACAAAGAAATGGCAGTAAAAATGAGATTAACCAGAATGGGCGATAAGAAATCTCCCTTCTATCGTATCGTAGTAACCGATTCGAGAAATGCACGTGATGGAGCATATATTGACAAAGTTGGACACTATAACCCCACCACCGTTCCAGCAGAAATAGTTGTTGATGAAGCAAAGGCAAAGGATTGGCTCAGCAAGGGCGTTCAACCCACCGACACCGTTAAAAACATTCTTGTGAACAAAGGAATTTTACCTAAGCCCACAAAACTTTCACCAGCAAAAACGAAAGTCCGCAAATCCAAATAATTATTAAGGAGCGGGTATGTTAGAACTTATTAAATACGTTATAAACCGTTTTGCTGAAAAACCAGATGAGATTGAATATGACGTGGTTGAAAATGGCAAAAACGTTTCGGTAACGGTAACTCTTTCCGAGAGTGATATGGGCAAGGTTATAGGTCGTCAAGGCAAGATTGCAAAGGCGCTCCGTACTCTTGTTCGTGCCGGCTCGGTTAAAGAAAACAAAAAATATAATATTGAAATAGTAGAGCGTGGGGAAAGTAAATAATTTCCCCCCTTTTCTTTGAGTTTAAAATGCAAGATTCAACGTTAAAAATCGGTATAATAGTCAAACCCCAGGGCATAAGAGGCGAACTTAAAGTTCAACCTTTAACAGACGATATAAACCGCTATAAAAACTTAAAGGAAGTCATTATTGACGATAAGACCTACCGTGTGCTTAATTCGGTTATAGGAGGAGGTGTCGTCTTTATTTCGCTTTCAGGTGTGGCAGATAGAAACGTTGCGGAAACTTTCCGTGGCAAGTTTTTGCGTGTTACAAGAGAAAACGCACTCCCGTTAGAGGAGGGGCGTTATTTTATCGTTGACATAATCGGTTGCACTGTTAAGACGGAGGATGGCGAAATAGTCGGTGAGGTTACTGAGGTTACCAGCGCAAGAACGGATATTTTTACAGTAAAAACACCTGGCGGAAAAATTGTGCGCTTTCCTTTCCTAAAAGAAATGACATTATCGGTTGACGTAGAGCAAAAGATAATAGTATTTAATGGAAAACGTTTAAAAGAGGTTTCGTGTTATGAGGATTGATATTTTAACCCTTTTTCCAGAAATGTTTTCACCGTTAAAAACCAGTATTATAGGCAGAGCAGTTGATAGTGGAAAACTCACTATTAACGTGGTTGATATAAGAGATTACACCCTAGACAAACACAAAAAGTGCGACGATACGCCTTTTGGCGGTGGTGCGGGTATGGTTATGATGCCACAGCCTATTGCAAGCGCAATTGAAGCGGTTGACCCCGACCATCAAGCAAAGAGAATTTACCTTTCTCCAAAGGGTAAAACATTTAATCAAAAGATGGTTATAGAATATAGTAAATTAGATAGAATTCTTCTTCTTTGTGGACATTATGAAGGTGTTGACCAAAGGGTTATTGACCTGTTTATAGACCAAGAATTGTCAATAGGTGATTTTGTGCTTACAGGTGGAGAAATTCCGGCAATGGTTGTTGTAGACGCTGTTGCACGGTACGTTGACGGGGTTATAAATCAGCAATCGTTAGACCAAGAAAGTTTTGCTTCGGATATGCTTGAATATCCACACTATACCCGTCCACAAGAGTTTATGGGCTTAAAAGTTCCAGACGTGCTACTTAGTGGGCATCACGGAAAAATAGACGAATGGAGAGCGGAAAAATCAAGAGAAATCACAATTTTAAACCGCCCCGATTTATTGAAAGAGGAAAAATAAATGCAACATCTTCAATGGTTTCCCGGACATATGACCGCAGCAATGCGTATGATGGAGGAAAACTTAAAATCAGTTGACGGGGTTATGCTAGTGCTTGATGCACGAGCACCGAGAGCGTCGCTGAACAATAAACTCGCAAAACTGTTTGCTAACAAAAAAGTTTTATACGTCTTGAATAAAACTGATTTGGTTGAAGTTGCCGACGCTAAGCGCACGGTAAACGAATTTACCAAAGAGGGCAAAGAAACGGTGGCTGTTAGCGCAATGGATAAGCGTGCCGTCGACCTTTTGTATTCAAGAATTTTTTCTCTGCTTAAAGAAAAACTTGATAGGAACAAAGAAAAAGGGGTGTTTAAACCCGTTAGGATAATGGTTGCAGGAATTCCAAACACTGGAAAATCTACCATAATTAACGCTCTCTGCGGTGGTAAAAAGGCGGTTACAGGAAATAAAGCGGGTGTTACTAAGGGTAAACAATGGGTGAGATTAAGAGAACTAGAATTACTTGATACTCCGGGTACTATGCCTCCCGCCTTTGAAAATCAAACGTTAGCAAAACATTTGGCGTATATAGGCAGTATGAACGACGCAAATATTGATTTTAACGACCTCTGCTTTGAACTTATCAAAGAACTTAAAGAAAAATATCCTAAACTTTTAATGGATAAATACGGAATAGAAGATTTAGAGGTGGAAACCATAGAAATCTTTAATGCGATATGCAAAAGAAGAGGATTTTTAATGCGTGGCGGTGAGTTTGATTACGAGCGTTGCGCCACGGCGGTTATTGACGATTTTAGAAAGGGTAGGATAGGAAAGATTATTCTTGATTGATTTATGGATAATTTAAATTACGAAAGAGAATTGCAAAAAAACGGTTTTAATTTAATAGCGGGGGTAGACGAGGTGGGAAGAGGCCCACTGGCTGGTCCGGTCGTGTGCTGTGCCGTTATAATGCCATTAGACGATATTATTGATGGTGTTACGGATAGTAAAAAACTTTCGGAGAAAAAGAGAGAAAGTCTTGCGGAGATTATAAAACAAAAGGCGATTTCTTACTGTATCTATCAAATTGAGCAAGAACAAATAGACCGCATTAACATATTAGAAGCGGTTAAGCAATGTATGACAAGCGCAGTAAACGGTTTGAAGATAAAACCAGATATAACACTTGTTGACGGAGTAGATACTCACCTTGCTATAAATGCTAAATACCTTGTTAAAGGCGATTTGAAAAGTTATACGATAGGTTGCGCATCAATAGTAGCAAAAGTTTGTAGGGATAACCTTATGAAAGAATGGGCGAAAGAATTTCCCGAATACGGGTTTGAAAAGCATAAGGGATACGGTACTAAAACGCATATAGAAAAAATCAAGGAGATAGGACCTTGCAGATTGCACAGAAAAACTTTTATAAAAAATTTCTGGGTAGAGCCGGAGAAATAAAAGCGGCAGAATTTTTAAAAGAAAAAGGCTATAAAATACTTCAAACAAATTACCGAACGATTTTTGGAGAGGCAGATATAATAGCAGAAAAAGACCAAACGGTTATATTTGTTGAAGTTAAAACCAGAACGAGTGACGCTTTCGGACTTCCGTCTGAGGCGGTTGTGAGAAAAAAGCAAGAAAAATATTTTAAGATAGCAACAGAATACACGGTAAAATATAAAAAAACCGACTGTCAAATTCGATTTGACGTTGTAGAAATAGAAAACGGACAAATTAATCATATTTTTGATGCATTTTCAGTGTAAAACGCTTGCCAAGTAATTAAAAATATGGTATTATATTAAACGCTTTGAGCGTTCCTCTTGCATAAACGATGACAATGAACGCTAAATAACACGGAGGTAAAGCAAAATGAGTAGCATAATCGACGCTATCAATCAAGAGAACGTTAAGACAAGTATTCCCGAGTTCAACGTGGGAGACACCGTTAAGGTAATGATAAAGGTTATCGAAGGCGACAGAGAAAGATTGCAAGCATTCGAAGGTATCGTTATCGCTAGAAAACACGGTGGAATTTCTGAAACCTTTACCGTTAGAAGAATTTCTTTCGGCGTAGGCGTAGAAAAAACTTTCCCAATTCACTCACCTAAGGTTGCAGACATTCAAGTAGTTAGACGTGGTAAAGTACGTCGTGCAAAACTTTATTACCTTAGAGCAAGAACCGGAAAGGCTGCAAAGGTTAAAGAAATAGCAAGATAATTTAAAACAGCGGAAGAACTTACCTAATTTGAGGTAAGTTCTTTTTTCTTCGTTAATAGAGTTTACTTTTTATTTAAAATATTATATAATTATATAATAGCAAATTATGGTGTAGTGTAACTATTTCAAAAGAGGACTTTATGATTGCAAAGATAACGTCGTTTTCATTATTAGGATTAAACGGGATACCGTTAAGCGTTGAGGTAGACGTTAATAACGGTTTGCCGTCTTTTGAGATAGTTGGTTTAGCAGACACAGCCGTCAAAGAATCAAAAGAAAGAGTTCGCTCTGCCGTTAAAAATAGTGGTAGAAGTATGCCGACAAAAAAAATAACGGCAAATCTTGCCCCGGCGGACGTTAAAAAAGAAGGTTCTGCTTTGGATTTAGCGATTGCAATAGGAGTGTTAAAAGCCTCCGGGCAACTACTCGCTCAAACAGATGATTTGGTTTTTCTTGGCGAACTTTCGCTTGACGGAAGTTTGAGAAGAATAAACGGTGTTCTTCCTCTTTTGATTTCCGCTTATGAAAAAGGTTATAATAAGTTCGTTATTCCAAAAGAAAATCAAAAAGAAGCGTCCTTCGTTGAAGGAATAGAGGTTTACGGGGCTGAGAGTTTAACCCAAGTGATAGACCACCTTTCGGGATTAAACGTAATTGAATCTATTGAAAGAACACAATATCAATCGGTTGAAACCATATCGAAAAGCCAAACGGATATGAGCCTTGTGAAAGGGCAGAGAGTGGCTAAGCGTGCTCTTGAAGTTGCCGTTTCCGGCGGGCACAACTTGCTTTTCGTGGGCGCACCTGGTACGGGAAAAACAATGCTTGCAAAATGCATTCCGACAATTATGCCCGATTTAACCTTTGCAGAAGCGCTTGAAACAACAAAAATACATTCGGTTGCAGGTTTAGTGTCGGATAAAGACGGATTGGTTTTAACAAGACCTTTTAGAAGTCCACATCATACGGCTACAACCGTTGCAATGACTGGCGGTGGAGCGCATTTAAAACCCGGAGAAATAAGTCTTGCGCATAACGGAGTATTATTTCTAGACGAAATGCCCGAATATTCCCGTTCATCATTAGAGGCGTTAAGACAGCCTCTTGAAGACGGAGAAATAACGGTGTCTAGGGCAACGGGAAGCGTTAATTATCCAGCCAACTTTATGCTGTGCGCAAGCATGAACCCTTGTCCTTGTGGGAATCACGGTTCAAGTGAAAAGGTTTGCACTTGTACTCCATCACAAATAGCAAAGTATAAAGCACGAATCTCAGGTCCGCTATTAGACAGAATTGATATTCAAGTGGTTGTTGACGAGGTTAAATATGCAGAACTAACTTGTTCTGAACAGGCAGAAACAAGCGAACAGATAAGAAAAAGGGTTAATAGAACGAGGCTTATCCAAAAAGAAAGATTTAAAAACGACCATATAATGACTAATGCCGATATGGGAGAAAAACATATCGCAAAGCACTGTAAACTTTCTTTGGAATGTGAACAAATTTTAAAAACGGCGTATGAAACCTTTCATCTTTCGCCCAGGGCTAGAAGTAGAATTATAAAGGTGGCAAGAACTATTGCCGATATGAATTTATACGACCAAATAAGAAAAGAGCATATTTTAGAAGCAATAAGTTATAGACATAATTAGTATGAGAAAATACGGCGCAGAACAATTGTGTCTTATATGGTTAGACAGTTTTTTGGGGCTTGAATATAAGCACAAGGCTAATTTATTTGAATTAATCAACGGCAAGACCGATTTAAAAAGCCTTATAGAGAGTTCAAAGGATTACGTTGTAAGTCAAATAGGCGAAAACGAATATAAAACTCTTTTGTCAGGAGCAAGCAAAGAATATTTAGACTTTGTTCTAGAAAGTCTTGATAGGAGAAATATAACGGCTATTTGTATTAATAGTGAACAATATCCCGAATTTTTAAAAAACGTTGATTGCCCTCCCTTAGTGTTATACGCTATGGGAAAGATAGACTTGCTCAAAGAAAAGAATTTTGCAATCGTTGGTAGTAGAAAAAGTCTCCCGATATCAATATCGCTTGCAAAAAATTATGCTGAGGCGTTGATAGACGGCGGATTTACTTTGGTTACGGGTATAGCCGAAGGTATCGACCAAGCGGTTTTGGAGACGGCTGTTGATAAAAACGCAAACTGCATATCCGTTATTGCTGGTGGTTTTGACCATATTTATCCCAAAAGCAATTTAGCGCTTTTTGAAAAAGTTAAGAATATAGGACTTGTTTTAAGTGAATATCCACCGGAGATTGCACCAAAACCCTTTCATTTTCCCGTAAGAAACAGAATTATTGCCGGAATATCCGAAGGAGTGCTTATAGTAAGCGGAAAGAAAAAGAGCGGAACAGTTTATACTGCCGAATACGCTGAGGAATACGGTAAGGCGCTGTTTGCTATACCTTACAGTGTGGGTATAGAGAGTGGGGAAGGTTGTAACGAACTTATAAAAAAGGGTGCAATATTAACGGATAACCCGCAAGATATTCTCGACTATTTTGGAATAGAACAAATCAAACAGGCTAATAACTTTACAGAACAAGAACGAACGATAATAACTGCGCTTAAAGACGGAGAAATGCACGTTGAAAAATTGTGCGAAAAACTGTCTATGCAGATTTTTGATTTAACTCCCACACTTTCGGTGCTTGAAATTAAAGGAGCGGTTGTAAAGAGTGGTAACATATACGGACTTATCCGTAACGACTTGGAGGCATAAATGCAACTTATAATAGTAGAATCACCCCATAAGGCAAAAACTATTGAGAAGTTTTTAAAAGGCGATTATAAGGTGGACGCATCAAAGGGGCATATTAGAGATTTACCCGTTAACTATATGGGTGTGTCTATTGCCAATAATTTTGAACCGCATTACGTTATAGCGCCAGAAAAAAAGCAGGATATAAAAAGACTTTCAGATGATGCGAAAAAGGCTCAAAAAGTATTTCTCGCAACCGACCCTGATAGAGAAGGCGAGGCAATATCTTGGCACTTAGCCGAAGTTTTGGGACTTGATAAAAACCAACTTAATAGAATCGAGTTTAACGAAATATCGGAAAAGGCAGTTAAAAAGGCTTTGGAAAATCCACGAAAAATAGATATGAATTTGGTTGATGCGCAACAAGCACGGCGTGTTCTTGATAGAATTGTGGGATATAGTATTTCGCCGGCAGTTTCATCAAGACTTAACGAAACGCTTTCTGCTGGAAGAGTGCAATCGGTTGCGCTTAAAATGGTTGTTGACAGAGAGCGTGAGATAACGGATTTTAAGCCTCAGGAATATTGGAATTTAAAAGCAGACGTTAAGCCGGAAAACCAAAGCGCATTTAAAGTGCTCTTGGTTGAAAAAGCAGGCAAAAAATATAAACCGTCCAATCAACAAGAAGCAGAATTAGTAGAAGAGCAACTTAAAAATTCCAACTTTTTTGTAAAGAGCGTTAAGCGTTCACTAATAAAATCGCATGCACCTGCACCTTACATTACAAGCACTTTGCAACAGGATGGGTCTATAAGGCTTTCTCTTACTGCGCCTCAGGTTATGCAGATTGCGCAAAGGCTTTACGAGGGTGTGGAGACTCCTAGGGGACATCTTGCACTTATAACCTATATGAGAACGGACTCAGTCAGAATTTCTCAGGAAGCGCAAAGAGATGCTTTGTCCTATATTAAGGAAACCTACGGAGAAGAATATTTACCGTCCAGACCAAATATTTATCGCTCTAAAAAAGATTCGCAGGACGCTCACGAGGCAATCAGACCTATTGATATCAGGATAACGCCCGAAAGCGTTATAGATATATTAGATAAGAACCAGTATAAACTTTATAAACTCATTTACGAGAGATTTATTGCTTCGCAAATGTCAGAAGCAAAATACGACAGTGTATCGGTCGAAGTAGGTGCATCCGATTACGTTTTAAAGACAAGCGGTAAGTCGCTCGTATTTAAAGGTTATACCGTCGTTTATGACGATACTAAAAAGGAAGATGATGAAGAGAGCGGAAACGCACTTTTACCAAACTTATCTGACAGTCAACCGCTTAAATTAAATAAAATCACAAAAGAACAAAAATTCACCAAACCTCCGACACGCTATACCGAAGCAACCCTTATCAAAAACATGGAAGACAAGGGTATAGGTAGACCTTCAACTTATGCAACGATAATGGCGAAGTTGTCTGACAAAAAGCGTGAATACGTTAGAAAAGAGAAGAAGTTTCTAGTGCCAAACGATATAAGTTACCAATTAATAGATTTCTTGGTTAAATACTTCCCAGACATTATGAATATATCTTTCACCGCTAAAATGGAAGATGATTTAGACGATATCGGCAGTAGTGGGAAGAATTGGAGAAAACTTATATCGGATTTTTACGGGCCGTTTGAAGAACAACTCAAAAATTCTAAGATTACAGACGTACTTTGTGAAAAATGCGGTGCGCCTATGATAATTAACAGTGGAAAGTACGGCAATTATTATGCTTGCAGTAACTATCCAAAATGTCAAAATATAAAGCCTGTTAATGAAAAAGTAGTTATACCAACGGATAAAATTTGCCCCAAATGTGGCGGAATTATGGTCGAGAGAGAGGGTAAGTTTGGAAAATTCCTCGCTTGTAGCAACTATCCTAAATGTAAAAATACCGTAAGTTTGACGGAAAGCGTTGGAGTATGTCCCGATTGCGGAAGACCTACTAAGAAGATGACTAGCCGTGGCGGAAAGTTGTTTTACGGTTGCTCTGGCTATCCAGAATGTAAGTTTATGAGTTGGGATATGCCGACGGGAGAAAAATGCCCCGAATGTGGAAGTTATATTATAGACGTGGACGGAAAGAAAAAGTGTTCGTCTAAAAAATGTAAGTACGTTAAAGATGCAAAGAGTTAAAATTATAGGCGGTGGGCTTGCAGGTAGTGAAACTGCATATTATCTTGCTAAAAAAGGAATTAAAGTAACCTTATTTGATATAAAGCCGAATTCCTTCACGCCTGCTCATTCAAGCGTTAATTACGGGGAGCTAGTATGTTCTAATTCCTTAAAGAGTAACGACGTTTTTGGGAATGCGGCAGGACTGTTAAAAGAAGAAATGCGAAATTTAGGCTCGCTCGTTATAGAGGCTGGGGATAAAACAAAAGTGCCTGCTGGAAACGCCCTTGCCGTTGATAGAGAAAAGTTTTCCGAATATATAACTAAAAAACTTTTAGCACAAGAAAATATCGAGCAAGTATGTGAAGAAATAACTGATATTGACACTGATGAATACACGGTTATTGCAAGTGGACCTCTAACTACCGATAAACTTTCTAAAAGCATTCAAAATCTGGTTGGAGGGGGACTATCGTTTTACGACGCTTCTGCCCCAATAATCGATTTTGAATCGATTGATATGGAGCACGCATTCTTTGGAGATAGATACGACAAAGGTAACGGCGACCACATAAACTGCCCTATGAGTAAAGATGAGTACGAGGAGTTTATGAACGCCTTAATTACGGCTGAAAGAGCAAAACTACACGATTTTGAAAACGTTAACGTTTTCGAGGGGTGTATGCCAGTTGAGATAATGGCGTTAAGAGGGAGGGACACTTTAAGATTTGGACCTTTAAAACCCGTCGGACTAACTGACCCTAAGACAGGGCGTTGGGCGTATGCGTGCTTACAGTTAAGGCGTGAGGATAACGAGGGGAAAATGTTTAATATGGTGGGATTTCAAACTAACCTTACCTTTCCCGAACAAAAGAGGGTGTTTTCTATAATACCTGCGCTTAAAAATGCAGAATATTTAAGATACGGCGTTATGCATAGAAATACATTTATTAACTCGCCCAAAGTGCTAAATGCCGACTACTCGTTAAAACAATTCCCAAAAGTGTTTTTTGCGGGGCAGATAACTGGCGTTGAGGGATACGTTGAAAGTGCAATGAGCGGACTTATGGTGGGAATATACTTAGAGAGAAAAATAAAAAATTTGCCACAAGTTTTGATACCAGAACAAACGGTATCGGGTGCGCTTGCAAAATATATAACGACGGAAAACAAAGATTTTGAACCTATGAACGCAAACTTTGGTATATTACCGCCGTTAAACAAAATCGTTAAAGATAAGGCTCAAAGAAAAAGAGAAATGGCAGAGAGAAGTTTAAGCCAAGTTAGTCAATTTATAAAGGAGATTTCATTATGACGGAATTTATGGGGACAACGATATGCGCCGTTAAAAAGGACGGAAAAACTGCTATTGCAGGAGACGGACAAGTTACAATGTCGCAGTCGGTAATCTTTAAAAGTAATGCAAAAAAAGTTAGAAGAATATACAACGGAAAGGTTATTTTGGGCTTTGCGGGCTCTGTTTCTGACGCATTTACTTTATCAGAACGCTTTGAAGAAATGCTGAATAAATATTCTGGAAATCTTATGAGAAGTGCCGTTGAACTTGCAGAACTTTGGCGCACAGATAAGTTCAGAAAACTTGAAGCAATGATGATTACTGCCGATAAAGACACGCTCTTAATCGTTTCGGGGACTGGCGAAGTTATTGAACCGGATGGTGGTGTGTGCGCTATCGGAAGCGGTGGGAATTATGCGCTTGCCGCAGCAAGAGCGTTAAGGCAAGAAACCGATTATTCTGCCGAAGAAATAGTTAAAAAATCACTTAAAATCGCAAGTGAGATTTGCGTTTTTACCAACGATAACATAATTTGCGAAGTTTTATAAGGAGGAAATTATGAATCTAACGCCAAAACAAATAGTAACAGAATTAGATAAATATATCGTCGGTCAAAAAGAGGCTAAAAAGGCGGTTGCAATTGCACTTAGAAACAGATACAGAAGAAGCATGTTAACGCCCTCTGAAATGGAAGAAATTACACCAAAGAATATTATTATGAAAGGTCCGACCGGTGTTGGTAAAACTGAAATAGCAAGAAGGCTTGCAAAACTTGTCGGTGCTCCTTTTGTTAAAGTGGAGGCTACAAAATACACCGAGGTTGGCTACGTTGGAAGAGACGTTGAATCTATGATTAGAGACCTCGTTGAATGTTCGGTTAGATTAGTTAAGGAAGAACGCTTTAATAAGGTTAACGAAAAGGCTGGCGCTGTAGTAGATGCTAGGCTTGCAAAAATTCTTTGCGAAGTTCGTCGCTTAGATAGAGGGGAAACCCCACAAGATATTTTTGAAAAAAATATTTTAGAAGGACTTAAAAAAGGATATTACGACAATGAGATTATAGAGATAGAATTAGTTGATGCACCAAAGCCTATGGAACTTGTTCCAGGTGGAGCGGAGATTAGTATCGGAAGTATTTTTGGGGATATGATGCCCAAAAAGAAAAAGAAGAGAAAACTTTCGGTAAAGGAAGCAAGAAAATTCTTAATCAATGAAGAGGCTGATAAACTAATTGATAAAGATTCGGTAAACGAAGAGGCTATTAGGCGTGCTGAAAACGAAGGTATTATTTTCATTGACGAAATAGATAAAATTGCAGCAAAGAGTGCAAAAAGCGGTGGGCAGGACGTTTCAAGAGAGGGCGTTCAAAGAGATATTCTTCCTATCGTTGAAGGTTCGACGGTTATGACTAAATACGGAGCAATCAAGACAGATTATATTCTGTTTATTGCAGCAGGCGCTTTCCATATTTCAAAAGTTAGCGACCTCATACCTGAACTTCAAGGTAGATTTCCTATTTTGGTCGAATTGTCAAGTTTAACAAAGCAAGATTTTATCGATATACTCACAACGCCAAGAAACGCTATAACGTTGCAATATGCAACGCTTTTAAGAGTTGAGGGCGTAGACTTAAAATTTACAGACGACGCAATCGGTGAAATTGCAAGGATTGCAGAAGATATGAACACCACTAGTGAAGATATTGGAGCAAGAAGATTGCATACCGTTATGGAAAATCTTTTGGAGGACGTTTCATTTAATGCAGACGGCGAAAGTTTAGCAAAAGAAGTTGTCATAGACAGTGCTTTCGTTATTCAAAAACTTGGTGGTGAAGCAAAGAGTAAAGACCTCAAAAAATATATTCTTTAAGGAAGAAACAACATGATAAGTGTACCAAAAGGAACAAAAGACGTACTCCCTCAAGACAGTTACAAGTGGAGTTACGTTGAAAATACAGCCAGAAAAGTGGCAAGACTTTTCGGAGCATCAGAAATAAGAACTCCCACTTTCGAACATACAGAGGTGTTTTTAAGAGGCGTGGGGGAAACAACGGATATAGTAAATAAAGAAATGTATACTTTCCTCGACAAAGGCGGAAGAAGTATAACGTTAAAACCAGAGGGAACGGCAGGTGTTGCAAGGGCGTTCGTTGATAACGGGCTTTTCAGTAGCGCATTACCAAGCAAACTATTTTATATAACCCAGTGTTTCCGTTACGAGCGTCCACAAGCAGGAAGGCTTAGAGAATTCCATCAGTTTGGTGTTGAGTTTTTAGGCGCTAGTGATGCTAATATAGACGCTGAAACAATAATTCTTGCAAACACTTTCTTAAAAGAAGTGGGGATAGATAACGTAACCTTATATATAAATAGTATAGGCTGTAAAGAGTGTCGCAAAAAATATCAACAAGCGTTAAAAGATTATTTGAATGAAAACGTTGATAACTTGTGTCCACTTTGCAAGGATAGATTAAATAAAAATCCTCTTAGGGTGTTAGACTGCAAGAACGAAGAGTGCAAGAAATTAACTAACGGAGCACCAAAAATATTAGACTATATTTGCGAGGATTGTTCTAACCACTTTGAAAAAGTCAAGAAACTTTTAACCGTTGCAGGCGTGCCTTTCAAGGTGGATTCGGGAATAGTGAGAGGACTTGATTATTACACGAAAACTGTTTTCGAGTTTGTTTCAGAAAATATCGGAGCGCAAGGTACTGTTTGTGGTGGAGGAAGATACGACGGGCTGATTGCAGAACTCGGCGGGAATGACGTTCCGGGTATAGGTTTTGCAGTTGGAATAGAAAGAATTTTAATGCTTCTCGATAATCTAGGCGTTCAAATCCCGAACGACGGAAAAGTTAAGGTGTATTTTGCGCCAATGGGCGAAAAAGAGAGCGAAAAGGCTTTTGAACTTGCAACTACGTTGAGAATGAATGGAATTTCTTGCGATTTCGACCATATGAATAGAGGAATCAAAGCGCAATTTAAATACGCCGATAAAATAGGTGCAAAATACGTTGCCGTTATAGGTTCAAACGAACTTGAAAAAGGTGTTGTAAGGCTTAAAAATATGATAGACGGAAGCGAAGAAGAAGTGCCGTTTAACAGCATTAGTCAAAAGGTTTTATAACAAATGATAGAAAACGGAGTGGTGGTTAGAACACATAATCAACAGGCTAATGTAAAGATAGATAAAAAGGCAGAATGTAGCAGTTGCGGAATGTGTTTATTCCCAAAAAATGCCGATAGCGTTGAAATTTCTGCATTAAACAAGGTAGATGCCAAAGTTGGCGATACCGTTATGATAGAGAGAAAAGAAGGCGCAAAGTTGTTAGGGGCGGTTTTAGCATTTTTAATTCCCCTTATATTAATTGGCTTAGCAGTCGCTATAACCTATTTATTTTTAAAAAATGAAATTTGGATAGCCTTATTAAGTGTAATATTTATCGTTTTGTGGTATACTATCTTGGCGATTATCGATAAGCGTTTAAAAAACTCAGTGCAGTTTAGAGCGGAAATAATCTCGATAATCAAAAAGGGAGAAAATATTAATGAATAAAACGGTAATCGACGTATTAGGCGAAGAAGAATTTACAAAAGAACTTAATTGCAGTGGTCCTGTACTAGTTGATTTTTGGGCAACTTGGTGTGGTCCGTGTAAACTGCAAGCACCCATATTATACGAATTTAAAGAAGAAGTGGGCGACAAAGTTAAAGTAATAAAGGTTGACGTTGATCAGAATGAATGTCTGGCAAGTCAATACGGAATAAATTCAATACCAACGTTAGCAGTCTTTAAAGACGGTGTTATCGTTGAAAAATCGGTCGGTTTGACAACTAAGGCAAACCTTTCGGAAATGATAATTAAATATTTATAAAAAATATAGTTTTATATAAGTAACAAAGGAGAAATAAAATGATTGATTTAACCTGCATCAAAAACAGCGACCCCGAACTTTATGAAGGTCTTGAAAAAGAACTTAAAAGACAGAGAAACAATATCGAACTTATTGCAAGTGAAAACTTTGTTTCGGAACAAGTAATGGTTGCGGCTGGCAGTATGCTTACCAACAAATACGCAGAAGGCTATCCCGAACACAGGTATTACGGTGGTTGTCAATGTGTGGACATAGTTGAAACTCTTGCTATCGAAAGAGCAAAAAAACTTTTCAATGCAGAACACGCAAACGTTCAGCCTCATAGCGGAGCAAACGCAAACTTTGCAGTTTATTTTGCAGTGCTTCAACCAGGTGATACCATAATGGGTATGAGCCTTGCTCACGGCGGACACTTGACGCACGGAAGCCCTGTTACCGTTTCAGGTAAATATTTTAATGCAGTTGGTTACGGTGTTAAAGAAGAAACAGGCACTATTGATTATGATGATTTAGAGCAGAAAGTTTTAGAAGTTAAGCCTAAGATTTTCGTTTGCGGTGCAAGTGCATATCCAAGAGTTTTCGATTTTAAGAGAATTAGAGAGATTTGTGATAAGGCTGGTTGTTATATGATGGTCGATATTGCGCATATCGCAGGTTTGGTTGCAACAGGGCTTCATCCTAGTCCCGTTCCTTATGCGGACTTTGTAACAACAACCACTCATAAGACGCTTAGAGGTCCGAGAGGCGGTATGATACTTTGCAAGGCTGAATATGCTAAGCAAATTGATAAAGCAGTATTCCCTGGAACACAGGGCGGTCCGTTGATGCACATAATAGCAGCAAAAGCCGCAGCGTTTGGCGAAGCGTTAAAACCCGAATTTAAGGCATATCAAGAACAAATAGTTAAAAATGCTAAGGCTATGAGCGAGAAATTCTTGTCGCTAGGGGTTAAACTCGTTTCAGGCGGAACGGATAACCACCTTATGTTATTAGACCTTTCTGACAAAGATATCACGGGTAAAGAACTCGAAAAGATGCTTGACGAGGTTAACATTACCGTTAATAAGAATGCAATACCTTTCGATAAAAAGAGTCCGTTCATAACCAGTGGCGTTCGTATAGGAACACCTAGCATAACCAGCAGAGGTTTTGACGAAAAAGACTGTGAAAAGATTGCAGAACTTATCGCTATGATAATAGAAAAGAAAGAAGAAGCTTTTGACGAAGTTAGAATGGAAGTTAAAAAACTCATTGAAAAACATCCACTCTATGAAGGAGTAATTAAATAATGAAATATAAATCTGCGCTTAACCTAATTGAAACGGAAATCGCAATAAAATTCATTAAGGATACTTTTGAACGGGAACTAGCCAAGGCATTAAAGTTAACCAGAGTTTCCGCTCCGCTGTTCGTACAACCGGAATCGGGACTTAACGATAACCTAAACGGATATGAAAGAGCCGTTAGGTTTGACGTTTTAACTCTCGGGAAAGAGGTTGAAATTGTTCAATCGCTTGCAAAATGGAAAAGAATGGCGCTTGCTAAGTATGCTTTTCCTGCCGAGACAGGTCTTTATACCGATATGAATGCAATCCGTAGGGACGAGGTTTTGGACGAATTGCATTCAGTATACGTTGACCAATGGGACTGGGAAAAAATCATCACCGAAGAAGAAAGAAAACTTTCATACCTAAAAAAGACGGTTAAGAGCATTTATAAGGCACTTAAAAAACTTTCTTCTGCCGTAGAAAAGAAATATCCTTTCTTGAAGAACAACCTTCCCGAAGATATAACTTTTATATCTACCAGAGAATTGGAAGAGCAATACCCTAATCTTCCTAGAAAACAGCGTGAAAACGTCGTAACAAAAAAATACGGAGCAGTATTCCTTTATAAAATAGGCTATCCTTTAAGGGACGGCGCTCCTCACGATGGGAGGGCGGCTGATTATGACGACTGGAATTTAAATGGAGACCTCTTGCTTTGGTATGACGTTTTGGATATCGCTATGGAAATTTCTTCAATGGGAATAAGAGTGGACGGCGACAGTTTGGTTAAACAGTTAAAGAAGAGAAAAGAGTTACATAAACTTGAAAATCCTTATTGTAAAGACGTTATAAGCGGTGCGTTGCCACTCACAATCGGTGGTGGAATAGGTCAATCAAGACTTTGTATGTTCTTCTTAAAAAAGGCTCATATAGGCGAAGTTCAGTCCTCAGTGTGGTCTGAGGAGTGCATAAAAGACAACGCAAACAAAGGCATTTATTTACTCTGATGAGTGCATTTAAGAGAGTGGCGCTTTTTCTGGGCGAACAAGCGCTTGAAAAACTAAAAAATTCTTCGGTAGCAGTGTTCGGTGTTGGTGGGGTAGGCGGTTTTGTTTGTGAAGCGCTTTGCCGTTCGGGTGTCGGCTCTATTACTGTTTTCGATAGCGATAAAATAGACCAAAGCAATTTGAATCGTCAGATAATTGCAACTATGGATACTGTTGGTAAAGATAAGGTAGACGTTATTTGTGAGCGGTTAAAATCTATTAATCCTGATATAGTAGTTAACGTCAACAAAGTGTTTTATCTGTCTGAAAACGCTGAGCAATTTGATTTGTCAAATTTTGATTACATTGTCGACGCTGTTGATACGGTTTCTGCAAAGATAGAAATAATTTCGAGGGCGAAAAGTCTATCTATACCCGTTATATCTTGTATGGGTACAGGTGGGAAAATTGACGTTACTAGGTTAAGAGTTTCGGATATTGAAAAAACCCATGCTTGTCCTCTCGCTCGGGTTATGAGAAGAGAACTGAGAGCACGCAGAATTAAGAATGTTAAAGTAGTTTGGTCTGATGAAGAGGGGATAAAACCTATTAGTTCGGATGATAAAAAAGCAGACGGTAAATCTGCTCCACCAAGTATGATTTTTGTTCCTGCGACTGCGGGATTGCTAATTGCCGAACAGGTAATACAAAGTTTGATTAAAGGTTAAAATTATGAAAATACTTATTGCGTCGGACCTGCACGGTTCAAAGTTTTACGCAGAAAAGTTAATAGAACGTTTTAAAGAAGAAAATGCCGAAAAACTTTTCTTGTTAGGAGACGTTTATAATCACGGGCCAAGGAATCCCTTGCCAAAAGATTATTCGCCTATGAACGTTGCAGAAATTCTAAATACCATCAAAGACAAACTTTTTGTTATTAAGGGTAATTGCGATAGTGAAGTAGATAAAATGATATCGGAATTTACTTTTACCGAAAACGCTGTAATTTTTGTTGATGGGAAAAGTTTGTATTTAACTCACGGACACGTTTTTAATAAAGACAAAATGCCGTCAACACGCTTTGATGCCGTTATTTACGGTCATTTTCATACGGGATTTATTGAGCGTGAAAATGGTGTTGTGATTGCAAATGCTGGTTCGTTATCCCTTCCTAAGGGAGGAACGGAAAACAGTTACCTAATTTATCAGGACGGCAAACTTTACTTAAAAGATATTTACGGAAAGGTTTTAAATTCAATTTTACTGGGATAAAAACATAAATATTTCACTGCTTTTAGCTTATATAATTTTATATTATTCATTCTTGAAGAAAGGAGAGATAAAGTGCTAAGTGTAAAAAATTTAACTAAAATATATAAAACAAATAAAAGTGTAGACGTTATTGCAATAGACAGTGTAACAATTGACTTTCCAGATACAGGAATGGTCTTTCTTCTCGGTCGAAGTGGTTCAGGCAAGTCTACGCTTTTAAATGTTGTGGGTGGACTTGATACTCCTACATATGGTGAAATAATAGTAAAAGGTAAAAGTAGTAAGGAATTTTCAAAATCTGATTTTGATAGTTACAGAAACACTTACGTTGGGTTTGTTTTTCAAGAATATAACGTGCTGAACGAATTTAGTGTTGAGCAAAACATAGCGATTGCGCTTCAATTACAAAACAAACCTAGCACGAAAGAAAAAGTAGAGGAAATATTAAAGACAGTCGACCTTGACGGGGTAGGTAAAAGGAAGCCGAATACACTTTCTGGTGGACAAAAACAAAGAGTTGCAATAGCCAGAGCGCTTATAAAAGACCCTAAGATAATAATGGCAGACGAGCCAACGGGTGCACTAGATACTAATACGGGCGAACAAATATTCGATACACTAAAAAAGCTTTCAAAAACTAGGCTGGTTGTCGTTGTTTCTCACGATAAAAATTTTGCAGAAAAGTATGCTGATAGGATTATTGAGTTGTCGGATGGAAAAGTAATATCAGACCAAAGCCGAATAGAAGATGAGAAAGACGAGCGGAACGTTAGAATAATTGATAATGAAACGTTAACCGTCAAAGACTGGTCTAAAATAACGCCAAACGAGATAGAGCAAATCGTATCTATTTTAAAAAAGAATGGGAAAGAAACGATAATTACGCAAAGTCAGGTAAAGTTGCCCCAAATAAAAAACGCATTAAATATTACCGAAGAAAGCGTAGGCGCTTTTTCTAAAACCGATAAAGCAAATAAAAAAGATTATAGTAAAGAGAAAGTAGAATTTATAAAATCCCGATTGCCATTACGGCACGCTTTAAAAATGGCAAGCGAGGGAATAAAGACAAAACCTATTCGATTAATATTTACGGTTTTGCTTGCGGTAATCGCATTCGTGTTTTTTGGAATATCGTCCACGCTAGCATTATATAATCCTGCTTATTCCGTATCGGTCGCTTTGGAAAATTCGTATTACGATAGCATTGTGTTGCAAAAAAACTACACGGCATATTATCAAAGTATAGAACTTAGTCGGGACGGAACAGAAACCATAATCCAAAAAAACAACAGACAATTACGTACGGCATTTACAAAAGAAGATTTGGAAAATTTGAACAACAATCAGTACGGATTAAAATTTGTAGGACTTATTGATTTAGGAGTTTATAAAACAAATCTTGACAGTGTGGAGGGGTATAGTAATTTAGGCTTGGCTCTTTCGGATTTACGCATTAATTATCCATATAATAATTATTATTCAATAACCGCATTTAGCGGAGTTTCTGATTGTGGGCACAATTTTTTATTAGATAACGGGTTTGAATTAGTATGTGGAGAGTATCCTCAAAAAGAAAACGAGATAGCCATAACCGAATATATCTACAACGCTTATAAATGCGGTGGACCTGTTGGGGATATGGGTGATTACGATTTTCCAACGCCTAACGATATTTTAGGGAAAACTATAAACGTTACTGGAATTCCTTTGATTATTACCGCCGTTTACGACGTCGGTGAAATTCCATCAAAATATGACGAGCTATTAAATGATGATACCCAACTTGACAATATAGGCTTAAAAGCGCTTAAAGAAGAGTTTCACGACGTTATATTTAACAGTTTTCATACGGTTGGTTTTGTTAGCGAAGAGTTTTATTCTGCTCATAGATTAGATAGGGTATCTATCAATAATAGGGACGTGTTCGGGCTTATTTTTTCAAGTATGCCAATAACGAATACAGTGGCAGAAGATAGAGAATCTAACGTATATACGGAAAAAACACTTTGGCAGTATGATGAAGTAGTTGACTTTTTCGATTTAGAATTCAACTTGTGTGATTTAGATGAGGGTGACGATTACGTCTATTTGCCATATAATTATATATATGAAAAAATTAATAATTATTTTATATATATAAAAGAACAAGGTTTAGAAAATAATCCTGAATATAAAGATTTTGTAGATGCTGTAACAAAGTATCAAGATCACACAATAGAAACGGAGGATTATATATATCTTGCAAAAACTGTTTTGGCAGATTATGAAAATCTTACGGGTAACCAAATAGAGTTGCCAAAAACTATTCATTTTAAAAACTTAAAAAATGAAAGCGGACAACTAGAAGTAAAAGGATTTTACCTGTTTACCGAAGGGACTAACGGAAATTACTACAATTATTTTGTACCCGATAGTGTTTGCGACAAATACGAAGGTCAGAAAAAATCTAATAGTGGCGGAAATACTTATTCGGTAATATATTCAACTGATTATGTTCTTGATGCGGAAAAAGAAAAGTATGGAAACGTTATTTCGCTATCCGACCACTCCTATGAAAAAACGAATTTTATGCTTGGTGCTGGTGATAACGGTGCGAAATACACAATGCGGAACGCCATTTATGCTATAACGGCTGAAACGGCAAAAATGTTATACGAGATGAAATTAGTTTTTTACATTTCCAGCGGTATTTTCGGCGTTTTTGCAGGGTTAATGCTTTTTAATTTTATTTCTGCATCTATAAGTTCAAAACGGAAAGAAATAGGAATTTTACGCGCTGTTGGGGCTAGAAGTGCAGATGTGTTTAAGATATTTATAATAGAGGCGTTAGCGCTAACACTTACCTGTTTTTTAATATCTTGCTTGTTAAGTTATTTTGCGTGTGCATACTTAAATGTGTTTATGCTTGGGAATGCGGTAAGGATTTCGATACTAAACTATGGCATTGCGAACATAATATTAACGCTTTTAATCGTTGTTATCGTTTCCATTGTTGCAACGATAATACCCGTATTAAAAGCATCTGAAAAATCTCCTGTTGAAAGTATAAGAGCATTATAAAACCAAATAACAAACGCCCTTTCCCGAACGGCAAAGGGCGTTATTTTTTATAAGTAATTAAATTTCTTTAATTGTTTTCTTAGGACATTTGCTTACGCAAACTTTACAGCCTGTGCATTTTTCATAGTCAATAACGGGAAGATTGTCAGTCATGGTTATAGCACCTTGTGGGCAATTTTTTGCGCACAAGCCACAACCTATACAGCCGACAGAACAAGTGTCAATAACTTCTTTTCCTTTACAATGGCTTGAACATGCTACGTAAACCTTTGCGCTTTTAGGTATTAATTCTATTAATTGTCTAGGACACTTTTTAACACACGCCCCACAAGAAGTACACGAAGACGAATCAACTAATGCTACTTGTTCAACAATGCTTATTCCGTTGTTAGAACAAACTAATGCACAACTGCCTTCGCCAAGGCATGCGGTTTGGCAAGATTTTTTGCCACCCATTATTTGCAATAATGCGGTGCAGTCTTTTAATCCAACGTAATCAAACTTGTCTTTACACTTATTCCCACCTGCACATTTCACAACCGCCATTGTTTGAACGCTTGCGGTGTAGGGAATTGATAGTATGTTAGCGATAATTTCTTTGTTTTCCGAGGGAGTTGCCCCGCAGTCGTTAATGTTTGCATTGCCTTCTGCAAGCGCTTTTGCAAAGTCTGAACAACCAGCGTAACCGCATCCGCCACAATTAGCACCGGCTAACTGTTCGGAAACCGATTTAACACGCTCATCCTCTTTAACGAAACAAAGTTTGCTGACCGTTACAATCAATATGGCAAAAACGATTGAAATGACGGCAACGATACCAATTACCGTTAAAACCGACGATATATTTATATTTGCAAGTAATAAATTATTTATCATATTTTTAACCTCTTAAATAAGCGAGAACACGTAAAAAGCCATTGCGATAAAGCAAGCAAGTATCATTGCAATAGGGAAGCCTTTAAGGTGTTTGTTTATGGGTAGGCGAGAAACCTTTTCACGCATACCACTCATTAAAACTATGGCAAGAGTAAATCCAATGCCGGCAAACAAACCGTAAAGAACGGCAAAACCCATATTCATTTGATTCGCAGCAATACCTATAAGTGATGCGATTTGTGCTTTATCAATAACAAGTTCTGCAACGCCAAGAACAGCGCAGTTGGTTGTGATTAACGGTAGATAAATTCCCATTGCGTTATAAAGGGTAGGTGAGAATTTTTTTAGTGCCATTTCAATCATTTGAACTATTGATGCGATTATGAATATAAATACGATAATTTCCATATATTCAATGTTTAATGGGACTAATATATAAGTATAAATGGGGTAGGTTATTAAACAAGTAATTGTCATAACGAAGGTAACTGCAATACCCATTCCAAGCGCACTCTTGAAATCCTTAGAAACGCCGAGGAAGGGGCAAATACCCAAAAACTGAACCACGACAAAGTTGTTTATAAAAACCGCAGAAACGATAATCATTATAAATTCAGCCATATCAGTTTTCCTCCTTTTCTTCGGAAATGCTATCTAATTGCTGTTTAGACTTTTTAGTTTTCTTATCGGATAATGCACCGCTAATGAGCGAAAAAGTTGCAATAAAGAGAGCGTAAGTAAAAAATGCACCTGCACTTGAAGAAAAGAATCCAATCTTAAACTCCCATAGTGCAACCCCAAAAATTGCGCCCTCGCCGAGAAGTTCTCTAAAAGCACCCATAAGCGTCAGTGCAAGAGTGAAACCTAAGCCCATAAATAATCCGTCCGCTGCTGATGCTAAAACGCCATTTTTGCTTGCAAAACTTTCTGCTCTTGCAAGTATTATGCAATTAACGACTATAAGTGGAAGATAAAGTCCCAACGAAGCGTAAATGTCAGGCAACAGTTTGTCTAGTAAAAGCCTAACCACGGTTACGAAGGTTGCAATTATTAAAACGAATGCGGGTATGCGCACTTGCGCAGGAATTATTTTTCGTAAAATTGAAATTAAAACGTTACTGCAAATTAAAACGAAAGTTACCGCTGCGCCCATGCCTAGTCCGTTCATAGCCATTGTCGTTAAGGCGAGGGTAGGGCAAGTTCCCAAAACCAATTTTAAAGTCGGATTATTAGTTAAAATTCCGTCTTTTGCTATCTTTTTAAAGTTTGTTTTCATTGTATACCCCCAAGATACTCGATAACGCAGTTAACGGCGTTGTTGCCTGCGTTTGCCGAATAGGTAGCACCACTAATCGGGTTGGAAAATTCTCCTTTTCCGCTTTCGGTGGTGAATTTACCGCCATTTTTATAAGCGTCGGTTACGTCTGTTAAAAATGTATCGTAATAATTTCCACCAAGTTTACTCATAAGCGTTTGCTTGTCGTAACTTTCTAAAACGACTTTATCTATTATCAAA
Source organism: Christensenellaceae bacterium (assembly GCA_045647765.1). Classification (GTDB taxonomy): domain Bacteria; phylum Bacillota; class Clostridia; order Christensenellales; family Borkfalkiaceae; genus UBA1259. Next base: position 93,668 of record JAZRMR010000013.1, read on the forward strand.
CGGCTACCCTCTGCTTTTACCAAAACCCAAAGCGTAATCGTTCCACCTTTATAACCCTCATAACCGGTTGTCTGGAACAACATATCATCTTTTCCGCTTTCCGATTTAACGTTATAAACTTTATTGACTTTACCGAACGAATATGTAACCGCATCATCTCCTAAGTCAACGTCTAAAACAATTGAATAGGTCTTTTCTTGACCGTATATCTTCTTAATTGCTCTTTCTGTGCGTTCTTCTGGGGAAACGTATAAAACGTCGTTTAGTATTGCAAGTGTTCCACCGAGCACACAAGACAAAACAAGGAGAACTGTTATGCATTTAAACCAAACGCTGTTAACTATTTTATTCATTAGTTTTTCTCCTTAATTTTCTTTTGTTTATGACCGCCGAACGGAATGTTTATAACAAATTTATCAATTAACGGCACGAATAAATTCATAAGCAATATAGCAAACGAAACGACTTCCATTTTCGTTGCTATTCTTAGTCCTGCGGTTACCAATCCCAAAACTATGAAATAAATAACGTTACCAAGTGAGGTGTTTGGGGAGGTCGTGTAATCGGTTGCCATAAAGATAGCACCGAAGATAAGACCGCCGGATAAAATTGATGGCAAAAAGTAAGTAAAGTCAAAACCTGAAAGAGCCACCGAGAATAATCCCACAACACTAACGTAAATTATGGGGTAGCCGATATTGATAATACCTTCTATTGCAAGATAAATTCCGCCGATAATAAGCGCAATCTTGCAAGTTTCACCAATACAACCTGCAACACCTGTTCCAAGCAAAAGGTCAACGTTTGATAAGTTTGAGATATTACCGGAAAAAACTTCTCCAAGAATGGTTGCGCCAGTGCTTACGTTAAGTCCGCTTATTGCACCTATTGACGGAACCACCCAAGCGCCAACAACCGCTTGAAAGGACATGAAAATAAATATTCTGCCGGTGATTGCGGGGTTAACGAGATTTTTGCCCGTTCCACCAAACAACATTTTTACTGCAATAATAGCAAACGCACTGCCGAGAATTGGTGCATACCACGGATAGTTAGTACCTATGGACATGCCGACGATAAGACCTGTAACGCACGAGGAAAAATCAAATTGAGAAATGATTTCCTTGACTGTCTTTTTCGCAATTAAAAGATAAACGGCTTCGCTTAACACAGCGCTTACAAGGGCAAGTCCAACTATTAAGAGTGCTTTCAAGCCGAAATACACTATACCCATAATAACTGCCGGCATCAATGCGATACACACTCTTATCATAATATCTTTTGTGGTTCGCTTGTTTTTAACGTGAGGCGATGAGGAATAAGTAAACAATTTTTCTTTCATTATATTTTCATCTCCTTTATCTTTGCTTTTGCAAGAGAAATGCTCTGAACGAGCGGACGTTTAGCAGGGCAGTTGAAAGCACAAGACCCACATTCTAAACAATTCATAGCGCCGTATTTTTTTGCATTGACGTAATCGCCTGCTAATGCGTATCCCTCTATATACATTGGCATTAAACGCATGGGGCAATTTTTTGCGCACTTTGCACAGTTTATACAGTTTGTTGGCGAAGAGCGGTCTGTTTCTTTATCTGATAAAGCGAGAAGACCAGAAGCAGTTTTTCTAGTCGAGTGAGAAAGCGAGATAAACGCTTTACCCATCATAGGTCCACCGCCGATTAGTTTAACCGCATCGTCATTTAGTCCCCCGCAAAACTCTATTACGTCTGAATAAGAAGTGCCTATTGCAAATTTAACGTTTTTAGGCTGTTTAATACCGTTACCGCTAACCGTCATGACAGAATCGGTCAGAGGAAGGTTTAATTCGATAGCTTGATAGCATGCAATCATAGTTTTTATATTTTGCACGCAAACGCCAACGTCGAAGGGCATTTTACCAACGGGTACTTTTCTTCCTGTCGTACAGTATATTAAATGCTTTTCGCTTCCCATAGGGTATTGTTTTTTAAGCACGACAACGTCTAAATCATCATACACCTTAAACGCTTCAATAGCGTCAGGTTTGTTTGCCTCTATGCCGATTATAATCTTATCTAAACCGAGAGCCATTGCCACGTATTTAATGCCTTTGTAAATTTCTTCGGTTTTTTCAATCATTAAACGATGGTCGCAAGTTAAATAGGGTTCGCATTCTGCACCGTTAATAATAAGAGTGTCAAGCGGTGTTTTGGGGGATAGTTTAACAGCCGTTGGAAAACCTGCTCCGCCAAGACCTATAATTCCAGCATCGTGAATGCGTTCGATAAGAGTTTTAGGCTCAAAATCTTTCAAATCCTCATAAAGGAACTGGTCGTCTTTACCGTTGTTTTTAATAACAACGTGTTTTTGTTTTTGACCGAAACCGCTGTCCATATCACAAATTGAAATAACTTCTCCGCAGATTGAAGAATGTACGTTTGCAGAAATAAATCCCGAAGATTTACCTATTAGTTGCCCTTTTATAACTGTATCTCCCACCTCGACAACGGGTATAGCGGGAGCGCCTATGTGCTGAGACATACTGATATAAACGGTGTCGGGTGCGGGCATTGACTCAATTTTAGAGTTGCAGGTTAAATGCTTTTTCCCGTCAACGTGAATACCGTATGCATAGTTTTTACCTTTTCTAATACTCAAAATTATTTCTCCTATAAGTTATAAATATTATTCTGTTCTTGCTGGTATTTTTTTTGCAACTAAAAAGGTTGCATAGCCGATAATCAATCCTGAAATTGCGCCCACGAGCGACAAATATGGAAGAAAGGAAAGATATTCGGTTGTTTTAGTGATTATACAAAACGTTATGTTTTGAATTGTAATGTTTGCCGTCGCTCCAAAAACGCTTACTGCAACCAAACTTACGTTTTTTGTTAAATACAACAAGAGCGTTTGTGCGGAAAGTGAAATTAATCCTGCGGGGAGGGAATACATCAATGATGAAACGTTTCCAGAAAACAAACTTCCTAACAAAACTTTTACAATTAATACGGCAAAAGAATATTTTGCTCCTAAAACTATTAAACAAAGTAGTATAAAGAAGTTTGAAATTCCCATTCTTGCGCCCGGCAAAAATATTGGAGGGAATAGGCTTTCAATTATAAAAGCGATGGTAGCACAAGCAGAAAGCATGGCACATATTGCAATTTTAACGCTCAGTTTCATTTTCATAATATCACCCCGATATAGGCGGATTGAATTGTCCCTCTCCGATAGGCGCAACCTTTAATTTGTGCGGTGGGCAAGGAATTGCTCCACTGTTTTTTATGAAATTTATGCTCGTACAGTCTTTGTTAGGACAGTTGCTGTCGGTTATTTTAGCAGTTTTATTAACGGTGTCTATTTCAACGATATTATATCCGTCAGTCTGTATTTGATTTATTTTTATCCGAATCTTATCGCCGTCTTCCACAACCTCAACAAAAGCTATATAATCATCATCAATTTCTATTAAGTTTGACGAAGAAAAATACTTAACAACGGTATCTCCGTTTATAGCGACATAAAACCCTAAATTTTTAATTTTTTGGGGGATAAAAACAAAAAACACGAGCAAAACGGCAATAATAATCGCTGTTATCGTATACACGAGTAGGTCGCATATAAAAAAAGGTTTTGAGTTTTTAACTTTAACCAAAAGTTGTTTTTTTCCGAAATCTCCCATTATGCTTTATATTATAACAAATTAATACATAAAAGTCAATATTGAGTTTAATTTATCAATAGTAATAAATTATATATATAATATAATTGAAACTTATATATTGAAAAAGGCAAAGCACGATAATGCGATTTAAAAAAATTACATAAATAGTGAAACAAAAACACGCCGAAAAAATTCGGCGTGTAATGATGAGATTAAATTTACTTATCCACGGTTAACTAATTTTATTCTTACCGCTGAAAGAATAATCGTGTACAGCAAAAATGCGGAAAGTCCGATAAGATACAAGGGCGAGGGATGAGCAAAATAAACTGCGTATCCAAAGACACAATAAAAGAATGAACTAACAAGAAGTTTATCTGCTGTAACCACTGATTTTCTTATGGTTGAAACTAATGATGATATTGCACAAATGATTAATGGAATTAACGCACCCAAAATGAATAAAGCAACGATAACAGACTTGAATGATAGTATTACTTTGCCATCGTTATAAAGATATGAAAGTGCATTGGTTTTAAATATCACCAAAGTTGCAATTGCGACTAGCGAAGCTGATGAAAGAGCGGTTAAAAAGCCGTTCTTTCTGAATACTTTGGAAAAATATTTTGACACCGAACAATTGTTCTTAACTATTTTTTCATCTGCTACAAGGGTGGATTCAATATTAAACCTAAAATACCTCATAAATAGGCTAACGGCGTAAACAACGAAAATTCCACCTATAAATATTTGTCTGCTTTCAGTTTTGCAAATTGTGAATACAATTATAAACACAAACGGGAAAGCAATTGCTCCCGAAGTCATAACCGCATCAAATACGGTTACCTTATTAGAAAGTGTAGAAATAACTGCATAAATTAATAGGGGTATTGATAGAGCACCTATAATTATAAGCGATATTTTTTCTGATTTAAGGGGAAAAGTAAAACCGAAATTAAGCGCTAAAAAACTAACTAGAACGATAAGAATTCCACCGAGTATAATTGCCGTTTCAGAATAGTTGTCAAAAATGTAACGGTAGTAGTTTTTAAGCGCATTTGCGTTTGTTAGTGTATTTTCTCCTTTATTAAAACATTGTGAACGGGCTATAATTAACAAACCGAAGATAACGATTAGTACAACTGAAAAAGACACGGTAAGTTGCGTTAGGTTTTTAACGCAGATTGTATAAACCGCAAAAAGAATACCTATCGTAACGCCTGAGAAATAAACGCTATCAGCAAAACGGATAGACTTGCTTTTAAACGAAAAAGCACACCAAACACAGCCGATAACGATAAAAGCAATAGCAGAAAGCAAGCAGAAATCAAATAGCATTCTGTTTTTAAGTATTTTATCTAATAGACCGAATTCATAGTGAGTGGCTATTAACGTTAGTGCAAACGACGAGATAAGTAACCATATTATAAGGGCGCTTGCGCTTGTAAAAAACTGTTTAATGTAAGATTTTTTTGCGTCCATATATTAACTCCAAAAATTTATTTGCAATTATTATATAATGAAACGTCAATCTTGACAAGTATTTTTTAAAAAAACTGTTAAATGAAATTTTAGCCGTTAGTTATTATGCTTGTAGCGTGCGAACAAAAACTTTTAATTTAATTAAATGCTTGCAAATATACGTTATTTGTATTAAAATATAAATTATTATGAAATATACATGTTTTCCTGAAAAATTAGATATTTGCGTTACCTGTGCGTCGGGTGTTGAAAAAGTTGTTAAAAGTGAACTTGTGCGCTTAGGTTATGGCGAAGTTCCCGCTATGAACGGAGGTTTCTTGTTCGAAGGTAATCCACTAGACGTTGCTAGGCTCAATATTAATTTGAGAACGGCGGATAGGGTTTATTTAAGATTGAAAGAATTTCCCGTTGAAGATTTTGATACCCTTTACGAGGCGGTAAAATCTATAAGGTGGGAAGATTACTTAACGAGAGACGCTTTTACAATAGTTAACGGAAAGTGCGTTAAAAGTAAAATCTTTGCTGTATCCGCAAGCCAGAGCATAATAAAAAAAGCAATAGCCGATAGACTTTGCACAAAATGGAACGTAAATAGATTGTCGGAAAACGGCGCAGTTTATAGAGTTGAGTTTTCAATTTTTAAAGACGTTTGTTCAATTTATTTAAACACAAGCGGTGCTGGATTGCATAAACGTGGCTACCGAGATATGGTGGGCATTGCACCTATAAAAGAAACACTTGCATCCGCACTCGTATTGTTGAGTGATTTTTATAAAGACCGTCCTTTTGCAGACCCGTTTTGCGGTTCTGGGACGATAGCTATAGAGACGGCACGAATCGCACTTAATATCGCAGGCGGGATAGGTAGGCGGTTTGATTTTTGCGACTGGAAAAATTTTGACGGCGCATTTTTTGATAAAGCCTTCGAAGAGGCTAAGGATAAAGAAAATTTAGGGCAAAAGATAGAGATTTTTGCATCAGATATAGACCCAAAAGCCATTAAACTTGCAAAAAGGCACGCTGAGAGGGCGGGCGTTAAAGATAAAATCCATTTTGAAGTAAAAGACGTTAAGCACTTTTCATCACATTTAAAAAGGGGCACTATCGTTACCAATCCTCCGTACGGAGAGCGAGTATACGATATAAAAGAAGCCGAAGAGTGCTATCGTTCACTTAGAAAAGTTTATGACGGATTAGATGAATGGTCGTTATTTTTAATTACTAGTGCTAACAACTTTGAAAAGTGTTTTAAGAAAAAGGCAGACAGACAAAGAAAACTCTATAATTCTAATAAAGAGTGCAAATTTTATTATTATTACGGAAATAAAAAAGATGGCTGACGGAAAAATCTTAATAGAAAAACTTCTTATTTTGAACTAATAAAGGAGAACAATATGAAAATTTTAGTAACTGGTGGCGCAGGTTACATAGGTTCACATACTTCGGTGGAGCTTTTAAACGCAGGACACGAGGTAGTGTGTATAGATAATCTTATGAACAGCAAATACGAGGCTGTAAAGCGTGTAGAAAAAATTACAGGCAAAAAAATTAAATTTTATGAGGGGGACATAAGAGATAGGCAAATTCTTAATAAAATTTTTACCGAAAATAAGATAGATGCAGTTATAAATTTTGCAGGCTTTAAGGCTGTTGGTGAAAGTTGTGCAAAGCCTCTTGAATATTATGAGAATAATATAGGCGGACTTTTAGTGCTTTGTTTTGCAATGCGAGACCACGGTGTAAAAAATCTCGTTTTCAGTTCCTCTGCAACTGTGTACGGAAAGCCAAATAGTGTTCCTATAAAAGAAAATTTCCCACTTTCAACTTCTAATCCTTACGGAAGCACTAAACTTTTCATAGAATACATATTAAAAGATTTGTTTAAGGCTGACCCGACGTTTAATATAGCCATTTTGAGATACTTTAACCCCGTGGGTGCACATGAATCTGGATTGATAGGAGAAGACCCAAAGGGTATACCCAACAATTTATGCCCTTACATCACGCAAGTTGCCGTTGGACAGAGGGAGTATCTAGGAATTTTTGGTAATGATTACGACACCCCGGATGGAACGGGGGTTAGAGATTATATTCACGTTGTCGACCTCGCAAAAGGACACGTTCTTGCGGTTAATAAACTCTTAGACAATCCGGGTCTTGTTATAGTTAATTTAGGAACGGGCCAAGGTTATAGTGTTCTTGATATGGTTAAGGCGTTTGAAAAGGTAACGGGCAAACCTATTCCTTATAAATTTATGCCAAGACGACCTGGCGATATAGACGAGTGCTATGCCGACCCTACGTATGCCAAAGAAGTTTTAGGATTTAAAGCGGAAAAATCCCTTGACGATATGTGCCGTGATGCAATGAGATGGCAAACACAAAACCCTTACGGGTATAATGATTAAATTTTGCAGTTAAAAATAGCGATATATTCAATTTTTGAAAAATATCGCTATTTTTTTATTGTAAAATATTGCAAAAATTCAAAATTTGATGTAAAATTGAAAATGCAAAATTAAGAATTTATTGAAAATGGAGAAAAATATGAAATACGGCTACGTGAAAGTTGGCGCAGTTACGCCTAAAATAAAGGTTGCAGACGTTGAATACAATACCGAGCAAATAATATCTTATATATACGAGGGGAAGAGTAAAGGGATAGAATTGTTAGTTTTTCCCGAACTCTGTTTAACTGGTGCAACTTGCGGTGATTTATTCTTTTCTGACATTTTGCTCTTAGGTGCGCTTAATTCGTTAAACGCTATTAAAGAGGCAACTAAGGATTATAATGCCCTCGTTATGGTTGGTTTACCCCTCAAAAGAAATAATTTAATATACAACGTTATTGCTTGCGTCAATAAAGGTGAGGTGGTTGCGTTTATTCCTCAAACGGTAATTTATAATGTGGGGGAAGAGGCGAAATCTAGATATTTTTCAGAGCCGTTATCTTCTGATGAAATAAACTTTTTTGGAAAACTTGTGCCGTTTAATCAAAACGTAATATTAAGAGAAAAGAATAATAGTTTATTCACGGTTAGCGCAGAAACTTTTTCCGATTTAAACTCTCCGCTTGCACCTTCATCAATGCACACACTAGCCGGAGCGTTAATTATTGCAGGGCTTTCTGCAAGACCTCTAACCGTTGGGAAAGACGAATACGTTTGTTCGCTAGTTAGTTCGCATTCGGCAAAAACCGTTTGCGGATATATTCTTGCAAGCGCAGGCAGTGGAGAATCAACGACCGATTGTGTTTACGGCGGAGTTAATATGGTTGCTGAAAACGGGAAGATTTTAACTAAAAGTAAGCCTTTTTCTGAGGGTATAACAGTTGGTGAAATAGATTTGGAATATTTAAGTTACAAACGTTCAAAACTTTACAATGCGCAAGGGTTGGGGGTGTGTAGCGACTATATTACCGTTGAATTCGAAGCAGTTTCAAGTTTAGAAGATATTACTAGAAAATATGAAAAACTGCCATTTGTTCCTTGTGAAGAAGAGATTAAAGAAAGGGTAGATTTAATATTAAACATTCAATCGGAAGGACTTAAAAAAAGAATAAGCCACACTAATGCTAGTTGCGTAGTTTTAGGGCTTAGCGGTGGTCTTGATTCAACGCTTGCAATACTCGTTGCGGTAACGGCAATTAAAAAATTAAACAGACCGTTAAAAGACGTTGTGGCTGTTACTATGCCTTGTTTTGGAACGACTTCTAGAACATACCTGAACACAATAAAATTAGCAAAAGCACTCGGTGTAACCCTTAGAAAAATAGATATCAGCAAATCTGTAACCAGACATTTAAAAGATATTAAACATCAAGAGGGTAAGTTTGACGTAACCTTTGAAAATGCTCAGGCAAGAGAAAGAACGCAAGTTTTAATGGACGTTGCAAATATGAATAACGGTTTAGTTATCGGAACGGGAGATTTATCAGAGAGCGCACTAGGTTGGGCAACTTATAACGGTGACCATATGTCAATGTATTCTGTAAACTGCACAGTTCCTAAAACCCTTGTTCGCTCTGTGGTGGATAATTACGCAAATGCTTGCAAAGGTAAATTAAAAGCCGTTTTGTTAGATATTCTTGACACACCAGTTAGCCCTGAACTTTTACCGGCAGAAAATGATTCGATAAATCAAAAAACCGAGGATATTGTTGGACCTTACGTTCTCCACGACTTTTTCTTGTTTAATATGATAAGACGAGGATTTTCTCCATTGAAGTTGTATTTCGTTGCTGTAAAAACTTTTGAGAGCGAAATTGATAAGCAGACAATTCTTAAATGGCTTAAAATATTCACAAAACGCTTTTTTGCTCAGCAATTTAAACGCTCCTGCGTTCCTGACGGGGTTAAGGTTGGCTCTGTTGCTCTTTCTCCACGAGGCGAATGGGTTATGCCGTCTGATGCCGTTTGCTCTTTGTGGGTTAAAGAATTGGAGCATATTAATCAGTAACAATATATATATTTATAAAAGATTATAGTCGAAAAACAATAAAAAAAATTTTTTTGATTTTTTTTAAAAAAGTTAGAAAAATTGTTGACAAAACTCCTATCATTGATTATAATAATAGTAATCATTACTGATAAGGAGTTGCTTATGAGATATTCAAGACAGAGGGAACTCGTTACCGAGATAATCAAAGGAAGGTGCGACCATCCGACAGCGGATATGATATATAATAGTGCAAGGGAGATTGAACCAAACATAAGTCTTGGCACGGTATATAGAAATTTAAAACTATTGTCAGACGAAAAGGAAATTATAACCTTAGAGACTGAGGATAAAAGAGTACATTATGACGGAGATACTTCTAGGCACAGCCATTTTATATGCAACGGATGTGGAAAGATTATAGATTTATTTAATCCGAGTGAGCCTCCCATTGAAATTAAAGCGTCGGGACTTAAAGTTCTCGGGGAAAAATGCGTGTATTACGGACTTTGTGCCGAATGTGCCAAAACTAATTAAAAAATTAAAAAAAATATATATGGGGCAAAAGCCCCGAAAAGGAGAAAAATATGAAGAAATTTGTTTGCACGATTTGTGGTTACGTTCACGAAGGAGATACTGCTCCTCAAAGATGCCCCCAATGTGGAGCGCCCGATATTAAGTTCAATGAACAAAAAGAAGGAATGGCTTGGGCGGCTGAACACGTTGTAGGAGTTGCTCAGGGTGTTGACCCTGAAATTATCGAAGGGCTTAGAATGAATTTTGCAGGAGAATGCACAGAAGTAGGTATGTATCTTGCAATGTCGAGAGTAGCACATAGAGAAGGTTATCCTGAAATCGGACTTTACTGGGAAAAGGCTGCGCTTGAAGAAGCAGAACACGCTGCTAAGTTCGCTGAACTTTTAGGCGAAGTTGTAACTGACTCAACCAAAAAGAACCTTGAAATGAGAGTAGAGGCAGAAAACGGAGCAACGCTCGGCAAGTTTGAACTGGCTAAGAAAGCAAAAGAATTAGGACTTGATGCTATTCACGACACCGTACACGAGATGGCAAGAGACGAAGCGAGACACGGAAAGGCGTTTGAAGGACTTCTCAAAAGATATTTTAACAAATAAGAGGTGATAATATGAAGTACCTTTGTCAAGTATGTGGATACGTTTATGACGAAGAGGCAGAAGGCGTTAAATTTGATGACCTTCCCGAAGATTGGGTATGTCCTCTTTGTGCAGTAGGTAAAGACCAATTTGATGCTGAATAAGAGGTGTGAAATGAAAGAGAATTATACCGTATGTAACTGTATGAAAGTAACTTATCACGATATAGCGTCTGCTCTTGAAAATCATAACAAATTAGAGGACGTTGTGGAAGTTTTTAAGGACGTTCAAAACGTAACGCATTGCACGACAGGCTGTGGCGGATGTTATCAAAAAGTTTTAGACGTTATTTCTGAGGTATTGATGGGTTAAAAACTTAAAACCTTTCGGACGAAAAGTTCCGAGAGGTTTTTATTTTTATAGTTTTAATTTTATTTAAAAGCAGTATACTAAATAAAAATGGAGAAACAAATTGACAGAAGAAAACAAGATTGTCATTAAAAAACTCGTTTGTTCAATTTTAGTTATTGCTTTTTTTGTATTTATAGTATATTTAATTTTTAAGGCGCTTGGTTGGACGGAGATTGAAAGAGAACAATTACAAGAATTCATACAATCAACAGGCGCAGTCGCACCACTAGTGTTTATACTAGTTTCGTTTGCGCAAGTTACGTTAGTTCCCATACCGGGCATAGTAACTATTTTAGCGGGGAATTATATATTTGGATTATGGTTATCCTTTCTCTATTCATATATAGGTATGTTGATTGGAGCGATAGTAGCATTTTTTATGGGTAGGGTAATCGGTAGGCCGTACGTTAACTGGATTGCTGGAAGCAAGCAAAAAGTTGATGATTGGATAAAAAAACTTAAAGGAAGAGAAAATATTTTTTTATTTTTTGCTTTTTTATTGCCACTGTTTCCAGATGATATTTTATGCTCGGTTGCGGGGATTTTACCCATTTCATTTTTGACTTTTTTTGCCATGCAAGTTGTAACTAGGTTAACCTCTATTGGTTCAACGCTTGTTTTAATGTCTGGAAAATTTATCCCCTACGAGGGCTGGGGATTAGTGGTTATTGCACTGATAAATCTTTTAGCAATAGTTTTATTAGTTGTATCAATAAAGTATGCAGATAAAATTAATAAATGGTTCTCCGATTTGATAGATAGAATTTTAAAAAAACACAAAAAAGTTAAAAATAAAAAGTAGTGGCTAGTTAGTCCACTACTTTTTGCATAATTAAGGAATTTAATACATATAGATTAAAAGAACAATCGGTTTTCGACTATAAAGCATAAAAAATAACAAATACAGATAAAAAAATAAAAAAAGGAAAAGATATAATTTGTTTTGGGTTTTAAAAGCGAAAAAATTCACAGCCGTTCTTATTGCGATTCTAGTTTTCACCGTAGCGGTAGTAGGCGGAATAATGATAGGAAAAAACCAAACGGTTTTTGGTGTGAGCAAAAGAAAACTTCCTATATATAGGGTAAAGACGGAAGAAAAAAAGATTGCCATTTCTTTTGATTGTGCTTGGGGTGTGGACTATACCGACAAACTGTTATCTATAATGGAAGAGCAAGACGTTAAATGCACGTTTTTCATGGTGGAATTTTGGACTAATAAATATCCAGAATACGTCAAAAAGATTTCAGAGGCTGGGCACGAGATAGGCACGCATTCCTCGACACATCCTTATATGAGTAAACTTGATAAAAGTGCAATTGTTAAAGAACTTACTTCGTCATCTAAGGCAATAGAAAAAATAACACAAAAAAAGGTTGAAGTTTTTAGACCACCATACGGCGATTACGACGATTTATTAATAGAAACCGCTGAGGAACTTAATTTGTACGTCATACAGTGGGACGTTGACAGCCTTGACTGGAAAGATTTGTCTGCTTTAAACATAGAACAAAGGGTTTTATCAAGGGTTAAAAATGGCTCGATAGTTCTCTTTCATAATCAAGGATTGCACACCGCTGAGGCATTAAGCGGGATTATAAAAAGTCTTAAAGAAAAAGGATATACGTTTGTGCCGATAGGTCAATTGATTTATCGCCAAAATTATAAGATGGCTCCCGACGGGGAGCAAACGTTAGATTCATAGGAAATTCATTGGAGGAAAAATATATGAACTATTTACAAGAAAGGAACAACAAGGTATTTATCAGTGGGGAAATCGTTACCGACGCAGAGTTCTCGCACGAGGTGTATGGCGAGGGGTTTTACGAGATGAACGTGCTCGTAAAAAGGCTGTCTGGTCAAGGCGATATTCTGCCCGTTACGGTGTCTGAACGTCTTATTTCTGATAAAGACCTAAAAGTGGGCGTAACCATAAACGCTTTGGGACAATTCAGAAGTTACAATAAACTTGTTGATGGAAAAAGCAAGTTAATGCTAACCGTTTTCGTTAGAGAACTCGTTGACGATAAAGAGGTTAGGAATCCAAACAGTATTGTGCTTTCGGGTTACATTTGCAAATCGCCCGTGTACAGAACAACTCCGTTTAACAGAGAGATTGCAGATATATTGATAGCGGTTAACCGTTCATATAATAAATCAGACTACATTCCCTGCATAGCGTGGGGGCGAAACGCAAGATTTGCAAAAAACCTTGCCGTTGGCGAAAAGATTGCTATTAGCGGAAGAATTCAAAGCAGAGAGTATCAAAAGCATATAACTGACGACCAAGTTAAAACGCTTACAGCATACGAAGTGTCAATTAGCAAACTTGCCGCTTATGAAAATGCAGAAAACTTTGACGTTGATGAAGAATTTAATTTGATGGGCTATAACTTTAATTGTGAACGCACTGACGGTGCATATACCGATTAAATAAAAACACACGGTTTGATTTAAGCCGTGTGTTTAAGTTTTAAATGTTTTTAGTCTTTTCGTTTTAGGACAAAGAATATTGTAGTTGCGCATACGCAAGCCGAAACGACTAATATCAGTAAAGCGTTTCTAATGGCTGTTCTAGGCTGGTTTTTAATAGCGTTTATGTCAACGTATCCGTTAACCCAACCGTCGACAGTTTTAACGCTGATTAGATATTTATCGTCTAACTGTTTAATCACTCTAACTGCATCTCCATCTTCCAAAGAAAGCAATTCGGCGGTTAAGTTATCGTCCGCATAAACAGTTGTTTTATTAACCTTTTCTATAACGTATTCATCCCACTTAAAATCTTCTGATAACACTTCCACAGTGAAAGCGACGGGGATATAACCAAAATAAGTGTTTTGACCAACGGTTGCGCTGGCAAAATAATAATCTTTATCTAAATAAGTGAACTGTTTAGTGGGGTTGATTTCAGTGGCTTTTTCAAGTCTGACGGGTTGGTTATTTGTCAATGAGTATTCGCCGTTTTTTGTGATGAGGGGGAGATAATACATATTCACACCCGTAGTGGTAAACGCAACTGTCGGACTGTCGCTAAGCGTTGGCGTTACCTCTATAACCTCTTCTTGGTTAATTAAAACGGTATGGTTTTGTCCTGCGAGGGCATACAAGTTTACCGAGTTGACTCCGTTTGAAAGGCTAATTTCACATATGAAAACGTATTCTTCTAGTCGGTTAATCAACTGAGAATGTTGAAAGTTTTGACCGTTTGTCTCTATTGAATATACGTTTGCGCCGTCAATAGGTTGATATATTTTTAATTGATTAACGTCTGCATTTGGACCTGTAGTGATAAAATCTGTGGGAATTGCGATTGATGCTATCGATATATTTTGCAAATCAGTTGATATAAATACTGCTTCTTTATCGTTTACTATGAAATAAACGTTGTCGTCAATAAAATCCATAGCGAAAGATTTTATTTTCGTGCCGTTTGTGTCAACGTTAAGCGGAATTAAATTGGTTCCGTCAAACACGTTAAGTCCATTATCGCACAATAGGTATAATCCGCCTGATAGGTCGGTTGACATTTTATAGATATTACTAGAATAACAAATGGGGGCGGAGGGAGTATAATTTTGAGATTTAACAAACTTATAAACGTCGCTTCCGTTCGACAAGAACACGTTGCCAAACACGTCCACAGCGATTTTATTCATCAAAATTTGCGAGGTCAAAATACTTTGACTTAACGAAAAATCATTTTCATTTATTGAGTAAACTTTTGATGGTGCGCTTCCGTTATCGCAAAGCACGTAATAATAACCGCTTTGATATGCTATATCTCTTGATACGTTGCTTTGTTCAATGGTTTTCTGCTCGGAAAAACTTCCGTCTATAAGATTTAACAGTTTGAGATAACTGTTAGACGTTCCCGTATTGAAACAAAGTAAAAGCGTACCTTTTCCAAGAGCAATACTATCCGGCATTTCACCGTTAAAATCTTCCTTAAAGAAATTTTTATAATTATCTCTTGCATAAATATCGGCAGGGTTGTTTTTGATAACCGTAAGTTTATCGCTGTCTAAAATAGCGGTATAATCTCCGTATTTTTCAACGTCCGTTGCGTCTTTTGAAATTCTGTTATAAGCGGTTTTTCCGTCAGCAACGGCAAAACCAGTAAAAGTAAGAATGTTTCCGTCAATATTAAATTCTTGCACCGTATCGGTGTCTGATATTAAAAGATTGTTTCCCTTAAACGATATAACCCTAGGTGAGTTTATTTTTTTGCCGAGAGAAAATTTATCGTCTAAATTAGAAAAAGACAATTCTTCCTTATTATTACCTGATAATGACTGCCTATAAATTTTTGCACCTAAAACGTAATAAACGAATTCGTTGTCCACAATCATTTTGTCCGGGTAATCACTACTTAAACACTTTCTGTCAGCAGTGTTGGGCACGTTGATTTTAAATATGCCGTCATCATCAACAAATAAAATTTCATTGTTGTCGTTAATGCATATAGGTAGGTCGACTTTTACAGAGAAAGCAACGTTTTGCTTTATAAAACTACCATTGTCATATCTATACACCAAAGCACTTGTGCCAAAAGCGGTTACAAGATATTGTCCGTTAAAATCAAAATAGTTACCGCTTATTAAATGATTTTCTGAATCTTTAAGTTCAATCTTTTGCATAGTGGAAAGGTTGATTGAGTATATGATTGCGTTATCCAATACCAAAAGATTATCCGTATCTAAATTTTTAACTTGTTTTAAGGTGGTAAATGAAAGACTGTCCGTCTGCAAAAACTCACCGTCTTTAAAAATTTTAATAGATTGATTTTCAGTTATTGCAACCGTATTTTCAGAATAAAAAACGTCCGTTGGCGAAGAGAGATTTTTAAATTCAAGTTGGCTTTGCTGTGTAAAAAAATCTGCCGTCGGGTTTGAATTTTGTTCTCCATTAGCGTAAAGGATATTCAACGAAAATGCAGAGACCATAATGGTAAAAACTGCAAATGCTGATATTAACTTTAAAATTATATTTTTTCTATTGTAACTTCTCATATTGTGTATTTTATCATATAAAAGACATTTAATCAATAAATTAAAAGAAAATTATCAAACATTTTATCATCTTAACGCTAAAAAGTTCTTTACATTTTTTTCCAATGAAATTTTTAATATGACACACATTTGTCATAAATAGCGTTTATTATGTTTACAAAAATATGAACATATGTTCGTTTTTTTGACATATAACATTGACTGTGTGCTAATTAGCAAAGTATAATCGGGGTAATTAACGCAAAAACTTCAACAGGAGAGGCAGAATGAACATTTATTATTCAAAGACGGTCTTGTATGCTTACCCGCATATAGAGGGGGTAATAGAGCAGATAGACGAATTAGTACAAAAGAAAGCGTTGTGCTCAATAAACGATTATTCACCGTGTATTGAAATAGCAGAAAAAATACTTGATTTTACTCATCAAAAAGACGTATTAATAAGGCTTAAAATTTTGGCGGACAAGGCGTTAAGTAAATTTTCTGACGAACAATTGGATTACTTAGATTACAAATATTTTAAGGTTAAACCTAAGGATTATTACATAGGCTTTGATGCGTCGGGAAGAACGTATTTTCGTAGACAAGTTGCGCTTGCAAAAAAGTTTTCCGAAAGATTAGAAAAGGCTGGATTATCGGACAAATGGTTTGAGAGCGAATGTCTAACTATGGATTTTTTTAAGGAAATGCTAAGGCGTGTTATTGAACACGAAAAAAAATCTTATAAAAATAAGCCTAAGGATAAAAAACTAAGCAAATCCATTAGTATAGAGTCTAAGCAGACGAGTTTATCCGCATAATGGTTTATTCATAGTCGTTCTCATCGTAATAATGTGCAGTAACAGAACGGGTTGGCTTTACTTTTAACGCTATAAAAAGACCAACTATACCCGCAAAAATCAAGCAAACTATTATGATTATTTTCAAACTGAAATAGTTTTCTAATCCAACTGTGTTTGAATTTTGGTTTTCGGATGGGGTTTGTTCTTCGGGAGGAGTTAAAAAGGTCAGTTCGTTTGGGTGATTGGCGATTAAAAATGGATACACGTCCGATTCTTTAACGTAACCTAGTTTACCGTTATAACTCACAAAATAAAGTTTTTCAGTATTCGTGGGATATTCTCCTAGATAAATTAGATTGCGTTCGGAGAATATATATTGCGTGTACACGCTAAGGTCGGGTTCTGCGTATAAAACAGCGGTTTTAGCAGTAGTAACTGTCAGTGATAAATATGGGTTTAAAACGGGTAGATTATCATTGAAAAGCAAATCCTTTGGAACAAACCCGTCCACGGCAATAGTATTTGACGTTCCGTAACACTCCACGTGCCAAAAAGACCCAATTTCACCCAATACTTTAACGTAATAAGTGTATGGCAAATAAAATAGCGGGTTTACGTCCGAAGCGTTTTTATAAAAGGGTGTGTTTGAATTTATCACTCTCAAATATGAAGGGGCATTGTAAATATTAACTGTTGCCTCTGCGTAAATATTAGGTGCGCTAAATCCTGAAAAAAGCAATACGAGAGAAAGAAATAAAAAATATAATCTTTTCATAAAAATCCTAAAATTTATGTTTTCGGTTGGATAAAACGATTTTACATAAATTTTAAGGACGTTAAAGGGAAGTTAATATCTAAAAAAAGAAAATTATGTCAAATAGCAGAAGTGTCAAGCGAGATGATTATAATTAGTAAAATATGCATACATTCATTTATACGTTTGACAAATTTCATAAATTGTTGTAAAATAACCGAGATTTATGTTAATTCTCGGAGGGTTCTATGAACGTTTTTGAAATTATAGCGTTTGTTTTATATTTTGGCTTTGTAACAGGCGTTGGCGTTTATTTCTTTGTTAAGTCAAGAGATAAAGGCGAAAAGGATTACTTCCTTGGCGGAAGAGATATGGGCGGATGGGTTTCAGCCCTTTCTGCTGGTGCATCCGATATGTCGGCATGGGTATTGATGGGACTTCCCGGTGCTATTTATCTTTCGGGATTGAATCAAATTTGGATTTCTATCGGTCTTATCATCGGAACGGTTTGCGCTTGGCTTTTCATTGCGCCTAGACTTAGAAAATATGCTATTAGGGTTAACGACGCTATAACCGTACCTGAATTTTTATCAAATCGCTTTAACGCTAAAAGCCCAGTGCTTCGTATTGCGTGCGCAGTAGTTTTCGTTATAGGTTATTTAATTTATGCAGCATCTTCTGTCTACGCTTGCGGTAATTTGTTCTCTATGCTAGTTCCCAGTGAAACTGCGGACACAAAAGCAATAGGAATGGTAATATTTACAATAATCATATTAGTCTACACTTTGCTTGGCGGATTTAAAGCAGTTTGTTGGACGGACTTTTTCCAAGGAATGCTCATGCTTGCAGCATTGATGATAGTTCCTATTATCGCAAGCACGATAATAAGCGTAAACGGACCTTCTGGAAGTGCTGGCGAAACACCAGAGCATTATTATTCGCTTTTAGTCAACGGAGAGTTTAGTTGGGCAAGCGTTGCTAATATTTTAACAGGACTTGGTTGGGGACTAGGATACTTCGGAATGCCACACATTATTGTAAGATATATGGCAATTAAATCGCCAAAAGAAATGAGAAAATCTCAGATAATTGGTTCAACTTGGACGTTCTTGATTTTGCTTATGACTACTATTCTTGCAATCGTTGCTCGTTCTTTCCTTAATACAACGCTTGACGGTTCGAATAAAGAATTGGTTTTCGCTCTCGTCGTAAGGCAAATTTTCGGCGTTGGTGCGCTTGCTCTTATCGGTGGTGTTTTGGTTTCTGCGATACTTGCCGCATCTATGAGTACGGCAGATTCTCAACTCCTTGCGTCATCTTCGGCATTCGCTTCGGATATATACAAAACGGTTATAAAGAAAGATGCTACTGACGAAAAGATTTTGTCAGTGGGAAGAATAGCGGTAATAGCAGTAACCCTCGTTGCGTTCGGTATAGCAATGCTCGTGCATTTCCTTGAAATTACTGATATTATGGGGCTTGTTTCCGCTGCATGGTCAATCTTTGGTGCAGCATTCGGGCCGGTAATTATTTTAAGCCTTTATTGGAAACGCTTTAATTACCATGGCGCAGTTTCAGGAATTTTTGCAGGTTTCATCTCATCAATCCTTTGGATGATATTATTTAATCTTGAATATTATGGATTTACCAGCGTAATTGCAAATACTGGATTATACGAATTAGTTCCCGGATTTGTTATTGGGTTAATCGTTTCGATAGTTGTTTCACTATTTACCAAAGCGCCTGAAAAAGAGGTCGTTGAAATGTTTGAATCGGTTGATTCGGTTGACGGCGATGAACAGGTTGTAGCCTAATTAAACTTAACTTGACTTAAAAGGCAACCACAAGGTTGCCTTTTTGTGTATTTTGGCTATATCCGCATAAAGAAAATGCGTTTACTAAAACTATTTTTATGCGGTATGAAAAGATTTACGTAGACGTTACCGTTAGATTTTTAAGAGAAGGGGGATTAAGACCGCTCGAAATAATTTGGTCTGACGGAAAACGGTTTAATATAGACAAGATAAAATTCATTGAACGTGCTCCGTCAAAGGTTGGGGGCATTATGACTTTAAGGTTTACCGTAAACCTTTTGGGTGCGGAAAAATACCTTTATTACGAAAAAGAATTTGACAGATGGTTTGTGGAGAAAAAACTGTTATGAGGACTATACTGCATAGCGACTTGAATAATTTTTACGCTTCGGTTGAAATTATGAAACGCCCCGAATTAAAGGACGTTCCTATGGTCGTTAGCGGGAGCGTTGAAAACAGACACGGAATAGTGCTTGCAAAAAATCAAATAGCCAAATCGTTTGGTGTTAAGACGGGGGAGGTTTTATGGCAAGCAAGAAAGAAATGCGCTGGTAATTTAGTTAGCGTTCTTGCGGATTTTCCGTCATATTATAAGGTTTCAAAAGCAGTAAAAGCAATATACGGTAGGTATACCGACCATATTGAATCGTTCGGGATAGACGAATGTTGGCTGGACGTTACCGACAGTTTAAAACTGTTTGGGAGTGGCGAAAAAATCGCTAACAATATAAGGGATGCTGTCAAGAAAGAAATAGGAGTTACGGTCAGTATAGGGGTAAGTTTTAATAAAATTTTTGCAAAACTAGGCTCTGATATTAAAAAACCAGATGCTGTTACCGTTATAGACGAAAAAAATTATAAAGATATAGTCTGGAAACTTCCCGCAGAAGAGTTGCTGTTTGTTGGAAGAGCAACGAAAAACAAACTAAACGCAATCGGAGTTCACACGATAGGCGATATAGCGACAACCGACCAAAAAGTTTTGACTTCGCTTTTGGGTGTTTGGGGAAAAACCTTGCACACTTACGCTAACGGGTTAGATAGAACTCCCGTTTTGGACAAAAGAGAAGATACTGACACGAAGAGTATAGGAAACAGCCTTACTGATTATAGAGATTTGTGGAACACGGAAGAAGTAAAAACGCTCATAATGTTGCTTTCTGAATCAGTTGCTTCAAGGCTTAGGGCAAGTGGGCTAGGCAAAGCACACACTGTAAAACTTACCGTTACAAACAATCAACTAGAAACGATAGGCAAGCAAGTCAAAACCACTTATCCCGTTCGTTCTTCTGTGGATATTGCAAAATATTGCTATAAGATTTTTGAAGATATTTACCACTGGGAGTATCCGGTAAGAGCGGTTGGCGTTTCAGTAAGTAATTTTACACTCGGTTTAGAGCAGTTGTCGTTATATTCAAACACCGAAGAAGATGCAAAGAAAGACCGCCTTGATGATGCGGTTGATAATATAAGAAAAAAGTTTGGCAATAATTCGGTGCAAAGGGCAACGATTTTACAAGACAGTAAACTATCTAATATGAATATTAACAACGAAGAAGAGGCAAAACCTTTCGACAGAGGTGGCGGTTAATTAGTTATATAATAATTACAGTAGCGCATACTATTTTGTATGCGCTCAAATTTATTTAAATCAAAAGATAAAATTTTATTAGTGGTATATAGAATATTAACAGTCATTCTAATATTATTTTGGTCGGTTTTATCCTCGATAGTTTTGTTAAGTGGTACATTTCAACGCTATTTGTACCCTATAACGTATAAAGAAGAAGTTCTTGAATTTAGTGATAAATATGGAGTAGATAAGTATTTGGTGTTTGCGGTAATAAAAGTAGAGAGTGGGTTTGATAAAAATGCCAACAGTGATAAAAATGCAAAAGGGCTTATGCAAATAACAGAAAAAACTGCAAGATATATAGCGGATAATTTAAAAATAGAGGAGTTTGATTTATTCGACGCAAAAACCAACGTTGAGTTTGGGTGTTGGTATCTTAAATACTTAATTAATAAGTTTACCGATATAGATACGGCGATATGCGCTTATAACGCAGGGGAAGGAAACGTTAATAAGTGGTTAAGTAATACTCAGTATAGTGATGATAAAATACGTTTACAAAACATACCGTTTGGCGAGACCAGAGAATACTTGAAAAAAATTCGCAAAACTTTTTCAAAATATCAAAAAATATATGAAAATCTTCTTGACAAATAACTTTTTTTTGAGTAATATATAGAGGCTGAAACGTGAGGGTGGCGGAATTGGCAGACGCGTACGTTTGAGGGGCGTATGGTTATCCGTGTGGGTTCAAGTCCCATCCTTCACACCAAAATAAAAGACCATCTTTTGATGGTCTTTTTTCGTTAAAAAATTGATGGGACTTGAATTAAGGAGAAAATTTGCACTTGCAAATTTCCCGAAAGGGTAAACAGTGGACACCCACTGTTTAT
>JAZRMR010000014.1:0-8988 GCA_045647765.1 Christensenellaceae bacterium
TGATAGAAGAGGGATACAAGTTTATAAACATAAAGCAACAGCAGGTTATCCAACAGATGTAGATACTATAGTAAGTGAAAAAGGCTATGGACAAAATCCTTATATAGAAACGACAAAACCTATAGTAGTAGTTACTGCTCCAGGGCCAGGTAGTGGAAAGTTAGCAACATGCTTAAGTCAATTATATCATGAAAATAAAAGAGGTAATTTAGCTGGGTATTCAAAGTTTGAAACTTTTCCAGTATGGAATGTACCATTAAAACATCCATTAAACATAGCTTATGAAGCTGCCACTGTAGATTTAAAAGATGTTAATATGATAGATTCTTTCCATTTTGATGCTTATAATGAAGTCGCAGTTAATTATAATAGAGATATAGAAAGTTTTCCTGTATTAAAGAGAATAATAGAAAAAATTACAGGTAAAGAATCAATTTATAAGTCTCCAACAGATATGGGGGTAAATAGAGTTGGGTTTGGAATAATAAATAATGACATAGTTAAGGAAGCTTCTAAGCAAGAAATAATTAGAAGATATTATTCCGCCCTTTTAGATGCTAGAAAAGGACTTATTGGGAAGGAAATTATCTCCAAGATAGAAATTTTAATGCAGAGAATGAATATCACAATAAGTGATAGAGCGGTTGTTAAACCTGCGCTTGAAAAAGAAGAAATGACGGGCGCACCCGGTTGTGCACTTCAACTTTCAACCGGAGAAATAGTTACAGGAAAGACCGGTAAACTTTTAGGCGCAAGCGCAGCGACGCTTCTCAATGCTCTAAAAGTTATAAGCGGTATAGACGACGAGGTTGATATAATATCCTCAACGGTTATCGAACCTATTCAAAAACTCAAAGTAAATCATATGGGTAGCGTTAATCCGCTTTTACATACTGACGAAGTGTTAATTTCACTTGCGGTAAGCGCAGCGACCGACCCGATTGCGTTAAGGGCATTAGACGCTATACCTTATTTAAAGGGTGCGCAACTTCACTCGTCAGTTATTTTATCACACGTGGATAAATCAACCCTCAAAAAGTTGGGTATAGATATAACTTGCGAACCAAAAAAACAAAACGACGTGAGATAAATTTTAAATTTACTGTTGACAACTCTTAATTTCAATGATATAATCATAAAAATTTTACAAATACGGAGGAAAAATCATGGGACTCATCTTAAAAATTTTATTGGCTGTTGACGCCGTGTTGTTGTTGCTTTTGCTCGTTTACGTTATATTTAGATTAGTAAAAGAAAAATCGGTAAAAGAAGAGTTGTCCGAAAAGGTTCAAGAAAAACCTGCTGAAATTGTAGAAGATAAAGAAGAACAAGTTATTATTTCCGAAGCAGTTGAGGAAAGCACTCCTACTGGTGAAATCGTTATCAGCGACATAGAAGACGATAGGGAAATTATTAAAAGAATACCTTTTTCTGAAAAGATGCTGTCGTTAGACGTTAAATCGCAAAGTTATTACAATGAACTTTATAACAAGTTTATTTCTTACAGAAGAATTAATCCAAGGGTATCTGCAAAGTGTGTATCTTTCCGTTTAGGAAAAGAACTAGTTGCTAAAATTTCCGTTCGTGGCAAGACTATGAAATTAAATCTTAAACTAGACGTTAGCAAGTTTGAGCAAAACGTTTTCTTTCAAAAAGATTCGTCTGACGTTAAGGCGTATCAAGAAGTTCC
Organism: Christensenellaceae bacterium; assembly: GCA_045647765.1. Lineage (GTDB taxonomy): Bacteria > Bacillota > Clostridia > Christensenellales > Borkfalkiaceae > UBA1259. The sequence continues at coordinate 1,691 of JAZRMR010000014.1, forward strand.
TTTTACAGTTAAAGTTAAGAGTGATAGAGGTCTTAAAAACGCAGTTAAATTGATTGAAGCAATGGCAGAAGAAAACAATATAGAAAAGAAAGTTCGTTATAACGCAATTGATGCGTTGGCAGAGTTAAAAGATATAGCAGAGAGTAAATAAAAAAGAACAGTCCCGTGATTATTTCGGGACTGTTTTTATATTGTTTTGCATAATTATCTTAATGGAAAATGTCGAAAAAATACAAAAAAGAAAAAGTAAAAGATAAAATATTAAAAATAATCAATATTTAAAAAAAATTTTACTTATGATAGGCATAAATTATTGACAAATAAATTTTGCCGTGTATAATAAGAGTTAGCACTTTAAGGTTTAGAGTGCTAAAATATTTGGAGGTAACAAAATGAAGGTAAGACCTTTATTCGACAAAGTAGTAGTCGAGAGCGTTGAAACGGAGGAAAGAACACAGAGCGGATTCATACTTCCCTCAGCAGCGCAAGAAAAACAACAGATGGCAAAAATAATAGCCGTTGGTCCCGGAGGAGTGGTAGACGGTAAGGAAATAGTAATGCAAGTTAAGGTCGGTGATACCGTGTTATATTCAAAGTATGCCGGCAGTGAATTTAAAGTAGACGGGAAAGAATTAACCATAATCCGCCAAAGCGATATTTTGGCGGTTGTTGAATAAGGAGGCAAATAATGGCTAAGCAATTAAAATATGGCGAAGAAGCAAGAAAAGCCCTTCAAAAGGGTGTAGACACTTTGGCAGATACGGTAAAAATCACCTTAGGACCAAAGGGTAGAAACGTAGTTTTAGACAGAAAATTCGGTGCACCCCTCATCACTAACGACGGTGTTACCATAGCAAAAGAAATCGAACTTGACGATGCTTTTGAAAATATGGGCGCAAGTATCGTTAAAGAAGTTTCCACCAAGACCAACGACGTTGCAGGTGATGGAACTACCACCGCTGTCGTTTTGGCGCAAGCAATGATAGCTGAAGGTCTTAAAAACGTTGCAGCAGGCGCAAATCCCATTATCTTAAAGAAAGGAATCACTGGTGCAGTTGAAACGGCTGTAAACGAACTTAAAAACATAAGCAAACCAGTTAAAGATAAAAACGCAATCGGTCAGGTAGCATCTATATCCGCTGGCGACGCTAACGTTGGCGAACTTATCAGCGAAGCAATGGAAAAAGTTGGTAAGGATGGTGTTATTACCATCGAAGAAAGCAAAACTATGAAAACCGAACTCACTACCGTTGAAGGTATGCAGTTTGACAGAGGTTATGCTTCTGCGTATATGGTAACCAACACTGACAAAATGGAAGCGGTTTTAGAATCGCCTGTAATTTTAATTACTGACAAGAAAATTTCTTCTATTCAAGAAATTCTTCCCATAGTTGAACCTATTGCTCAACAAGGTATGAGATTATTGATTATCGCAGAAGAAGTTGAGGGAGACGCACTCGCTGCTCTTGTTGTTAACAAACTTAAAGGAGTATTCAACTGCGTTGCAGTTAAAGCCCCCGGTTTTGGCGATAGAAGAAAGGCTATGCTTGAAGACATAGCAATTTTAACTGGTGGTACGGTTATATCATCTGAACTCGGATATGAATTTAAAGACGTTACACTTGATATGCTCGGTAGAGCAGGAACTGTTAAAGTTGATAAAGACAACACCACTATTATTAACGGCGCAGGAGACGTAGATGCTATCAATGCAAGAAAGCAAGCCATTAAGGCTCAGATAGCAGAAACCACTTCTGATTATGATAGAGAAAAATTACACGAACGCCTTGCAAAACTTGCAGGTGGCGTTGCAGTTATTAACGTTGGTGCGGCAACCGAAGTGGAAATGAAAGAAAAGAAACTCCGTATTGAAGACGCACTTAACGCAACTAAGGCGGCAGTTCAAGAAGGCATTGTTCCTGGTGGTGGAATTGCGCTTATCTCAACGATTAAGGCTTTGGAAAAATATGCAGAGGGATTGAGCGGGGATGAAAAAACCGGTGCGCAAATAGTGCTTAAAGCAGTTCAAGCGCCGTTAAAGCAAATTGCTCTCAATGCAGGTCTTGACGGAGCAGTTATATTAAATGAAGTATTAAAAGCAAACAAGGCTAATTACGGCTTTAACGCTTTAACTAACGAATATACCGATATGGTAGAAAGCGGAATAATCGACCCGACTAAGGTTACTAGGTCTGCTCTTGAAAATGCAGCGTCTGTTGCTGGTGTATTCCTAACGACCGAATCGGTTATCGCAGACGTTAAAGAGCCTGAAACAGCACCTCAAATGCCTGCTGGCGGAATGGGTGGAATGTATTAATATTCTATTTACAAAAAGAAACCTCTTGCAAAGTTTTTGCAAGAGGTTTTTCTAATATGACAGCCATATGTCTTAAATCCGTGTTATTTTTAAGAAAAACGGAGGCTACGTATGAGCAGTTATTATAATTTAGAAGAAAAGAAGCGGAAAAATAGAAGAAAAGCAAACAAGGTTTGTTGGGGAATGGTATGGATGGGAATATCGTGTGTGCTTTGCGTTCTTTCGCTAGTTATAGAGGCGATATAAGTTCTAGTTAGTATAAAAGTAGTAGAATTAAGGACGTTTCTCATAGGAAGTTTGACAAAAAAGATAGCGAATTAGGGCTGTCGCTCTTAGGGATTTTTTAAGCAACGCAAAAGGATAGCGAAATTTTCGCTATCCTTTACTTTTTGCTTTGCTAAACACACGACTTTGCTCGCAAAGTATAGTGTGTTATACTTGTTTCCATTTTTTAGTTGTAATTTCCCCACACAACTGCTAATTGCGTTGATTCATTGATATAATTCCAATAACTATCCCAACCACTAGGCTTGGTTGAATTCTCACAAAAAATAGTCAAATTTTCGCAAGCAAAAAACGGTAAATCGTTAAACTTATCACTACTTGGCAAATTACCATTTACACCAATAGTAGTATCAACTGTACCGTCTTCAATATTAATAACTGTTGACGGTATATGCAATTCTTCTAAATACTTACAATAGCGAAAACTTCTTGCAGATATTTTTTTGCAACCAGACGTTAAATAAATCTTCTTTAAGGATTTTGGCAAAGGCTCTGTGTTTTTTTCATTAGAGCTACCATAATCACTAAACAAATTGAGCACATCATCTGTTGCTAAAGTTAGTTTCTCAATATTTGTACAGCCTAAAAAATATGACGTAAATAAACCTATAGAAGTAATTGAATTAGGCAAAACAACTTCTTTCAAATTAGTTTTATTTTTAAAAGCTTCGTCTTTTATACCTAAAACAGATAGCCCATTAATCTTTTCTTCAATTTGCAATATTTCAACATCATCATTGCAACCATAAGCGTAATAACATTCAACGGTTATACCATCAACCGTATTTCTTACTTTCTGATAAATTACTCCGTCTTTAATTACTTTATCCTTGTCGCCACATGAAGATAAAAAAAAGACATTAATAGAAAGCAAGATTATTGCAAATAATACGATATTAATTTTTTTAATCATATAATATTTCTCCAATTTATAACTAAAAAAAGAAGTTTTAATCTAAATCACTTATTATCTCTGATGAAAAAAACCAAAATTCTCAATATTTCTTATTTTATACGTTGCCTAAAAAAGTTATATGTATAGACATTATAGCATGTATAAAAATTTTTTTCAATCATTTTTTGTGGGAGAAACAACGGAAACTCGACTTAAAAAAGTCGAGTTTTCTAAATTACATAATTTAAATCCCTATGAGTGACGCACATAGTCGCTATCTTTTTTGTTATCAAAATCGTTTGCACATTTGAATAAGTTAATGACATTTTTCTTTTTTCTTATGGCGTATTCGCAAGCAATTTTAGTACCACTATTAGTTTTTGTTGAAGGAAGGTAATTTTTATTGTAATAAAATGCACAAAAATCACTATCGTCTATCATTGCTTGATTTCGCTCAACGTAACTTGCTTTGCCAGCCTCATACTTTGTTTTGTGTTCAAACTCTTCTTCAAAACCAAGCAAATAAACTTTTTTATTCAAAAGTTGTGAATAAACCTTTTCTTGCTCTCGTCTTTTTATCTCTAGTATGCAACTTTCATTTTTACAAGTATAACATACTCTTTTTATGTTTTGATATTTCTCTTTCAGTTCGCTTACTACTGTATGGCAAAGGTCGTTAAAATCACTTCTGCTACTAATAAGAACGTGTGTACGTTACATTGAGTAATCAATTCCTCTATACGGTTTTTTACAATTTGCTTTAAATTGTTGCTAGTGTCAATTTTCCTATGACCAAAAAACGAACAGGTTTTATGTCTTTCCATAATAAAAATCCCTCAAAAAATTCATTTTGAATACTGTCGCTAATCATTATAACACATATTTATGTTTGATAGTATTCAAAATAGAAATTTTGACTAAAATTTATGTGCATGGCTACCTCATGAGCAATGAAGTTTAAAATATAATTATTGTGATAGGACTGTTAGGGGAGTTTTTATGGAAATAAAAGAGATTTTATCAAGAATAGGGTATGTGAGAAATAAAGCAAACTTATCGGCAAGAGAAGTTAGTTTAAGAATGGGAATGAGTCCGCAGTACGTTGCGCAATTAGAAAGTGGAAGAATTGTTTTAACTGTTGAAAAATTATTGCAAATTTTAGAGATTTGCGAGTTTCCTATTGAAAGATTTTTTAGTTCTAATATTGCCGAATATAATGTTGATAATGAATTAAAATTATTAATTGAATCATTGCCACTAGATAAAAAGAAAAACATTATTGAATTTATAAAAAAGTAAAAAAATACTACTAAAACACTTACATTTTTGTAAGTGTTTTTTTATCATTTAAAAGTATAGTCCGTTATGATTTGCAAGCAAAGTCGAGAGTTTTGCAAAGCAAAAAGATAAGGCTGGCGAATTATTTTCGCCAGCCTTTATATTGTCTAAAAATTTTTAACAAAATGAGTCGTTAGACTGTCTTTTTGATTAGAATTTTTAATAAATTGATAAAATTTACATAGTGATATTTAATTGTTTAGCGTTGCAACCGTTTCATATTTGCCAAACGTATCTTGCCATTTAAGGGTTTTCCCTACGTAACTACCTTCGTATGTGGTCGATACTGATCCGTCGCCTAATACGACTGAAACGTTTTCACATGTTTTATAAATGAAGCTTCCGTCCGAGTAAGTTGCCATATACGTAAGTTTTGTAATTTTTCTCGTGGTGTTTGTTTGGTCTGAAAATTCTTCCACAACGTTATATATTTTGAGTGTGTCGAGTTTTTTAATAATAGAGGAAAAACCGTCGATAACTACATTGTTGTAAACGACTTTTTTGATATCACCGTAACTACTATAAGATATTTCTGCTTTCCCGTACGCCAAAGTTTCGTATTCTAATTCAAGGGCCTTTGTCTGCTTGAGTAATCCAGAAATACGATAATCACCATGTTCGATAGCAAGTAGTGCGTATTTTTGATTGCGTTCTGCTTTTTTAAGGAATTCTAGGTAGTTATCAGTATAGTAAACGACATCATTAACATTAATAGAAGAGCCATCTGGTGTGTAAGGTTTTCCTATTGCGCCTTCAATAGTGCTTTTTACAACTTCAAATCTGCCAGAATCTTCAATTAAAACTTGTTGCAAACTCTTTGCGTTAAAGGTTTTTGCCGTAAATCTTTCTACAACAGAACCTATGTTAAGGGCATTACCGCCAAACGTTATGGCGAGAATTATAACGGGAACAAGCAATAGTTTAAGGAATTTTTTATTGCCGTAAGATGCAACTTTTTTTACTTTTTCAGTTTTTGTTTTAGCCTTTTCTTTTGCTTTTTGTCGTTCTTCGTTCCACTTTTCTAAAATTTCAGGGTTAGCATTTTCATGTGTGCGACATAAAACTTTAGATATTATAACGGCTGATAAGCACGCAATAGATAAAACTATGGTTACGATAGGGTAAAAACCTACTTTAATTAGTCCTATTCCATCATCAGCAATAACGATTTTATTGATTATTGAAATTGAAAACACTAAGTATGCCAAAATAAATATTATAGAAAAAAGTTCTAAAAATCTATATAACGGCTTGCCTAAAAATTTTTTATACTTAAATACGCTGAATCTGTTTTGTAAAAGCAATATTGCATAAAATAGCGAAATTAAAGTAACGATAATTATAACTAACGACAAGGCATTTAATCCAGGAATTTCATCAAATCTTTCAGCGGATATAATAGTTCCAAAATTTTCATTTAAGTTAAACGCATTAATGCTTGCAACGGGCAGAAGTGCTATTGAAATTAGCGTTAAGCAGAAAAAAAACAAAAAAGAAATTGTTGGAATAAAACTTAAAACATTGTAAGTTTTATTCGAAGTTTTAGTATCTCCAGAATTTAAAGATGCGCTTTCTAGGTGTTCTGCATTAGCTGTTTTAATGCTCTCGTTTAACTCTGTTTCATTGTTTGAGTATTCATTCATAATACTTCCTCCTAATAAAATAATTGCAACAAATTATTGCTTTTCGTTAAATTATAAGCAATAAATTCTTGCGTGTCAAGTGTTTGGCAATGATTTGTTGCATAATAAAAACGGAGGGGAAATTATGAACAGATTAAAACAGTTGCGAAAAGACCACGCCTTAACGCAAGCGGACGTTGCAAAAAGTTTAAATATTACGCGACAAGGTTATGCTAATTATGAAAACGAGGTTACGAACCCTACTCCTGCAATTTTAATTAAACTAGCCGATTTCTTCGAGTGTTCTATTGATTATTTGGTTGGACGCGAAAACGAAATGGGAACGGTGGTTATTAATGATGATTTAACCGAAACGGAAGTTGAACTTTTGCAAATTTATCGTAAGCAAACGGTACAAAAAAGACAATTTTTAATAACGTTCGCTAGGGGACTTCAGGACAAGTTTTAGTCGTCTTATCCAGAACGTGTATAGTTGCGTTAAAAGTAAGTACAGGGGGGAACTCCACAATGCTTTGTTGGTCTCGTCCGTCATGGTAGAAAGTCAAGGGCGACCGAACAGTGGCTCGCTTGTGTTATAGTAGGTAAACAAAAAAAGACAGTCAACAGACTGTCTTTTTTTGTTGGCACCACCACGGGGAATCGAACCCCGGTTTCCGCCGTGAGAGGGCGGCGTCTTAACCGCTTGACCATGATGGCGTGTCAAAAATAAAAAATTTTTTAATCAACGAGGTTTATTTTAACACAATCGAGCATATTTTGCAAACGATTGAAAGGGTATTTAAAAAAATACCTGCATTGGCCGACGGAAAAGAAAATAATA
>JAZRMR010000015.1:0-21960 GCA_045647765.1 Christensenellaceae bacterium
ACTGTTTTTAGTCAAAGGCGGGCGAAAAATCTGCTCTTTTTCGCCCCGATAGTGTCGTCGACACTCGTCTGCTAACGCTACCGAGTCCTAGTCTGTCATAGCAGGTTTGTCAAAGACGGACGAGTCTGTCAGGGGCAGCCACTTGTATGGGTCTATAAGTACTTTGCTTATAGACCTATATTTTTTTATTTTTGCGCTGAAATAAGCGTTTTATAGCAAAAATTAAGACCTATAAGAGCATTTTTACGCTTTTATAGGTCTTTTTTGGTGCGATTTTTTAGAAAAACGTCACGATAGATTTTGTCCCACACACTTTAAGTCAATGTATGATAAAACTACGCCCTAGTGCGATTTGAACCTATAAATAATTTAGAATTATAAATATTATAATAAATTATTAAAAATAACTTTACAAATCTAAATTTATATATTATAATATATAAAAGTAAGGAGGTGCTATTTGTGATTGTATTTTATAAGTTTTCAGACTACATACGTAGAAGAAATATAAAACGAAAAGATATTATTGAAAATACAGGAATTTCTAGCGCTACCTTGGCGAATATGACGGCAAATAAAGGCGTTAGTACGGAAACTATATCAAAGCTATGTGCATATTTAAAGTGCCAACCACAAGACATAATGGAATTTCAGGAGGATATTACCAATGAAAAATAATATAAGTGAAACAAAAACAGAAAACATATTTCGTGATTTTTATGGTTCAACCGCATTTATTGAGAAATCGGCTATTCCTGCTGAATATGGTTTTAAAAGTAAAAAAGGGACAGATTATAAAGGGTATCCAGATTTTTTTAATGATTTGGAGAATTATTCCATTATTGTTGAGGCGAAAGCCGTCGATCATAACAAGGCAATAGAAGAAGTTTTGTTTTATATGCTAAACAATAATATTACTAAGGATATAATTGGTATTGCAATATCTGGTCAAGATAAAAAGAGATTGAAAGTATCATATTTTCTTCAAGTGTATGGAAATAAAAATATTATTGAATTTAGTGTGAAAAACACAATGTTGGGATTTAAGGACATTGACAGGATATATAGAAAAGAAAAATACGGCGAGATGACCTCTACAGAAAATCTTGTATTGGTCTTAAAAAAATTAAATAAACAATTTAATGATGATTCAAAAGTTCGTGATACAGATAGAAGCCTCTTCTTTTCTGGCTTAATGATTGCTTTAACTAATAACAATTTTAGAAGCACATATAAAGGAATACAAGCGCCTTCAGAGAAAGAGGTTGCAGGGAAAAAAGTTAAAATTCTAGTGGCTCATAATCTTAATGAAGCGATCCTGGGGGCTATTTCTACACAATTAGAAAGTAAAATTAACAATTTATCAAAAGAATATAGTTGGAGAGATAAGTTTTCTTTTATTAAAAATATCGATTATTCTTTAATTGAATATAAAAAAATTATAACTACAGTAGAGAATGAAATCTTTAAACCTTTTCAAAATGATGAAAAACAAGATATTTTAGGTAGGGCATATAAGATTTTTTTATCTAGAGCTGGCAAGGTTGATAACAAAAATATTATATTGACTCCTGATCATATAAAAAGTTTAATGGTTAAATTAGCTAGATTAAGCAAAGATGATGTAGTCTTGGATACGTGCACAGGATCGGGTGGTTTCCTTATGGAGTCTATGGAAACAATGATTGAATTGGCTCAAGGAGATCCAACAAAAATAAAAAATATACGAGAGAATCAATTGATAGGATTTGAAATTGATTCTGTTCTCTTTGCTCTTGCTTGTTCTAATATGTTTTTGCATGGAGACGGGCGAACAAATCTTATTTATCGTAGTAGTTTATTGGAAAGCAAGAGTCAAGGCAGTGTTATTAATAGTACTGATGAAGAATTGTTATCGTATATCAAAAGTTATAAGCCAACAAAGATTATTATAAATCCACCCTATGAAAATAATAATTCTATAAAATTTGCAATTCAGGCAATAGAATACTTAGAGTCAAATGGAAAGTTAATTATGATTATGCCAACGCCAACGCTTACCCATAATCAAAATGGACTTACAGAGAAATTACTTGAAGAGGCAAAACTTGATTTTGTAATAAAAATGCCAACAAAATTATTCACAGAACAAAAAAGAACAGTAAATACTTCTGTATTTGGTTTTACAAAAACGCCTCAACAACAAAGTGATGAAGTTTTATTTTATAATCTCGAAGATGATGGCTTTGTAAGTATACAACATAAGGGAAGAGTTGATAAGAAAAACGGGTGGAAAGATTTAGAGCAAAGTATACTGGATTCTATTTTCAACTCTCGTGAGGTTGATGGAGTTAGTCAAAAGAAAAAAATTTATAAAGATGGTGTCTTAAATTGCGCTGGTATTCAGAAAAAGAGAACTAGCAATTATCAAATGGTAAAAATAGGGACATTGTTTGAAATTGAACGTGGTAGTTTGCAAAGTGAAAAGAGTGAAGATGGCGAGTATGATTTTGTAACAGCATCTGCAGAATGGAAAACTCATATTGAATATACCCATGAATGTGAAGCTATTGTTTTTGCATTTGGAGCAGGTGGCTCTTTGGGAAGGACACATTATGTAAACGGCAAATTTATTGCTAGCAATTTGTGTTTTATTTTGAAACCGAAAAAAGATTCGGGATACGATATTGATATGCAATTTTACAACAATTATTTTGCTGCAATTAGAAAACAACTAGTGTCGGATTTAGCGGACGGAACTTCAAAATTAACCATTGGTGACGATGATTTAAAAGAATATTATATTGATTATATTCCTTATGAAAAACAAATAATATTTGTAAAAGATAGTTTGAAAAAAGTTAATAATCTTAGAAAACAGTTATCTGATGCAGAAAGAGATTTGCAGGAACATATTTTAAAATTGGTGTAATTGTGTTTGTCAATTATGATTGCGATATTTTGACTTTTTGTAAGTGCAATATTTTGACTTTTCAGTAGTCTAACACAAAACAGAACACCAACCAATTGGTTGGTGTTCTGTTTTGTATTGCTATCTGTCAACGACGAGAGCGGATACTTGTTTAACTTAGTGTAAGTGTCGTAACGTGGTAGCAAAATCCATCGAGGTGTTTTAATATAAAAAAAGTTTAAAAAGGTCAATCTAAAAGCAACTTGTATATCTGACTTTTTTGTGTTTTTATTTGTTTTGCTTGCGGTATTTTGTCGGGGAAACTCCCATTTGATTTCTAAAAACGTAACAAAAATAAGCAGAATTAGTGAAGTTACATAGAATTGCTATTTTAGTTACGTTGTAGTCGGTGGAAAGTAATAAGCGCTTTGCTTCTTTTAATTTTATTTTTAATAAATAATTATTAAATGTGATATCTAATTTTGTTTTGAACAAATGACAAATATGATACTTTGATATAAACAAGGCTTTTGAAACGTCTTCTAAGCAAGAAATGTTCTGAAAGTTTTTATCTACGTAATCAAGTAATTTTGCAAGTACGCTGTTGCTAGAAAATTCTTCGTTCAAAAGGGCGTTGCAATTATTTAGCAGTATAAAAAGTTGCAAAAGATTATAAAACACACTCTCGTCATCTTCTTTTTTTTGCGCTGTAATAATGTTTTCCATCAAGCTTTGTGCATGAGGTAATTGTTTGTTTTCTAATCTTATCGCTTTTTTTTCAAAAAATTTAAGCAAAATATTTAACGAATTATCTGAAAAATATTTTTCTAAAAAATCGTGGTTAAAAGAGAGTAAAATTCTGTTTCCACCGATATTTTTTTGTGTTTTGTGTAAAGTGCCCTTTTCAATTAACGCAACGTCGCCTGCGTGCATATCGTAAAACTTGTTCCCAATAAAATACCTTTGCTTACCTGATAGCAACAAGTATATTTCATAGTGCGAAGAGTGATAATGTAAATCGTTCATTTTTGAAAGGGCGTATTCCTTTTCTATTTTAATATTACGGTTTATTTGTTGGTCTTGATATTGTTTTTCCATAACTACCTTCAAAAATAATTTATAGCAATATTTTAATATATTTCACGCAAATAAGCAAGATATTTATTGTAATATTTTCAAAAACAATATATAATTTTTATACAATATAAATATTAAGGAGTTTTTATGAAAAATATTAAAGACTTAAAAATTGCCTATATAGGCGGTGGCTCAAAAGCGTGGGCAAGAACGCTTATGAACGATTTAGCAAAAGAAGAACAACTTGCTGGTACAGTGCTTCTTTACGACATTGACTATGCAGCGGCAAAAGACAATGAAACCATAGGTAACGCATTATCAAGCAGAGATGACATAAAGGGTAAATGGAAATATGTTGCTAAACAAAAAATAGAAGAAGCTTTAACAGGTGCAGACTTTGTATTTATCTCTATACTTCCCGGCACTTTTAAGGAAATGGATTCAGACGTTCATCTTCCCGAAGAATACGGCATTTATCAATCGGTAGGCGATACTATTGGGCCTGCTGGTATTATTAGGTCGCTTAGAACTGTGCCCATGTACGAAGAATTTGCGCTAGCAATTAAAAGATGTTGTCCTAATGCTTGGGTAGTAAACTTTACCAACCCAATGACCGTTTGCGTTAGAACGTTATACAAAGTATTCCCCGAAATTAAAGCAATTGGTTGTTGCCACGAAGTTTTTGGCACAAAGAGGCTTATGGTTAGAATGCTTAAAGAAAAGTACGGTATTCAGGCTCAAAGAGACGATATAAAAATCAACGTTTTCGGTGTAAACCACTTTACTTGGGTAAACGAAGCGCATTTTAAGGATATGGACTTAGTTCCTATGTACGACGAATACGTTAAGGAACACCCCAACGGCACCGAAGAAGAATGGGAAGATAATTGGATTCACCTTCCCGATGCAAATAATGCACAAGTTAAGTTTGATTTATATAGAAGATACAATATTATCGCAGCGGCAGGGGATAGACACCTTGCAGAATTTTGCCCAGGCAATTGGTATTTAAGAGATAAAGAAACGGTAACTAAGTTTGGTTTTACATTGACTACGGTTAAATGGCGTACAGACGTGTTTACTAAGGAGAAGGAAGACAAAACTAGGGAACTTCTTGCAGGCAAGCCCTTTGAGCTTTACGAAAGTGGCGAAGAAATGGTTGCGCAAATAAAGGCACTTTTGGGACTTGGTGATTTTGTAACTAACGTTAACATGCCTAACAACGGTCAAATTCCTAACCTTCCAAAAGACGTGGTCGTTGAAACAAATGCATATTTTTCTGGCGACAGTATTAAACCTATTTTTGCAGGCGAAATGCCCAAGCAAATTAGCGGTATGACCCTTCCTATTATTGCCGAACAAGAAGCAGTTGTTCAAGCAGGCTTAACCGGTGATTACGATTTAGCGTTTGGCGCTTTCATTAATAGTCCAAACATGACTGCTCCTTTGGATAAGGCTAGGGAAATGTTTGATAGAATGTTATTTAACACGAGAAAATATCTTCCTTTCTACGATCAATACGTAGCAAGTAAGAAGAAGTAAGATAAATTGAAAATTGAACGTAGTTAAATTATAAACGAATACTAACTATTTTATAATTGCAATTCTATAATAAAAAGACCAACGGAAGTTGGTCTTTTTAGTGAGTTTGTTACATAAATTTGTACAATAATAACCGAAAAGTTGTAAAGGTTTGAGCGGTTTTAATTATGCGCTTAAAACTTTTAAGTTGAATGCGTTAACGTGGGTGTTTTTTATTAAAAACATTTCAAATACCTTTACAAATAAACTAATAAGTTGTATAATCAAAATACTAAAACAAATTTTTTGAACTATAAAGGAGCAAATATGAAATTAATTATCAAAGACAATTACCAAGCAATGAGCGAATGGGCGGCAGAACACATTGCAAATGCAATTAACAGTCATAAAGAAAATCGTCCGTTTGTTCTCGGTTTACCAACAGGTTCTTCTCCACTTGGCGTTTATAGAAAATTGATTGAAATGAACAAAGCCGGCAAAGTAACTTTTAAAAACGTTGTAACCTTTAATATGGACGAATACGTTGGCTTGCCAAGAGAACACGACCAAAGTTATTGGTATTTTATGCACGATAATTTTTTCAATCACATTGATATTCCCGCTGAAAATATTAATATTTTGGATGGTATGGCAGAGGACTTAGAAGCAGAATGCAAGCGTTATGAAGATAAAATTGCATCATACGGTGGTATTGACTTGTTTATGGGCGGAAGCGGTGTAGACGGGCATATTGCTTTTAACGAACCCTTTACTTCTTTAACTTCTAGAACGGGTATTCGTGCATTGACCGAAGATACCTTAATAGTAAACTCACGTTTCTTTGATAACGACGTTAATAAAGTTCCTAAAACAGCACTTTCAGTTGGCGTGGGCACCGTTTGCGATTCTAAGCAAGTTATGTTGCTTATTAGCGGACACAATAAAGCACGTGCATTGCGTCATTGTGTTGAAGGTGGAGTTGACCACGCTTGGACGATAAGTGCTTTACAAATGCATAAAGACGGAATTATTGCTTGCGACGAAGCCGCTTGTGGTGAATTAAAGGTTGACACTTACAAATATTTTAAAGAAATATATAAAAACGAAAAATAAGTTATTAAATTAACGATATTTTGCTTTAAAAGTTTTGGGTCTATAAAATCTTTTATAGACCTTTCTTTATAAAATACAAATTCTTATAAATTTTAGTTAATTACGCAAAATTTAGTAGTTAAAATTTCTCTACTTGTAGTAGATTATTCTTAACTCAACCAGCGGTGTGTAGACATTTTGTGCTTTTAATGATATTATAAGCGCAAAAGGAGTGAATATGAATCAAGCAAAAATAGGGAAATTTATTTCTGAGCGAAGAAAAGCAATTAATATGTCGCAATTTCAACTTGCTGAAAAATTAGGCGTTACAGACAGAGCCGTTTCAAAGTGGGAAACGGGAAAATCAATGCCTGATTCTTCCTTGATGCTTGAACTTTGCTCTATTTTAAAAATAAGCGTCAACGACTTGTTGAGTGGGGAGGTTGTTTTTATGGAGGATTACAACAAAGAATTGGAGAAAAACTTAATTGAAGCAATAAAGCAAAAAGAACAAGCAGATAAGAGGCTACTCGCTCTTGAATGGGTTGTTGGAATATTTTCGATAATTATTTTATTCATACCTATAATTATCGGCGCTCTTTTACCAATGGAAGATTGGTTGAGAATGATTATAATTTTTTCTGGATTTATCCCAGCAATTATTGGAATTTGTTTTGCAATGAAAATTGAGCAAGTTGCCGGCTATTACGAATGTAAAGAATGTGGCTATAAATACGTTCCAACTTTTAAAGCGATTAGTTTTGCGCCTCATTTAGGAAGAATAAGGTATATGAAGTGTCCTAACTGTGGAAAAAAATCTTGGCAGAAAAAAGTTTTAAGCAATAAATAAAACGATTTAACTTACACACGCACCCTTAAAAAATTTTCAAGGGTGCGTTTTTTGTTAAATAAACAAAACAACTAACTGTACAGCAGATTTATATAGCGGTTAATTACACAGAACCTACTGCTGATGACGTTGATAATCAAGTAACCTTTAATTTTGACAACGTTAAACAAGTAATGGTTGTTATTGAAGGCGTTGTGCCTGTGCTGTTAATAAGATATGAAAATTTACATTTGGAATTATCTGACGTAATTATACGCTTTTTTTATTGCTTTTAAGATGAAAATGTAATAAAATTTAATTAAGAGGTGGAATTATGGAAAATGTTACGTATAGATTTGCAACCGAAAAAGATATCGGTAAAATTTTATTTTTCATTAAAGAACTTGCAGTTTATGAAAAAATGATAGACCAAGTTGTGGCGACAGAAAAACAGTTAAAAATTTGGATTTTTGACAAAAAGATTGCAGAGGTAATTTTTGTTTCAGAGGGGAAAAAAGAAGTTGGGTTTGCGCTGTTTTTTTATAATTTTTCAACATTTTTAGGGCGTGCGGGAATTTATTTAGAAGACTTGTTCGTGTTACCTGAATATAGGAACAAAGGTTACGGAAAAGGATTGTTAGTTAAACTTGCAAAAATAGCCGTTGAGCGTGGTTGTGGAAGGCTAGAATGGTGCTGTTTAGACTGGAATACTCCAAGTATAGATTTTTATCTATCACTCGGTGCAAAAAGAATGGATGAGTGGTCAACGTATAGAATGAGTGGTGAGCAACTTAAAAATTTTGCAAACCAATCGGTTCAAGAACAGTAAAACAAAAAGAGTTCGGAAACTTTCCGAACTCTTTTTAGTAGCAATAGTTTTAGCACAACAAAAAATCCATAACGAGCATTAAGCAAAATCCAAACAATAGCGCATAGGTTGCGCCACGTTGACTGCCGTGAGCATGCGTTTCGGGAATCATCTCGTCGCTTATAACGTAAAGCATTGTTCCGCCGGCAAAAGCCAAAGCGAAAGGTAAAATTACAGATGAAACACTAACGGCTAGATAGCCGATAAGCGTGCCTATCACCTCGATAAAACCTGTGAGTAACGCAATTATAAATGTTTTTTTCTTACTAACTCCCGCAGAAAGCATGGGCGCAATTATAACCATTCCCTCGGGAATGTTTTGAAGCGCAATACCGCCTGCGATAGTAAGAGCGTGTGTAGTGTTGCCAGAGCCGAAACCAACCCCAGCCGCTAACCCTTCAGGTAGATTATGTATGGCGATAGCGATAACAAAAAGCAAAACTTTGTTTAAGTTGGCTTTGCTGTGAGATTCGCTGTCAACGCCCATTAATTTATGTAAATGAGGAACAAATTTATCTGCAAGATTGAGCGATAAAGCACCAATAAATATCCCTATAACGCAAATCAATATTCCCCAATCATTTCCGTATTCAATAGAGGGTAAAATCAAACCTAAGACGGCGGCAGAAAGCATAACGCCCGCAGCAAAGGATAAAACTATATCGGAAAATCTGTGAGAGATGTTTTTAAATAAAAAACCTAATACTGCGCCGATAACGGTAGCCAACCCAACACCCAAAGCAGTAATTAAAACAATAATCATAATATCACCTTAATTTTAACTAATTATATCAATATTGTTAGTATATGTCAATACAAATAGAAATTTTGAAAAGATAAATTTAAGCTAAAATAACGGCAATAATTATTCATTAGGGGAAGTTGTTTGTGCTAAAACATCTATCGGGGTAATCCCCCTCGTTACACAAACAAAAAATCCTAATCCGAAAATGGATTAGGATTTTTTGGTGATCCATCGGGGAGACTGCTCCGCTTTGCTACGCAGGACTAAGTCCATCAAGGATTGTCCGTCAAAGGCGTCCGGGCGCAAGCCCTCGGTAATGAAATGGACGAGCATCACGGGGTTCGCTTGAAGCACAATGAATAGCAAAAACCCTTAAATCCACTAAGGATTTAAGGGTTTCTGGTGATCCATCGGGGGAATTCCCCTTTTAGGGGAAATGTCGCAAAGCGACAAAAGGGTTGCCGTCCGCCGCTAGGCGATCAGAGCCCTTGGGTTCGTCTTTTCCAAAGGAAAAGCAAAAGAAAAACACACTCTTTTGAGTGTGTTTGCTTTTGGTGATCCATCGGGGAATCGAACCCCGGACACCGTGATTAAAAGTCACGTGCTCTACCGGCTGAGCTAATGAATCATTTATTGGTGCACCTTCAGGGACTCGAACCCTGGACCCACTGATTAAGAGTCAGTTGCTCTACCAACTGAGCTAAAGGTACTTAGTGGCAGGGGTGGCAGGATTTGAACCTACGAATGCGGGAATCAAAATCCCGTGCCTTACCGCTTGGCGACACCCCTAAGTTTTTTTATGGGGCGGGCGATGGGAATCGAACCCACGACCTCAAGGACCACAATCTTGCGCTCTAACCAACTGAGCTACGCCCGCCGTTTTGGTGCGCCTGAAGGGATTCGAACCCCTGACCCTCGGCTTAGAAGGCCGATGCTCTATCCAACTGAGCTACAGGTGCGTTTAAGCCTTCGTACCTAAACAAAAACTTTTTGGAGCGGGTGATGGGAATCGGACCCACGCTGCCAGCTTGGAAGGCTGGAATTCTACCATTGAATTACACCCGCATCATCTTTCTGTAAACAACGCTAATAAATTGTACCAAAATGTTTTTTTAATGTCAACTGTTTACAAAACAAATTTTTAAAAATTTAATTTATTATTTTTTTTGTCGACAAAATCGACTTGTTTGACTTTTAAATTTAAAATTCTTTGACAGAAACTAATAATATATGTATAATTTATGTATAATTAGATTGTTAAACAGAATATTATTGTGTACTATGGAGCAATTTATGTATTTAGATATTTATAATAATTGGTTAAATAGTGAAATTTTATCACAAAAGGAAAGGGCAGAACTTTCTTCTATAAGTGAAAATAAAAAAGAAATTGAATACCGTTTTGGCAAGGAGTTGGAATTTGGTACGGCTGGAATGCGTGGCATTATCGGTTTAGGTACTAATATGATGAACGTGTACACTGTAAAGCGTGCAACGCAAGGACTTTCAGAATATATTAAGACAATGGGCGAGGGGGCTAAGAAAAGAGGTGTTGTAATCTCTTACGACACTAGGAGAATGTCAGAGGAATTTGCATTTTCTTCTGCAAAAGTTTTAGCATCTAACGGAATAAAGGTTTTCTTGTTTGAGGATGTGCACCCCGTTCCTATGTTATCTTATGCGGTAAGGGAATTAAAGACAGTTGCAGGTATTATGATAACCGCAAGTCATAATCCTAAGGAATATAACGGGTATAAGGTTTACGGTGAGGACGGAGCGCAAATGTCTCCCGAAGCAACTGCGCAGGTTGTTGAGTACATAGACCAAATCGGCGATTGTTTATCGGATAAAATTCTTTTCGACGATAAGGCGGAAACGAAAATCTGTAAAGTTCCAAAATCACTAGACAGGAAGTATTATAAAAAAATCATCAAACTATCTTTGTCGCCAAAGGAAGTTAAAAAAATAGGCAAACAAATTAAACTGGTCTATACGCCCGTTCACGGAAGCGGTTATATACCAGTAACTACAATTTTGAAAAAAATGGGAATTAACGCAACGTTAGTTCCCGAGCAAGTGCAAAAAGACACCGAGTTCTCCACGGTTAACGTGCCGAATCCCGAAATAAAAGAAACTCTAACACTTGGTATAAAAATGGCTGATTTTAAGGGGGCGGACGTTGTGTTTGGAACAGACCCCGACTGCGATAGGCTTGGAGTTGCGATTAGAAACGACAAGGGCGAGTTTATTACATTATCGGGCAATCAAACGGGAATATTATTGCTCGACTATATTTTAAGAAGACTTAAAGAAAGAGGCGAATTAAATCAAAAGGGTTTTGTTGTTAAGAGCTTTGTTTCCACTAGTATGGCAGAACTTATTGCCGACGATTACGGCGTTGAAATGATTGAAACGCCTGTTGGATTTAAATTTATCGGCGAAAAGATTAAGCAGTTAGACGATACTGGAAATAGGACTTACATATTCGGTTTTGAAGAAAGTTGCGGTTATTTAAGAGGAACTCACTGTCGTGATAAGGACGCTGTTGTCGCAAGTATGTTATTTGCTGAAATGGTGTGTTATTATACCTATCATTGTCAAGGTGTTTACGATAAACTTAATGAATTGTACCAAAAATACGGCTACGTTTTCGATACCAACGTGTCGGTGGCTTATTCTGGATTAAATGCAATGAAAGAGATGAATTTAGTCGTGGATAAGATGAAAACGCTAACCGTTGATAATATTGCAGGTATTAAAGTTTTGGCGACCAGAGATTATTCAACAGCAGTGAAAAAGTTTTCAGACGGCAGTGAGGTTAAATTAGATTCTCAAAAGACCAATGCCGTATATTATGAACTCGAAGGCGGTAGTTTTATATGTATACGCCCGAGTGGTACAGAACCAAAACTAAAAGTATATTATTCACTAAAATGCGAAAAACAAGAGCATGCGCCCGCTAGGTTTGAGCAGGTTAAAACGGCTTTTGAGCAACTGATAAAATAAACTTTGGCTCCGCAAGATACTTGCGGAGTTAGTTTTATTTTCTCGCTTTTTTGCAAAAATTTTAAAAATTTGAAAACTATGGCGAAAAAGTTGTTGACTTTAACACTTTATCGTGCTAAAATGATAAACAACTAAATTAAATGAGAGAGGAAAAATGGAAAAATTTCACATAGGAATGTTTGATAATTTATTCGAGGCGATTCTAAAACTTAAAGATAAAAGTGATTGCAGGAAGTTTTTTGAAGACGTTTGCACGATTAAAGAACTTCAAGACATATCTCAAAGGCTTGAAGTTGCTTCGCTTTTAAAAGGCGGAAACAATTATCAAGAAGTATCTAAGGCAACGGGTGCTAGCACGGCAACTATAAGCCGTGTAAACAAATGTCTTAATTACGGAAGCGGAGGATATGCTCTTGTTTTAAAGAATACAGAAGATGAGGAGAATTTACAATGAACGAGTTTGATTTTGTTTTAAGCGTTGAAGAAAGAGCGGTTTTCAAACTTCGTTCTTTATATAAAAAGTATGGATATACTCAGTATAGAATGAGCAAGTTTGAAGAATACGACCTTTACGCAAAAAATAAGGAATTTTTAGTTTCTGATAACGTTATAACTTTTACGGACACAGATGGTAAACTTTTAGCCTTAAAGCCGGACGTAACTTTATCTATTATTAAAAACGATAAAGATACTCGTAGAGGAATTAAAAAAGTTTATTATGACGAACACGTTTATAGGGTTAGCAAAGGGACCCGTTCGTTTAAAGAAATTTTACAAGCGGGACTTGAATGCGTCGGGGACGTTGACCGTTATTGCGTTGCAGAAGTGTTGGCGCTTGCGGGAAAAAGTTTAGACGTTATAAGTGAAAATAACGTATTGGACGTTTCGCATTTAGGCATTGTTAAAGCGGTTGCCGAGCAACTGGGAATCAAAAGTGAACTTTTGCTTGAACTGTTTTCATTTATCGGCGATAAAAATGCAGAGGGCGTTCGCTCTGTTTGTCAAAAGTCGGGTTTAAATCAAGCGGACACTTCATTAGTTGAAAAATTTGTTACGCTATACGGAAAACCTGAAAAAGTTGAAAAACAACTAAATTGCTTCTGCATCTCTCCTGATTCGACCAACGCCGTGAAGGAACTCTTATCGGTTATTAACGGGGCTAAAAATTTAGGGTTAAAAAACAATATAAGAGTAGATTTTTCTGTTGTTAACGACCTTAATTATTATAACGGAGTGGTGTTTAGAGGCTTTGTAGAGGGCATTCCAACAGGTATATTGTCTGGCGGACAATATGATAACTTGATTGAAAAAATGGGAAGAAAAGCAAAAGCCATAGGGTTTGCCGTTTATCTTGACGAAATAGAAAAATTATCCGAACACGTAGACGGATATGACGTTGATACATTTATTCTTTATGAAAAAGATAGCGATTTAACCGAAATTTTAAATGCGACCAATAACCTTGTTTTGCAAGGTAAAACCGTGCTTGCAGATAAATACATTCCAGAAGGAAAAACATATAAAAACCTAATTAAAATAACCGATAAGGAGGCAAACTAAAATGAATAAAATGCTTTCTGTCGCTTTGCCAAAAGGGAGGCTTGGCGAAAAGGTTTACGCAATGTTTGAAAGAGCAGGTTTTGAGTGCCCTTCTATTAAAGAAAACAATAGAAAGTTAATTTTCGAAAATCAAGATTTAGGAGTTAGGTATTTTTGGGTTAAGCCTTCGGACGTTGCCATATACGTTGAACGTGGTGCAGCGGACGTTGGTGTTGCGGGAAAAGACATTCTTTTAGAATATCGCCCAGACGTTTACGAACTTTTAGACCTAAAAATAGGAAAATGCGATATGGCAGTTGCGTCAAAGGCAGAGTTTAAGGACGATAGAAAACGCACTTTAACCGTTGCAACGAAATTTACCAACATAGCCAAATCATATTATTCTGCGCAAGGTAGAGACATTGATATTATACACTTAAACGGCTCTATTGAACTTGCTCCCATATTAGGACTATCCGACGTTATAGTTGATATAGTTGAAACGGGAGCAACCCTTAAAGAAAATAATTTGGTTGTTGTTGAAAAATTTCAGCCCATAAGCGCAAGGCTAATTGCTAACAAGGCAAACTTTAAGTTTAAGAGCCAACAAATCGAAAAGATTTTGCAATCGCTTAAACAACAGACGGAGAATATTTGATGATTAAAATTATTAAAGACTCACTTAATTCAAGAGAAGAAATTTTTTCGGTTGTCCAAAATAAAAAAGACGTAAGCGCAATCGTTTCCGAAATTATAGAAAGGGTAAAAAAAGATGGAGACAGCGCACTGTACTATTACGCAGAGCAGTTTGATAAGGCAAAATTAAATTCGCTATTAGTAAGTGAAGAAGAGATTTTAGAAGCGGTTAACTCGGTTGACCAAGAGTTTTTACAAGTTCTTAAAACCGCCGCCTTAAATATTACCGAATTTCATAAAGAGCAAAAACGCAAAGGCTTTGAAATAAAGAGGGAAAACGGAGTTATCGTCGGGCAGAAAGTTATTCCCGTTGAAAGGGCAGGGTTATACGTGCCAGGTGGCACCGCCGCCTATCCGTCTACCGTTTTAATGGACGCAATACCCGCAAAAATCGCAGGTTGTGAACAAGTGGTAATTGCAACACCGCCGTCAAAAGATGGAAAGATTAATCCAGTAATTTTAGCAGCCGCAAAAATCGCAGGGGTTGACAAAATTTACAAAATGGGGGGTGCGCAAGCCATAGCCGCTTTGAGTTTTGGAACAGAAACGGTAAAAAAGGTAGACAAAATAGTAGGACCTGGAAACGCTTTCGTTGCGGAAGCCAAAAGACAGGTATACGGAACAGTTTCAATTGATATGATTGCTGGACCAAGTGAAATCATGGTGATTGCAGATAAGACAAACAAACCTAACGTTATAGCAGCAGACTTGCTTTCTCAAGCAGAGCACGATAAGATGGCAAGCGCAGTATTATTAACTGATAACGAAGAGTTTGCAAATAAAGTTGCGCTTGAAATAGAAGAGCAGTTAAAAAAATTGCCGAGAGAGGAAATTGCAAGAGAATCAATAGAAAATAATGGCAAGATTATTATAACCAAAGACCTTAAAGACGCTGTTGAACTTGCAAACCTTATTGCGCCTGAACATCTTGAACTTGCCGTGGACGAGCCGTTTTATTATTTGGACAAGATTAAAAATGCAGGCTCGGTATTTTTAGGCAAGTATTGCCCAGAAGCGCTAGGAGATTATTTGGCTGGAACTAATCACACTCTTCCCACAAGCGGAACGGCTAGATTTTCTAGTCCATTATCTGTTGATGATTTTATTAAAAAGACACAGTATATATACTACGACCAAAATGCACTAAAAGAGGTTAAAAACCAAGTGTATTTATTTGCCAAAAAAGAGGGACTTGATGCGCACGCTATAAGCGCAGTCATACGTTTTGAGGATTGATATGAGCAGATTTTTAAGCGCAAAGTATAAAAATTTAGCGCCTTACGTTCCGGGTGAGCAACCCAAAGAAAAACAATATATAAAATTAAACACTAACGAATCGCCTTTTCCACCGTCCGCTAACGCAATTAGACTTGCAGAGGCGGAACTTGAAAAGTTAATGCTTTACAGCGACCCCGAACAGTGTTTGCTTACACAAGAATTTTGTAATTCATTTGGACTGAATAAAGAAAACGTAATATTTACAAACGGCTCAGATGAAGTATTAAACTTTGCTTTTATGGCTTTTTGCGATAAAGATACGCCTGCTATATTTCCAGATATTTCATACGGGTTTTACAAGGTGTTTGCAGAGATTAACTGTTTACCTTATAAACAAATTCCCTTAAAAGAAGATTTTTCAATTAACGTCGACGATTATATTGAACAAAAAGGAACGATATTTATTGCAAATCCCAACGCACCTACCGGGCTTAATCTTCCACTATCTGAGATTGAAAGACTTGTGTCGTCAAACACCAACAGAATAGTAGTTATAGACGAAGCATACGTTGATTTCGGTGGCGAAAGCGCAATATCACTTATAGGAAAGTACGATAATCTTTTGGTAACTCAAACCTTTTCGAAATCCCGTTCTATGGCTGGGGCTAGGCTAGGTTTTGGCGTTGCTGAAAAGCAAATTATAAAAGATTTAAACGCTATAAAATATTCAACGAACCCTTATAACGTAAATAGAATGACGGCGGCGGCAGGTGTCGGCGCAATAAAAGATAGCGAATATTTTTTAAGCAACTGTAAAGAAATTATAAATAATCGTGAATGGACTAAAACAGAGTTGGAAAGACTAGGTTTTGCCGTAACAGATTCAAAAGCAAACTTTGTGTTTGCAAAAAGCAGTAAAATATCGGGAGAACAACTTTATTTAAGACTAAAAGAAAAAGGTATATTAATAAGGCATTTTTCTTCAAAGAGGATTAAAGATTATAACCGTATAACCATTGGGACAAAAGAGCAGATGCAAGAATTTGTCAATGCGGTTGAAATAATTTTGGAGGACAACAAATGAGAAAGTCGGAAATTAAAAGAAAGACGGGTGAAACGGACATAGCGCTTACTATTGACCTTGACGGAAAAGGCATAAGCAAGATTGATACAGGTTGTGCGTTTTTAGACCATATGTTAACTCTTTTCGCAAAACACGGCGGATTTGACCTTGACGTTTATTGTAAGGGAGACGTTAAGGTGGACTATCATCACACCACCGAGGACGTGGGTATTGTCTTAGGTCAAGCGGTAAAACAAGCGCTCGGCGATAAAAAAGGCATTATCAGATATGGCAATTTTTTACTTCCTATGGATGAGGCATTATTGCTTTCAGCGATAGATTTATCGGGAAGAGGAATGTTCGTTAGAGAATTTGATATCAAAGCGGAAAAAGTGGGAGATTTTGATACTGAACTTGTTGAAGAGTTTTTTGGAGCATTTGCCATGAACGCTGGCTTAACACTGCACGTTCGTCAGTTATCGGGCAGTAACGCACATCATATTATCGAGGGAGCGTTTAAGTCTGTTGCAAGAAGCCTTAAACAAGCAGTTGCACTTGATAAGGATAATCTAGATATTATTCCGTCAACAAAAGGGGTATTATAAATGATAGCAATCGTGGACTACGGTGTCGGCAATTTGTTTTCTTTGGTTAGTTCGTTTAAATCAATTGGCGTTGATGCCGTTGCAACGAGTGATAAGGAAGTTATAGCAAACGCAGATAAAATAATATTACCAGGTGTGGGGGCGTTCGGTGATGCTTCTGAAAAACTTTTTCGTTCGGGACTAGATAAAGTAGTTGTTGAGCAGGCGAAAAAAGGCAAACCACTTTTAGGGATTTGCTTAGGTATGCAGTTACTATTAGAAAAAAGCGTTGAATATGGTGAACACAAGGGACTAGGGCTTATAAAAGGTGAAGTGCGCCCTATTTCGGAAATTATTCCAAAAGGTCTGAAAGTTCCTCATATAGGTTGGAATGCTTTAGAGTTCGGTCGTAAAAAAAGTCGGCTATTCAAATATTTGCACGAAGGAGATTTCGTTTATTTCGTGCATTCGTATTATGGAGCAGAATGTAATGATTCGGTTATCGCAACAACTGAATACGGTGCTTCAATAACCGCCGCAATAGGTTGCAAAAACGTTTACGGCTGTCAATTCCACCCCGAAAAAAGCGGAAAGGTCGGGCTGAAAATTCTCAAAGCGTTCTGCGAGATGTGAGGTGCATTATGAATATATTTCCAGCCATAGATTTAT
This sequence comes from Christensenellaceae bacterium, assembly GCA_045647765.1. GTDB lineage: Bacteria > Bacillota > Clostridia > Christensenellales > Borkfalkiaceae > UBA1259. The sequence continues at coordinate 17,798 of JAZRMR010000015.1, forward strand.
ATGAGGGCAAAGCCGTAAGGCTTTATAAGGGCGATTATCAAAACATGACTGTTTATAGTGATAATCCGCTTAGTATAGTTGAGGATTTTAAAAACCAAGGTGCAAGTTATTTACACCTAGTAGATTTAGAGGGTGCAAAGACGGGCGGAACGCCAAACATAAAAACCATAGAGAAAATAGTTCGCTCTACCGACATGTTTATTGAAGTCGGCGGTGGAATAAGAAGCCTTGAAGTAATAGAAAGATACGTTGATGCTGGCGTGAACCGTGTTATTTTGGGAACGGCGGCTGTAACAGACAGAGACTTTTTGATAAAAGCAGTGAAAAACTACGGCGAGAAGATTGCAGTTGGGGTTGACATAAAAGACGGATACGTTGCTATAAAAGGTTGGACGGAAAAATCCGATTTGACAGCATTGTCATTTGTAAAAGATTTATCTGCGCTCGGCGTTTCTACTATAATCAGCACAGACGTTAGTAAGGACGGGGCAATGCAGGGCGCAAACCACGCATTGTATAAAACGTTAACAGAAAATACGGATATGCAAATAATAGCGTCGGGTGGTGTTTCCACCATAGAGGACGTTAAGATATTAAAAGAATTAGGACTATACGGTGCTATAATAGGCAAGGCGTATTACATAAAAGCAATATCGATTAAGCAAGCAATACAGGTGGCGAGATGATTACAAAAAGGATAATACCGTGTCTTGACGTTAAGAACGGCAGAGTTGTTAAGGGAGTGAACTTTCAAGGATTATCAGACGTGTCTTCCCCCGTTGAACTAGGTAAGTATTACAGTGATAACGGAGCAGACGAGTTGGTTTTTTACGACATAACAGCATCATGCGAGGATAGGAAAATTTTTACCGACATCTTAACCGAGGTAGCAAGAACTATTTTTATTCCTCTAACGGTTGGAGGAGGCATTAACAGTTTAGATGATTTTGACCGTGTGCTTAAATGCGGGGCAGACAAGGTTAGCGTCAATTCGGGCGCAATTAAAAATCCCGATTTAATATACGAGGCGGCAAAAAGATACGGAAACCAGTGCGTGGTATTATCGGCAGATGTCAAGCGTGTTGACGGGAAATATATGCTTTTTTCCAGAGGTGGTAGAGAGAATACGGGCGTAGATGCAATAGAATGGATAAAACGAGGGGCAGATAATGGCGCAGGAGAAATAGTGCTTAACTCTATTGATACGGATGGCGTTAAAAAGGGGTTTGACATTGAAATGCTTTCCGAAGTTTGCAAGGTAGTTTCCGTTCCTGTTATAGCGTCTGGCGGTGCTGGAAAAGCCGAAGATTTTATTCAATTGTTTAACGCTTTACCCAAGGTGGACGCAGGACTTGCCGCTTCAATTTTTCATTTTGGAGAGGTTAAAATAAACGAATTAAAACAAATTTTATCGCAATCGGGTATTCCCGTTAGGTTATAAAGGAGAAAAACATGATAGACGTTAATAAATTAAAATTTGATGAAAAAGGGCTTATCCCTGCAATAATAGTTGATTCTGTGAGTAAAAAAGTTTTAACACTTGCATACATGAATAAAGAAAGTTTAAAAATAACCATGGAGAAAAATTTGACTTGTTTTTATAGTAGGTCAAGAAATGAACTTTGGTTAAAGGGCGAAACGAGCGGGAATTATCAACACGTTGTTTCAATAACGGCAGACTGTGATTACGACGCATTGACGGTGGTTGTGGAACCAGACGGGCCTGCTTGTCATACGGGAGAACAAAGTTGTTTTTATAACAGCCTATACCAAAATCCCGAAAAGAGCGAGTTTTCTCTTGAAGGGCTGATGAAACTTTTAGAGGGTAGAAAAACCGAGAAAAAAGAGGGCTCTTATACTACCTATCTGTTCGAAAAGGGGATTGATAAAATATTAAAAAAAGTCGGCGAAGAATGTACCGAAGTTATTATAGCGGGTAAAGCAGACGACAAGAAAGAAACTATTTACGAGATAGCAGATTTAACCTATCACGTTATGGTGTTAATGTTACAGATGGGCATTAGTTTAGAGGACGTTCACCGTGAACTTGCATCACGCCACGTTATAGATAAAAAGGTTAAGCAGGAGAAAATGACCAAATGATATACTCTGACTTACACACTCATTCAAACTTTTGCGACGGGAACAACACTCCTGAAGAAATGGTTATTTCAGCGATTACAAAAGGGCTTAAAACCATAGGTATAGTCGTTCATTCGTACGTTGAATTTGATGAGAAATACTGTGTTAAAAAGAGTGGAGAAAAAGAATTTATCAGCGTTATGAAAGAACTTAAAGGTAAGTACCGAGACAAAATACAAGTTCTATGTGGCGTTGAACAAGATGCTTTTTCTAATACATCTACCGAGGGTTTTGATTACGTTATAAGTTCTTCTCATTATTTCAATGTGGGAGAGAAATATTTAAACGTTGACCATAGCCCCGAACGCTTTATTAGTGTGGTAAAAGAATATTTTAACGGCGATTATTATAATGCTTGTGAAAGTTATTTTTCTAATCTTATAAATTCTCCGTTTATGAAAGATGCGGATATAATAGGGCATTTTGATTTGATATCTAAGTTTAACGAGGGGGATAAACTTTTTAGCAGTAAACACCCACGTTACGTTGACGCATATGAAAGTGCGCTTAATCATCTTTTGAAATATAAAAAACCTTTTGAACTTAACACGGGCGCAATTTCAAGGGGCTATAAAAAGTTTCCGTATCCTGCAAAAAATCAGATAGATAAAATTTTATCTGCTGGTGGTAAATTAGTATTGTCGTCAGACGCACATAGAGTGGAAAATTTAGCATTTATGTTCGAAGACTTTGAATATCTATTGAGGTAAATACATGGCAGAATGGTTAAACAGAACGTTTAACGGGTTTGATTATAGTGTTTTATACGCTTTTCATCGCCTCGCAAAGTCTTGCGGGGGATTTTTCACACCGTTTTTCTCTTTCATAACTTTTTTGGGCACGTGGGGAATTTTTTATATCATATTAGGCGTGATTTTCTGCTTATTTAAAAATACCAGAAAAATCGGTATAGCAGTGCTTATCGCTCTTGCTATTGATGGAATTTTGACTAACATTATTTTAAAACCTTTAATAGCAAGACCAAGACCATACGTTGCAAACTATGAATATGCGCAATTTTGGCAATACGTTGGAGGACATGTGGAAAAGGAATTTTCCTTTCCGTCAGGGCATTCTGCGGTAACGTCTTCGGCTATGACAGTGCTTTTTATTGCGTTTAATAAAAAATACAGTTTTACCGCTATAATTTTTACTCTTTTGATGGGTGCTTCTAGAATTTATCTTGCCGTACATTATCCAACTGATGTTTTGGCGGGAATAATAGTCGGGGCGATTTGCGGAACGCTTTCCGTATTTTTAATAAACAGACTATATAATTATTTGCAAAGCAAACAAAACCAAAATATAAAAAACTTTTTAAAATTTGATTTATATGTTTTTTTGAAAAATAAACACAATGACTGAAAGTTAAAAACAAGGTCATAATTTGTCGAAATATTGCATAAATTTTACTATTTAGATTAAGGGAGTAAAGTTTATGCGAATAGATATAGTAGACAGAATTGTCGAAGAAGCCGAGTATATAATAAATACCGGTGCAACCGTTAGAGAAACGGCAAAAGTCTTTCATTTTAGCAAGTCGACCGTCCATAAAGACGTTACCGACAGATTAATGTGCTTTGATAGAACTCTTTATAAAAGAGTAAAAAAGGTGCTTGATAAAAACTTAAAAGAACGTCATATAAGAGGCGGTCAAGCAACTAAACTCAAATACTTAAAGTTAAAATAACTTTTTGCTTGCTAAATTGTTGACAAATCCTGTTTCTATGTTGTAAAATACCAAAAAACATACCTAAACTAAAAGGTCCGTCCTAATAGTAAAGGGATAAAGATATTTGGAATTTACAAGGCTTAGCCTTGATTATTCACGTCCCTCCCTTTGCTTTTTAGTTGCAGAGGGAGTTATTTTTTGCCCTTCTAAACAGCGTTATGCGTCGTTACTGCCCAGAGCAAAAGACTTCAATGACCCAAACAGGTCAATTTCACCCTTTTGCTCGGTCGAGCCTAGCCTAACTTGTTTATAAGGGCAAAAAAGGCTTGGCTAAGAAAGAAGCGTACAA
>JAZRMR010000016.1:0-141182 GCA_045647765.1 Christensenellaceae bacterium
CGTCATGCCTTCTTTTGCAAGTTCAACCATAACGTTTAACACTTCTCCAACCATTTCTGGGTCAAGAGCACTCGTCGGTTCGTCAAATAGCATTACTTCGGGTTCCATAGCAAGCGCTCTCACTATTGCCACACGTTGCTTCATTCCTCCTGATAATGCCGAAGGATAATCGTGTGCCCTTTCTTGTAACCCAACTTTTCCTAAAAGCGCAAGTGCGGTTTTTTCCGCCTCCTCCTTGCTAACTCCTTTTACTTTTATAGGCGCTAAGGTTATGTTATCCATTATAGTAAGGTGTGGAAATAAATTAAATTGCTGGAAAACCATTCCTATCTTTTGTCTGTGCAAGGTTAAAGATTTTTCAAGTTCTTTTTTTATTGCCTTTTCTTCAGATTTAAGCGTTTCGTATTCCGATTTAAGTGTAATAAGTTTGTTAGTTAATTGTTCTTTTTTCGCATCACTTATGCTTTTATCTTTTAACGCCGTCTTTATAGCGTTTATTTCCTCAAAAGCGTAAACACTATAATTTTTGAAGATAAGTTCTCCTTCAAAATTTATCTCTCCCGCAGTCGGAGTTTCAAGCATGTTAAGGCACCTTAAAAAAGTGGATTTACCACAGCCAGAAGGTCCGATTATGGCAACTACGTCGCCTTTAATTATTTGGGTGTTTATTCCCGCTAAAACTTTGTGTTCTCCAAAGTTTTTACATAAGTTTTTTATGTCTAATATAACGTTATTTTTCATAATTACACCCTATCGCTTTTAGAAAATTTCTTTTCCAATACTTTTAAAATTTGCGTTAACCCTATTACGATTATTAAATACAAGAAAGCGGATACGAGATACGGCATAAACGGGTCTAGCGTTCTTGCTGTAACGTTTGCGGCAACTTTGGTAATATCCTTTACACCTATTGTCCCAACGATAGACGTTTCCTTTATAAGGGCAATAAATTCGTTAAATAATGCGGGGAGCGCCCTCCTAAATCCTTGCGGAAGAACGATATGTACCATTATTTTAAACTTAGATAAACCAAGTGATGCCCCTGCCTCTAATTGACCGTCATCTACCGATTCTAGTCCGCCACGAATGATTTCGGCAACATATGCGCCAGAATTTATGCCAAACGTCAACATTGCTATGGGAAGTGTAGGAAGCGCAACTAGTACGATAAAATACATTATCAATAGTTGCACGTAAACAGGCGTTCCACGGAATATTGTTAAATAAAAATCACATATTTTAGAAGCGATTTTAAAATTACCGAATTTTTTGTTTACATATTTTATAAGTGCAACTATTACGCCTATTATCACACCAATCGCTATTGCGCAGAGAGATATTAATAAAGTTCTGCCAACGCCTTCTAAATACCACAGCCAACGGTCTGCTTTTATTAAAGTGTTATAAAACATATTTTTTCCTTTTTCTCAGCAAAAGGTAGACCTTTTTCGACCTACCTTTTAACTTTATTTTTAATTTTTAATTAGCCTACTAAACTTAAAGCGGGAAGTTTATCAAGTACTACGAAATCAACTTTTCCAGTTTTAAGAGCAGTGAAAGCAACGGGACCGCTATCGTATTCTACTACTGATGCGCCTGTATCTTTAAGCACGCCGTTTTTAATTGCCTCGTCTACCAACATCCAACCAGTTGTTCCCTTTTGTACTCCAATTTTTTTGCCTGCAAGTTGTTCAAGTTTGGTGTACGCTTGTTCTTTTGTAGAGATAATATACTGAACAGAACTTACGTAAGGATTAGAGAAATCCAAAGTTTCTTTTCTTTCGTCGCTAATGGTGATTCCTGCTGCGCCTACTGCATTATCTTCTGTCGCTACCTTACCGCAGATACCATCAAATAACATATCGGTAACGTTCAAGGTCATATTGAGTTCTTCGCAAACTAATGACATTAAATATATATCAACGCCGATTACGTCATCATTATCGTCTACAAATTCAAATGGTGCAAAGCCAGATTCCGTATAAACGTTAAGAGCTCCAGCCGTGTTATCTGATAGGTCTGGGAAATTTAAGGTTACAGTTGGGGTTTTCTCTTCGTAAATTGCAGTAAAGTAACTGATAACGTCTTCAAGATTTGCTTCACCAATTACTTTGTTCATTGCTGCAAGAATTTCAGTTTTATTGCTTGATGTTTTACCGATTGCAAATCCGAACTCTTCACCTTCAACGCCTTCAACTGCATTTGCAACGTATTTGGCTTTATCACCACAAGCGGTGAGTCCAACACAACACGTTAGTAACAACAAACATGTTAGAATAAGTGCTAAAAATTTCTTCATAATAATTCTCCTTTCGACGGCTTGTTCCGTCGCTCGTTTTTTGTTTTGTACCACTATTATATTTTCATCATTCGTATTTGTCAAATGTTTTTTGCATAAAATTTGAAATTTTTTACTTTTTTTTGCAAATTATTTATATTTTTGAATAAATATATGAATTTATTTTATTTTATGCAATTTTTGACCTCTTCGAGGTTTTTTGAATATTATATATTATGTCAGAAATCACATATAACCGACTTTTATCGGTCAATTACGCTATGACTTGGGCGAATAAAAGAAACAAATCTTATTATAATTTCGACAGATTAGGCGGAGACTGCACTAATTTTATTTCTCAATGCCTTTTTGCCGGTGGAAAAATTATGAACTATTCTAAGAACGGGTGGTATTATAACTCTATTACCGATCGTGCCCCTGCTTGGACAGGAGTTAACGAGTTTTTTAGATTTATAACAACAAATCAATCAAGCGGTCCTTTCGGATATCAAGTTGAAATTGGTCATTTACAAATAGGAGATTTAATATTACTTGGAAAAAACCCCACTACTCTTTATCATTCATTATTTATATCAAGAATAACTGACGGAAAAATTTTTGTATGTGCTCATACACGAGATGCGTTAAATTTACCTATCGAATACTACCCTACTAACTATGCTCGCTATATACACGTTCAAGCGTTTAGAAAATAAAAACTCCTCTCAATTTTTGAAAGGAGTAAACATATAAGTTTAATTTTTTGTTAAATTTCACCGTCGTTTAAGTATAATATTCCAAGGCAATCTTCTCCACAATGACTTGTAATAGTACCGCCCGCTCTTGTAACACAAATTTCCTTAAAGCCTCTATCTATTAAACACTCTTTTGCTGTATTTATTGCCTCTTCGTTTGCCGTAGTATAAGTTAAAAACGCCCTAGTTAAATCTGGATTATCAAACTTTTCCAAAACGTCTTGACAATAATTTTTAACTATATGATTAAAGTTACCCCTATACTTTTTGCCCGTAACCATCTTTCCGTTTTCAACTAAAATTTGAGGGCGAATTTTTAGAAGATTTGCGCCAAAGTATACCAAACCGCTACATCTTCCACCTTTGTATAAATAATCTAAACGTTTAAGTTCAAAACTTGCTTGAATAAACGGAACTCTCTTTAAACATAAATCATATATTTCCTCAGCAGGTTTACCCGTATCTGCAAGACTTTTTGCATATAGAGCAAGAAGTGCAATTCCGGTGGATAAAGACATTGAATCTATAACGTATACGTTTTTAAATTGTTTTGATGCTCTTATTGCATTAGAACAAGCCATGCTCATACTTGACGATAATGAAAAATGTATTACAGCGTCATATTCTTTTAGCAAGTTTTCAAAATGTTCAGTGTATTGATACTCGTTTATTGCACTCGTTTTTGGCAAAATTCCCGTTTGATTTACAAACGAAATTATTTCATCAGTAGTAATCTCTCCGTCAAGCGCCGTTCTATCCCCTAACTGTATGGTAAACGGTATTACCTTTATTTGATATTTGTCTATTAGTTCTTTTGTTAAATCGGCAGTTGTTTCAACAGATATTGCTATCACTTTTAGCCTCCGTTTTTTCTTTAATATAGCACAAATTTTTATCTAATTTCAACTTCTTTACACCTCCTTTATGTCTACGATTTTTTTTGCTTGTGTAGAATAAAAAATATTAACTCTACTAATTGTAGAATATCAGTATTTATCAAGCAAAAATAGTTGATTTGTCAACGTTTTTGTGATATTATAATGATATGGATATAAAACAAAATCTTGCAGAAAATTTAATTAGATACAGAAAATCTCTCTCTTTAACACAAGCAGAACTTGCCGAAAAACTGTCTTATTCGGATAAAGCAGTTTCTAAATGGGAGCGTGGTGAATCTTTCCCTGACCTTTACGTTTTAAAACAGATAGCAGATTTTTACGGCGTTACTATTGACACTTTGATATCTGAACCGAAAGAACCGCAAAAACCTTTTTTAGAAAAGATTATTGAGAAAAAAAGAACGATTATTTCCATTTGTTCAATAGGTCTTGTATGGCTTGTTGCAATATGTTGTTACGCATTTATTCATATAATTATTCCTTCTATTGAAAATACTTGGCTTTCTTTTATTTACGCTCTGCCCGTTACCGCTATCGTGCTTTTGGTATTATCTTCGGTATGGAATAAAAAAATTACCACTGCATTCGTTATTTCTATTTTGGTGTGGACGTTGATTTTGTCGGTGTATTTGACACTTCTAATTTGCCTACCCTCTGCACCAAAAACGCTTTGGGAAATTTTTTTAATAGGAATCCCTTTACAAATTTTAGTTGTTTTTTGGTCAATTTATAGAAAAATTAAATAAAAAAATTACTAATACGAACAAAAAATAAAGCGTCTAAAAGTTTTTGCTTTTAGACGCTTTTAGTATGATTATACTTTTAATTTAACGTTATATCTTTTAATCTTTGAAATTTTTTGATTGCAATTTCTTTTACTTTGTCGATATTTCTTCCGCTAGAAAAAAACTCGTCGCTTATCTTTTTTGCTAAAAAAATAGACTCAGTGGAATAATTTAAATGCCCTAAATCACTCATGAATTTTCCGCTTTGGCGGTCTCCCATAAAATCTCCTGCCCCTCTAAGTTTATAATCGTGTTCGGAAATTTTGAAACCATCAGAATTATCTTTTAGAATTTTTAATCGTTCTAAGCCTACTCCCTCTTTAACTGAGGTTAATAAAAAGCAATAACTTTTTTTATCAGAACGCCCAACACGCCCTCTAAGTTGATGCAGTTGCGAAAGCCCAAATCGTTCGGCGTTATATATAACCATAACCGAGGCATCCGCCACGTCTACTCCTACCTCTATTACCGTTGTAGACACAAGAAAATCAACTTTTTTATCCTTAAAATCTGTCATTACGGCATTCTTTTCCTTGTCCTTCATTTTGCCGTGTAACAAGCCTATTCTTATATCTGGCAACTTAACTTTCAAATCTTCGAATAATTCTGTTGCGCTTATCACCGCCCCTTCTTCATCCCCTTCTATTTTGGGACATACGAAATAAGCTTGTCTGCCTTGTTTAATCTCTCCCCTTATGAACTGCAACATGTCGTTATATTTCTCACTAGGAACTATATTCGTTTGAATGGGAATTCTAGACTTTGGTTTATCCTTTATTGTAGTTACGTCTAAATCTCCATAAAATATCAATGACAAGGTTCTTGGAATGGGTGTTGCACTCATCACTAACACGTCTGGGGTTATGCCTTTGCTTAACAAACTGCTCCTTTGCGCAACACCAAAACGTTGTTGTTCATCACATATACAAAGAGACAATTTCTTAAACTCCAAATCGTCTTGAATTAAAGCGTGCGTTCCGACCAATATATTAATAATGCCATTTTTTGTAGCCGATTTTATATCCTTTTTCTCTTTGGCAGTCATTGACCCTGTCAAAATATCCACATTATAATCAGGAAAGGCTTTTTTTACCGCTTGATAATTTTGTCTTGCCAACACCTCGGTTGGCGCAAGCATAACCGCTTGATATCCACTACTCACTGCAATAAATAGCGCACATAACGATACTGCCGTTTTACCACTACCTACGTCCCCTTGCATCAACCTATTCATTACAGATGCGCTTGTCATGTCGGAATAAACTTCGTTTACAGCTGCCTTCTGCCCGTCTGTAAATTCAAACGGAAATCGAGTGCTTATAAAAGATAAGAGTTCTTTTGCAGAACAGTTATATTTATTTATCCTAACTTGCTCTCTTCCGCCTTTAATAATCTTAAACGCCGAAATCAATGCAAAATATTCTTCTACCGCTATCGTGTCTGACGCAAGTTTTTGATTGTCAAAACTATGTGGATTGTGGACTTCTTTATACGCCCAAAATAAATCTTTAAGATTATATTTCTCTCGTAAATCGCTAGGAATAACACTCTTCGGCTTTTCCAAATCTACTGCAAGTTTAATTGCGTCTCTAACAACCTTTTGTGTTAAATTTGATTTTATAGTATATTGTGGTACTATGCCTTTAAGCCTAAACACCTTTTCGATTGGCTCAAACGTTGGATTAACCAAACTTGCCTCTCCGTACCTATTCTGCACTCTTCCATAAAAAAGATATTCTTCTCCCGCTTTTAATTTGCTTGCAACGTACGGCTGGTTAAACCATACGACCGAAAAATAATATCCTTCTTGTTCACACGATACTTTTACCATTCCGCCACGCCTATAATTTAACGTTACTGGAACGGATAAAACTTTTGCAACGGTTAACACCACGTCATTATGATAAGCAAATTTTAAAAGTTGCTTTTCTCTTAAATCAAGATATGCACGAGGAAAATACCGCACTAAGTCTGCGGTATCAAACACGCCTAGTTTATTTAGTTCTTGCTCTCGCTTTTCGCTTATTCCACGTATCTTTGATATTTCCATAACTATTTTTTTACAAAAAAGGGAAAGATTTCTCTTTCCCCGTGTTGATTATTCTAATGCTATAAAGTAATAATATATCGGCTGTCCACCATAATGAATTTCTACGTCACATTCGGGATATTTTTCACTTATCGCATCTCTTAATCTCTCAGCGTCTTCTTCTTTGACTTCTTGACCGTAATAAAGAGTGATTATTTCTTCACCGCTCCTTAATTTCTCAATTAGTTCAATGGTAACTTCATTTATATCGTCGCCCTTTGAAAGAATCTTTTTGTTATCAAGACCCATTATGTCTCCAACTTTAAGTTCAAAACCATAAAGTTTTGTATTCCTTACCGCATAAGTTACCTGACCTGTAGTTACAGAGTCAAGAGCGTGTATCATATTTGCCTTGTTTTCGTTTACCGAAAGTTCGGGGTTAAAAGCAAGTGCCGCTGCAAAACCTTGCGGTATATCCTTTGTAGGTATAACGTGTATAGTCTTTTTTTCTACTAGTGATTTTGCTTGTTCTGCCGCAAGAATTATATTCTTATTGTTGGGGAAAACGAACACGTTATCTGCGTTAATTCTTGCAACCGCATTTGCAATATCGTTTGCAGACGGATTCATTGATTGACCGCCTTCTATAACAGCGTCTACCATTAAATCCTTAAATATGCTAGTGATTCCGTCTCCAGCAGAAATTGCCATCATGCCCATTTCTTTCTTTTCAGCCTCATATTTCTTTATGAGAGCACGGTTTTGTTCGAGCATGTTTTCAATCTTTAATTTGTCAAGTTCGCCAAGTTCCAACGCTTCACTAAGCGCTCTACCTGGCTGATTTGTGTGTACGTGAACTTTTACAAACTCTAAGTCACCTATAACGATAACACAATCCCCGATTGTCATTAACGTTTCTCTAAGTCTTTCTATATCTGCAAGAGTCGTCTTTTTCTTTAAGTTAATGATAAAAAACTCTGTACAATATGCAAATTCAATACTGCCAAGGCTCATTATCTCTGCGTGTTCCATAACGGTATCTGTGCTCTTATCATCAGCAACCACTGAAGCTTCACCTACACTTTCGCCGTTAAACGCTTTGAGCATACCTTCGTATAAACACATTAAACCTTTACCACCAGCATCAACGACACCCGCTTTTTTAAGTACGGGAAGTAGAGTTGGTGTTAATTCAACCGCATCGTTACCCGAAGAAATAAGTTCAGGCAAGAACGATTCGAAATCCTTACACTTATTGCGAACGTTTTGTGCGTGTTCAGCAACCATTCTCGCAACGGTAAGCATTGTTCCTTCCTTTGGTTTAGACACTGCGCCATATGCAACTTCTGCACCAGCCATAAGCGCTTGCGCAAAAAGTTTGGTGTCAATTTCTTCTGCTTTTTTAAGCGTTGCGCAAAAGCCTCTCAACACTTGTGATAAGATAACTCCCGAATTTCCTCTCGCTCCTCTAAGAGCACCTTTGGAAACAGCCTCTGCTATATCTTGAATTTTATTACTTTGACAATTAACTAATTCTTTTACCGCCGATTGAAAGGTAAGAGACATATTTGTTCCCGTGTCTCCATCTGGGACGGGGAATACGTTTAGTGCGTCTATATTAACTCTATTTATTTCAAGGAGTTTTGCCGCCGTCAAAATCATTGACTTTAACATTGCTCCGTTTATTGTTTTTTGCATATATTAACCTCAAACATTAAGACAATTTTAAATTATTCTTTAACGCCCATTACCTTGACGTTAATCGTATCGACAAGCATTCCCGTGAATCGTTCTACCTTATACTTTACCGATTCTTTAAGTGCTTCTATAACTGCTTTTATCGATACGCCGTATTTAACTATTACCGTTACGTCTATAAATATTCTGTCTCCCGAAGAACGCACTTTCACGCCCTTAACTTCCGACCCGAACTTTAAAAAACTAACAACTGCGTCTATTATGTTTTTTGATGCGAACTCAACGATACCATAGCAATCCATTGCTACGTGCGAAACAAACCTTTCTATGGTTTTATCCGATATCGCTATCCTCCCGTATATGTTATTAGTTTTTACAGACATAACTACCTCACTATAATCATTGTTTTTATTTTACAATATTTACACACTTTTTGCAACACTTTAACCGCATATATTAAAAATTTTTACTGCTAAACAAATTTTTTACTTTAAAATTTTATTAAATACCGCTCATTTTTGTTGCTTTTTTGTGGATAATATGATAGAGTATTGTTTGTTAAAAAGTAAAACGACCCAAAACGGAGGATAATAAATATGAGTAAAGTATGTAGCGTGTGCGGAAAAGGTAAACTTTCTGGTAATTTGGTTAGCCACTCTAACCGTAAAACCCCCAAGCTCTATGAAGCAAACCTTCAAAAAGTTAGCGTTAAAAGTGAGAACGGAACCGTTTCTAAACAATACGTTTGTACGAGATGTTTAAAGAGCGGTAAAGTTGAAAGAGCATAAGTTTTGTAAACTTTAAGCCACCTGTTTAGGTGGCTTTTTCTTTTGTGTTTTTAATTGTTTTATATTTAATATAGGTCGGTTGATAAATACCTATCCCCTGAATCGGGTAAAATAGCAACTATTATTTTACCCTCGTTTTCTTTTTGCTTTGCTAAATCTACTGCACACTTTACCGCTCCGCCCGATGATATGCCAACGAATATTCCTTCTTTTCTGGCTAAAATTCTCGCATACTCATATGCATCTTTATCCGACACGGTTTTTATTATATCAACTACTTTTTTATCAAAGTTTTTTGGCACAAAGTTTGCGCCTATTCCTTGAATTTTATGCGCTCTGGCACAACCCTTAGTTATAAGCGGTGAACTTTCCGGCTCGTATCCTACTATTTGTATTTTTTGATTTTTTTCTTTTAAGTATTTACCTGCTCCGCTAATCGTACCGCCCGTGCCGATTCCAGCAACCAAAATATCAATTTTTCCATCGGTATCCTGATAAATTTCCTTTCCTGTCGTTAAATAGTGTGTTTGCGGATTTGACGGGTTATCAAACTGTCCGATTATTATACTATCGTCTATCTCAGCGTTTAATCTCTCTGCTTCTCGAACAGCACCTTCCATTCCTTTTGCACCGTCTGTCAACACTACTTTTGCCCCGTATGCCCTAAGCAGTTTTCTCCTTTCCTCGCTCATTGTTTCGGGCATGGTCAAGATTAAATTATACCCTTTTTTGGCGCAAATTGCTCCAAGTCCTATCCCTGTATTACCGCTTGTCGGCTCAATAACCGTTCCACCTTTTTTGAGTTTACCGCTCTTTTCTGCTTGTTCTATCAAGTGAAGAGCAACCCTATCTTTAATACTGCCTGCGGGATTTAGATATTCTAATTTTACGAATATTTTTGCTAACAGATTTTCATCTTTTTCAATACTATCTATTTCAACTAGCGGTGTGTTACCAACCAGCTCGTTAACACCTTTATATACTTTCATTTTTTCCTCTCAGTAATTTATGCTTACTATTTTATTAGTTGTTTTCCCCTTATGAAAAATTGAATAGCAGTAACTTCTTTCACTATATCCGGAAAATGCCCCCGGATTAACAAAGGTTATACCGTCTATTTGTTGTATGTTAGACTGGTGCGTGTGCCCATAAAAAACGACGGTTACACCTAATTCTTTTGCCCTTAAAAACAACTTGTATAAATCTTTTTTAACACCATATTTATTTCCGTGAGTTATGAATATTTTAACTCCCTCTATATTTAAAACAACTTCTTCATCTCCGTTATCACAGTTGCCTTTAACGGAAAGCAACTTTGCTTTTATATCGCTATTAAACGGCAACAAGTCTTGTTGACAATCTCCAAGATGAATTAAAAAATCGTTTTCATTTATTATCGGAAGCAATTTTTCAATCCCCGAAATATTACCGTGCGTATCGGATAAAATTACAGCGGTTTTCATTTCAATTTTTCTTTTAAACCCTTAATGGCCCTAAACCTATGACTAACTGAATTTTTTTCTTGTGCGCTTGCAATACCCATACATTTATTTAAGTCCTTGCTAAAAAATATGGGATCGTAACCAAAACCGTTTTCACCCTCAGGAGCATATAAAATACTGCCTAACGTTTCACCCATAGCAGAAATAATTTCACCGCTAGGCTTATAAAAAACCATTGCGCACACAAACTTTGCACTTCTATCGGTTGCGTTTTCAAGATTTTTTAATAGTAAATTATTATTATGTTCGTCGTTTCCATCTCCTGCATATCTTGCGCTATATATTCCAGGTGCACCGCCTAATGCGTCAACACAAATTCCGCTATCATCTGCAAGAGCTGGTAAATTTAATGCTTGGCTAACGGTTTTTGCTTTAATTAATGCGTTTTCGTAAAATGTTTTTCCATTTTCTTCTATTTCAAAATCTAAACCAAAATCCTTATATCCAACCACCTCATAGTCGGGTAACATTTGCTGTATTTCTTTTATTTTATGCTTATTACCACTCGCAAGAACGAGAGTTTGTTTTTGACTCATTATATTATATCCTACTTTTAATTATTTTAGTAAGCCTAACATATTCTTCGGCATCAAGATTTTCCCCTCTCGCCGTCAAAGATATTTCGGCTTGATTTAGTATTTCTTCCGCAAGAGTTCGTGGAATCTTATATCCGTTCATAAGGTTATTGACAAGCATTTTTCGTCTACTTGAAAAGGCTATCCTAACCACCTCTCTAACCGAGGAAAAATCCACGCCCATAAACTTGTTTTTGTCTAACGTGATTTTTACAACCGCAGAATCAACGTTTGGCGGTGGAGTAAACTTTTCTCTTGGAACTAACATTACTATTTCTGCACTGCCTCTTAAATTTATTCCAACAGTGATTGCTCCGTAATCAGAATTACTTTTGCCACTTGCAAACCTTTCTGCAACCTCTTCTTGTACCATAATGACCATTGCTTTAAGATTTTTTGCCTCTTCTAAAAAGCGCATTACTATGGGCGTGGTTATATAATACGGAAGATTTGCAACTAAAACGTATTCCCCGCCTAGTTTTTTCTCTATATCCGATAACTTGTTTTTCATAATATCTGAAAAAACTATTTCCACGTTGTCAAACTCCGCCAACACTTCGTTTAGCAAAGGTTTAAGGGATAAATCTATTTCATAACCAACTACTTTTTTTACATGCTGAGCAAGAACGCTTGTCAACGCCCCCGCTCCGCAACCAATTTCTAAAACCACGTCTTTTTCGGTTACGTTGGCTTTTTCTACTATTTCATTGAGCAGAGTTTGGTCAGTTAAAAAATTTTGTCCGTATACCTTTTTTAGTCTTACGTTATGCTCGGATAGAAGTTTGTTTAGAGGTTTTTTTGCCATAATTTACCTTGTTCTTTTTTGTATAATCTGGTGATTGCTACCCATAATAATATCGTAAAGAGAAATTCTTTACAAAGCCATTTTAACAAATGACAAATATTTTAATTCAAAATAAAGTCGAAAACATTTTTCGACTTTATTTTGTTTTAAAGTTTTTTAAATAACGTTTTTGCGTTTTTCATCACTTCTAACGCCAAGCGTTCAATTTCCATTTGCTTAATTTCTGCAAGGCACGCCGTTACTAGTGATACGTTTTTTGGACTATTCAACGTCCCCCTAAGCGGATGTGGTGCAAGATATGGGCAATCGGTTTCGGTTAAGCATCTATCAATAGGAACGTATTTTGCTACTTCAACCAAATTTTTAGCATTTTTAAAGGTAAGTGGCCCTGCAAAAGATATATACATTCCCATTTTCAAGATTTCTAATGCCGTTTCCTTGCTTCCTGAAAAACAATGCATTACTGCGCCGTTTTTCAGTTTACTTTTGTTATCTTTTAGTATTTTAAGCATATCTGCCGTTGCGTCCCTAGAATGTATTGAAATGGGTAAATTTTTACTATCCGCTAGTTCTATTAACTTTATAAAACATTCAGCCTGCTTTTGTTTGTCAAAAGGTTCCCAATGATAGTCTAATCCTATTTCGCCAACTGCCACACATTTTGGGTGAGCGGTTAGTTTTTCTATTCTAGAAAATTCTTCTTCGTTAAAACCAAAAACGTCGCTAGGATGACATCCCGTCATAAAATAAACAGACGTGTATTTTTCCGATAATTCTTTTCCCATCTCGGAAGTCTTTGCGCAACAGGCGGCGTTAATTACAATTTCAACTCCGTCTCTTAAATATTCGTCAACGAATTTTTGTGTATCTAATAACTTTTCGTCGTGCAAATGGCAGTGCGTGTCGATAAACATTAAAAAATACAGCTCCCGTCTTCAACGTCTTTTTCTGGGGTTAAATATGCTATCTTACCCTCGCTATCCTCTGCGCAAACTATCATTCCTTCGCTCAAAATTCCGCATAGTTTAACGGGTTTTAAGTTGGTAATCATTGTAAGTTTTTTGCCTATCAACTCTTCGGGGGTATAGTTTAATGCAATTCCGCTAACAACCGTTCTCGTTTCCTCTCCAAGTTTTACGGTAAGTTTTAAGAGTTTTTTGCTCTTTTCCACCTTTTCGCACGCTATAACTTTTGCAATCTTTAACTGTACTTTGTCAAAAATTTCAAAATCTATTACTTCTTTTTCTTTATGGTCGTGAAGTTTTACTTCGGACTTTTGCTCAACTTTTTCGACATTGCCCTTAGTTTCTTTTTCTCTTCTTTCTTCTATCATTTTGTTAACGTTCTCCATAACTTTTGCGCTGTCAAGCCTTGCAAAAAGAATTTCCGGCTTATCAGTTACTTTTATCTCATTTATTAAGCCAAACTTTTCAAGGTCTACGTATTCTCTCAGCGGTACTCCTATCATATATGCAACTTTTTTTGCTGTATCCGGCATAAACGGTGCTAAAAGCGAAGTTCCTATTACGATTGTTTCGGTTAAATTATAAAGAACAGTCTTTAATCTATCTTTTTTGCTTTCATCCTTTGCGAGTGCCCACGGCATTGTTTCGTCTATATACTTATTTGCCCTACGGAAAATTGTCATCACTTCCGCTATAGCGTCTGCGACCTTGTAATCGTTGATTTTTTTAGCAATTTTTTCTTTTGCACCTTGCACGGTGTTTTTAAGGTCGTTATCCACTTCCTCATCAGCACCTGTGTTTTCGACTACTCCGCCAAAATATTTGTTAGACATTGCGATAGTTCTGCTAACCAAGTTGCCGTATACGTTTGCAAGGTCGCTATTTATAGTCTCAATCACCGATTCCCAAGAAATAAGCCCATCATTATCTTGTGGCATTGCTGTTAAAACGTAATATCTAACGGCATCTTTTCCAAAATATTCAACAAGGTCGTCTGCATACATAACGTTACCCTTAGATTTACTCATCTTTCCGCCGTCTTGCAAAAGCCACCCGTGTCCGTACACCTTTTTAGGAAGAGGAATATCTAACGCCATTAAAAATATCGGCCAGTATATAGTGTGAAATCTTATTATATCTTTCCCGATAATATGCACGTCTGCCGGCCAAAGTTTGTTATAATCTTCTAAATGATTTCCGTCAGCATCATAACCAACGCCCGTAATATAGTTAGTAAGAGCGTCAAGCCATACGTAAACGACGTGTTTTGGGTCAAAATCCACTGGGATTCCCCATTTGAACGTGCTTCTTGAAACACATAGGTCTTGAAGACCTGGCTTCAAGAAATTATTAATCATTTCATTCTTTCTAGAAATGGGAAGAATAAATTCGGGATGTTCGTTATAGTATTCCATTAACCTATCGGCATATTTACTCATCTTAAAGAAATATGCCTCTTCTTGTGATTTTTTAACTTCTCTTCCGCAGTCGGGACATTTTCCGTCAACTAACTGACTTTCTGTCCAGAAAGATTCACAAGGAGTACAATACCACCCTTCGTAAGAACCTTTGTATATATCTCCTTTTTCGAATAATTTGTTGAATATTTTTTGAACTTGTTTTTCGTGATATTCATCAGTAGTTCTTATAAACTTATCATAAGAAACGCCAACTAAGTCCCAAATTCTTTTAATCTCGTTTGCTACGCCGTCAACAAATTCTTTCGGGGTTTTGCCTGCCAATGATGCCTTTTCTTCTATTTTTTGACCATGCTCATCAGTTCCTGTTTGAAAAAACACGTCATACCCTTCATATCTTTTAAAACGTGCTATACTATCGGCAAGTATCGCCTCGTAAGTGTTGCCTATGTGGGGTTTTCCCGAAGTATACGCTATCGCTGTTGTTAAATAAAATTTTTCTTTCATTTCTTATTGCTCTCCTTAAACTAAGAGTCAGATATATTAACTACATTATTTTACCACATTTTCACAGCATATTCAACAATAATTCGGCATAAAGTTTTAATATGAACGTAATTTTTATACTTGTTGTTACAATTTCAACTGCTGTCTTAATATATTCTTCGCCCGATAAGGTTTTATCCGCAATGCTGAACGGCGGAGAAAAGGCTTTATCTCTCGCCTTAAAAATGGTTGTTATCTACGCAGTTTGGATGGGAATTTTCTCTCTGCTTGAAAAAACTAAACTATCTGATAAATTTGCAAAACTACTTAAACCGTTTAACAGATTTATATTCGGTCCACTGCCAGAAAAAGCAAACGATTTTATTTCCTTAAACATCTCAGCAAATGTTTTGGGTATGAGTGGGGCTACTACGCCTATGGGGATTAAATCAATACAAGAACTTGAAAAATATCCTGGAACTGAATACGCTATTACTATGTTTTTTGTTATAAACGCTACAAGCGTTCAACTTATCCCATCATCAGTTATGGCGCTTAGGTCGTCATTTGGCTCAGTTTCTCCGGCGGACGTTATAATCCCTACTCTTATTTCCACCTTGTTATCTTCGGTTATCGGGATTCTATTAGTAAAAATCTTTGTTAAGAAAAGGAGATAAAAGTGTCTAAATATCTTATTCCTCTATTGTTTTTAGCCGTTTTTATTTTTTCTCTTTTTAAAAAGGTCAAGCCGTACGAAGCCTTTACTGAGGGCGCAAAACAAGCGGTACCTTTTGCTGTAAGCGTCTTTCCTTACCTTGTCAGCATTTTCGTTTTGACGGAACTTTTTGAACAAAGCGGTTTATCCGATATAACAGTAAAAATTTTATCTCCTATGTTTAGAGGCTTAGGAATACCAACAGAACTTGCAAAACTTGTTTTAATTAAGCCATTTTCAGGAAGCGGGTCGCTTGCCGTTTTATCCGAATTATATTCAGTTCACGGCGTTGACAGTTATATTTCTCGGTGCGCTTCAGTCATTTACGGTAGTAGCGAAACTGTTTTTTACGTTGCCGCCGTATACTTTGCTGGTGCTAAAACCAAAAAACTTACTACTCCTATAATAATTTCCTTAATTGCTTCATTCGCATCATGTGTTTTTGCTTGTTTTATTTGTAAAATTATATAAAAAATAACGGCGCAACTATCGTTACGCCGTTTTGGAGCTGATAACCGGATTCGAACCGGTGACCTCATCCTTACCAAGGATGTGCTCTACCAACTGAGCCATATCAGCACGCTTGCTCTCAAACGCTTAATTATTATATAAAATAAAAATACGTTTGTCAATACAAAAAGGCTGTTTGCGTCAAAAATTTTCATAAAATTTAATTTTATGATAATAATGTATAAAACCGACGGATATTCTTTCCGTCGGTTTTACTTTGTATTTGATTTTTTAATTATTTTCTTCTAAAACTTCGCCGTCCTCAGCAGTCTCTTCTTCGTCAGTTTTAGGAGTAATTGCGATTTTTGATACTGTGGAATCTTCTATTCTCATTATTCTAACGCCTTGCGTGTCTCTTCCTATTCGACTTATATCCGACGCTGCGACTCTTATTATCGTGCCGTTGCTGGTTATAATCATTATATCCTCGCCGTCCGATATAAGTTTTAGACTTGCAAGCTTACCCGTTTTATCGTTGAAAATTCCTGCTTTAACGCCTTTTCCACCTCTGGTTTGCAACCTGTAATCTTCTAAATCCGAACGTTTTCCATAACCGTTTTCAGTCATGGTAATTACTTCACAGCCTTCTTTTATTACAGCCATATCCACTGCATAATCGCCGTCGTTAAGCATTATACTTCTAACGCCTTGGGTATCTCTTCCCATAGGTCTAACGTCGTTTTCGCTAAATCTTATGCATTTACCCTCGTGTGATGCGATTATGATTTCATCATTTCCTGTTGTAAGTTGACAAGAAATCAACTCATCTCCCTCAACTATGCTGATTGCAATTTTACCAACCTTTCTAATACTAGCAAATTCAGTAAGCGCTGTCTTTTTGATAAGACCGTTCATGGTTGCCATCGCAATATACCCTTCCGTGCCGGCTTTAAGAGGTATCATTGCTCTTACTTTTTCATTTTCGCTGAGTTGTAATAAGTTTACAATCGCTCTGCCCCTTGCCATTCTCTGCCCTTCGGGTATCATGTAACCTTTCATGCTGTATACCCTGCCCTTATTTGTAAAGAACAG
This sequence comes from Christensenellaceae bacterium, assembly GCA_045647765.1. GTDB lineage: Bacteria > Bacillota > Clostridia > Christensenellales > Borkfalkiaceae > UBA1259. Next base: position 17,241 of record JAZRMR010000016.1, read on the forward strand.
AATATCATCGTGCGTGGAGGTTACGAACATGTTGTCAACAAAATCTTCTTCTTTTGGTTTATGAGCAGTTACGCCTTTTCCGCCTCTGCGTTGTGTTCTATACTCTGCAACGGGAACTCTCTTGACGTATCCGAAATGAGTTAGGCTTACCACAACATCTTCTTCGGGTATCATGTCGGCTATATCTATCTCACCGTAATCATAGGAAAGTTCTGTTTTTCTCGGAGAGGGATACTTTTCTTTTATCTCTTCCATATCCGCCCTGATTATAGCCTTAACTCTCGCAGGACTAGAAAGAATATCTTTCAAGTCTAAAATTGTATTGTCAAGTTCGACAAGTTCTTCTTTAAGTTTTTCAACCTCCATACTAGTAAGCCTTTGCAATCTCATTTCAAGTATTGCGTTCGCCTGCTTATCGGAAAGTTCAAACTCTTGAACGAGGGCTAAACTTGCAGAATTTTTATCTGCCGATTGCCTTATTATTTCAATAACTCTATCAATGTTTGCAAGTGCTATTACTAAACCTTTTACTATATGCTCTCTTTCTTCGGTTTTTGCTAAATCGTATTTAGTGCGCCTAACAATTACCGATTCTTGGTGTGCAATGTAATGCTCTAATATCTCTTTAAGCCCTAAAACTTTTGGCTCGCCGTCTACTAACGCTAAAAGGATAATTCCATCCTTTACTTGCAAATTCGTATGCTTATATAGGGTGTTGAGAACCACTTGTGCGTTCGCATCTTTTTTGAGGTCGATAACCATTCTCATTCCGTGTCTATCCGACTCGTCTTTGATATCGCTTATTCCCTCTATTCTCTTATCTTTTACCATATCGGCAATGTTCTTTATGAGCATTGCTTTGTTAACTTGGTACGGAAGTTCTGTTACAACTATTCTTTCTCTTGTTCCGTTATTAAACTCTTCTATCTCACATTTTGCACGGAGAACAAAACCGCCTTTACCTGTTCTATACGCCTGCTTAATTCCCGCTCTACCCATTAAAACGCCACCAGTGGGATAATCGGGCGCAGGAATGTATTCCATAAGTTCCTCAACCGTTATTTCAGGGTTGTCCATTAGGGCAATACATCCGTTAAGACATTCCGCTAGATTGTGCGGAGGTATGTTGGTTGCCATACCAACCGCTATACCGTCTGCACCGTTAACCAAAATATTCGGAATTCTTGACGGCAATACAACCGGTTGCATTTCGGTATCGTCAAAGTTTGGATAAAAATCAACCGTATCTTTGTCGATTTCTCTAAGCATTTCGTTAGCAAGTTTGGACAATCTTGCTTCGGTATATCTATACGCTGCTGCGGGGTCTCCGTCTACCGAGCCAAAATTTCCGTGTCCGTCTACTAACGGGAAGTTAATAGAAAAGTTTTGAGCAAGTCTAACCAAAGCGTCGTAAACCGAACTGTCTCCGTGTGGATGATATTTACCCAATACTTCACCGACAATTTTTGCACACTTCTTAAACGCCTTATCACTGGTTAAACCCATATCGTGCATTGCATACAATATTCTTCTATGAACGGGTTTCATTCCGTCTCTAACGTCTGGTATCGCTCTTGAAACGTTAACAGCCATTGCGTAAGCAATAAACGACTTTTTAACCTCGTTGTTAACCTCGACGTTTATCAGTTTTGTCTTTTCAAGAGTAGCTTTAAATTCGGCAGATAATTCTGCATTTATTTCTTTTTTAGCCATTTGTGTTTCTCCTTTCAATTAAACGTCAAGTTCTGTTACGAGTTTTGCGTTTTGTTCAATAAATTCACGACGAAGTTCTGGATCGTCCCCCATAAGCCTAACAAAGGTTTCATTGGCTTCTAAAGCGTCTTCCATCGTTACTTTAAGCATTGTTCTTGTTTCGGGATTCATTGTAGTTTCCCAAAGTTGGTCGGGGTCCATTTCGCCAAGACCTTTATAACGTTGAATATCACACTTCCCAACTTCCGCAAGGTATTCTTGCAATTCTTTATCGCTGTAAAGATATTTATCTACTTTATTTTTTGTTGCTTTATATAGCGGTGGTTGTGCAATATAAACGTGTCCGTTTTCAATCAGCGGACGCATAAATCTGAAAAAGAATGTTAATAGTAAAATCCTAATATGGCTTCCGTCAACGTCTGCGTCGGTCATGCATATTATTCTATCGTAACGAAGTTTACTTTCATCAAAATCGTCGTGTATTCCACCACCGAAAGCAGTTATCATGCTTCTTATTTCTTCGTTCTCTAATACCCTGTTAAGCCTTGCTTTCTCAACGTTTAATATCTTACCTCTTAACGGTAATATTGCTTGGAAACGCCTATCTCTGCCTTGCTTTGCGCTTCCGCCTGCCGAATCACCCTCGACTATGAAAATTTCACAAAACTCAGGGTTTTTATCTGAACAGTCTGCAAGTTTCCCCGGAAGAGTTGTCGATTCGAGTGCTCCCTTTCTTCTAGTATTTTCTCTTGCTAGTCTTGCCGCCTCTCTTGCTCTTTGAGCGGTTATGCACTTCATTAAAACTTCTTTGGTTTTTGCGGGATTTTCTTCAAAGAACGTGCCTAAGTATTCGTTCATTGCTTTGGTTACGTAGTTCCTCATCTCGCTGTTACCGAGTTTAGTTTTCGTTTGACCTTCAAACTGCGGTTCGGTGAGTTTCACCGATACGACTGCAACGATTCCTTCCCTACAATCATCCGAAGACACCTTTTCATCACCCTTAAACACGTTGAGTTTCTTGCCGAAATCATTGATTATTCTTGAAAGTGAATTCTTGAACCCGTCAAGATGCGTACCACCTTCTTCGGTGTTGATATTGTTTGCAAAAGCGTAAATTACTTCGTTATACGTTTCAGTATATTGAATAGCAACCTCTACTTCGGTATCACCGTAAAACACGTCAAAATAAACGGGCTTTTCAAACATAGGCTTCTTATTTTTACACAAATCTTCAACGAAGTGTGCTATTCCGCCTTCGTAATAGAAAGTGTCTTGCTGTTCTCTATCGGGGCGCATATCTATAAGTTTTATGGTTAAACCCTTGTTAAGATAAGCAAGTTCTCTTAGCCTTGTTTTAATAGTGTCGTAATTAAAATCGGTTGTTTCAAAAATCTCGTCGTCCGGCATAAAAGTTACCCACGTTCCTGTAAAATCTGCCGTATCTACAACCTTTAAAGGTGCTTGCGGAATGCCTCTGTTATAAATTTGCTTGAATTTTTTTCCGTCTTGAAAAACTTCTACTTCTAGCCATTCGGAAAGAGCGTTAACAACCGACAAACCAACGCCGTGAAGTCCGCCCGAAATTTTATATCCGCCACCACCGAACTTTCCGCCGGCATGAAGTTTGGTTAAAACGACTTCTACCGCAGAAACCTTTTCCGTATGGTGAATTGCCGTTGGAATACCTCTACCGTTATCTTTAACCGTACACGAGCCGTCTGCATTTATCTGAACGGTTATAGTGTCGCAAAATCCGTTATTCGCTTCGTCAACAGAGTTATCGACGATTTCTTGAACAAGATGATGAAGCCCCCTAACGTCCGTTGAACCTATATACATTCCCGGTCTTTTACGAACGGGGTCTAAACCTTCAAGCACTTGAATTTGCTCTTCTCCGTAATTTGCTTCACGCTTTAAATTTTCTTCCATTTTGCACCCGTAAAACCTTTAAATTTTCGTTAGATTAATTATAACATATTTTACCTTTTTTTACAAGCGTATTTATAAAAAATTAAAACTATTTATAGTTTTAATACGGTAACTCTATCATTAAAATTCTCGGTGTATTGATTTTGTGAAATTACACATTATAAAAGTAAAAGTATAAGGAGCTTTACTATGGAAAAATGTTTAAAATGTCAAAACGATATTGAGCAAGGAAATTTATATTCTTGTCCAAACTGCAATACGCTTTTTTGCAAAACTTGCGCCGATAAAACCAAAATGATTTGTCCAAAATGTTATCACTCTTTAAACATTTCTGGATAAAAAAACAAAAAGCGAAATAATTTTCGCTTTTCTGATAGGAATTTTTTATTATATAAATTATATTTTAACACATAAATTAAAACCACGGCTGTTTGAAATGCACCCTTAAAGTTGAACACTCTTAGGAGATGCATTCAGTTGCTCGTGGTTTTTCTTCTATATCAATTATTCTTCAAAATCATTAAAATAGTCTTTATCAAAAAACTCCGACAACGTTATTTCGGCACCTTGACAAAAGGCTTTTATCGTAGAAACTTTAGAGCATTTTGTTCTGCCTTTAATTAAATCGTATATCGCAGATGGTGATTTTCCGCCATTTAACGTTGCTCCGCATTAAACACAATATCTTATCACCCTCCAAACGTAATAGTGGCACAAAAATTGCATATAACTATGCTATAAAAAGAAATAAAACAATTATTAATTTATACAAGCATTTTAATCAAGAACTTTTTTAAGTATAGCACACTATACTTTGTGTGCAAAGGCGTGAGTTTTGGTAGAATAAAAAAAGGATGGCGAAATTTTCGCCATCCTTTTATGCTGTTAAAAAAACCTATGAGGCACAGCCTTTAATCTTTTTTTTATTATTTAAAAAAACATAATTTTAAAATTTGATTTTTTCTTTTATTATTTTTTTAAAATTTTGTTTTTATCTCGTCAAACAGTGTCGCTTCAAACTTGCCATAGCCTTTTATTCTGCACCTTTTAGCCTCTCTTATTCCCTTATTATAAAAGGTCTCAAACGCCTGCTTTTCTTGCCTAACAAAAAGCAAATATACAAGTTTTGCTCGAACGTTTGACGCAGAATTAATTTTATTTAAATATTTTTCTAATTCATACATAAGGTCGTCTGCAACCTCTTCGTTATAATCGAAGGTACAAGCATTATAAAGTGCGTCCGTTTTAACGACAAGGGCATATGCTTTTGGTATATCGTCAACTATACTCATAAGCCTATCACTTACTTTCTTCGCATTTTCATAATCTTTTTTATCAAGATAATAATTATACCTTGCATTTAGTAAAATGGTAAAATTAGGGTCGTCCTCTGGGAGTTGAGGAAGGTCAAAATAGAGGTTTTCATCAACCTCGGACGGAGTTTTACCGTTATACATTTGCGCTTGTATCTTCATTACAGAAACGGCAACTTTCATTGACTGGTCGTTGGTTTTTAAACCTTTAATAACCGCTCCGTCGTTATATGCTCCTGCATTAACCATAGGAAGAGCGTTACCAAAGAAGAAATATGCACCTATCGGCAAAAACACCGACCAGAGACAGAATACCCATATATTCAAACCCTTTATAAACAACGGCGGTATACCTATTATCATCATTATAAGCGAGGCCACGAGCGCTCCCCTCGTCATTTTTAATAAATTTCTTTCAAGTCCCTCGCTCGTTGTGGGTATCATTTCTGTATATCCAGCCTCATCACCCATCATGACAAAGTCGAAACGTATTCTATTCTTAAACCTATACCATTTAAAAAACCAAACGGTCATAGCGGAAAATTCGTAACCATTTTTTTTGCCAGCGATAACGTGCCCAAGTTCGTGAGCAAAGGTGTTTATCAATCCAGCAATAATTGCGCCGATTGCAAACTTACCTAAAACGTCCCACATGTCTGCGTAGTACCTTTGATTGCAAATAAACACCATTATAAATAAGCACCCCAAAGTAATCGCCATGCTTATTACGTTGTTAATAATATTAGTTCTTCTAGTCATATTTTCCTCTTTTTTCAATTAAATAACCTTCTAGATTATCCTTTTCGCTGACACGGAACTGGTCAATGTTGAGCATGGTGCAAAGTTCTTTTAACACCGTTACTCCGCCAGCGATAACTTCTGCCCTTTCAGGTTGCAATCCCTTTATTTTCTTTCTCTCTTCAACTGACGTTTTGTTAAGCATTTCAGACAATTCAGACAATTCTTTTATCCCCACCAAAAACCCGTCTACCAGTTCGGGGTTATAAGGCTCCACGCCTATTAACATTGATGCAACGCTTGTTGCCGTTCCGCCTATTGCTGTAAACTGAGTTTTAGGCACTATGCCGAATTTTTTTATCTCTCTTTTAACAAAAGCGGTAACTTTATCGTGATTTTGCCCACACTCGTCTTTTATTAAGACCGCTCCAATATCAACGCTTTTGGTATACACTTGTTCTCGGTTTTTTATAACGCTGATTTCAGTGCTTGCACCACCTACGTCAATTATTCCTCCGTCGCCATTAAAAAGCGCCCCTACACAGCCTAATTTCGCCTCTTGCTCGCCCGAAACATCGTCAACGTCTATACCGCAAGATTGTTTTACTTTTGAAGTAAATTGCTCTTTATTATTAGCCTTTCTAACCGCAGCCGTAGCAAATATAAAAATTTCATCCACGCATTCTTTCTTTGCCTCTTCAACAAAAAAAGAAACGGCGGCAACAGTTCTCTCTATCGCCACCGGATGAAGATTAAATTTATCGTCCATTCCCTCAGCCAACCGAGTGTTTTTAACAAGTTTTTTACCACTATTTACCCCGTTGCTTATCATTAGCCTAACCGAGTTTGAACCGATATCAATAACTCCATATCTCATAGCGTTAATCAAAGTTTTTATCGGTGGCAAAAACATAGCCGAGTTCTCTTGCTTCCCTTTCAATCCACCAACGCATTGAACGAACTTCTTTGGTCTCTTCGCCTTGCTCTATGAGTAAATTATACTCTGCTATTTTTAACTCTAACTCTTTTATTTGGTTATTTTTTATAGACATTGATATTAACTGATATACCATTATGGACACCAGTATTACCGCAAGAAGCACGGCTCCCACCGTCGTTGCGATTATCACTCTTTTTGCTTTTGCTTGGTCCATTCTTCACCTTTGAGAATATTTTTACTATTATATTATAAATCAATTTTTCACATTTTGCAAGTATTATATGAAAACTTTTAAAATATGCAACGATTCCAGCCAAAACACCCACTATCATATACCATCTAAGCGAGGGAAATTTCATGCGTGATGAGTAGGCTACATACAAAAATCCAACGATTATAAACGAAATCACGCTTATTATAACCGATAAAATTTTATTTTTGCAGATTTTTTTTATGCTTTCACTAAAGCCTACTACACTACCAGACACACCGCCAAACGCCACACAAGACAAAAATACGTATATTTGACCGCTTGATACAAACATTACTTAAACAACCTTTTTATAACTGGAACTTTTTTGCGATTATACTTAATCTCATTAAACACTCCGTCTGCCGACAAAGTTCCTGAAAGTTTGTTGTATGCGGTGATTTTAATGTTTTCGCCAAAAACGGTTACCTTGCTTCCTGACACGGTGAGTTTTAACCATTCTTCAGAAAATGAATCAACCGAATCGACACCTGTCATTGAAAGGCGTTTTCTGCCTTCTAAAATTAATTTTTCAACTTCTACGTCAACTTGCCCACTCATACTGCCCCCAAAAGGTTTTTATTTAAAATTATGCCATTAAACACAAAATTAAAACCATATAAACAAAAAAGACGGTTAAACCGCTCTTCCCGTAGGAAAATTCAATTTAACCGTTTTCTTGTTTAATAAATTAATCAGGGAGTTTCATGTCTCCAAATTTTATCCATTCTTTCTTTCTCATGAATTCGCTTATTACGATATTCAAGATTGCTGGAAGAATAATCATTAAAAGTATTATACCTATAATCCCAAGTGCACCCGAAGTATAATTAAACAAATCGAAAATACCAACGAGTCCACTCGTTCCCATTCCACCGCCACTTGAACCGCATTTAAGTCCAAAAACACAGGTCGAAATAGGACCTAAGATAGCACTTGATATTATCATAGGCACCATTATTATCGGCTTTTTCATAATGTTGGGAATTTGTAGCATACTTGTTCCAACACCTTGCGCAACAAGACCGCTTATTTTATTTTCTCTATAACTTGCAACAGCAAAACCCACCATATGGCAAGCACAACCCACCGTTGCTGCTCCACCTGCAAGAAGAATTGAATCTATTTGCGCTTGCGTTGCCGTTAACGAAGTTAAAACGGGAGTTGAAACAGCAACCCATATCGCCGCAGATGAGGTTGGCATCGTGAGTAATATTCCCATTATAACAGATATTATTATTCCCATGAAGAAAGGCGTAACTTCAGTTGCAATTGCAATAAGTGTTCCCAGTTGATTTATAATATAAATAAATGGATATGAAACAAATATTCCAACAAATGAAATCAACAACGTTCCGATTGGTATTAAAATAATATCAAGTTTGGTTTTTCCTGCATATAATTCTACAAGTTCAACAACTAACATTGTAACAACGTAACTTCCGATAGGATTACCGGGAGCGCCTAACGATAATACTGTAAACCCTGCGCTTCCAACAAACAGTTTATCAGCAAAAGCACCAACCATGCCCGCAACTGCCGAGGAAAAAATCAGCATTTTATTCTTGCCCAAACTATACGCTATACCAACGCCTATACCTGCGCCCATAAGCGATTTAGCAATATTTGCAATGTATTTCAAGGTGTTTCCGATATAGTTATCACCTATCCAACCTGCAATTTGTGCAAGTATCGTTCCCGCAATGAGGGTAACGAACAACCCTTGAGCCATTCCCGAAAACGCTGTTATAAAAAAACGTTTGGGGGCTTTTTTAAGATAACTTAAAAACTTGCTTTCTGCCTTTACTTCTGTCATAATATAATCTCCGTTAATTTATTATCTACCTGATCACAAGAAGTCAGGTAATATTTAATACCATTTTTAACAATAAACTTGTCCGCTCTAACGTTTTTGCCGTGCAAGTGCCCGTAAATAACGCTATCAACTCCATTCTCTTCGAAAATTTGTGTAAATAGCGATGGTTCTCTTTTGACGTTAAAAGGTGGATAATGAACGAGCGCTATAAGTTTATCCCCCGCCATTAACATTTTTTTTGCGCTCTTTAACGAGAGTTTAAGCCGTTCGGTCTCACGAAGATAAATCTTTCTATCCTGCTCTTTAAAATCCGGAGCACCCGGAACACTCCAACATCTTGAACCGCAAATAACAACCCCGTCAAACCTTACACTATCGTTTTGGAGTGCGAAAAAGTTTTCTGGCAATATATCTCTAACCTTTCCTATTCCACTCCACCAATAATCGTGATTGCCCTTAATAAAGACTTTTTTGCCTTTTAAATCGTAAAGTTGTTCAATATCCTTTTTTGCATCTTCAATATTCATTGCCCAACTGATGTCCCCGCCTATTAATACCAAATCCTCGTCGGTAACTTTTTCTTGCCAGTCGGCTCTGATTTTATCTATATAACCAACCCAATTCCCACCGAAAACGTCCATGGGCTTGTTGGTGTTTGTCGATAGGTGTAAATCACTTATCGCATATATTTTCATAATTAAATAATAACATACTACGATTTTTTTTACAAGTATTTTCTTTTAAAAATTAAAAAAGCGTAAGCAAAACCTACGCTTTTATTTTCATATCCCTCGCTTATTCGGGATACATTGGCAATTCGAAAAATCCTGCGCAAACTTCTTGCGTGTATTCTTGACACGGTGGAATTGCCGCATATCCGTATGCTGGAATTAACAGTTCAACGTCCATAACGATTTTCAATATTAATGAAACACATGCATCTATGGTAAACTGCGTGTTTCCCGTTGTCGTTCCTTGTGTCGAAACGAGCGATACTACCGCTTCCACCGTATACGGCATTATAGATGCTGACGGAATATTTAGTATTACGTCCTTAGTTACAGTTACGCTTGAAACCGCCGCCCCCTCTACTCCGTTCGCATCGGTATAAGCAACCGAAACGGGAATTGTTACGTCTGCTCTTACACGAGCGCAATTCGGGCGTTCAGATAACGGTTCTATCAATAAATTGCTAATCGTTCCTTGCGAGGTAAGACTTTTTGCGCTTATAAACGTCAAGGGATATGTAGGATTGTCGGGCGTGAGTCCTGTTATATCCAGAACAATGCCGGTCAGTTGACTTTGTTGCATACATGCGTCAAATACTTTTTTTGCTTGAACACACACCTTTTCGCATAAACCGTTAAGCGGATTTCCGTTTATTTGCCCCGGACATTTATCCGATTGAAAATTACAGAAAAACGACATTGTTATCCTCCTTTTGCTTTTCTAATTCAATATATGCCGTTTGACTTGTTTTATGACACAAATAATTATTTGTTTCATAAATAATAGTCTACTTTCCTAAAAAATGATATAAAAAAATAACGACCTTAAAGCCGTTATTCTTTAACATATTAATAATTGTAGCCAAGTTCAATTGCTTTTATATTGTTTTCCAATAATTGCGCTTTCTTTGCAGGAACCATTTGGGTTAAACTTGTCTTTATCTGTTCCAAAGTTAACATTTCTGTTTCTTTGATAACTTTACCCAAGATTATCATATTTGCTAATCCGTCTAACCCGTTATCACTTGCCATTTTAGTTGCTGGAATACCAAAAACCGACACGCCGTCTCTCTTCATTTCTTTATTAATTAACGAGTTGTCGTATACGATACATCCGCCGTTTTCCGTCTCGTTGAAATACTTTTCAAGAGAAGGTAAGTTCATTGCAATTAGAACGTCTGGTTTATCAACTATGGGTGAGCCGATAGGTTGGTCACTTAACGTAACGCTACAATTTGCAGTTCCACCTCTCATCTCAGGTCCATAAGATGGTAGCCAACTTACTTCCATTCCTGCTTTGAGTCCCGTATATGCAACGGCTTTACCTGTAAACAAAATACCTTGTCCGCCAAAGCCTGCAATTAACATCTTAGTCGTCTTTGACATATTATTTCTCCTCCTTGTACTTGTCTTTATACACGCCGAGAGGATAATGTGTTTCCATATTTTCTTCAAGCCATTTAAGCGAGTCCTTAGGCGAAAGTCCCCAATTCGTCGGGCAAGTTGAAAGAACTTCTACAAGCGAAAAGCCTTTGCCCTCAATTTGGTTTTTGAACGCTTTAAGTATTGCTTGTTTTGCTTTCTTTATATTCTTAACATTGTTAACTGCAACTCTTTCAAGGTATGACGCTCCTTCCACCTGAGAAAGCATTTCGCATACTTTTACTGGATACCCAACGACGGTTACGTCTCTTCCGTAAGGCGAGGTTTGCGTTACTTGATTGGGAAGAGTGGTCGGAGCCATTTGTCCGCCCGTCATTCCGTAAATTGCGTTGTTTACGAAAATTACTGTAATGTTTTCGTTTCTTGCAGCAGAGTGAACGGTTTCTGCCGTTCCTATTGCAGCAAGGTCGCCGTCCCCTTGATAAGTAAATACTACGTTATCGGGATTTGCCCTCTTTGCACCTGTTGCAACCGCAGGTGCTCTTCCATGAGCCGCCTGTATCATATCACAGTTAAAATAATTATAAGAGAATACCGAACAACCTACGGATGCGATACCTATCGTTTTTCCCGTTACGCCGAGTTCTTCAAGTGCTTCGGCAACTAAACGGTGTATAATTCCGTGTGTACAGCCTGGGCAATAATGCAACTGATTATCGGTAAGTCCCTTTGTTTTTTCAAATACTACCATTCTTTTGCATCTCCTTTTTCTATCTCTTCTAATTTACTCTTGATTTCATCCGGTGTCATTAACACACCACCAGTTCTTCCGTAAAAATATACGGGCTTTGAGCAGTTAATTGCAAGTTTAACGTCATCAACCATCTGCCCCATATTGAGTTCTACCGATAAGAATGCTTTTACCTTTTCAGATGCCTTTTTGAGTGCTTCCTTTGGGAATGGCCACAAAGTTATAGGACGAATCATTCCGACTTTTATCCCTTGTTTTCTTGCCTCTGTAATTGCATTCTTTGCAATTCTTGCAGCAATACCGAAAGCAACTATGCAATATTCTGCATCTTCCATCATAAACTCTTCGTACATTACCTCATCTCTTTCGATAATCTTATAGCGTTCATATCTAGAAATATTCCATTCTTCAAGTTGTTGAGGACTGAGCGACAGTGAGTTAATAACGTTTCTACCCTCGTGCGTAGCCGTTCCTGTGGTTGCCCACGGTTTTGAATATTCTTTTACTTCGCCTAAATCTAAACTTACAGGTTCCATCATTTGACCGAGTGTTCCGTCTGCAAGTATCATACTTGGCATTCTGTATTTATCTGCTAAGTCAAAACCCTTAAAAGTTAAACTTACCATTTCTTGTACTGATGCGGGCGCTAAAACTATCAAGTGATAATCACCATGTCCGCCACCTTTTATTGCTTGGAAATAGTCTGACTGAGAGGGTTGTATTCCTCCGAGTCCCGGACCGCCACGCTGTACGTTTACAATAAGCGCAGGTAATTCGCAACCAGCAAGATAAGATATACCCTCGCTTTTAAGTGAAATTCCTGGGCTTGAACTACTCGTCATAACTCTTTTACCGCATGCGGATACCCCGATTACCATATTAATTGCGGCAATTTCCGATTCAGCTTGTAAAAACGTTCCACCAACCTTGGGCATACGCTTACTCATATATGCTGCAACCTCTGTCTGTGGGGTTATCGGATAACCGAAATAATGTTTGCATCCCGACATTATTGCCGCTTCTGCCAACGCTTCGTTTCCTTTCATTAAAACTTTTTCTGCCATTTTACACCTCTACTTTTCAACCCTAATAACCGAATCGGGACACATTGTTGCACAGAATGCACAACCTATGCACTTGTCTTGGTCGGTTACCATTGCGGGATGATATCCTTTCGCATTGATTTTTTCCTTTGCGAGCGCAACTATTTGCTTAGGGCAAACGGTTTCGCATAACCCACACCCTTTGCAACGCTCTTCGTCAAAAGTTACTTTTGCCATAATTTTCTCCTTTAAAGCCAATTTCCGTATTTTATTACTTCTATCGGTAAAATTTGTTTTATCTCATTAAGTTTTTCAGTTATTAAATCTTTTCTGACCGCAGTAAATTTTACAGGCAATCCGGTAATTTTAGAAAGTTCTTCGCAAAACTTTAAGCCGTCAATCACGGTATTTTCATCAGTTTGGTCGCCCAAATTTGCATTGTTTACTATCCCTGTAAATTTAAGTTTTGCACTTCTTTCTATCTCTTCTTTGATTGATAGAGCGCCAGCAACGTCCCTAGTTTCTGGTCGAAGATTATTTACCACCCATAAAACGTCGTAATCGCCTTCGGCTTTGATTTTATCGCTAAACCTCCCAAGCGCAAGCGCCCCACGGTCGTCCCCACCGATATCTGCCACAGCAAATCGACTCTTGTCGTCAACCATCTGATACGATTTAGCGTTCATTGCGGGTATATCGACGTTGGTTTCCGCATAAGGCGAAACGACCAATTCAACGCCTTTTTCATCTAGTATTTTTTGTGCGTCCACCGTTCTAAAATACGGATTAACTATGTCTAGGTCGTAAATGCTTACCTCTTTGCCTAATTCTTTAAGTGCTAGCGCATAGTTAACCGAAACAAAAGTTTTTCCACTCCCGTAATGACCCATAAAAAGGGTTATTCTTTTAGAAAACATTATACTTTTACCTTATAACACCAACCACGAGTGTCGGGCTTTAATCCCCATTGAATGCCCGTTAGTTCGTCGTATAATTTTTGTGTTAAATCGCCTATTTTGTTGCCAGAAACTTCGTGGTCCACGTCTTTATAGAAAAGATGACCTATTGGAGAAACTACTGCCGCAGTTCCCGTTCCCCAGGCTTCTTCAAGTTTTCCATTCTCGGCAGCCTCTAAAAGTTCGTCTACCGATATAAGTCTTTCGCTTACCTTATATCCCCATTCTTTTAATATTTCTAGGCAAGATTTTCTCGTGATACCGGGAAGAACTGAGCCCGTCAACATGGGAGTTGCTATCTCGCCGTCTATTTTGAACATAACGTTCATTGCTCCAACTTCTTCGATATACTTTCTTTCAACACCGTCAAGCCAAAGAACTTGGGTAAATCCTTTTTGTTCAGCACGCTTACCCGCTCTCAAACTCGCAGCGTAGTTTCCACCGCATTTTGCATAACCCGTTCCACCTCTTACCGCACGAACGTCTTCACTTTCAATGCTGATTTTAACGGGATTAATACCCTCTGCGTAATAACTTCCAACTGGTGAAAGTATGATTACGAAAGTTGCGTTATGAACGGCGTGTACTCCAAGCGATTCGTCGTTACCAAACATAAAAGGACGAATATACAAAGAGGTTCCCGGAAGGTCGGGTATCCAGTCGTATTCGAGAGTTATCAAGGTTTCAAGTGCTTTTAAGGTAAATTCTTCGTCAAGAGTAGGCAAACAAAGTCTTTCTGCCGAATCATTCATCCTCTTAACGTTTTCTAGCGGACGGAACATTTGATATCCATCTGCCGTCCTGTATGCTTTCATTCCCTCAAAAATCTCTGCTCCGTAATGTAGTACGGTTGATGCGGGATGAACAGGAATATAATCAAATGGTACTATTCTTGCGTTATGCCAACCATCTTTATCGGAATATTCCATTACAAACATGTGGTCGGTAAAATACTTACCAAACCCAAGTTTTGAAAAATCGGGTTTCTCTTTCAAATTAGTCGATTTAACTATTTTTATTTCTTGCATGATTTTTTACCTCACTGCTTTATTTTTAAAAGTTCTATTGCATTTTCTCTCATTTTATATTTGAGAATTTTTCCTGCTGCGTTCATTGGGAATTCTTTAACAAATACGAAATATCTGGGAACTTTGTGTTTTGCCATATGACTATTGCCGTATTCACGCATTTCCTCTTCGTTTGAGTTTTCACCCTTTTTTAAGATTATATATGCGCACGCCTCTTCCCCGTATCTTTGGTCGGGAACACCGACAACTTGAACGTCTCTTATTTTTTCGTTGGTTAAGTAAAACTCTTCAATTTCCCTCGGATATAAGTTTTCTCCACCACGGATAATCATATCTTTTAGTCTACCCGTAACCTTAAAATATCCATCAGGCATTCGGCAACAAATATCTCCGCTGTGAAGCCATCCGTCTTTATCAATGGTCTGTTCGGTTGCTTTGGGCATCTTATAGTAACCTTTCATTATGTTATATCCCCTTGCAACGAACTCTCCGTTTTCACCGTCCGGAAGTTCTTCCCCTGTTTCCGGGTTGATTATTTTGCACTCAACACCAGGGAATGCGCTTCCAACAGTCTCCACTCTGTGGTCGATATCTTCGTTTACTTCTCCCATAGTGCAGCCGGGAGACGCTTCGGTCTGCCCGTAAACGCTTATGATTTCTTTCATATTCATTTCGTCAGCCGCTCTTCGCATCAGTTCTGGCGGACAATTTGCGCCTGCCATTATTCCCGTTCTGACGTGTGAAAAATCTGTCTTTGCAAAATCCTGATGATTAAACATTGCGATAAACATTGTTGGAACACCGTTAAAGCAAGTTATTTTTTCAGAATTAATGCAAGCTAACGAAGATTTTGGCGAAAAATACGGCATAGGACAAAGCGTTCCTCCATGAGTCATGGTGCTTGTCATAGAAAGTACCATTCCGAAACAGTGAAACATTGGAACCTGTATCATCATTCTTTCAGCAGTAGACAAGTCCATTCTATCGCCTATGATTTTTCCGTTGTTAACGATATTCCTATGCGTTAACATAACTCCTTTGGGAAACCCTGTCGTTCCAGAAGTATATTGCATATTGCAAACGTCGTCAGGCTTTACTAACGAGGCTCTGCGACGCACTTCTTCTTGCGGAACAAGATTGCTACGCTTTATAAAATCTTTCCATTCAAGACAGCCGTTCATCTCAAAGCCTACCGTTATAACGTTTCTTAAAAAGGGTAGTTTTTTTGAATAAAGTGGCTCGCCCGTCTTGATTGAGTTAAGTTCTGGGCAAAGTTCTTCTATTATCTCCTTGTAATTGGAGTCTTTACAACTGTCAATCATTACAAGCGTATGCGTGTCAGATTGCCTTAAAAGATATTCCGCCTCGTGAATTTTATAGGCGGTGTTAACCGTTACTAATACTGCGCCTATTTTTACCGTTGCCCAGAAAGTTAAAAACCACTGGGGAACGTTGGTTGCCCAAACGGCGACGTGGTGTCCTGCCTTAACGCCCAAAGATATGAGCGCAGCAGCGACCTTATCAACGTCTTCTCTAAATTGAGAATACGTTCTCGTATAATCAAGCGTAGTATACTTAAATGCATATTGATTTGGATAACTTTCTGCCATTTTATCTAAAACCTCTGAAAAGGTTAAATCTAAAACGTCATACTTCTTCCATGGGAACGTTCCCGTATTAGTGCGATTATAAAAGGTCTCTTTATTTGCAACTTGTGTTGCGTTCAAACTCAAATAACTCTTAAAATGAGTCAATAATATGTCAAAGGAGGTTATTTCCCCCGATTCCATTAAGCAAATGTATCCGTCGTAATTAAGTGAACGGAGAGCGTTGGTAAAATCAACGACTGGTAATTCCCCGTCTCCAATTAAAACGTCTTTACCGTTCTTTCTGTCCCCTAACCTGACGTATGCTATGTATGCTCCGAGAGTTTGTATAGTTGTATCCGCAGACTCGTTTGCGTTAAAAAAAGTTTCTCTTATGTTCCAGCAAACTTTTAAACAAGCCGTGCCGAAAACGTTTATTACCTCTAACACTTTATCCGTGTTTACAAGCGGACCGCAAGTTTCTATTAAAATACTAACGCCAAGTTCTTCTGCCTTTTTGATTGCTCCGCCTAAAATTTCCACTAAACGCTCGTTTTGAGGAAGATTTTTAAATTTGATAATAACTCCATCTGCTGATGCAAGCGAAGCATATTCCACAGTTTTGGTTATTTTATCTCCGTCGGTATCTAAATCAATTTGCTCTGGAAAACAAACGACGGGTATGGTTATATGTCTATTAACAAGTTTACGCTTAGAATCGGTTGTTTTAGACGAGCGGAAAACGCTGTCAAAATGCGCCGACTTTTCTTTGTCAATGTCTGATATTTCTATTCCATCAAACCCGTAATCCAAAGCGACGTTACACAGTTCTAAAAAAGACGCTGTTTTAACGAACTTATCGGAAAATGCAAATTTCATATCAGTTTTCCTCGTAAACAATCTTGTTAAGCGCATTCACGTAAGCACGAATACATGCGCCGACTATATCGGTTGAAACGCCGTTTCCCGGATACAATTTCCCATTAGCACGAAGTCTTATTATCGAAGAGCCAACTGCACCTCTTCCTTTGGTTACTGCGTGAACTTGGAAATCATCCAACTCATAATGATGCCCGATTATTTGTTCTATTGCGTGAAAAGATGCATCAATAGGTCCGTCTCCCGTTGATACCCCGGTAAATTTTTCGCCGTTCTTTTCAAGCGTTATATTTGCTGTTGCCGGTATTATATTACTACTGTTGACAACGTAATTTATCAAGTGATACGTAGATGGAACTTGCATAGCCGTGCTTGCTATCACGGCTTCTAACTCTTTAACGTCTATAACTTCTTTTTTGGTCGTGAGTTTCTTAAATTCATCAAATACTTTACCAACGTCAGAATCTGAAAGTTCATAGCCTAGATTTTTAACCGCATTTGAAATTTCTTTTAGCGTTGCAGTGCTTTCGACCAAAATTGCTCCGTCTATACCTTGATTTTCTTCTCGTTCTATTTTGGTGATGCCGTTTATTACGTCAATTATTGCACCTATTTTGGTAACGTCTACGTTAGACTTTGCATTTAAGTTATATTTTTGCGCACGTAAAATCTCCGCAAGAACAACTGGGGAAAGATAATTTCCAACAGCCGAAGTCTTTACACCGTCAACCCCCGCTCTAATTGAAACAACGGTGCAAGCAGATGCCATTGACAAGAAATTCGACGGTTGAACGAACACTTTTAGTTGACAAACGCTTTTTATCTCTTTAACCATTTGTGAATAGTTTTCAAAAGTTGCCTCCCCTGCGTCATCACAGAGTGTTATGCTACTTGCGCCAGATAACTGCGCAACTTTTGCACATTCTTTAACAAATCCGTCTTCCGCCCTAAATGCGTCTATTGCAACAAACTCAACGTTTTCACAAAGAGAGCGTGCACACTTTATTAACTCCTCTATTTTTTGGAGCATATTTCCTGATTTGAGATGATAATTATATTCCATTAAAGGAGTGGAAACGGGCATAGCAACTTGCAAACACAATTTTTCTGCGCTCTTAACGCAATCGAAAGTTGAACGAACAACCTCTTCACTGCTACCTGCAACTATCTTGACGGTTGCCTGCTTAACGGTTGACGCTATTGTGCGGTAAATAACCTCGTTTTCCTTTGCTCCGTTAAGCGATGGTAATTCTATCGCATCTACTCCTGATTCATCTAATTTACTAACTACCGAAAGTTTTTCTCTAAAAGTAAGATTCAAGCCTAAATCTTCTATGGTTTTTAAGGTTATATCAGAAATAATTAAATTTTTCATAATTTACCTCCGTTAATACGTTATCATAAAAAAAATCCCCGACTAAACGTCAGGGACGATTTAAAACCGTGGTACCACCCGTATTGTCGGAATAATCCGACCACTCTTTATCTTTAACGGGACTACCCGTAAACGACTAATATTAACCGTTTCCGCCTCTGTGTTACGATACTCTTATTATATAACATTATATAATAACAGTTTAACTGTTGTCAAGCAATTAGTGGTTAAAACACCCATATTTTAGAGTAATACTAAGCCTAAAAACAAAAAATCCCGAACATAACGTTCGGGACGATTTAAAACCGTGGTACCACCCTTTTTGCCGAATATTTTCGACCACTTATTGCTTTTAACGGGGCTAACCGTAAACGATTACTTGTTTCGCCGTTTCCGCTCCGGAATGAGTAACGCTTATCCCCTCGTTGGCTCGCACCAAACGCCAACTCTCTTTATCGGTCGTAACCGTCTGTTTCCATCTTTGCGTTTATATTTGTCAAAATTATAGTTTAACACTAGCTTTTTGTCAAGTATTTTTAATCCAAATTTTAAATATTTAGCAATTTTTTAAGGTTTAATGAAAAAATCATTTGCCTTTGCATTTCGGTCAATTCAATCTTGTTAAATCTCTCTATTTCTTCCTTAGCACTCCACATAGGAAAATCCGTCGCAAAGAAAAATCTCTCAGCCCCAAACTGCTCAATAAGTTCTTTTGCTTTTTTTGCGCTTATAAACGCAAGAGAAGAACACGTATCAAAATATATGTTTTTAAGGTCTTTATATACTTCAACCTCTTGCCAACACCTATAACCACCAAAATGTGCCGCTATAAATTTAACTTGCGGATATTTTTTAGCCATCTTTGCAAGACGCTCCGGCTTACTGAAATCATATCTATCATCACCGATATGAAAAAGTATAGGTAATTTATCTCCTATAATTTTATAAAATTTTTGGGCGTTTTCACCGTCAATGTAAAACTTTTGAAAGTCAGGGTGGAGTTTTACTCCCTTAAACCCACTCTTTGTGCACCTATTTACCTCTTCATAAACTTCTTCTTCGGATAGGTCTTGATGCAAGGTCATAAACCCAATAAATTCTTTGTGCGTTTCCACTTCTTTCTTGATAAAATCGTTTATAGAGCGCACTTGATGTGCCGTTGTTGCAACCGAATGCACAACAAATTTATTTACTCCTGCTTCTTTCCCCTCTTCTATAAGTTTTTCCGCCGTACCCACAGGCATCTCCATTGGTATATTATAAAACTCGCCTATTGCAACCGTTGCTTTTTGTGCTATCTTTTCGGGGTATATGTGTGCGTGTGCATCTATTATTTCCATATTGTTTTCCTTTGATTGTTTAATTATTTAAAGTAAAATTTTCATTCGTTTGTATATCTTTTTAAATAAGTTAAGTCAAGTTTCCATTCATTTATTCTGTTTCTTCTTTGATGTTCTTCATTTGCAACTCCAAGCGCCCTTCGATATTCTGCATAAGTACATTCGTTGACCTTGATAAAATGCTTTTCCGCACGCTCCTCATCTCCTTTGAGTTGAGTTCTGCCTATATGAATAACGCTGTGGCAATCTTTACAAACTGCGATAACGTCTTCTAATTTTTGAACGCAATTTTTTTCGTCGTAACTCCAACGCTCGTGCGCTTCTAATCTATTTGATTTTTTACCACATATTTTACACTTACCGCCCGCTCGGTCTTTGGCATCATTTTTTACAAAATCCCACTGCGCTCTTGATAAAATCGAACGCAAGTTTGAATACCAACATCCGTCTGGCACTAGTTCAAAATTAAGTTTAAAAGACATTGATTATGCCCTCCTACTCTCGTGGCATACAAAATATATAATCTGGTATTCTTTTGCAAGTTCTTTTATTAAATCAAGTGATTTTTTTAGTTTCTCATCATCAAGATTGAAAAACGGGTCGTCTAAAATTATAAAGGGCTTCTCACCTGTAAATAGCACGTCCGTAAGCGCAAAACGTTTGCATATTTCAAAGAGATTTTGATAGCCTTTACTGTAATAATCAACCGCCTTTTCCCCACTTGTTTCTAGAACGGTTACACTTAAATCTATATCAATTTTAACCTTTTTTTCACCACCTGTAACCAGCGCAAAGTATTTGTTCAAACTGTTTTCAAGTGGCGCTTTATACTTGGTTTTAAGGTTGTCGTTTGCTTTTTTTAGATATTCGGCAGTAAGATTTAAAATTTCATAGTCGTTTTTATATTCTTCTATTCGCTCAGTTATCTCTGCCTTTTTACTCTCTAAATCAGAAAGTCTTTCAACCTGCTCTATATAACTTTTCAATGATGCTTTCTTACTTGCCAATAAACTTGCTTTTTGAGAGTATAAATTTTGAGCGTCCAAAAGTTTTTGCTTTAATTCGTTTAGATTAAAATTTTCTTTACCTTGTTCTTCTTCTCCTAAAAGTTGTGTGCTTATCTGTTCGATTGCATTGTCGAGTTGGATTATCTTTTCTTTTTGTTGTTTTCTTTCTTCAATTGCACTCAAAACTTTTGAAATGAGCGTTTTATAATCGCATGCGTTTTGATAACCAAACGAGCGAGCAAATGATGAAAGTTTTAGGTTGTAATCGTTGCTTATTGCAAAATATTGCTCTTCTTGCTTTTTCTTTTCTTCAAGCATTGACCTATATATTGCGTTTGGGTCGTCTTTTTTACTTTCACTTAGACTAAAAATTGCGCCAATTACCGTCAGTAATGCGCCAACACTCCCAATACCAATTCCTATTAAGAGGTTGATTATAAAACCTACAATAGAAAAGATTAATATCGCTATACCACAAACTAACGCTATTACACCCTTTTTGCTTTTCTTAGGCTTTTTCTCTATCTCAATTTTTTGTTCGAGCGAATTTATCTCTTCTCTTATTATATCTTGCGCTTTACTTATCCCTGAAAGTTCTTCTACGCAATTATAATAACCGTTAACCGTTTCAGAAGAAATATTTTTTCCGCCTAAAAAGGCATCTAAATTGTTATATTTTTCGACACTTTCAAGTCTTTCTTTTTTAAGTTCGGCTAGCCTTTCTTTTTTAACGTTATTTGCTTCAATCTTACCCGCCTTAGCCACCTTTTCAGCGTATATTCCCGCTTGGCTTTTAACTGCTTCGGTTTTTTCTTCGAGGTCTTTTATTTCCCCTCTTAAAAGATTTGCCGTGTTTTCCGCCGTCTTAACCCGTTCTATTTCTTCATTTAGATTGAAAAGTTTTGCTTTCTCTTGGGATATTAATCCTTTATCCCCTCTATATTTGTAAGTCTTTGCCTTTTCCTCAACCTTTAAAAGCGCCTTGTCAAAACGCTCGGAATCCTCGGCTTCACAAACGGCGTTATACTTTGCCGTAAGCGAGGTGTTGCTCTTTGCTTGAAAATCTTTTTGAGAAAAGAAGGTTGTTGATAAAAAACCCTCTTCATCAATTTGGAATATTCTTTTACCGAGATTTTCAGTATTAGCGTATAATCTACCCGTTTTTAGGTCGTATAACTTGATACTATCCTCTGATTCTTTACTTCCGAAATACCTTTCTATTTTATAATGATTTTGTCCCCATTCAAACTCGACGTATCCACCAAAACTTGAAGTTTGATTCCAAGGCTTAAACTTTAACCGCTCGTTATCCGAAACAGAACGCTTTAACCCGTTAAGACCGTAAAACATTGCTTTTATAAAGGTTGCAAGCGTGCTCTTTCCCCAGCCGTTTTCTTCCTTTAATGTGTTAAGTCCATCTGAAAAATCATAAGTAAAATCTTGAATCTTACCAAAGGAGGAAACGTAACATTTAAGAAGTTTCATTTTATATTTCCTCCCCTTTTAACGCATTTATCCCATAAGTTATAATCTTGTTTTTTTGCTCGGGAGTTAAATCACTCTCCCATACGGCACGAATAAATTCTCCCTTCACAGATTTATCCGTTATATAATCGTCCTCTTGAATTTTCAGACCAGATTTGTCGTAAACTTTTGCATAAAAAAATATCTCGTTTAACTTTTTTACTAAACTGTCTTTGTCCACTTCAAAATCCGGCTTGTGTTCACCTTTTAATACTACCTTTATCAACGAAGAGGGATTGTATTTTTCAGTTAAAATTTCAATAATTTTTTTAACTGAATCATACCACTCGTTATCCAAGGATAGGTCGTATTCTTCCTCATAAAGACTGCGCTTTGCAAAGTTTATAAATTTATAATCGGCAGACTTTCCGTTTGTTTGGATTAACACAAAACCCTTTTCCCCAGTTTCATCAAAACCTCTACCCTCTAAACAACCGCTATAAGCGTACTTACCTCTTAAGTCTATTTCTCCGCTTGAAAAAGAATGAATATGCCCAAGCGCAAGATAGTCTATATTTTTCCCTTTAAGTTTTGGAATACTAATAATTTCTGCTTGCTCGTCTTTATTTTTATATCCGGCTATCTGCCCGTGCATTGCTACTATATTAAATTTCTCTTCGTCTAAAATTAAAGTATCGTAAAGAGATAATTTATTAGTCGGGGTTATACTGATACCCGAAATAGTAACAGGTCCGTAATTTATTTGTCCCCACGTATCGGCAAATGAAAAAAAGTTTTCGGGTATTATATCGTCCGACCCAAAAAAACTTTCATCGTGATTTCCGCTTAAATACAAAAAATGAACGCTGGGCGCTGAACTTATTGCGTTTAGCACCCTAGTCTTTGTACCATTTTTAACCGTCTTTCCGTCAAAAATATCCCCAGCCAATATAACGGCGGTAACACCGTTTTCCTTTGCAAACTCCACTGCACGTTCAAACGTAGACAAAACCTCTTCTCTTCTTATTTTGGCTTTTTCAAGAGGTAAAGTTTCCATCTTTGAATCTAAGTGAACGTCTGATAAATGTATAAACTTCATTTTACTTTCCCTTATACGAGTTTATATGTAGTTATATTATATAATAAAAAAGTAGATATGTAAAGCCATAAAAAACCCCGAACGCAGAAATTTTGTTCGGGGTTAAAGTTAATTGCTTATTCTTTATCTCTTTGCTGTTTTTTTAAGTTGTATTTGTAAAGAGTGTGTAATTTTGGTAAATTATACCTCAATATGAAAAGCGGAAGAATGTTCAAAACGGCGTTAACAAAACCAACCGGAACACCAAAGCATAGGAAATATTTTAAAGGATAGAAAAAAATTATTAAAAAACCTAAGATAGCGCAAACCAAGTGAACGACTATTCCGTAATTAGCCTCTACGATAAATCGTTCTAAATACTCTAAACTGTCGGGTTTTGCAAGTTTGTTCTTTCTAAACCCTGTTACTGCCCCTAGTTCAAGGACCTTATCTTTCCACGCCTTAATTTTTAATTTTTCATAAAATCTACATTCTCTCTTTTTAGGCACGTAACACTTTTTGTCAACACCAAACCATTTGCTTGGTAATAATCTTCGCACAATAAATGCAAAAATTAAATCTACTATTATTACGCCCACCGTTGATATAACGACAGCCAAAATAACGTAAAAAATATCAAACCCAAACAATTCTAAGGTAAACAAACCGTTACATAAAATAATTATCGCCATTGAAATCAATATAGTGCTGACGTATAAAATCATAATCAGTCATACCTCAACTCGATTTTATAAACTTCTTCGTAAAGTTCTTTCCAAAGTTTATAGTTTTTATCTTTCATTTGTTCTGCATTTTCTTTGTTGGTTAAAACCTTGTCGGGATATATGGGTGGCAAAAACCACACGGTGTATGCTTGTACAAAAAATCCGTCCCTGTCCAGTTTGTCTGTATCTTCCAGCGTTATAAATGCGGGTATTACAGGAACTTTATTCCTCGACGCAAGGTTAAACGCTCCGTCTTTTAACGGTCTAGGCTTTTTATAATTCCACCACATTGCTTGCTCGGGATAAATCAAAATCTTTTCACCTCTTTTAAGCAAGGTTGAAACGGCTTTTAAAAAGTTTTTCATTGTATCTGTATTACTTGATAACGGCAAAGTGTTACAATGCCTAAATAAAAAGCCGAAAAGCCCTTTAAAATTAGTATAATTCCCCTCTCTAATTACTTTGTATAATTGGTGGCCTTTTGGAAGATAATCTCTAATCGCCCTGTAAATTGCGTAATTATCGTACACACTAAAATGATTGCAAGTTATAATTGCGCCACCACTAACCGAAAGATAATTTTCTATACCTTTGACTTCTTTTATCACCATGTTTTTGTTCTTTATTTCTTTTTCGTAAAATTGAACTGCTTTACGGTTAGCAATATAAGTCCAAAATTTGGTGGAAAGTTTTTCCGCTAAATAGTCAACTTCGTTCGGCATTAACGTTTTTGTTTGAGGGTCGTTCTCTACGTCGTTATTAAACAATCCCTCTTTTTCATACTTCCGTATTTTTTTTATAAGTTCTATCTTTTCTTTACTCTTCATTTCTATAGCGCACTCGTTGTTTTTTTGCCTTAAACGTAATTTTTGTTTTTGCGTAACTTTCTGCCGTTTGGCAAAGTTTCTTAAACGCTTCGGCATCTTTCACCTTTTGCTCATTTGTATAATTATCTCGCATTGTAATAAGCGAATCATAATAAGGCGTATCTTTTGCGTATTTCCAAAAATACTCCTCGTATTTAACCCCTTGATAATGCCACGGTTTAAAATCTAATTTATAATGAATGAGTTTAAGTTGATTTTCCGGAAAATCTATATGTGGAAACGGAGTTTTATTCCAACCTATACTTTGATATCCAACTCTTCCGTTTGTCAATACGTTTAAATAATCTTGGTCGGGCGCAACTTCAAATTTATAAGAATGCATAAAATCTATAAATTTTTCTTCGATTGAATTTTTTAAATACTCCTTAACGTTTATGAGTAGTAAGCCAGAATTAAAATAATCCTCTCTTTTAACGCCTAAAAAACCTTCCGAATACCGACCAAATACGTCCATCACCGTCATTGTCTCTTCGTGAACGGCTATGAATATATTATCATTTATCTCAGTGTTATAATAATTTGCAATATCCTCTAATAGCACAACGTCGCAATCAACGTATAATATTTTTTCGTATTCAGGAAAAAGAGCAGGAATAAAAATTCTATAATATATAGCCTGCGTATAGTAATCTCTAAGATGAATCTTATCGCTACTTATTTTATCCATTCTAGCGCAAACGTCCACAAGTTCAACGCTCATATTATCTCCGTTAAACTTGAATAAGTTATCTTTATCCTCTTGCTTGATTTTTGTGTTTAGAACGTAAACCTTATAAAAATTGCCTTGACATGCATTTGCTTTTATAGACGATAACGCAACTGTTAAAAAGGGAACGTAATTATCATCAACAGCAAAAACCAAAGGTATTATGTTTTTTTTCATTTTATTCTCCTTGTTATATATATTGCCCAAAACTTGTTGACAATTCAATTTTATGTGATAATTGTTTATTTGACAAGCAATACTTCTCTAAACTAACAAATATCAACCCTAATTATAATCTAATCAAACTCTCCACTCCTTCTACACGGTTTCTCTTCTATGTAGATGACAAATATTTAATCTACTAAAAGTAGAAAACTATTAAAAATCCTTGATTTTACTTCTTAAATATGTTAAAATCAAATCACTATGAAAGAAATTAAACAGATTATAGCAGAAAATTTAACTACATTAAGATTGAAAAACAAACTCACTCAAACGGGTCTTGCACAAAAAATTAATTATACTGATAAAGCCGTTTCCAAATGGGAAAACGGGGATGCAACACCCCCTATTGACGTTTTGAAACTACTTGCCGACTATTACAGTGTTAGCGTTGATTATATTATTACCGAAAATCCTTCGGAATATTACGATAAAACGTATAATATTAAATCAAACGTTCAAAACAAAGTAATAATAACAGCTCTTTCGGTTTTAACCGTTTGGATTATTGCAACCGTCATGTTCGTTTATTGCTCTATTTTTAATATCACTGACATTCCTTGGATAAACTTTATTATTTCCGTACCCATTTCATTCGTAGTCCTTTTAGTTTTTAACTCGCTTTGGGGAAAAAGGAAATTTACTTTTTTGATAACCTCTTTTTTACTTTGGTCTATTCTCGGAGCGTTGTATATTGTTTTTCTATCTTACAATCTTTGGCCCATATTCCTTATAGGTGCGCCGGTACAGATTGGTATAATTCTTTGGTCGCAATTAAAGAAAAACAAGCGTTAAACGCTATATTTTGGCAGTATAAAAGGCTAACGAAAGTTATTCGTTAGCCTTTATCGTTTATAGTCTTTAATTATTCTTTTTCCTTTACTTTTACCTGCTCTTCATTTTGTTTTTCAGGTAATCTAAACGGTATTTTTTTCCAAATATAAAATGCTAATATCCCAACACCCAAAAGAACAAATATAATTGATTGCCATTGCGACGGTGCAAGCCCCAGTATTACCGCACCTCTTGCGTCGGTACGGAAAAATTCTATTATCATTCTCCAAATAGCGTATGCGATTAAATATATTGACATAATGATATTGTAACGCTTAAAGTAAAGAAAAGATAAAACTGCAAATAACACAAACAAGAACAACGCTTCATACAGTTGTGTAGGAACGTAATATCCCCAACCATTGCTTGCTTTCATCTGCATTCCGCCAAAAACGTATTCTTTACCCAAGTACGCTCCGTGGCAACAGCCAGACATTAAGCATCCTATTCTTCCAAAAGCGTGTGCAATAACTATGCATATAGGCGCAACCAAAAATATTTCGTTGAAATACTTTTTATGCCATCCCGATTTTTTGCCCTTAAACACGAAATTACCCAAACCAAAGTAAAGTATCAAGAACATTGCCGCTCCGCCGATTAAACCGCCCATAACGGTTATTCCCGCCGAATAAAAATTAAATTTACCCGTTTCCAACCAGTTGTAAAACGTTTGGAAAAGTTTAGCGGCCAAAAACCCTACAGCAATCGCTATTATTGCTATAAAAAATACGTAATCTTGCACTTCGGGGGGAACACCTTTCTTTTTAGTGTAAACGTAAAGTACTGCAATACACGCCAGTATACCCACTGCTATGCATATCCCGTACATCGTAACCCCTCTTCCGAATACTGTAAATAATGCGTCTGGTAACATATCAATCTCCTTTTAATATTTTAATTATACAACCTATACAAAAAAAAGTCAATGATAATCTTTTTTCTTTTAATTTTTATTTGCTTTTGCAAAACAATTTGTGTATAATGTTATAGAAGTTGAAGCATTCATTAATATTCTTGTGGAAAGGTATCGAAGAGGTCATAACAAGCCTGTAACTCGGGCTTTGCCCTGCGTAGCCATAGCGGAGCAGTAATGCGGTTGAGCATTTCGCCTCCTTTCGAGTTTACAACTTAATATTCTTGTGGAAAGGTATCGAAGAGGTCATAACGAGCCGCACTCGAAATGCGGTTGTCGGGTTTCCGGCACATGGGTTCGAATCCCATCCTTTCCGCCAACGAAAAAGTCATCGCCTTTTGGTGGTGGCTTTTTTGCTTGCGTGGATAGTGATGGATTGATTTCAACCCATCGTTCGGACGGTAGTCCAACGGAGCTTGCGTAGTTGCATCCCATCCTTTCCGCCAACGAAAAAAGAGTATCACAAAGGGCTCTTCCCTTAGGGATTTTTAGTTCATAACAAAAGCATAGCCCACCATACTTCGCAAAAGCGAAATATGGCGGGCATTTCTTATCCACAAAAGATTAAGTTTTAATAAGTTTAGCCGAGCGTAGCGAACGCCAACTGCGTAAGCAGTTATATTTTTAGCCTTGTGGCTAAAAGTTATATTGCTTGTTTTCACAAGCAGTTATATTTTGGCTTTCGCCAAAGTTATATTAAATAAATCCACGACTTACCGTTAGGCAAATATAACTGCCGTAAGGTAATATTACATGCGTAAGCAAATCTAACAAATTAGCTAGGATTTATTAAGTTGTCGCTGGTTCCCTATGGGAAGAGCGACAAAGGTGTCCTTTTTTAATGTTAAACCTCTATAAAATTTTTAAGAAAAAGATACAATGCAAAAAATAGTGTAAACGGATATTACACTTTCCGTAATATAAGCATTATTTTTCTTTTTTGTAAAAAATTAATGCTATTAGTAAACTTACTAAACTTGTTGCTAAATTTAGCACGCCGAAGTCGCCGAAAAGTTCGGTTATAAACGGCTTATTTGCTTCCGCATGCCATACTAACGTTATACCCTCGTCAGTTACATAGTGGAAAACAAAAAATGCAAGCAATAAAAATAATAAACCTATTATTAACGTAAATAATGATAATTTTAAAAATTTCTTTTTCATAAGTGCCTTTTTAAGTTTTTTTATTCTATTGTACTACATTTTTATTAATTTTGCAAGGCATAAATATTATATAAAATCTTGCTTTTATAAGACAGCAACTTTTTGGATTGTATTTTATTTTAATTATATTATAATATCAATTAAAAGTTCGTTTTCTAATAAAAGAAATATGACTAATTACATTTGTTGTAGAAAGGAGATATTTAATGGGTGATTTTACTAAATATTCAGAGTTAATTAAAACTTATGCTAAAAAACATTACCAAGATTTATTTATAGAACCGAGTGAAAATCTTAGATATAAATACATAATTCCCGGAAGTGGATATTGGGATTCTCTTTGGGATTGGGATAGTTGGTTCGTTGAACTAGCATTAGAACATATTGACGACAAAGACGTTTCTGATTTTGAAAAAGGTTGTTTTTACAATTTTATAGACCACCAGTTTGAAGATGGCAGAATACCTATCTTTATCAATTTAGAATACAGCAGACCGGAATTTATTAAAGGCGAAGCATCTAATCAACACAAACCATTACTTGCTCAAAGAGCGCTTTTTATCAGCAAAAAAACCAACGATTTTTCTTGGGTTAAGCCTTATGTAGACAATATTGAAAAGTTTTTAAATTACTACGAAAACAACTGCAAGCACGAATCAGGTCTTTACTTTTGGGTAAACGATTACGCCATCGGAGTTGATAACGACCCTTGCACCTTTTACAGACCAGCAAAAAGTTCTGGCTCGATTCTACTTAACTGTTTTATGTATAGCGAATTATTGGCCTTTTCTGAATTATTGTCTAAATTAAACATCTTTGATAAGGCATCAATTTACGCAAATTTGGCAAAACAATTAAAAGACGCTATTATAGAACATTGTTATGATGAAAAAGATGGATTTTTTTATAGCGTTGACCTTAACTTACTACCTATCGACCCTACCCAACATTTGCATAAAGGTGCCCCTCGACATTACAGCACCTTAATACAGAGAATT
Organism: Christensenellaceae bacterium; assembly: GCA_045647765.1. GTDB lineage: Bacteria > Bacillota > Clostridia > Christensenellales > Borkfalkiaceae > UBA1259. The sequence continues at coordinate 47,007 of JAZRMR010000016.1, forward strand.
GGCGTTTGGTCTGGATTTATGGCTATGTATTGCGGTATTGCAACGCCTGAGCAAGCAGAACGTATGGTTAAAGAACACGCCTTAAACGACAAAACTTTTTGCGCTAATTACGGTATCCGTTCACTTTCGAAAATGGAAAAAATGTATTCTTTAATCCCCTCAAATAATCCATCATGTTGGCTTGGTCCCATTTGGGGTCTTTGCAACTACGTCGTTTATGCAGGAATGAAAAAATACGGTTACGTTGAAGAGGCCAAAGAACTCGCATTAAAAACTATAACCATGTTCGGAAAAGACCTGGAAAGCAACGGTGAAATGCACGAATATTATAATCCCGAAACGGGCAAATCAGTTTATACAAAAGGTTTTCAAAGTTGGAATTTGTTAGCGGTTGAAATGATAAATTGGTTAAATGAAATACAAAAATAAATTCAGTATAGACAAATAGCACGGTGTAAAAACTTACACCGTGCTATTTTTTACCAATCATCTTTTGGAGTTAACTTTATATCGTCGTAATATTCAAAATACTTTTCTTTTTGTGAAATCTTGCGTTCGTCAAGCCATTCTTCGGGATATGCAGCATCTTCTTCCCTGTTTTCAGATTCTCTCATTAAATCGTATAACGTTTTTCCTTTGCCAGACACGATTTACCTCCTTTGCATCCTTTACAACCCGAAACGCATTTGCACTTTCTTAATTTTTTTATTGATAAAATCAATAAGGTTAATAATATTATAACAATTATTAGTGATAAAATCAAGCCGTTTGCTCTTTCTTTTAAAAGTCCTAAAAGGTTTATGATTAATGCAACCGAATAACCAGTAAAAAATTGCATTAAAATCATTGCTATCGTCCACTTGGCACTTTTCAATTCCCTATATGCTGTTGTTAAAGTAGCAAGGCAAGGTGGCGATAATAATACGAATGCGCAAAATGAATAAACTGAATAAGGTGTCAAAAATACCGCTGACATATCTACGTTTAACAATTGAAAAGTTTCCACAACCGCCTCTTTTGCCATCACCCCAGATATTAATGCAACTGACGCTTGCCAGTCTTTAAAACCTAACGGGTAAAATATGTATTTTATGCCGTTTCCTATAAAATATAAAAAACTGTTTTCTACTGCGTTGCCTACGTATCCCTTTAATCCAAACGACCTTAAAAACCACAAAATTACAGAAAGAATAAATATAATCAAACCGGCTTTTACGGTAAATTCTTTGGTTTTTTCATAAAGCACAAAAAATATTTCTTTTATTCTTGGTACTCTGAGTTTTGGTATTTCCATTATAAAAGGTGCGTTGGCAACGGAGAACCTTTTAGTTGATTTCAATATTCTGCCAACTACAACAACTGCCATTATTCCCAAAAAGTACATACAAGTTGCTAAAATTGCACTTCCACCAAAAAACACGGATGAAAACCAACCAAAGACAGCCGTTTTTACTCCGCAAGGCATAAACGGTGTTAAAAAAACCGTCATTCTCTTTTCGTTTTCCCCCTCAACAGTTCGGCTCGCCATTATGCCTGTTACGCTACACCCGCATCCAAGCATCATGGGAATAAAAGATTTACCGGATAAGCCGATTCTTTTTAACACCCCGTCTATAATGAATGCTACCCTTGCCGAATATCCGCTTTCTTCCATAATACTAAGTAAAGTAAACAACACTAATATCTGTGGTAAAAATGCCAATATGTGTCCAATCCCTTTAATAACAGCACCGCAAAGTAAGGATATAATCCATTCTGGCACTCCCTTATATTCTAAAACTAACGATATCTTATGCGCAGAGCCTTCAAACCATTCACTAACAAATTCTCCTATTCTTCCACCTATACGAATAGAAAGAAAATATATTACAGTCATCACTGTAAAGAAAATTGGTAACGCTAAATATTTGTTAAGTATTACCTTATCTATTTTATCACTTATGCTGTTTTCATTATTTTTCTTTTTTTTAATAGTGCCGTTAAGCACCCCCTTAATATAATCATACCTTAAATTCTCTTCGACCTCGCCGTTCTGTGCCGTTATAGGGGGTTTTTCAACTGTCTGAGAGTTTGTAATTGTATAAGCCATTAGATTGTCAAGATTTTGATTTTTAAGCGCAGAAACGGAAAAAATGGGCGTTTTTAGTCTTTTGGAAATCATATTAAGATTTACCTTGACACCTTTTTTATCTAATTCGTCTGAAAAGTTGACAGCAATAACCATAGGTATTCCCAGTTCAATTACTTCTGTGGTTAAATACAGGCTTCTTTCTAAACAATTCCCGTCTAAAACGTTTATGATTGCTTTCGGAGGTTGTTTTTTTAAATAGTCAAGAACAGCACGTTCATCACCAGAACGTGCGTTTAATGAATATAAACCCGGCAAATCAATTATTTTTATTTTTTTATCTTTGACATATTTACCCTCTTTCTTTTCAGTGGTAACTCCTGCCCAGTTACCTGTCTTTTGGTGCGTTCCTGTAAGTTTATTGAAAAGTGTAGTCTTTCCACAATTAGGGTTGCCTATTAATGCTATAACGTCGTTCAAACTTCTTCCACTTTAATTTTATCTGCGTCAGATTTCCTGATAGCTAAATAAAATTCCTTTATTTTAATTTGCAAAGCGTCGCCAAACGGAGAATATCTTATCACTTTTATATCGCTTCCTTCTGTCAACCCCAACCTTTTAAGGGCGCTTTTAGTGCCGTTACTGTTTGTTAGTGATATGATTTTTCCTTTTCTATTTACTGATAATTCGGACAACTGCATACTTAATTTTATTCTTGTTTAATAATACTTATGATTTAAAAGAAAAACAACCGTGAAAATTCACGGTTGTTAATTTCAAATTAATCAACAAGTTCGATAATTGCAACTTCAGCTGCATCGCCCTTACGAGGTCCGAGTTTGTAGATTCTGGTGTATCCGCCACCTTGTCCTTTTTCTTCTTTACGAGTTGCATATTTAGGAGCATACTCGTCAAAAATCTTTTCGATAAGCGGATATTTGATAGCTTTGGTTCTCTTCTTGAAGTCGGGTTTACTTTCTTTGAATCCCTTAACTTCTTGAAGGTCGTTAACCAAAGTCATTATCTTTCTTCTTGCGTTGAGTTTCTTAACGCCGTCCTTAACGAGAGTCTTTGTGGTCTCTTTACCCTTAGCGTCTGTTACCGTTACTTCAGATTCAACGGTGTCAGCATAAGTGTTTACAGCGAGAGTAATGATTTTTGCAACGTATGCTGCAACTTCTTTTGCTCTTGCTTCGGTTGTTTCAATTTTGCCGTGCCACAAAAGTGCCGACGCTTGATTCTTTATAAGCGCAATTCTTTGCGTTGCGTTAACGCCTAATTTTCTTGCCATTTTTTAGTCCTCCTTGTCCTGTAACTTCAAGCCGTGGCTTTCGAGTTTGTATATAACTTCATCGAGGGATTTTTTACCCAAGTTACGAACTTTAAGCATATCGTCTTCGGTTTTTTTGGTTAAATCTTCTACTGTGTGAATATTTGCTCTCTTCAAGCAGTTGTAAGAACGAACTGATAAGTCCATTTCTTCAATGGTCATTTCAAGTATTCTTTGCTTGGTGTCAATTTCAGCAGGAACTAAAATTCCGATATTTCCAAGTTCAGAAAGTGAAACGAACATTCTTACGTGTTCTTCCATTATCTTAGCAGCAAGACTAACGATATCTCTGCCGGAGAACGCCCCGTTTGTCCAAACTTCTAAAACAAGTTTATCAAAGTCAACACTCTGTCCAACACGGGTTGCAGTTACGTTGTAACTTACTTTCTTTACAGGAGTATAGATACTGTCGATTGCTATATTGTCGATAATATCGGTTTTGTGCTCGTCTGCGCCTTGATAACCTCTGCCTCTGCCCACAGTAAGTTCTAAATCAATCTTTCCGCCTTCATCAACAGTGCAGATATAAAGGTCGGGATTGAGTATCTCAATATCAGAATCGCAAGTTATGTCGCCTGCTTTTACCACCGCAGGACCTGTCTTAACAAGTTTTACGTTCTTTTTGTAATCCTTGTCCATACAGCTAGACTTGATTGCAACACACTTTAAGTTAAGAATAATTTCCGTAACGTCCTCTTTAACAAGGGGAACTGCGGAGAATTCGTGCTTAATTCCGAGGTCTTCCGAGAACTTAATGTTCTGGATTGCTACACCCGGAAGCGCCGATAAAAGTATTCTTCTAAGCGCATTACCAAGAGTCAAACCAAAACCTTTTTCCAAAGGTTCAACAGTAACTTTTGCGTAACTTCTGTCTTCATTTTCTTCCACTGCTATTTTTGGCATTTCAATTTCCATCATAAGAAATTTACCTCCTTAAAAAATAGTTTCGATATTAGTTATTGCGGGAATTCTTGTCAAGGCGTGGAAAACCATAACTTTCCCCCCGCAAAAACCCATCGATATTTTATTATTTTATTTAATTATTTCGAGTATAACTCGACAATCATATGCTCTGCGATTTGGATATCAATATCCTCTCTTACAGGAAGGGCAATGATTTTTCCCGTTAAAGTTTCGGGGTTAAATTCCAACCACTTGGGCATGTTGCCAACTTTCATCTGCTTGATTTCTGCAAAGTATTTGTTGTCTTTCTTGGTTTCTTTTACAGCTATTTCGTCGCCTACTTTAACCATGTAAGAAGCGATATTTACGTTCTTTCCGTTTACGGTAAAGTGTGCGTGTGTAACGAGCTGACGTGCCTGAGACCTTGAAGAACCGATTCCCATTCTGAAAATAACGTTATCAAGTCTTCTTTCTAAGAGAGAAAGCATGTTTTCACCGGTAATACCCTTCATACGGTCTGCCTTTTCATAATATTTTCTGAATTGACCTTCGAGTACGCCGTAAATTCTCTTACATTTCTGTTTTTCACGAAGTTGTAATCCGTATTCGGAAACTTTCTTTCTGCTCATACCGTGTTGTCCGGGAGCAACTGGTCTTTTCTCAAATGCGCAAACGCCCTTAAAGCATCTTTCACCTTTTAAGAAAAGTTTTGCGCCCTCACGTCTGCACAAACGACATTTGGATTCTGTATATTTAGCCATTTATCTATCCTCCATTATACTCTACGTTTTTTGGGCGGTCTGCATCCGTTGTGCGGAATGGGTGATACGTCTTGAATAAGAGTTACTTCCATATCGCAATTGGTGAGCGCTCTGATTGCAGATTCTCTACCTGCACCAGGTCCCTTTACGTATACTTCTACCGAACGCATGCCTTGGTCTCTTGCAACTTTGCCTGCTGCTTCTGCTGCCATTTGTGCTGCAAACGGTGTGCTCTTTCTCGAACCTTTAAAGCCGAGACTTCCTGCACTTGACCAAGATACGGTGTTACCCTGCATATCGGTTATGGTTACCAAAGTGTTGTTGAATGATGCCTGAATGTGTGCTTGTCCTTTATCGACTTTTCTGACATCTTTACGTTTTTTAACGATTTTCTTTGCTACTGCCATTATCCGTTCCCTCCATTATCTTGTTGCCGTTTTCTTCTTAGCAACTGTACGGCGAGGACCTTTTCTTGTCCTTGCATTTCTCTTTGAACTCTGTCCTCTTACAGGAAGGCCCTTTCTGTGACGAACTCCACGATAGCAACCAATTTCAATTAGTCTTTTAATTGAAAGACTTACTTCACTTCTAAGGTCGCCTTCTACGTGAAGGTTGTGTTCAATATATTCTCTGAGTTTTGCGATATCGCCTTCACTCAAATCTTTTACTCTCGTATCGGGATTTACGCCCGTCTCACTGATTATCTTCTTTGCCGTGGTCAGTCCAATTCCGTATATATAGGTCAAACCGATTTCAACTCTCTTGTTGTTAGGCAAATCAACGCCGGCTATACGTGCCATGCAAATACCTCCGTATTTTTTTCTTTTTTATATTTTTTTGTATATATTAATGCGTAAAGACCACTTTCACTATGGAATGACTTGCTACTAGTTGCCTTTCGCTGGTTTTTCACTCTAAACCCAAGAGGGTTTAAGCCGTGGGTTAACCCTGTCTTTGCTTGTGGCTCTTGTTCTTTGAACAAATTACCATTACTTTTCCGTTTCTTTTAATTACTTTGCATTTGTCGCACATAGGCTTTACTGAGGGTCTAACTTTCATTTTAATATCTCCTTTGGAATTCGTTTATGTTTTTAGTTTTTGCTTCGCCAAATTATTCTGCCTTTTGTTAAATCGTATGGGCTCATTTCAAGCTTTACACTGTCCCCGGGAATAATTTTTATATAATGCATACGAAGTTTTCCCGAAATATATGCCGTTATCACGTGACCGTTGGATAATTTAACCGTAAACGTTGCGTTCGGCAATGCTTCAACTATCACGCCTTCGGTTTCTATTACGTCGTCCTTTGACACAAACTTAATCCTCCTCTATTTTTTGTGTTTGGGCTTTTATCATTTTATGTAACTTTTGGTTACTAATTGGTTTGCCCGTTTGTATGTTTTGCATCACGCCACTTAACGTTCTACTCAATACCTTTTTTAAATGCTTTACCTTTTTCTTTTTTGGTTTGGCTATTTTTCTGCTTTTGCCGTTTATAACTTGTGCATAATCTCCGCTAAGATTTATTACGAGTAAATTTTCTCCCGCATCTCTTCCGGCTATGCTCTGCACAATATCTCCGACTTTTATCATTTTTTTCATACTTACACCTTAAAGTGTTAATATCTCCACACCGTTATCAGTTATAACTACGGTGTTTTCATAATGAGCTGACGGTTTTTTATCTCTTGTCCTTACCGCCCAGCCATCCGATAAAAAGTCTACTTGATAAACTCCTGCATTTATCATCGGCTCTATTGCGATTACCATTCCTTTTTTAAGGCGGATGCCCGTTCCCTTTTTACCGTAATTAGGTACAGATGGGTCTTCGTGCATTTCCGTTCCTATGCCGTGTCCGACAAGCGCTCTTACAACGGAAAACCCGTTGGCTTCTGCATGTGATTGAACTGCGTATCCGATATCGCCGATTGGCGTTCCGTCTTTGAGTCTTTCCACTGCTTTGAAAAAACACTCTTCGGTTACTTTAACAAGTTTTTTCTTCTCTTCGGAAACCTCTCCTATCATAAATGTTCTCGCTGCGTCGCCTTGCCAACCGTTATATTCCACACCAACGTCTATACTGACGATTTGGCCTTCTTTTATAACCGTTTGGTCAGATGGTATACCGTGAACAACTATTTCATCGATAGATGAACAAATTGATGCCGGATAGCCCGAGTAACCAAGAAAGGACGGATATGCTCCGCATTTGGTTATGTACTCATATGCTATTCTATCAAGTTCTTTGGTCGTCATTCCCGCACGTATCTCTCTCCCAATTAGGTCGAGTACGTTTTTGGTAATCCTTCCGCTTTCACGCATTTTGGCGATTTCCGATTCAGTCTTAATTTTTATCATTAACCTAAAACCTTTACGATTTCTTTAAAGACTTCATCTATCGCTTTGTCTCCGTCAATATTAACAAGTTTATTACAATTTGTATAATATTCAATGAGGGGAAGAGTTTGTTGCATATAAACGCCTAGTCTTTCTTTGACAACTTGTTCGTTATCATCTTTTCTAGTTACAAGTTCTCCTCCACATTCGGGACAAATGCTTACGTTTCCGATAAAGTCGGTGTGGAAAGAGCCACCACATTTCGGACAACTCCTTCTACCGATTATTCTGTGCTCGATTTTATCGAGTTCAACGTTGATGTTCAGCACTATGTCCGGAGCCATTATTTTATCCAACTCTTCCGCTTGGAAAACATTCCTCGGAAACCCGTCTAATAAATAGCCTTTCTCACAATCGGGACGACTTAGTCTGTCCTTTATAATTTCAATAGTGAGTTCATCCGGACAAAGGTTGCCACTATCCATTATTTGTTTTACTTTTAAGCCTATCGGCGTTTTGTTTTTTATATTCTCTCTGAATATATCTCCGGTTGATATGTGCGGCAGGTCGTACTTGTCGGTTATATACGCCGCTTGTGTGCCCTTGCCGCTACCGGGTGCGCCAAGTAATATCAGTTTCATAACTTTAATTATTTAAGTATTCCTTTATACTGTTTCATCATTATTTGTGATTGAAGTGCTTGTTCAAATTCAAGCGCTACTGAAACTATAATCAAAAGACCAGTTGCACTGAATACGTTAACCAAACTATCTCCGCCGATTGACTTGAAGATGAGTGAAGGTACTAGCGCAAGGACTGCAAGGAATATCGCTCCGAAAAGTGTGATTCTGTTTGATACCTTTTTGAGATAATCCGCAGTCGGTTTGCCAGGTCTATACCCTGGTATAAATCCGCCGTTACCTTGAATACTCTTACTAATGTCGTCCGGGTTAAACTGAATTTGATTATAGAAATATGAAAAGAATAAGATTAATACGCAAAGCACAATCGTATAAGGCCAGCTACCTGCACCCATATTTCTTAACCACCAGTTATCACTTACACCGATTAAATTCATAATCAAATCGGGGAATGATAAAATAGCGAATGAGAATATGAGAGGCATAACGCCAGACGCATTGATTTTAATCGGAATATGCGTCGATTGTCCACCGTACATTTTTCTTCCCTTAATTTGTTTTGCATACTGAACGGGAATCTTTCTTTCTGCACTGTTAACTGCTGTGATTGCTCCGAATATTATTACTGCTGCAATCACGAAACCGATAAGTTGCCATGCGGCAGTCATTGCGGTTGCAGTGAAAAGTTGCAATATAAGATTCAAAATTGCAGTACCTGCTGTTGAAAGAATACCTGCGAAGATGAGAAGAGATATACCGTTGCTAACACCGTAATCTGTTATTCTTTCACCGAGCCACATAACGAGTGCAGCACCTGCGGTGTATACAACTACTAAGAATGCAAAGCTCAAAAACCTGGGGAAACCTTCACTTCCGAAGAGTGCTCCCGTGTTAACTGAACTCTTGAACGCAACGAGGATACCTATTGCCTGAGCAATCGCTAATACCAACGTTAATATTCTCGTATACGTGTTTATTCTTCTCTTTCCTTCCTCTCCTTGTCTTGAAAGTCTTTCAAGCGCAGGAATACCTACCGTCAAAAGTTGAATAATAATTGATGCGTTAATATATGGTCCTATACCCATTGCAAAAAACGCACCCGAAGACAACGCTCCGCCTGATACGGCGCTCATTATTTGAAGGAAAGTATAACTTCCTAAACCATCAAATATTTCTACTCCGGGTACAGGGATATAACATCCGAGTCTATACACGAAGAGAAGCGCTATGGTTATAAGAATTTTATTTCTTACTTCCTTGATTTTGAACGCTTTTGCTATTGTCTGAAACATTTTGCCCCTCCCTGATTATAGTGGGTTAGATTTGTTCTGCTGTGCCACCGGCTTTTTCAATAGCTTCCTTAGCTGAAGCTGAGAACGCTTTTGCTTTAACCGTGATAGCCTTGGATAAAGTTCCGTTTCCGAGAACTTTCAAACCTATGCAGTCTTTCATTACTTTTATAAGTCCTTTTTCAGCGAGAACTTCCATATCCACTACGGAGTTTGCTTCCAAATTTTCTAATACAGAAAGATTAACAATACTGTATACCTTCTTAAAATGGTTGTTGAAGCCACGTTTCGGTATTCTTCTAATTAAAGGCATTTGACCACCTTCAAATCCTGGACGAACACCGCCACCGCTTCTTGCCCATTGACCTTTATGTCCTTTACCGCTGGTTTTGCCGAGCCCCGAACCAATTCCTCTACCAAGTCTCTTCTTTGAGGTCGTTGCTCCCATAGCGGGACTTAAATCACCTAATCTCATTTTATTACTCCTTAAAATTTAGTAATCTTTTCGAACTTAAATCTTTTCTACTTTCAAAAGGTAGCTAACCTTTGCTATCATTCCAAGAATACACGGATTCTCTTCGTGAATACGGAACGAACGTACTTTTTTAAGTCCGAGTGCCGCTACGATTTTTTTATGCTGCGGTAAAGTTGCTATCGTACTCTTAACAAGCGTTACTTTTATCTTGCCTGCTTCTGCTTTCTTTGCTCTTGCCATAAAAGTAATCCTCCTTAACCGTTAATTTCTTCGACGGTCTTGCCACGAATTGCTGCAATTTGCTCAGCTGTTCTGAGAGCTTTAAGACCTGCGAGAGCTGCTTTTACGCAGTTGATTTTGTTGTTAGTTCCGTGTGATTTGGTTCTGATGTTGGTAATACCAACTGCTTCCATAACCGCACGAACGGGACCACCAGCTATAACACCGGTACCTTCTTCAGCCGGCATCATAAGCACTAAACCGCTTCCGAATTTTCCGAGTACTTCGTGAGGAATACTAGTCCCTAAAAGTGCTACGGGGAACATATTTTTCTTTGCTCTTGCCGTTGCCTTGTCGATTGCTTCGGGAACTTCTTTTGCTTTACCCATTGCGCATCCGACCTTGCCTGCTCCGTCTCCGACGACTACGAGTGCGGCAAATCTCATATTTCTACCACCCTTAACGGTTTTGGTAACACGGTTTACGCAAATAAGCTTTTTAATTAAACCGTCGTTTTCTTCCGCCTTTCTGGGCGCTCTATTATTTTCTCTTGCCATTTTAGTTTTCTCCTTGATTTTTTAGAATTCCAAGCCACCCTTTCTTGCGCCGTCTGCTAATGCTGCAACACGTCCGGTGTAAAGATATCCGCCTCTGTCAAAAACAACTGCATCTATCTTCTTTGACTTTGCCTTCTTCGCAATGAGTTCGCCTACTGCGAATGCTTGCGCTTTTCTGTCTTTGCCTTCAAAAGTTCCTTTAAGTTCTTTATCGAGCGTAGACGCCGTAACCAAGGTGTTTCCCTTAACGTCGTCTATGAGTTGTGCATAAATGTGAGTCAAACTTCTATAAACGGAAAGTCTGGGCGTTTCTGCCGTACCTTTGACTTTTCCTCTGACTCTTTTATGTCTCTTTAATCTGTCTTGATTCTTGTTAATCTTGTTAATCATAGTTTTACTCCTATTTAATAACTTTTCGCACCATTTATAAGTGCACTCGGCAGACGCACTAAAACTTTAAGTGCGTCCACTAAAAGCCCTTTAAATTTATTAGCCTTTTGCACCAGCTGCTTTACCGACCTTTCTCTCGATAACTTCGTCGCTATAACGAATTCCGTATCCGTGATAAGGTTCTGGTTCTCTAATGCCTCTTACCATTGCAGAAAACTGACCGACTTTTTCTTTATCGATACCGCTTACTACGATTTCTGTTTGAGTGGGGCAATCGAGAGTGATGCCTTCAACTTCTTCAATTTCAACCGGATGGCTGAAACCTACGTTCATTACTACTTTTTTACCTTGTTTTGCAACCTTCCAACCTACACCGTGTACGATAAGATTCTTTTTGAATCCTTCGGTTACACCCTTTACCATGTTTGCGCAGAGCGCTCTGTAAAGTCCGTGTTTTGCTTTGGTCGTTCCCAATTCGTTTGCTCTAACGAATTTAACAACGTTTCCTTCGATTACGGGGGTTATAACGGGGTCATAACTTTGTGTTAAAGTTCCTTTCGGTCCTTTTACCGTAAGTACGTTTGCGCTTGCGGTAACCGTTACGCCTGCGGGTAAATCTATTTGCGCATTACCTATTCTTGACATAATTTATACCTCCTACCAAACGTAAGCGAGCACTTCGCCGCCTTGATGAACTTTCTTTGCTTCTTTACCGGTCATAATTCCCTTTGACGTTGAAAGTATTGCAATTCCGAGTCCACCGAGAACTTGGGGAACTTCATCAGTTCCTACGTATACTCTTAGACCGGGTTTGCTAACTCTTTTGAGTCCGCTAATAACCTTTTGGTTACCGTCGTATTTAAGGGTGATTTTGATGGTTCCCTGAACACCTTCGAGAATTTCTACACCTGAAATATATCCTTCTTTTAAGAGTATATCTGCAATTGCTTTCTTGGTGTTTGATGCGGGAATTTCTACTGTTTCGTGCTTAGCCATAAGAGCGTTTCTTATTCTGGTAAGCATATCTGCAATAACGTCTGTCATTTTAATTTCCTCCTTTACCAGCTAGCCTTCTTAACGCCGGGAATCTGACCTTTATATGCGAGATTCCTAAAGCATATACGGCAAATACCGTATTTACGGAGTACAGCGTGCGGACGACCGCAGATGCTGCATCTGGTGTAGGCTCTGGTGGAAAATTTAGCAGGCTTTTGCTGCTTATTTATCATTGCTTTCTTAGCCATTTTTTTAACTCCTTAACCTTACTTGTTCTGGAAGGGCATTCCAAGTTGTGCGAGCAACTCTCTTGCTTCTTCGTCGGTATTAGCCGTCGTCGTGATACAAATGTCAAATCCTCTTACTTTTTCTACTTGATCGTATGAAATTTCAGGGAATATTAATTGCTCTTTTACGCCCATTGAATAGTTTCCTCTGCCATCGAATGATTTCTTCGATACGCCTCTGAAGTCTCTAACTCTGGGAAGTGCGATTGATATGAGTTTGTCAAAAAATTCATACATTCTAGTTCCACGAAGAGTTACCTTCATTCCAACGCTTTGGCCTTCTCTGATTTTGAAGTTTGCAACAGACTTCTTTGCCATGGTTAAAACAGGCTTCTGTCCTGATATTAACTTCAATTCTTCCTGAGCAAGTTGTATGCTCTTGGAGTTGTCTTTTACGTCGCCCAATCCGGAGTTAATCGTAATCTTTACGAGTTTCGGAACTTGGTTTACGTTTTTGTAGTTAAACTTCTTAATCATTGCGGGTACAACCGTTTGGTCGTATAACGCTTTGACTCTGTTAGCTTCCATTTCCTATTACCTCCGTCTTATTTCTCTTCAGCGGGCTTTTCCGCAGTTTCTTTTTTGGTTTTTCTCTTGGTAGCCTTTTTAACTTCTTTTGCTTCCTTGCTTACGTCAAGAATTGCTCCGCATTTCTTACAGATACGCACTTTCTTATCGCCTTCAATTGAATATGCTACTCTAACCGCCTTGTTGCAAGTGGAGCATACTACCATTACGTTTGATGCATCAATAGGACCGGGTTGGCTCTGTATAGAACTTACGTCCTGAGCACTTCTTGCTTTCTTGTGCTTCTTTTGTACGTTTATCCCGTCTACGATTACTTTGTTATTCTTGGGCATTGCTGCTAAAACTTTTGCCGTTTTACCCGCATCTTTACCCGTTATAACTAAAACTGTGTCGTTCTTTTTAACTTTCATAGTCATCTCCTTATAACACTTCGGGTGCAAGAGAGATAATTCTCATATAGTCTTTATCTCTTAATTCTCTTGCTATCGGCCCAAAGATACGAGTGCCTTTCGGCTGTTTCTGGTTATCTATAATTACTGCTGCGTTTTCATCAAAACGAACGTAAGTTCCGTCCTTTCTTCTTACTCCGCTAGTCGATCTTACGATAACTGCTTTTACAACGTCGCCTTTCTTTACTGCGCCACCGGGGGTTGCAGTCTTTACACTTGCGACGATTACGTCTCCGATATTACCGGTTCTTCTAAACGAGCCGCCTAATACCCTGATGCACATCAATTCTTTTGCTCCGGAGTTGTCCGCAGCTTTTAATCTCGATTGTGGTTGTATCATTGTGCGCCTCCTTATTTAGCCTTTTCGATGATTTCTACTACTCGCCAGTTCTTGTCCTTAGACAATTTTCTGGTCTCTGCGATAAGTACCTTATCGCCGATTCCGCAAGTATTCGCTTCATCATGCGCTTTGAATTTATGAGTTTTCTTAATAGTTTTCTTATATAAGGGGTGTTTTGCCCTTTCTTCGATGGCTACGACTACCGTCTTATCCATCTTATCGGAAACAACTATACCGACTCTTTCTTTTCTTAAATTTCTTTCCATGATTCTCTACTCCCTACGCCTTTGCAGCAAGTTCTCTTTCTCTCAATATAGTCTTTATCTTTGCAATATCTTTCTTGCAGGTTTTGAGAGATGCTGGATTGTCTAACTGTCCTATTGCGTGACGGAAACGAAGGTTAAACAACTCTTCGGAGAGTTCTTTAAGTTTTGTGTTCAATTCGTCTACCGTTAATTCGTGAAGCTCTTTCGTTTTCATTAACCTTCACCGCCTTCTTCTTTAATTTCTTCTGCTACCGCTACTTCTTTCTTGACAAACTTGGTCTTAACCGGAAGTTTGTGTCCTGCAAGGCGCATAGCTTCTTTCGCTACGTCTTCGGATACTCCTGACATTTCGAAAAGTACTCTACCGGGTTTTACTACTGCTACCCAGAATTCTACTGAACCTTTACCACTACCCATACGGCTGTCGGCAGGTTTCTTCGTTACAGGCTTGTGGGGGAAGATGTCTATCCATACTTTACCGCCACGTTTAATAAATCTAGTCATTGCTACACGGGCTGCTTCGATTTGATTTGATTTAATCCAACCCGGTTCCATTGCTACTAAACCGTATTCGCCGTATGCTATCTTATTGCCTTTGGTGCATTTGCCAGTCATTCTGCCACGATGCACTCTTCTTCTCTTTACTCTCTTGGGCATTAACATAATTAAGCTTCGCCTCCTTCACTTTTCTTCTTGGGCGCACCTATTACTTCGCCTTTGTATATCCAGCATTTGATACCGATAACACCAAAGGTAGTGTGTGCTTCCGCAAAGCCGTATTCAATATCTGCTCTGAGCGTTTGTAGAGGAATTGAACCTTCGTGATAACTTTCGCTACGTGCGATTTCTGCACCGTCAAGTCTTCCACTTACAGTTACTTTTACACCCTTGATTCCGCTTCTCATGCATCTGCCGATAGCCTGTTTCATTGCTCTTCTGAAAGAAGCACGCTTTTCGAGTTGCGTTGCAATTCCTTCTGCAACGAGCTGAGCGTCTGCATCAGGCTTTTTAACTTCTGAAATGTTGATAGAAATTTGTTTACCTTTGCAAATCTTTGCTACCGTCTTTTTGATTATTTCAATTTCACTACCCTGCTTGCCGATAAGAACACCGGGACGTGCGGTGAAAATCGTGATGGTGATTTTCGTTGCAGCCTTTTCAATAGCAATCTTGCTGATTGCAGCCTGATAGTATTTCTTCTTTAATACGTTACGGATTTCGTTATCTTCTTTAATGTTTGATGCAAAATCTTTTTTGTCAACAAACCAGTGAGAATCCCAATCCTTGATAATTCCGACTCTTAAACCGTGCGGATTAACTTTCTGTCCCATTATCGTTCCTCCTAAGCCTTAGCATCCAGCACGATTGTTATATGGCTGGTGCGTTTCAAAATTCTGAACGCTCTTCCCTGTGCTCTGGGCATTACTCTCTTGAGCGTGGGGCCCTGGTCTGCATAGCAAGCTGCAACAAACAAGTTATCCTTGCTCATTCCGAGATTGTTTTCTGCGTTCGCAGCTGCTGACATCAATACCTTTCTAATAGGTTCTGATGCAGACTTGGGAGTGTTTTCCAAAATTGCTACTGCCTGCGTATAGCTCTTGCCTCTAATGATATCAAGAACCACTCTTACTTTGTAAGGTGAAATTCTAATATGTTTAGCAATTGCTCTGGGGCGTCTGTCTTTATTTTCCGCAATTCTTGCGGTCTTTTCTCTCATATTCTTAGCCATTTTTACGCCTCCTATTATCTACCACCGGTCGATTTTTCCGTACCGCCGTGTCCCTTAAAGGTTCTGGTTGGTGAAAACTCACCGAGTTTGCATCCTACCATATCTTCAGTTACGTATACGGGTACATGTTTTCTGCCGTCATATACCGCTATGGTATGGCCTACCATTTGTGGGAATATAGTCGACGACCTTGACCAAGTCTTTAAGACTTTCTTTTCGTTCTTTTCGTTTAATTCTTCTATTCTCTTTAAGAGTTTAGGTTCTACATAAGGACCTTTTTTAACACTTCTACTCATGTCGTTCTCCTTAATTTATCCTGGTAATGATAAGTTTGTTGGAAGCCTTCTTATGCTTTCTAGTCTTATAACCGAGAGCAGGTTTACCCCAAGGAGTAACAGGCCCTGGCATACCAACGGGGGATTTGCCTTCGCCACCGCCGTGAGGGTGGTCGCACGGGTTCATTACGACACCACGAACAGAGGGACGGATTCCCAAATATCTGGTCTTACCGGCTTTACCGATTCTGATAATTTCGTGTTCTAAGTTACCAACTTGTCCGATAGTTGCTTTACAAGTTGCAAGAATGTATCTCATTTCTCCACTTGGCATCTTTAACGTTACGTATTTTTCGTCTCTTGCCATGATTTGAGCGCTCATTCCTGCCGCTCTTGCTATCTGACCACCTTTACCAGGTTGCATTTCAATGTTGTGAACCATAGTACCAACGGGGATATCTTTAAGCGCAAGTGCGTTACCTGCTTTGATATCTGCGGTAGGACCACTCATTACCTTGTCGCCAACTTTTAAGCCAACAGGTGCAAGAATATATGCCTTTGCGCCGTCTGCATAATATAAAAGTGCGATGTTTGCGCTACGGTTGGGATCGTATTCTATCGTTTTTACCGTTGCGGGGATACCGTCTTTCATTCTCTTGAAATCTATGATACGGTATTTTCTCCTGTTTCCGCCACCGATATGACGGACGGTGATTTTACCTTGTGCGTTTCTACCACCGCTTTTTCTCTGGTCTTCCAAAAGAGATTTTTCGGGTTTTTTTGCCGTAATTTCGTCAAAAGCGCTTACCGTCATGAAACGACGTGCTGACGAAGTCGGTTTATATCTTTTTATAGCCATTAGTCTTTCCTCCGCATTTAATTAGGACAATGAATCGAAGAATTCAATCGACTTACTGTCTGATTTAAGTTGAACGATGGCTTTCTTGTAGTCGGGAGTGTATCCTTCGTATCTGCCTTGTCTCTTCAACTTACCGCTGACGTTTGCCGTGTTTACCTTTTCTACGCTTACACCGAAGATTTCTTCGATTGCCAGTTTAATCTGGGTTTTGTTAGCGTTCTTTGCAACGACGAAACTATACTTCTTATCCTTTATTCCCGCATAACTCTTTTCAGAAAGAAGCGGTCTAATTATAATATCATGTGCTGCCATTATTCTCCGTAAACCTCCTCGATTTGTTGTACGGCTTGTTTGGAAATTACGAGCTTAGCATTTTTAACAACGTCGTACGTGTTGATTTGCGTTGCCGCAATAGTTGATACTTTTGCAAGGTTTGCACTTGCTCTAAGCACTGCTTCGTCGTTATTATCCATAACTAAGAGTACGCTCTTTTCCAAGTTGAATGCTTTAAGGAATGCTGCCATTTCTTTGGTCTTTGCTTCTTTTACAGCGATAGCATCAACGAATATTACTTCGTCATCTCTAATCTTTTGTGAAAGCGCAGAGAAGAGTGCAACTTCTTTTGCCTTAGCGTTCATCTTTTTTGAGAAGTCTCTGGACTTAGGTGCGAATACAACGCCACCTTTTACCCATTGTGGGCTTCTGATAGAACCTTGTCTTGCTCTACCCGTTCCTTTTTGTCTCCAAGGTTTTGCACCACCGCCACGAACTTCGCTACGGGTAAGTGTGCTCTTTGTCCCTTGTCTCTCGTTAGCAAGTCTGGTTACGACTGCTTGATGAATAACCGATTCTTTGTATTCAACGTTGAACAATGCGTCGGATAATTCGAGAGTGCCTATTTCATTTGCTTTCATATCATATAATTTTACGTTTGGCATGATTCTTCTCCTTACGCTTTAACGCTGTTTCTTAAAGTAACGATGCCCTTTACAGGACCGGGAACCGCACCCTTAACGAGGATTGCGTTTCTCTCTTTGTCGACTTTTACTACTTCAAGATTTAATATCGTTACGTTTTCGTGTCCGTATTGTCCAGCCATCTTCTTTCCTTTGAATACTCTTGACGGACTACTGTTTGCACCCATTGAACCAACCTCTCTGTGTACAGGGCCGACACCGTGGGTTTCTTTAAGTCTGTGATTGTTCCATCTTTTAATAACGCCAGTGAATCCGTGTCCTTTGCTTACGCCGGAAATATCAATCTTATCACCTGCTGCGAAAACGTCGCATGTTACGACCGAACCAACCGTCATTGCATCGCTACCTTCAAGTTTGAATTCTTTCAAAACTTTTTGGCAAGGTACGCCTGCTTTTTTGAATAAACCTGCTTGGGGCTTATTCAAGGATTTTTCGTCAGTTTCTGAAAAACCGAGTTTAACTGCCGAATATCCGTCTCTTTCCAAAGTTTTAACCTGAACTACGGGACAAGGACCTGCCTCGATAACCGTTACCGGTATAACTTTGCCGTCTGCTGAGAAAAGTTGCGTCATTCCCAACTTTCTTCCAATGATTGCTTTATTCATAGATAAAGTTCACCTCCGATAATATATATAATGTTTATTATTTTTTACAATTTAATTTTGATATCTACGCCTGCGGGTAAATGTATGCTGTCAAGAAGTTTTACGTTGGGCGAATAGATGTCTATAAGTCTTTTGTGCGTTCTGATTTCGAACTGTTCTCTCGAATCCTTATATTTATGAGGCGAACGAAGAATAGTTACGATTTCTTTTTCGGTGGGTAGCGGAATAGGTCCACTGATTTTAGCACCCGATTTTTTCATCGTGTCAACGATTCTTGCCGCTGCTTGGTCGAGCATTTCTGTGTCGTAAGACATTAATTTGATTCTGATTTTCTGACTTGCCATTTTTGTTTCTCCTTTTTTACCTAACTTTACTGTGTGCTGTAAACTCTGCCGTGTGTGTCAATTTTTGTTAATAAAAAAATCATTCGCCGATACTTAACTTTTTTAAGTCGCTGCGAATGACCCTACTAATTCTATATTGAAGTTAGTCGCAGGGGTCTAGCCCCCACACTTGTCAACGGAAATTATCTATCGTTTGGTACGATTTAAGTAACTTCCCGTATCAACCCAGATTACACAGCCTAAGTATTATAACTTGTCTTGTGTGTAATTGTCAAACGATTTTTAATGGTTTTTTAAATATTTTTTATTTTTTTATAAAAAAATTTATTCGGGAAATTGTCAAAATTTCCCGAATGTTTTATGCTATTTGTTTTTTTATAATAGTCGGTTTTTGACCGCCTGTTACCACCTTTTCATCTACTACTACTTTAACCGCATCTTCCTCTGACGGCAAATCGTACATAGTATCTATCATTAGATTTTCTAAAATAGTCCTAAGCCCTCTCGCTCCGGTTTTCAATTCTATGGCTTTCTTAGCAACAGCCATTATAGCATCATCAGTGATTTCTAATTCAACGTTATCCAACCCGATTAAATGCTTATACTGTTTAACTAATGCATTTTTAGGCTCGGTAAGAATGTTAACCAATGCTCTTTCATCTAATGCTTTAAGACCGACGGTGATAGGCACTCTTCCAACAAATTCGGGAATAAGTCCATACTTAATCAAGTCCTGAGGCTGAACGTCTCTAATCATGTCGTCCTTGCTATCTGACACTTTTTCCACTTTGCCGATAAAGCCAAGCGCACTAGTCCCTTTCCTCTTAACGACAATATCCTCTAAGCCAACGAAAGCACCACCGCAAATAAACAAGATATTCGTGGTGTCTATTTTAAGACACTCTTGTTGTGGATGTTTTCTTCCCCCTTGCGGTGGAACGTTAGCAACAGTTCCTTCAATAATTTTAAGAAGAGCCTGTTGAACGCCTTCGCCCGACACGTCTCGTGTTATCGAAACGTTTTCGCCCTTTCTTGCAATTTTATCTATTTCATCAATATAGACTATGCCTCTTTGCGCCTTTTCTATATCAAACTCTGCATTTTGAATGAGTTTAAGAAGAATATTTTCAACATCCTCGCCAACGTAACCAGCCTCGGTAAGAGTAGTTGCGTCCGCAACGGCAAATGGAACGTCTAAAATCCTTGCAAGTGTTCTTGCTAGTAGAGTTTTTCCGCTACCCGTTGGGCCGAGAACTAAAATGTTGCTTTTGTCAAGTTCAACGTCTTGGTTTTTGTCCATTGATACGTTTATCCTCTTATAATGATTATAAACAGCAACAGATAACACCTTTTTAGCTTCGTCTTGTCCTATAATATATTCGTCTAATTTTTCTTTTATTTCAGCCGGTTTCAATAATTTAATCGGCTCTTTTTTCTCGCTACTGCTACCCTCTTCACGCATTACCGTTTTGCACGCTTCAACACATTCGTTACAAATAAATATGCCGTTAGGACCTGCAATAAGTCTTTCTACAAGTTCTTTGGGTTTTCCGCAAAATGAGCAAAATAACTGTTCGTTGTTCTCTTTCATAAATCTCCGCATTCTACGGACGCTTTACGATAACTTCGTCGATAAGCCCGTATTCCTTTGCATCTTCAGCCGACAGATAATTGTCCCTATCGGTATCTTTCTCCACTTCGTCAAAAGGCCTTCCGCTATTCTTCGCAAGAATTTTATTGAGGCGATATTTGGTCTTTATAATATGGTCTGCTTGAATTTTAATATCGCTCGCTTGACCTTGCGCACCGCCAAGAGGTTGATGTATCATTATCTCGCTGTTTGGAAGAGCGTATCTCTTTCCCACCGTTCCGCTTGATAATAAAAATGCACCCATACTTGCTGCGAGACCTATACATATAGTGCTAACGTCGCACTTTATATAGTTCATCGTGTCGTAAATCGCAAGTCCTGCCGTAACGCTTCCGCCCGGACTGTTGATGTATAAGCATATATCTTTATTCGGGTCTTTGTTTTCAAGATAAATTAACTGCGCAACAACTGCGTCTGCAACAGCGTCGTTTATCTCGCCCGTTAAAAATATTATTCTATCTTCTAAAAGCCTTGAATATATATCGTAACTTCTCTCGCCTTTTCCAGTGTTGTCTATAACGTATGGTACTACGGTATTCTTTATATCCATATTACGGCCTCCGTTAAAATTATTACAATTTTTTGCTATTATTCGATTACGTTAGCACTCTTTAAATACTCGAAGAATTTTTTGATTACAATGTCGTTCTTAATGTAATCAAGTTGACGTGCGCCCATATTCTTCTTAACGTCAGGTACGGGTTTGTCCTGAGCTTTTGCCATTTCAGCAACTCTTGCTTCTACTTCTTCGTCTGTCGCAACGATTTCTTCTCTTTCAATTATCGCTTCGATAACAAGTTGAGATTTAACGAGTTCGGTTGCTTGTTCGGTATAACCTTTTCTAAAATCTTCCATGCTCTTGCCGATATATTTTAAATAATCTGCAAGTTTAAGACCTTGATATGACATTCTGTATTCCATTTCTTGAACCATTCTGTCAATTTGGTTTTCAATGAGAGCGTCAGGAATTTCAACGTCGCTTGTTTCGGTTATTTTCTTAACAATTTCGTCTTCAAGTTCTCTTTCTGCTCTGTCAGTATTTTGCTTTTCTAATCTAGTTCTTGTTTCTGCTTTATATACTTCTACGCTTTCCGAACCGATTGCTTCCTTTATAAATTCATCGTTAACTTCGGGAAGTTCTTTAACCTTTATTTCGTGAAGTTTGATTGCGAAAACAGCATCCTTGCCTTTAAGGTTTTCTGCATGATATTCTTCGGGGAACTTAACGGATATATCTTTTTCATCTCCGATATTCATTCCGATAACTTGGTCTTCAAAACCAGGGATAAAGGTTTTGCTTCCTATTACGAGAGTCTGTTTTTCAGCTGTTCCACCGTCAAACTTAACACCGTCAACACTGCCCGAATAATCTATGATTACAGTGTCGCCGTCTTTAACTGCTCTGTCCGTAACTTCAACCATTCTAGAATTTCTTTCTTGAAGACGTTTAATTTCATCTTCAATTTCTTCATCCTTAACATTATACACAGGTTTCTTAAAGTTTATACCTTTATATTCGCCAAGAACTACTTCGGGTTTAACGGGAGTGATTGCAATAAGAGTTATACCCTTTTCGCTTATATCCTTAACGTCAATTTCGGGCGCAGCAACAGCGTCGATAGTGGGTTCTTTTTCAAGAACTTCCGAATAATATTTGGGGAATGCTTGGTTGATTGCTTCTTCATAGAAGATTCCTGTGCCATAAGCAGATTCTAAAACCTTCTTAGGAACTTTGCCCTTTCTAAATCCTGGAACAGAATATCTGCCCTTAGTCTTTTCATAAGCAGCGTCGATAGACGCATTCCATTCTTCAGCGGTGAGTTTTATAGTTATTTCTACCGTACTTTTTTTAGCCTTCTTGAACGTATACTTCATAATGTTCTCCTAATCCTTATAATTCATAAACATTTTTTCATCTAGATATTTTATCATAACACAAAACAAAACGCAAGGTTTTTAAGGCGTTTTAATCGCTTTTTAAAAATTCTGTTCGTTTTTGTGGCTCAACCGTTAAAGATTTAAAATTTTCGTAAGTACAAAAACCCGGTTTTGACTTGGGCGGTTTTTTTACGTGTTGTCTTTTTGTGTATACGATTTCTGTTTTTCCAGACTCTCTTGCCTTGGAGTAATAAGAAGAAATCTCGCCTGCAATCCTTATAACCTTTTCAGGCACTTCTTTACCGCCACTTTCTATTATAACGTGCGCTGAATGATAATCTTTCGCATGCACCCAAACGTCCTCTTGTCTTGCGGTAAACGTAAGTTTATCGTTTTCCGTATTATTTCTACCCGCCTTAACGATAAACCCAAAAACTTCGTATACTCGGCAAAAACTTGCGTCTTGCTTTTTCTTTGTGTTGTTTTGTTTCTCAACTATAAGTCCTGCCGATTGTAATTCAACACCCATTAAGTTTAATTCTTCTATCGTTTCACAAAGTTCAATACTTTCCAAAACGCCCGTTAAATAAGATAGTTCTTTTTCCGCTTGTTCTTTTTGTGGCGACAATGCAATTATCGTTCTTTTTTGCTTGTTATATTTTTTGTAATAATTTTCAGCGTTTTTTGCAGGCGACAGTCTTTCGTCAAGAGTGATTTTTATTTTAGAGTTGTCATAATAATTATCTAAGATACACTCTTTTTCTCCGCCCTTTAACTTATATATATTAGAAAGAATCAATTCGCCTTTAAGCCTATTTGTTTCAGCGTCGCTTGCGTCCTTTTCTTTTGCTATTATTGCCGTTAATTTCTTTTTAACTTTTTTTAATGCAGATGCTGTTACAGTCCTTAGCCTTTCTTTTTTGTTTTTGAATTTTTTTGCCTTTTCTTTTTGCTCAAAATAAAATTCTTCCGCCAAATACAATTTGTCGAATTTCTTAATAACTCCCGTTATACTTGAATAAGGATACACCATAACGTCTTTAATATCATCTTTATCTAACCAGACACAGGGATTGGGTTTTGTATTAAATAGGTATTGGTTTAAAAAATCAAAAAATCTTTCGCCAAAGTTTTTTTTGCTAGACTGTGATTTTTGATAAAATCCTAAACAAATTTCTTTCGCCGTGGTTTGCGCTATCCCTTGAACGTTATTAGTTATTGCCGTCGTTAAATCTGAATTTTCATGGTTTGAAAATATTTCTATTAAACTTCTGTCGGTGGGTAATTTTTTGTTACCAACGGGTGGAAAAACGTATGGCTTGCCGACGATTAACGGACGCACTCCGTTATCAAACATATTTATTCCCCTATTACCACCTAAAATCTTTCCATCTTGCGTTAAAATCACGTTACTATAACGCCCCATCAATTCTACGTATACGCTTTTAATTTCAGCGTCTTTAAACTCACCCGAAGTTAAAAAATCTATTTTTACTATTCTGTCAAAACCTATTAACCGTATGTCCGTTACTGTTGAAGATAGCAAATGTTTCCTCATAAGCATACAAAAATTAGGTGCAGTTAAAGGACTCTCCTTTTCTTGGCTTATCACACCCATTCTAGGCGCTCCGGGATTAACGTTTAGCAATAATTTCTCGGTGCGCTTTCCCGTGTATATGGTAAGTATTAATTCATCACACGAGGGTTGTGTTATTCTATTTACTTTGCCACCTGAGAAAATTTGACTAAGTTCTTCACACAAATATCTCAAAGTGTATGCGTCTTGTGGCATAATTCTCCTATACTTTAAATGTCTTTCCGTTTAAATAATATAGCGGACTTTGTTCGTTAAACACGAGGGTCAAAGAATAAGCGGTCAGCATTTGCTTATCTATCTTTTCCGTTTGGTTAAATTTAAAATCACCGTACTTCCCATCACCAACAATGGGGTGTCCGATAAAGGACAAATGCGCCCTTATCTGATGAGTTTTACCGGTATAAAGTGTTACCTCTAAAAGGCTTGTATTGTTATCGCTACTTATAACTTTATAACCCGTTCTAATTGCTACTGCGCCTTTTTTAAAAGTAGAAGAAACAGTTACCTTAGACGCTTTACTGTCCTTAAATAAGTAAGCGGACAAGATTTGTTCTTGCTTTTTTGGAACACCAACCACCGTTGCATGGTATTTCTTCACAAAATTGTGATTTTTGAAGCCTAAAATAAGTTCTTCTTCCGAACTTTCGGTGAGAGCAAAAATCATAATACCGTCTGTATTTGTGTCTAACCTATGAATAAACCTTGCCCCTTCAAATTGCTCTTTGACACGCTCAAATACCTTTTCGGACGAGAAGCCTTTCTTTTTGTTTATAACGACAATTTGTTCATCATGATAGATTTCGTTGTAAATTAAGGGTTTTTCTATATCGCAATATATCTCTACCTTATCCCCGATTTCTAACACAACGTCTTGATTTACCCGTTTTCCGTTAACCTTAACGTCTTTTTTACGCAGTAGTTTTAAAATCGTACCATAAGATAGACCTTCAACGTGATATGTGGCAAGTTTGGATAACTTGCGATTTTTATCTGCTATAAAACACTGCATAACACTCTCTTAACAATTATTTGAAAAGGACTTTGGAAAAACCCAAAGTCCTACGATTTTTTTGTTCTTTATTAGTCGGCATCAACTTCATCCTTGGGTTTGATGCAAAGTAATACTACAATTCCTATTAAACAAAGCGTTCCGATTGAAAGGAATACTACCGACCAAACGTTATCACGCAACCAAGTGGAAGGAACTTTCACGACAGAAGGTGCGCTAGATACTCTAATAATGGTGTAATCTTCTGCACTTCTAGATGTAACGGTTGACGTTGCCGTACAAACGATTTTATAAGAACCCAACTTATCGGGAGTGAAAGTTAATCCACCGGTATAATTAATCTTTTTAATATCGTCGTAAGTATATCCGTCCTTATCGTACTCTTTATCGGTTATAGTTGAAGCACTTGGAATTTCCGTCCATTCATCACTGTCAACTGCGGTGAGTGAAGAATTGTAATAAAGTCTATATATGGTATTGCAACCGGGAGCGTCAACTTTAAATTTAGACGCAACGTATGAAATACCTTTGTATCCTACACCCTGAGAAATAGCAGCGTCAACGCTTAAAGGTGCGTCATCAATAATTTTGAATTCAAACACATAATCTTTATATTGAGGATTTAAATTGTTTTCACTAACAATAAAATCTCTTTCTTTGTCCATCTTGTTGCCATTTCCATCATCAAAGCAAACCATGAAATTGTATTTGCCTGCTTCGGTTAGTGAAATAGACATTCCCGTTGAGGACAAGTCTGAACTGCTTTCAGTGTTATAGTACACAGTTTTAGCAAGTTGCTCATATGCAACATAATCATCAAACACTAAATCTTTTAAAGAAGGAACGGTAAGGCTTGTTCCGAGCGCCGTTGAATGTCCACCTTTAACGTCGTAATAAGCATTTTTGAGGGCAACCTCAAATGCTTCAAGTGCCGTTTGGTCTAAAACGTATTCGGGTGCTTTATCATCTGCGCTGAAATCTTCAAGAACGCTTATAGCGGGAATTGTTTCGTAAACGGTCGAGTTTTTACCCGCAATATCAATAGAATAGGTCTGAACTTTATTAAACTGTATTGCCTTGGGGAAATCGGTGCCCGTTTCCGTCCAGTAATCAACAACGTTTGCATCAGGCTTAATATAAACTTCACTAGAAGAAACGTTTGCTAGGATTGAATAAACCTTGAATGAAAGATTATATTTTGTTGAAGCTTTCTTAATTATTGAATAACTGCCGTCTTTGTTCTTTTTATAAAAATCTTCGTTTACCGAAACCCTAGGATAGGTTTGGTCGTCGGTTATTTCTCCGTCGCTATTTGTTTCAAAAGTCTGCTTGTAATATTCGTTTACGTCGCTTGCTTTTTGGTCAATACTCTCAATCTTAAATAGTACAGGAGAAGTAGTCGAAACAGCGTCACTAACGTCAAACAAGAACTTAATAGTGCCAGAAGCCATGTTTGCAACGTTTTTAATCTTACGGCATTCTACAACGTCTGCGCCGTCCATTATATCGCCGGCAACAACCTCGGTGTTAGATGCGCCTGCAATCAATTTTAAGTAGTCGTTCTCAATTAAAGTATTGATAACCAATTTGTTTTCTGCGCTCAAAGTAAATGGCTGAGCAGAAGCGCTTTGGTCGTTTACAGATAACGTATTGTTTATAAAATCAAATTTGAATTTATTGATAACTTCTTCTTCAATGGTAGAAATACCGTCTTTAACGTAAACGTTTCCGTTTGCATAGTATGCTTGACTTTTTACCATTATAGTTAATGCATCTAAATTTGAAGGTATTATCATCACCATCTCAAAATCGCTAACAACTAATTCGTTTGAAATTGTGAGCACACCTGTTTCAACTATATTAACTTCGCTATTAGGATTATTAGGGTCTGAAAGATTTTCAGTTCTGGTTGAATCTTCAACTACGGTTGCAACCATAAATCCATCGGCAAACTCAACCTTGTCATTACCTAACCCGGAAAAATATTTATCGGCACTCTTAATTGTATCTGCCGAAGCCGAAGTGGTATTAGTGAATATCGGGCAGAATGCAAGCACGAAGCAAAGGGCGCACACAATTGCCAATATTATAGTTTTATAGGATTTTGCAGTCTTCATCTGGACATAAATCTCCTTGTAAGTTTACAATATATCTGCTATATTCTACACGAAAAATATTTGTTTGTCAATTCAGTTTTGCGTTTTTTTCAAAATATTATCAAATTTATATAATATTACCTTATATAACGACTAAAAATACTCTTTATTTATATTCTTTACTTGCCTTAATAAACTTGTAAACGTAACCTTTATTCTGCGCCGTTCATATATTAAAATAAAAGTAGTTTTGCGGTTTACAAATGATTTATTATTTATTAATAACGGCTTTTATTGTCAGCATTGATTCTATGGTGTGCGGTTTTTCACTCTCTCTTTCGGGTGGAAAAAGACTGCACGTCGTTTTATTTGTAGCGCTGACTGTTTTTGTAATGTGCCTTTTAACAAATTATCTAACTGCGTTTTTTGCGGGTAAAATAACGGAAAAAACTGCTAGTGCAGGCGGTTTGATTTTAATCTTAGTCGGCATATATAATTTAGTAAAAAAAGACAACTGCGATAATCAAACGACAAGTGGTGTTATTAAACAGTCGCTTATAAGCGGTTTTGCAGTCGGTTTAGACGGCGCTCTTGCAAATTTATCACTTTCTCTTATGGGTATTAACGCTTTTTACGTCCCAGTTACTATTGCCTTAATGCACGCCGTTATGATATTTTTGGGCAGTTTTCTTTCACAGACTAAATTAGTCTCTAAATTCGCAAAAATCGAGTTTATCCCACCCGTTATATTAATACTTTTAGGTGGATATAAATTGCTCGGTTTATTTATATAAAAAGCGACGGCTTAATTTCCGTCGCTTTTAATTTTTAAATACTTGGTTTTATTATCTTTACAGAACGCTCGGTTTCAAAACTGTTCCACGGCGTGTTATCCTTTGGAGGTTGAACTCTGAAAACCATTCGTTCTTTACTAACGGGATGAGTAAACGAGAGATAATATGCCCAAAGCGCAAGATAACCCTTTTTCGCCTTTTCACCACCGTATCTCATATCGCCGTATACCGGCGTTCCTATTGCGCTCATTTGAACTCGTATCTGATGACTTCTTCCCGTGTGTAATCTCACGTCAACAAGTGAAAGTTCGTCTTTGCTCTCCAAAACGCTGTATTCTAATTCTGCAAATTTTGCACCTTGAACGGTAGACGGACAAACGTATACCATATTATTGACTGCGTTTTTCTTCATATAGTGACGGAGGGTTGCTTTTTCTTCCTTAGGTGTTCCAACCAAAACGGCAAAATATCTCTTTTCAAAATCTCCTTCCCTCATCTGTTCGGAAAGTCTTGAAGCCGCTTTCGAACTCTTTGCAAACACCATAACCCCGCCTGTCGGACGGTCTAATCTATGCACTAACCCCAAATACACGTTACCCGTTTTGTTGTAAGTCGTTCTTATATACTCCTTAATAATTCCGAGCATATTTTCATCCTTACTTTCGTCCTCGCAAGAGGGAACGTTTTGAGGTTTTAACACAACTATTATGTGATTGTCTTCGTGTAAAATAATCAAATCTTCCATACTATTTATCCTGTATCCAAATTCCGCTGTTTCCGCAGGGGAGGATTACCTCTCTTTCTTCTGTTTTAAGCCCTACTTCGTACGCTTCTACTCTGCCCTTTCTGTTCTTCCCCACCGTCAGTTCTAATATGTTTTTTAAAACTTGTGGTTGAAGCCCCGTGGTATAACTGTTTATCAGCACGAAAAGCGGATTATCCGACAGCACCTTTTCACAAAGTTCAACGAAAGGAAAAAGTTCGTTTTCTAGTTTCCACATTTCTCCGCTTGGTCCTCTTCCGTAACTCGGAGGGTCCATTATTATAGCGTCGTATCTTCTGCCTCGTCTTATTTCCCTTTCTACGAATTTCTTGCAATCGTCTATGATATATCTAACTTTACCGTTACCTATACCAGACAATCTAACGTTTTCGCCTGCACGTTCAACCATACCCTTTGCCGCATCAACGTGGCAAACGTTTGCACCCGCCTTTGCACAAGCAACGGTTGCTCCGCCAGTATAAGCAAATAAATTTAAGACGTTTATTTCTCTGCCTGAATTTTTAATTAGGTCTGTCATCAAATCCCAGTTAACCGCTTGTTCGGGAAAAAGTCCGGTATGCTTAAAACCCATAGGCTTTATCTTAAATTTTAGGTCCTTGTATGCAACAGTCCACTCTGCGGGCATTTTACCTTTCGTAAGCCACCTGCCACCACCGGTTTCACTGCGAACGTACTTTCCAGCAAGTCCTTTATAACCGTCCATATCTACTCGGCTTTCCCAAATAACCTGCGGGTCCGGACGAAGAAGCACAACCTCTCCCCAACGTTCGAGTTTATACCCGTCCCCCGTAGCTATGACAGTGTAATCTTTCCAATCGTGAGATACTCTCATTATTTATTAACCTTATTAATTACAACGATACAATTAATACCGTTAATGTCTAATTCTTTCTTGAAACCTTCGCTTTCGCCCTCGGTTATGCTGTCTGCTAATACGACGTTTTTAACGTCTTTACCGTTTGCAAATGCATTTCTAATCTGTTCGTCTTGAGTGGTGAAATTAACGGTAATTCTGTCTACAACCTCAAAGCCTGCTTCTTTTCTCATTGTTTGAATTTTAGAGATAAGTTCTCTTTCTATTCCCTCGGCTTTTAGTTCAGGGGTTACCGTGGTATCCATAACGACTGTAATTCCCTTATCGCTAGAAGCAATAAAGCCCTGTGCGCTTTCGGTTGAAATCAATAAATCGTCGAGTGTAAATTCCAACTCTGCTCCTTCAAACTGTGTCTTATAGGTTTGTCCGCTCTTAACCGTTTTAACAACCTCGTTAGCATCACAAGTTTCAAGGAAATTTCTTACCTTGCCTAAAAGAGAGCCGTATTTTGGTCCTAACGTTTTAAGTTGAGGTTTAATTTTGTAAGTTACGAACTTGCTTGCATCTTTAAGATGTTCAACTTCTTTAACGTTGAGTTCGTCTTTTGCTATTTCCAAAAGTCCTTCGGTTAATTCGGTCTTTCTTTCAGAACATACGTATATTTTGGAAAGGGGTTGACGGTTCTTAACGTTTGCCGTATTTCTGCAAGCACGACCTAGAACAACTATATCTAGAACGTTCTGCATTCCCTCTTCTAATTTTTGGTCAATTGCACTTTCGTCAACCTCAGGGAACTTGCAAAGATGAACTGATTCAGGCGCATCCTTAAAGAAGTTCGGAACGAGGTTTTGATAAATAGATTCAGCCATAAACGGTGTGAATGGAGCAGAGAGTTTAGCCATTGTTACGAGCACCGTGTATAACGTTGTGTATGCCGAAATCTTATCTTCGGTCATATCATGTCCCCAATATCTTTCTCTGCCACGACGAACGTACCAGTTTGACAAATCATCTGTAAAAGATTGTAATGCTCTTGCACTATCGAATATATTATAATCGGATAACCCTTTATCAACCGTTTTTATAAGCGAATTGAGTTTTGATAGTACCCATTTATCCATAAGCGTAAGTTTACAGTTCTTCAAATGGTATTCGGCTGGATTATACTTATCTATATCAGCATAAAGCACGAAGAATGCGTAAGTATTCCAGAGCGTGCCCATAAACTTTCTTTGCGCTTCTGAAACGGCTTCCTCGTAAAACCTTGATGGTAACCAAGGTGCAGAACCCGTATAGAAGTACCACCTAACCGCATCCGCTCCTTGTTTATCAAGTATGGTCCACGGGTCTACTACATTACCTTTATGCTTGCTCATCTTGATACCGTTTTTATCGTTAACGTGCCCTAAAACTATACAGTTCTTGAAAGGAGCTTTGTCAAATAAGAGTGTAGATATTGCAAGCAAGGTGTAGAACCAACCTCTAGTCTGGTCGATTGCCTCGCTTATAAAGTCTGCGGGGAAATGACTTTCAAATAGTTCTTTGTTTTCAAACGGGTAATGATATTGTGCAAAAGGCATTGATCCCGAGTCAAACCAACAGTCGATAACTTCTTTTTCTCTTATAAACTTTCCACCGCATTCGCAGTCAAAAGTGCAATCGTCAATATATGGACGATGCAACTCGATATCGCCCTCAACGTGGCAGAGGTCTTTGAGTTCTTTTTTGCTTCCGATAACGTGAATTTTTCCACATTTATCGCAAACCCAAACGGGAAGCGGTGTTCCCCAGTAACGTTCTCTTGATAAACCCCAGTCGATAACGTTTTCAAGGAAATTACCCATTCTACCCTTTTTGATAGTTTCGGGCATCCAATTTACCGAATCGTTAGCCTCAATAAGTCTATCTTTAACTGCCGTCATTTTTATAAACCAACTACTTCTTGCATAATAAAGAAGAGGGGTATCACAACGCCAACAGAAAGGATAACTGTGCTCAAAGGGAAGTTCTTTAAATAACAACCCTTTTTCTTTAAGCATTTTTATAATTATTTTATCTGCGTCTTTAACGAATTTGCCTTTGAGGTCATCCGTGCATTCGAGCATATTACCTCTATCGTCAACAAGTTTTACAAACGGTAGATTGTATCTTCTGCCAACGTTTGCGTCGTCCTCACCAAATGCGGGAGCAATGTGTACGATACCGCTTCCGTCGGTTAGCGTTACGTAACCGTCGCAAACTACGTAATAAGCCTTTTCTTTAAAAGAGCCAAGAGCATAATCAAAGAGAGGCTGATATTCTGCCCCTTCGTATTCTATACCCTTTTTAACACTCACTTTTTGATAATTTTCAAATAAAGTAGGAACTAATGCGTCTGCTAAAACGTATACACTGCCATCCTCCGCAATTATTTCCGCATAATCTTCTTTGGGATTCATACAAAGCGCAACGTTTGACGGCAACGTCCATGGCGTGGTCGTCCAAGCAAGGAAGTATGAGTTTTCTCTATCTTTCATCTTAAAACGGACGAAAACGGAAACGTCTTTAACGTCTTTATACCCTTGCGCAACTTCGTGGGAAGAAAGAGCAGTTCCGCAACGTGGACAATAAGGCACAATCTTATGACCTTTATATAAAAGTCCTTTTTCCGCTATCGTCTTTATAGCCCACCACACTGACTCGATATAATTATCGTCGTAAGTAACGTATGGGTTATCCATATCTGCCCAATAACCCACTCTGTCGCTCATCTTTTCCCATTCGGATTTATACTTCCAAACGCTTTCTTTACATTTTTTGATGAACGGTTCAATTCCGTATTTTTCTATCTCCTGTTTTCCGTCAATACCTAAAAGTTTCTCGACTTCAAGTTCAACGGGTAGTCCGTGAGTATCCCAGCCTGCCTTTCTCAAACAGTGGTCGCCTTTCATTACGTGGTAGCGTGGTATAATATCCTTAATAACCCTAGTTAAGATGTGCCCTATGTGAGGCTTGCCGTTTGCCGTGGGTGGCCCGTCGTAAAATGTGAATTCTTTATTCCCCTGATTCTCGTCAACGTTCTTTTGGAAAATCTTGTTTTCTTTCCAAAATTGCAATACTTCTTTTTCCCTATCGAGAAAGTTTAAGGTTGTGTCTACTTTCTTATACATTTTGTTTTCTCCCGAATATTTTCGAAAAATGTTTTATTTTAAACTATATCTTGTAAATTATACTAGTTATTAAAAATTTTGTAAAGTTAATTTGATTAAAAAAGAGAATTTACTTTAAATTTGCTTGCTAATTTGTTTTTTTTAAGTTAGAATATTATAGCCGTGCTATGCGGGGAGTTAGCGATGCCCTGTTATCCGCAATTCGCTTAGCGGAGCAGAATGCCGTTTTAGGCTTTCATTGTGGAAGGTTGCACTTAATAAGGGACGTTGATATCAAGGTCTTATGCAACGTGCTCCCGTGAACCGTGTCAGGACAGGAATGTAGCAGCACTAAACGGTCAAGTACGTGTGATATAAGGTTGCTTTGGAGGAGTTACCTGTTATTTTACCACTTCGGCAATGACTGTCGAGGGCGGATGCACGGTTTTTTTTGAATTAAAAACGACTTGGTTTTCCAAGTCGTTTTTTGCTTTTTATTTATTTTTTCCATACAGTCTTGTTTATAATACTGGTGTAAGACTGAATTATTTTTACCACTTTTGTTGAAACATTCTCGTTAGTGTAATCGGGAACAGGCGTGCCTATATACCCGTCTTTGGTTAAGTTGGTTGCTGTCTCTAATGCTCCTATCAAACTTTTCTCATCTATTCCCGCAAGTGTAAAACATGCATTTTCAAGTGCTTCTGGGCGTTCTGTGCTAGTTCTTATGCAAACGGCTGTTATGGGCTTTGCTATCGAAGAATAAAAACTCGATTCTTCTGGTAAAGTTCCGCTGTCAGAAACGACCGCATAAGAGTTCATTTGCAAGTTATTATAGTCGCTAAACGACAACGGTTGATGACAAACTACCCTTTTATCAAGTTTAAATCCGCTTTCTTCTAAACGCTTTTTGCTCCTCGGATGGCAGGAATATAAAATGGGCATATCGTACTTGTCAGCCATTTTGTTTATAGCGTTAAAGAGAGAGACAAAGTTTTTTTCCGAGTCTATATTCTCTTCTCTGTGCGCTGATAACAGTATATATTCACCTTTTTTAAGGTTTAACTTTTTCAATATGTCAGATTTTTCAATCTTTTTTAAATTAGCCCTTAAAACCTCTGCCATGGGCGAACCTGTAACGAAGGTGCGTTCTTTGGGAAAACCACACTCGGCAAGGTATCTTCTGGCAAATTCTGAATACGGTAGATTTACGTCTGAAATTATATCAACTATTCTTCTGTTCGTTTCCTCTGGCAAACATTCATCTTTACAGCGATTACCTGCCTCCATGTGAAATATAGGAATATGCAATCTCTTTGCAGAAATCGCCGAAAGACAACTATTCGTATCCCCCAAAACAAGTAATGCGTCCGGCGATATTTTAGACATTAATTTATAAGTTTTATCAATGATATTACCTATAGTCTGCCCCAAATCGTCCCCAACGACGTTTAAGTATATTTCTGGTGCTTCAAGATTTAAATCTTCAAAAAACACTCCGCTTAAATTATAGTCGTAATTTTGACCAGTGTGTGCCAAAATACAGTCGAAATATTTTCTGCATTTTGCTATGACGGCAGATAGCCTTATTATTTCAGGTCTAGTTCCTACAACTATAAGCAGTTTTAACTTTCCGTTGTTTTTAAATTGAACGTTTTGGTATTCTAAATGGTTGTTTTCCATACTACTTTCCTTTTTAAACTTCCTCGTAAAAGGTATCTGGTTTTTCCTTATCAAAAGTTTCGTTTGCCCACATAAGGGTAATTAGATTTTCTGTTTTAGATAGGTTTATAATGTTATGAGTATAGCCTGGGAGCATGTGAACCGCAGTGGGTTTTTCTCCATTAACCTCAAACCTTAATATTTCTTTTGTTCCTATTTTTCTCTGCTCTATTAATCCTTGCCCAGAGACAACTATAAAAAATTCCCACTTGCTGTTATGCCAGTGTTGACCTTTGGTTATGCCGGGTTTTGAAACGTTTACCGAAAACTGACCTCCGCTAACCGTTTTCAAAAGTTCGGTAAAACTCCCTCTTTCGTCAACGTTCATCTTTAATGGAAATGCAATTTTTTCTTTCGGTAAATAGGATAAATAAGTAGAGTATAATTTTTTAGCAAAAGAATGTGATTTTATCTCAGGGATTAAAAGTGTTTTCGGTTGACGTTCAAACTCTCTTAATAGCCTTACTATTTCGCCAAGTGAAGCCGAATGAGTTTTTTCTACAAAACAAAATTTCCCGTTAGGGGTGTCTATTCTTTCAAGCCCGTTATACTCGCACCTTTTTTCCTTTCCCTCTAAAAGGTCTAACATTGCCTCAATAAGGTCGTCTATATATAGCAGTTCTAAACAGACGTTCTCATCTGAAACAACAATCGGTATATCTCTTGCTATATTATAACAAAAGGTGGCTATTACGCTGTTATAATTGGGTTTACACCACTTTCCGAAAAGGTTTGGGAAACGATAAACGTGAACTTTTGCGCCCGTTTTTTCTCCGTAATTAAAAAACAACTGCTCGCCAG
The DNA here is from genome assembly GCA_045647765.1 of Christensenellaceae bacterium. Classification (GTDB taxonomy): domain Bacteria; phylum Bacillota; class Clostridia; order Christensenellales; family Borkfalkiaceae; genus UBA1259. The sequence goes on from JAZRMR010000016.1 coordinate 81,906, forward strand.
CCTTCTTACTCTTACCATATTCCCCGTCTGCAAATCTTCCCTCTAAACTTGCCTGAACGGAAGAAGAGAGCATAATCGGACATTTGTTGTTGCTTTTTATTAAAAGTTCTAATAACTTTTGTGAAAATCCAAAATTACCCGTCATGAATTCTTTGGGGTCTTTTGGACGATTAACACCCGCAAGATTAAATATGAAATCGGCTTGCTTAGCGTACTTTTCAAGTTGTTCGTCAGAGCAATCAACGTCATAACAAAAAACTTCGCTTATAGATAAATTTTGCCTTGTTTTATCTTTACCGTTTTTAATATTATACAATGCGTTAGTAAGGTTTTTTCCAACGAAACCGTTTGCTCCCGTAACGAGTATTTTCATTCTATCTCCCAAATTCTATAAGTTGCTCTTTAACGTATTCTAGCGAGCCTATTTTTTCTTTTACCTGCTCAACTGTCAAAAGTTCAGTATTGTTTGAATTAAATTCGGTTAACGTGTTGCGCTCAGTATCGCCCATGGTAAAATATTTATCGTAATTAAGTCCTCTTTTATCACATGGCACTCTATAAAACTTGCCCATATCGACAGCCAAAGCACACTCTTCGTTAGTTAAAAGTGTTTCATACATTTTTTCGCCGTGTCTTATGCCTATAATCTTTATTTGGCTCTTGTCTTTTCCAAATAGTTCCAACACTGCCTCCGCTTGAACTTGAATTGTACAAGCGGGTTCTTTTTGAACGAGAATATCGCCGTTTTCGCCTTTCTCAAAAGCAAAAATTACCAAATCAACCGCTTCTTCAAGCGACATTATAAAACGTGTCATATTTGGGTTTGTAACAGTAATTGGTTGACCCTTTTTTATTTGGTCAATCCAAAGGGGAATAACACTTCCTCTACTGCACATAACGTTGCCGTATCGTGTGCAACATATTTTTGTCTTTAAGGGGTCTACCGTTCTTGACTTAGCGACTATTACCTTTTCCATCATTGCCTTGCTCGTCCCCATTGCATTTACAGGATAAGCCGCTTTATCAGTTGACAAGCAAACGATATTTTTAACCCCTGCCTCTATAGCAACGGTCAAAAGGTTATCTGTTCCTATAACGTTTGTTTTTACTGCCTCCATAGGAAAAAACTCGCAAGAAGGAACTTGTTTTAACGCAGCAGCGTGGAAAATAATATCAACTCCATTAATTGCGTTTTTTATTGAATTAACGTCCCTAACGTCTCCTATAAAAAACTTAATTTTATTCGCATATTCAGGCATTGACGCTTGAAAAGCGTGGCGCATGTCGTCTTGCTTTTTTTCATCTCTGGAAAAAATCCTTATTTCCTTTATGTCAGTTTTTAAAAACCTATTCAAAACAGCGTTACCAAAACTCCCCGTTCCGCCTGTTATCATCAACGTTTTTCCACTAAAATAAGACATTCCTTTTTCTCCGATTGTATTTTTTAAATAATTCTTTAATCTCATTTACTATTTTTTTATTATACAACAAATTATTTTTTGTGTCAATATATTTAAAAAAATAAAGGCAAGCACTTATCAACTGCAATAAAGTTGAACAGTCTTACCTAAAAATAATATCTCCCGAAAATATTTTGTGAAACAAAAGATTTTTGGGAAAAAGGAGAAGCCCGCTGTCTGTCTTGCTGTTTGCAACAGCAAACTGCTGACGTTAGGCGGTGCTTCGACGTGGTGGTCTTAGGTCTGTGTAATACACACCGAGGACACCACGTATTATTAGGGCTCCCGAAAATATTTTGCAAAGCAAAAGATTTTTGGGAAAAAGGAAGGGCAGGCTCATAGGTCAAGCCGTTGCAGTAGCAACGGTGGACGAAATAGCCTTGCCCTGACGTGGTGGAGATGCGGAGACTTGCACTCCGGTCTTGAACGCTTTTAAAAAACCTTCTACATACTTATCTAGCGATTGATTTTCGTGCAAAGCAAGGTCGCTAGATACCTATTGCTTTGCCTTTGATTTTTCAATTCAGTTAGTCGGGCAAAATCAAACCCAACTAACAGTTCCCCGTCTAATTGACGCTCTTTCTCACCCCAACGGGCGAGAGCGAGAAGAACGTTCGCAATTACGCTGCGAATGCTAATTCGTTATTGTTAGCATTTAAATTTAATTTCCGTTTTTACGAAGCCGAGCCTTCGGTATGCTTACGTCTTTTATCGGTCGCCCAATCGAATCTATAACACCCCCGTAAAAGTCGCTTACTGCGACTTTATTGTATGTCTTCAATTTGATACGGCGTTAACTGGTATACGTAGTGGTTAAGCCAATTCATGTAAATAAGGTTAGCCGTTGAAACCCAACACATTTTAATCTCGCCGTGGTCCCCCTCAACGTAATAATTTTCCGGTGGGTCAATTTTTAATCCCTTATCTAAATCTCTTAAATATTCTTTTTCAAGAGTATCTCTGTCGTATTCAGCGTGCCCCGTTATAAATATAAACTTATTGTCTTTCGAACGTATAATAGAAGCACCTGCTTGCTTTGATGATGCCAAAAGAACTAAATCTTTACAGTTTTTAATATCTTCTTCATAAACTGTTGTATGTCTTGAATGAGGCATGAAAAATCTGTCATCCGTTCCCTTTAACAACCTTTCGTATTTAACGAGTTTTTTATGCTTATATACACCGAATAGTTTTTTTGGTAAAACATGCTTTTCTATTCCGTAAAAATAGTGCAATGCTGCTTGCGCTCCCCAACAAATAAAGAGTGTGCTGGTTACACTTTTTTTCGCAAACTCTAATATGTCTTCAAGTTCTTTCCAGTACTTGACCTCGGAAAACTCGATTTCTTCAACGGGTGCGCCCGTTATAATCATTCCGTCAAACTTTTTGTTTTTAATGTCCGAAAACGACTTATAGAACCTTTCTAAATGCTCCAAAGAAGTGTTTTTCCCAACGTAAGTTTCAGTGCTTACCAGTGTTATATTGATTTGTAGGGGCGAATTTGAAAGCAACCTCATTAATTGCGTTTCGGTAACTATTTTAGTAGGCATCAAATTGACAATTGCAATTTCAAGCGGTCTAATATCTTGTTGCATAGCACGTTTTTCGTTCATAACGAAAATGTTTTCCTCTTGCAAAATTTTACTTGCGGGAATATCTTTTGGTACTATTATAGGCATTTTGGTTACCCCCGATATCTAAATTTTTTCAAGTGCCTGCTTTATGTCTTCAATCAAATCGTCCGAATTTTCTAAACCGCACGAATATCTAATAAGTGTCGGTGGAATACCTGCCGCTTCAAGCTGTGCGTCCGTCATCTGGCGATGAGTTGCGTTTGCTGGGTGCAAACAGCAAGTTCTTGCGTCTGCAACGTGTGTTTCTATTGCCGCTACTTTTAAATTTTTCATAAAAGTTTCTGCGTCTTTTCTTGTTCCCTTAACGGCGAAACTTACTACACCGCAAGAACCGTTGGGAAGATATTTTTGAGCAAGGTCATAATATTTATCGCCTTTAAGGCCACAATACCTTACCCATTCAACTTTATCGCTCTTTGATAAAAATTCTGCAACTTTTAACCCGTTTTCGCAGTGGCGTTTCATTCTAACGTGTAAACTCTCTAAACCAAGGTTTATATAGAAAGCGTGTTGCGGAGATTGTATAGAACCGAAATCACGCATAAGTTGTGCAGTCGCTTTTGTGATAAACGCACCCTCTTTACCGAACTTATCTGCATATACTATTCCATGATAACTATCATCAGGGGTTGTAAGTCCTGGGAATTTATCTGCGTGGGCTTTCCAGTCGAATTTACCAGCGTCTATTATCGCTCCGCCAACAGACACTCCGTGTCCGTCTATATATTTAGTCGTTGAATGAGTTACTATATCTGCGCCCCACTCGATGGGTCTGCAATTTATAGGAGTAGCAAAGGTGTTATCTATAATAAAAGGTACGCCGTGTTCGTGCGCTATTCTTGCAAACTTCTCAATATCAAGAACAGAGCAAGCGGGATTTGCAATAGTTTCACCAAATACGGCTTTGGTGTTCGGTTTGAACGCAGCGTGCAATTCTTCTTCTGTAACGTCTGGCGAAATAAAGGTAAAGTCAATACCCATCTTTTTCATAGTTACGGCAAAGAGGTTAAACGTTCCGCCGTAAATAGCAGAACTTGATATAACGTGGTCTCCACAGTTCGCAACGTTAAATATCGAATAGAAATTTGCCGCTTGACCAGACGACGTTAACATTGCTGCACTACCACCTTCTAACTGACAAAGTTTTGCAGCGACCAAATCGTTGGTTGGGTTTTGAAGTCTTGTATAAAAATATCCGCTAGCTTCCAAATCGAAAAGTTTTCCCATATCTTCGCTTGTGTCGTACTTAAAAGTAGTGCTTTGATAAATGGGAATTTGTCTAGGTTCGCCATTCTTTGGAGTATATCCTCCTTGAACGCATACCGTTTCAATTCTTTTATTGTTTTCCATAATTTTCTCCTTTGTTCGGAATGGGTGTTTTATCTGTAATTTTTAATTTCTCTTTCTTTTTCACGCATTCGGTCTTTTTCCATAATGGACCGCTTTTTATCATACGTGTGTTTGCCTTGGCACAATCCTAATTCCACCTTGACAAGCGCAGTCTTAAAATACATTCTAAGCGGAACTATGGTTAAGCCCTTTTGATTTACTTTGGAATTCAATTTAATTATTTCGTCTTTATGAAGAAGAAGTTTTCTATCTCTTTTTGAGTCTTTGGTATTAAATGCTCCTGCTTTATCATACACGGCAATATGCATATTTTTAATAAATAGTTCTCCGTTATGTATCAAACAAAAACTGTCCTTTAAGTTTACGCTACCCGCTCTTAAAGACTTAACCTCCCCACCGTCAAGCACTATTCCCGCCTCAATTTTATCAAGAATAAAATACTCGTGCTGGGCCAAGCGGTTTAAGCAAATGTTCTTTCCTTCCATAATCTTTCCTTCTAAAAATACATTTTACTATATTTTTTTAATATTTGCAACGATTATCATTATTTTTGAAGATAAATTCCGCTCTTCTTTCACTAAGATTAACCCCAACCACTTCAATTTTCACTAAATCGCCTAGTTTATAGGTCTTTTTACCGTCGCTTAGGGTGTAATTTTTCTCGTCGTAATTAAGCCGTCTTTTGCCCGAAAACGTTTCAGATTTAACAAGCCCCTCAATACCGTTTTTTAGTTCAACAAAAACTCCAAACTGCATAACCCCGCTTATTACACCGGAAAACTCTTCGCCTATATAATTGCTGATAAATAGCATTTTATAATATTCGTCAACCGCCCTTTCTGCCTCTGTTGCATTCCTCTCTTTCTCAGACGACTGTTTTGATGCCTCAAATACAAAATCTTTGTAAATTCCATCTAGATTTTCTTTTCCGCTTAAAAAATCTTTAATAATTCTATGAATAACTAGGTCTGGATAACGTCGAATGGGAGAAGTAAAATGACAATAGTGATTTTTAGATAGTCCAAAATGCCCCACGTCAATTGGCGAATATTTTGCCTTCTGCATTGAACGGAGCATAACTCTGTTTATTAAAGTATACGTTGGTTTACCCTCTGCACACTTTAACAACTTTTGAAAATCCTTAGGGAAAATTTCTCCTTTTTTTCTGACCGTATTCACACCTAAACCAATCAAAAAATCATAAAATGAACTTAATTTTTCTTCCGATGGTTTTTCGTGAATTCTATACACGAACGGCTTTTCAAGAAAATACATATATTCAGCAACGGTTACGTTTGCGAGAATCATAAACTCTTCTATAATTCGGTGCGCCTTATCTCTATTAAGGGCCTCAACGCTGATATTGCCATTTTTATCAACTGATATAGCGCTCTCCTTAACGTCTAGGTCTATACTCCCCTCTCTATCTCGCCTTTTTATTAAAACGTCGGAAAGTTGGTCCATTAAGAGTATGCTTTGGTATATATTATCATACTTGCCAATTAACTGCTCGTCTCCGTCAAGAATTTTCTGCACTTCTGTATAAGTCATTCTATGCACGCTGTTTATGACCGAGGGGACTATTCTGTAATCGGTTACTTCCCCCTCATTGTTCACAGTCATAATACAAGAAAGAGTTAATCTGTCTACTCCTTGTTTTAATGAACAAATATCGTTGCAAAGTTTTTCTGGCAACATAGGTATAACTTTCTCAGGGAAATATACGCTAGTACCTCTTTCAAAAGCCTCTTTATCTATCTCGCCACCAGCCTTAACGTAATGACTTACGTCTGCTATATGCACTCCCAAAAGGTAATCTCCGTTCGGTAGAGTTTGAATTGAAACAGCGTCATCAAAATCACGAGCGTCCTCTCCGTCGATAGTGAACGCCATTAGTCCTCTAAAATCTTCTCTCCCGATTAAATCTTCTGTCGAGACAGGTTTTGAAACGTTGTTAGCCTCTTCCTTAGTAGTATAAGTGAACGTATCGTTTAATTTATAATTAAAAAGTATAGATTTAAGTTCTGCCGTCTTATTAAACTGCCGACCTAAAACCTCTTTTATTATTCCCTCAGGGCTTTTTCTTTTTGGGTAACTTAAAATTTTACAAACTACTTTATCCCCTGCTTTTGCTCTTAACCCTTTTCCAAACGGGATAAAAACGTCTGTAAAATATTTGCGTTCGTCTGGCGTTACAAATCCACCGCTTTTACAGGTAAAATACGTTCCAACGAGTTCAGTTATTCCTCTTGATAATATTTTTAACACTCTCGCAGTAGTTCTTTGCCCAGGACCGAAAGTCCTTTCCGCAAGAACTATATCACCGTGCATTGCGCCTTTTAAATCTGAATGAGGTATAAAATAATCCTCTTCGTTTTGGTTGGTCGGTATCAAAAAAGCATAACCACGTTCATTACCTTGCAGTTTTCCCTCTATTAATCTACTGTCTTTCATATATCTTTTTAATCACCTATAAAAAAAGCGGTTTCGTCAAACGAAACCGCCAAATAAACTTTTATGAATTAAAGAGCTGCAAAGTATGCAACGATTGCAAACGTTACGCAAAGAACTCCAAACACAATACCGCTGATAACGGTGAGTTTTTTCATTCTGTGTTCAAACGTTTTGCTCTTGTTTTTACCTAAAAAAGTTTCGGTTTGTCCGCCGAGTGCTCCAACACCCGATGAATTTCCGGGTTGGAAGATTACGACAAGCACGATAAACAAAGCGCAGAGCGCCATTATTACCAAAGCTACTATTTTTATGACGGGCCATACGTTCCAAAATCCACCGCTCGCCATAAGCATATTCATCATATTCATAATTATCTCCTTAAATCAACTATTCTAAACGCTATCATTTGGCATTATAACATACAAAATGGTTTTTTACAACTATTTTTTAATGTTTTTTACTTAATTATCAAACTTTTACCCGTCATCTCAGCTGGAACTTTAACGTCCATCATGTCAAAAAGTGTGGGTGCTATATCTGCAAGAATTCCGCCCGATTTTAGTTTGACCTTCTCAAATTCTTTGCCAACTACGATTAATGGAACTTTATTCGTTGTATGAGCAGTGAAAGGTGAACCGTCCTCCGCCATCATTTTATCTGCGTTGCCGTGGTCTGCCGTTATTATTGCCGAGCCACCTTTTTCAAGAATCTTTTCAACTACTCTACCAACGCATTCATCCACCTTATTTACTGCTTTTACCGCAGCATCAAACACGCCTGTATGCCCTACCATATCGCAGTTTGCATAGTTCAATATAATAACGTCATATTCTTCGCTGTCGATTTTTTCTATAACCTTAACCGTTACTTCTTCTGCGCTCATTTCGGGTTGCAAATCGTATGTCGCAACTTTTGGTGATGCTATTAATTCTCTATCTTCGTTTGGATTAGCTTTTTCAACGCCACCGTTAAAAAAGAAAGTTACGTGTGCATATTTTTCCGTTTCGGCAATTCTGAGTTGTTTTAATCCGAGTGAAGAAACGTATTCACCGAGGGTATTGGTTAATACTTGCGGTTTAAACGCAATGCTAACGTTTGTAAAACTTGCATCGTATCTAGTAAAACATACGTAAACGGGATTTATGAATCCTGTCTTTCTTTCAAATCCGCTAAATTCTTTTTCACTCATTGCTCGTGTGATTTGACGTGCACGGTCTGGGCGGAAATTGAAGAAAATTATACTGTCGCCCTCTTCGATTAAACCTATCGGTTTTCCGTCTTTAACAACGTGAGCAGGTATAACAAACTCGTCTGTAACGCCCTCTTCATAAGAGTTTCTAACGTAACTTTCTGCATCCTCTGTAAGTTCTCCTATTGCAGAAGTCATCATATCGTATGCCTTTTCTACTCTTTCCCAACGGTTATCTCTGTCCATAACGTAATATCTTCCGCCGACAGAAGCAATCGTACCGAATGAAAGTTTTTGCATTTCTTCTTTAAGACCTTTTATAAAATCGGCACCGCTAGTTGGCGAAACGTCTCTTCCGTCTAAAAAACAGTGAACGAAAACGTCGTCTAACCCTTGCTCTTTTGCAAGTTTAATGAGCGCATAAAGATGAGTTACGTGGCTATGAACTCCTCCGTCTGACAAAAGTCCGTAAAGATGGAGTTTTTTGGAGTTGTTTTTTGCGTTATTAATGGCTTTTAAAAATTCTTCGTTTTCAAAAAAATCACCGTCGTTTATCGACTTTGTTATTCTGGTAAGTTCTTGATAAACAATTCTTCCGGCACCCATATTTAGATGCCCTACCTCGCTGTTTCCCATCTGTCCTTCGGGAAGTCCAACGTCCATACCGCTCGCACCGATTAGCGTGGAGGGATATTTTGACATAAGTTTATTTACATTTTCAGAATAAGCGCATTTTATTGCGTTGCCCTTTTCTTCACAACTACTGCCGTATCCATCCATTATTATTATACAATTTGGTCTTGATTTCATCTTTACACCTCGCAAAAAGGCACAAAAAATTGTGCCTTTATCCATTAACCTTTATAATTTACTATTCCAGCAAAATCTTCTGCTTTAAGCGCAGCACCGCCGATTAAACCACCGTCGATATTTCTCATTGCCATAAGTTCTTTTGCGTTTGAAGGTTTCATGCTTCCGCCGTATTGTATACGGAGATTTTTTGCAACGTCTGCACCCCAGGTCTTTTTAACAAGACTTCTGATATAACCGATTGTCTTGTTAGCGTCTTCCGCAGTTGCAGTTTTGCCCGTTCCGATTGCCCATACTGGTTCGTATGCAATTACGATATTTGAAAAATCTTCAACGCCCTTAAATCCATCTAAAATTTGTTTCTTTAAAACTCTCTTGGTTTTATTCTTTTCTCTTTCAACAAGCGTTTCCCCCACGCATACTATGGGTTTTAAACCGCACTTTAATGCTTGAAGAAGTCTCTTGTTTACAGATTCATCAGTTTCTCCAAAGTATTGACGGCGTTCGCTGTGTCCGATAATAACGTATTCAACGCCTATTTCAAGAAGCATTTCAGCAGAAATTTCGCCAGTGAATGCTCCACTATCTGCCCACGAAACGTTTTCTGCGCCGAGTTTGATTTTACTGCCTTCTATTGCTTTTTTAACAGTCCATAAATCAGTATAAGGTACGCATACTACGACTTCGGGCTTTGATTTTGCAACTAAGGGTTTAAGTTCGTTTATTAACGCCTCTGCCTGAGCCGCCGTCTTGTTCATTTTCCAGTTTCCTGCAATAATTGGTTTTCTCATTTGATGTTCCTCTCGTAAATTATTTATTGTTAAGACATTCAATGCCGGGGAGTTTCTTGCCTTCAAAAAGTTCAAGTGATGCTCCACCACCAGTTGAAATATGAGTCATTTTATCTGCAAATCCAAGTTGTGTTACTGCGGCTGCCGAATCTCCGCCACCGATAATAGTGGTTGCGTCAGTTTCTGCAAGTGCTTTTGCAACGGCAATAGTTCCTTTTGCGAATACAGGGTTTTCGAATACGCCCATAGGTCCGTTCCAAATAACAGTCTTTGCGTTCTTAACTGCATCAGCGTATAACTCAGCAGTTTTATCGCCTATATCAAGACCTTGTAAATCAGCAGGCATATTTTCGATATCAAACGCTATGCAATCTACTTCTGCATCGATTGGATTGGGGAATTCCTTTGTTGCGTTAACGTCAACAGGAAGAAGAAGTTTCTTGCCAAGGTCTTCTGCTTTTTTCATCATATCTTTGCAGTAATCTATCTGTTCGTTATCTACGAGAGAAGTTCCAACTTCATAGCCCTTTGCTTTCAAGAAAGTATAAGCCATTCCTCCGCCAATAATTAAAGTATCGCACTTTTCTAAAAGATTAGAAATAACTTTCAATTTATCTGCAACCTTAGCACCGCCTAATACTGCAACGAATGGTCTAACTGGGTTTTCCAAAGCGTCTGCCATTACCGAAAGTTCTTTTTCAATAAGAAATCCGCAAACTGCCGTTGGTGCTAAGCCGTATTCTGCTATTGCTGCGGTCGTTGCGTGTGAACGGTGAGCAGTACCGAAAGCGTCGTTTACGTAAATATCGCAGTAGTTAGCGAGTTTTTCACAGAGCGCTCTATCTCTCTTTTCTTCACCAGCCTCAAAACGAGTATTTTCGAGAAGAACTACTTCTCCGTCTTTAATATTCTTAACAGCCTCGTCAGCAGACGGACCGACAACGTCCTCAGCAAAAACAACCTTTTGACCAAGTTTTTCGCTCAATCTTTCGGCAACCGGTCTTAAAGTGAATTTTTCTTTATCTTTAACTGCCTTTTTAAGATATTCTGCTTTTGCGTTAGCCTGTTCTTCTATCGGAAGCGCTTCAACTGCTTTTTTCTCTTTCTTTGTGAGTGAAAAACCTTCTGTAAATATGTTGTGGGGTTTTCCCATATGTGAACAAAGAATAACTTTTGCGCCGTTATCTACGAGATACTTAATAGTGGGAAGAGCGCCGTTAATACGTGTTTCATCAGTAATCTTTCCGTCCTTCATAGGAACGTTAAAGTCTACTCTGACAAGACATTTCTTACCTTTTACGTTTACGTCTTTTATAGATTTCTTATTCATAGTATATCTCCTTAGGCTTTTGCTTTTACAATCGCCCTATTTTTTATTCTCAAATATTATATAAAATATAACCGCCGTTTGTCAAACGTTTAACGGCGGTTACATAATTTGTAAATTATTATACGTAATATTTTAATTTATTACTTGGTGTATTGCTTGATACTGAAAGCAACGTTTGTCATATGGTCGCCAACACGTTCAAGGTTAGATACCGCTTGTAAGAACACCGAACCCGTCTGCGCTGTGCATGCGCCCTTTTTAAGTCTTTCGATATGGCGGTGTTCGAGTTTCAAACTCAACTGGTCTATCTTTTCTTCAACTTCTGCTACCATAGGAAGTAATTCTGAATTCCTATCGTCGAACGCTAATATTACCAAACGGTAAAGTTCATTGATTTGGTCTCTTACCTGCATGAGTTCTTCTTTTGCCTCTTCTGAAATACAACAATCTTCTTCTCTTAATTTATAAGCGTATTCCATTATATTCTCGGCATAGTCGCCAACCCTTTCTATATCTGACACTACGTGATAATACGAGCCGATTTTTTTATCGTCTTTATCGTTTAGGTCTTTGCCCATAAGTTTTGTAAGGAATGCAACGATATTTTTATTAAGATGATTAATTATATCTTCGTTTTCACGGATAATTGCCGAATTGTCTTTATCGTTATTCAACAGCATATCTATTGATAAATTTATATTATCGAGCGCAAACTGAGACATCCTAATAATTTCTTTTTTAGTGTTGCTGGCTGCTATTGGAGGAGTTTCGAGCATACGGCTGTCAATGTATGCAAATTTATATTTATCTTCAACCTCCCCTTTCTTATCTTTAACTAATAAACAAGCAAGTTTAACAACGTATTGAGCAAGTGGTAATAATATTAATGTAGTTACAACATTAAACAAGGTGTGGAAAATTGCTATCTGTTGCCCCACGTCTCCCGATATAGAAGCAAAAAACAATGTTATCTCTGCTTTACAAATCCATAGAGGCGCAATAAAGAATAGACAACCAAAAGTATTAAATAGCAAGTGAACTATTGCTGTTCTCTTTGCGTTTACGTTAGTGCCGGCAGACGACATTATTGAGGTTATACAAGTTCCTATGTTTGAACCGAGGGCAAGAAATAGTGCATTCCCAAAAGTCAAAACGTTGTTTGTTGCTAACGATACCATCAAACTAGTTATAGTAGAAGAACTGTGAACAAGTCCTGTTAAAACTATTCCAATTACGATTAGTAATATGGGCGAATGTTCTGCTCTGAATATTGTTTCAACCCAAGCTAACGGCTGACCGTCGACAAACATTACTTTTTTAGTAAAGATTGAAATAAATTCAAGACCGACGAACAACAAACCTAATCCGCCCAATATGTTTCCTATGTTGATTGCTTTTTCGTTTTTAACCAGCATAGCAACTAAAACACCGCCACAACCTATCATTGCGGCTATTGCACCGATATCTACGCTTCCAACACCCGATAAGGATGCAATATGCGCCGTTACCGTCGTTCCTATGTTTGCGCCCATTATAACGTTGGTCGCTTGAACGAGGGACATTAAACCTATATTAACAAATCCAACTAGCATAACCGTTGTCGCCGTTGAACTTTGAATTATACTCGTTACGGCAATACCAACCCCTACGCCTGCAAGTCGATTTGTAGTTACCCTTCCTAAAAGTTTTTTCATACCTCCGCTCGCAATCTGTTCTAACGCACTGCCCATTATTTTCATACCGAACATCATTGCTGCAACGCCACCGAACATAAAAAATATGTTCCAAACCATTTCCATACAGAAATTCTCCTTTATCTTCTTGCGTATTTCTTAAATGCGAATTCCACTAAATTAATGATAACTTATTTAAAGTCAAGTTGTCAACTTAATTTAAGTGGCAAAATTAAAAGTCCGACTAAAAATAGTCGGACTTTTTTATGGCTTGGGAATTTCTCCTTCTGTTTTTAAACCCACGTAATCTAATTGACGTAACGCTTCATAAACCCCCACACATACTGAATTAGATAAATTTAAAGAACGTGTTTCATCCATCATTGGAAGCCTAACACACTCCTCGTAATGCTCTTTCAATAAATCTTCTGGTAGCCCTTTTGTTTCTTTTCCGAACACCAAAAAATCCCCGTCTTTATACTTTGCGTCCGAATGAATTTTTTTTGCTTTCGTGGAGAAAAAATAAAAATTTTTCCCGTTATAATATTTCTCGATAACCTCTTCTATGCTATCGTAATACCTAATGTCTAAAAAGTGCCAGTAATCCAAACCTGCTCTTTTTAAATGCTTGTCCGAAACTTCAAACCCAAGAGGGCGAACAAAGTGCAATACGCTTCCCGTTACCGCACAAGTTCTTGCGATATTTCCTGCATTTTGCGGAATCTCTGGTTCTACTAAAACAACGTTTAACGGCATAATTTCTCCTTTAATATCCTGAATTAAAATCTCTATATAGTCCACGCCTACGTGAACTTATTAGATGATAATCTTTTTCTATTTTTATATCTTTTTTAACCACGTCTTTACTTGCGGACAAAATTACTCTGCCTTTAATATCAGAAATTGCCACGTGGCTTTTTGCACAGAGCGCCATTGCAACTCCGTTAGCAAACGCACCTGCACGAAGCATTATTTGAGGCATAAAATTTTCAACTTTTTTGAAAAGACATATTATAACGTCTGCATCACAAAGGGTGAGCACTCTTGCTGATTCGGGGAAAAATAAATCTTCACCCAATATTATGCCTATCTTTCCCGCCGAAGTGTCGTATACCCTAAAACTCCCACCAGCAACGAACTCGCTGTCATCTATTGCGTGAACCATATCGGTAACGCCTAATATCTTCCCTTTATCCGCTACTACTGCCGAATGGCGAAACACCCCGTAAGTGTCGGTATCGCATCCACAAATTACAACCGAGGACAGTTGCTTTGAAAGTTTTGCTATGTCTTGAAAGTATTCTGTTTCTCCACTAAGTTCTTTTTTGTAACTGACAAGACCCATTCCGTTGTAACCGAACACTATCAAACTGCTCCCGCTAACCTCGGCGAGTTTTTCTTGCCACACGGTGTTCAATGCGCTCTCCGTAACAAAACATACTTCCATACCATTCCCCCGAAATGCAATCTTATACATTGTATTTCAGAATAGGCTTTTTTGTTAAAGGGCGCAATTTAATATTTTTATAATTTCTTCACTACTTTCCGCCGTCTGTATCTTTGTTTTTAATTCTTTAACGCCCGTTGCTCCCTTAAAATAATAAGGAGTGAATTTTCTAAATTCCAGCGTTGCTTTCTTATCCCCGTAAATTTCTCTACTATGTAGCAAATGGCTTATCATATATTCTTTAAGTGATAAATTAGGCTGAGTATTCAACAATTTATTAATTAAAAATGGGTCTGCCATTGCTCCACGGGCAAGCATAACTCCATCAGCGCCCGTCCTTTCAAGCATTAAGTCTGCGTCGTCTACTGTAAAAATTCCACCGTTTGCTATAATGGGAATTTTAACTGCGCTTTTTGCCCGTTCTATTGCATTGTAATCTGGTTCTCCCGAATAATAATCTTCTCTAACTCTGCCGTGAACGGTTACTAAACTCGCACCCGCATTTTCCGCCATAACGCAAAAATCTCTGGCAACGTCGTCCCCTTTCTTTAATCCCGTTCTTATCTTAACAGTTATTACTTTGTTGCTCTTTACGCATTCTTTTATAATCTTTTCTGCTTTCTTTATGTCGTTAAGTAATGCGCTACCCTCTCCATTTTTATAAACTTTTGGAACGGGGCATCCCATATTGATATCCACTATCTTAAACTTTCTCAAATGTTCACATTCACAAGCAGAGCGCATATAATATTCTTCCGCTCCAAATAATTGAACAGCGGTATCTTGCTCGTAATCTTTTGAATAAAGCAACTGAGCGCTTCCGTTTGCGCCGTAACACAAACCCTTTGCGCTTACTAGTTCGGTAAAGGTAAGCCCCACTCCACCGTCTATTTGAAGTTTTCTTATAGCATAGTCGGTGTATCCAGCCATGGGTGCTAAAAACACGTTGTTCTTAACCGGTACACCGCCTATAAGCAGTTCTTTTATATGCATTTTCATCTCTCTTTTTGAATATCAGTATAAAGTTTATCAAACAAGCGACAAAATAGCAAGCGATTAGAGCGACCCCACCGCCATAAATATTTATTTGTGGATTTAGCAACAACGCTACGCACAAAACTGTTTTTATTAAAACTCCAACACCCAATCCCAAAAGAGGAGAATATAACCGTCCTTTACCTATGAGTATTGCGTTACCCGTCTGTAATAAAGAGAGTAGTATTATGCATGGAGAGGTTAACCTTAAAAGGTTGATTGAAACTTGCTTTTCATATTGGGAAAGGTTTTTAAAAAGAAAGTTTATAATAAAAGGCGCAAAAATTAAGCATATTATTAAACACGGCACTGATAAAATTAAAGTTAAAATTAACGTTTTGGTCGAATTTTTGTTTTGTTCCTTTTGTGTTTTAGATGATGCAACGGTAGGAATTGCAACTGCTGCAACACCATAACAAACGGCTACGGGAAGATTTATCACAGTGCTTGTTACTCCACCTAAAAGTCCGTATAATGAAGTTGCGTCCGTTCTATAAGTGTTTAATAAGTTTACTATTAAAAAACTGTCTATAACGTGAGAGAGAGGTATCATAATCCCAATGAGGGTAACGGGTATAGTTGTTTTTATAATAGTTTTAGACGTGGGCAAAAATAAATTTTTATCATAACTAAAAGATATTCCCATACTTTTTTTTGTACGTCTATATAGGTAATAAAGCCATATGAGTGCAACCGCTTCTGAAATTGTTACGGCAAGCGTTGCCCCTGCGACCGCAAGTTGTAAATTTGGCATAAACAACTTAACGAAAAACAATCCGCAAACCAATTTAACCGCTTGTTCGATTATTTGTGAAACTGCGGTTGGCATCATATTCATAAGCCCTTGAAAATATCCTCTAAAACACGAGAGTAACGACACGAAAACGACCGACGGACAAAGGGTTAAATAAGATAAATAAACCGAACTGTTGCCTTGAATTAACCCTAACGGATACGCTAAAACCGCCATTAAAAAAGTCCCGAAAACGCCCACTATCAAAAGTAATTTTAAACTAGTGATTAAGTAGTTATATGCATACTTCTGTCTATTCTCGCTCTTAGATGAAATTAATTTAGAAATTGCACTCGGCACACCTGCCCCCGAAAAATCTAAGAGCAACATATAAACGGGAAAAACAGTTTGATAAAGTCCTATTCCTTTTCCACCGATAATATTAGTTAGCGGTACTCTGTAAAATGCGCCGAGAAGTTTTGCCACCAACGCACCAAGTCCCAATGCCGCCGAACCTTTAACTATTCGTCTTACGTTCCTTTTTTTCATATATGTAAGAAAGCGACCAAACTGAAAGGTCGCTTTCTGTTACTCGAACTGTTTTGCTAAAAATGTTGCTCCTAATCTGACAAGTTTAACGTCCGCAGAAGAAAATCTCTGGGATTTTTCTCTGTCGATTAACATGACAGTTCCGTAACAGTCTCCACCAGAAACGATAGGAACTATGATTTGGTTTTCCGCTCCCATGTCGTCCCCTTTGACGGGTGATATTATTCTTCCGCTGTCGCTCTTGCTGAGTATAACGCTGTTTCTTTCTTTAATAGTCTTTTCTACGTCAACAGATATGTTTTTCCCCGTTACCTCTTTGTTCTTATTTCCAGTTACGTATATAACGGTATCTGTATCAGTTATAATACATGTTTTTTCTGTTAGTTCGCTTAGACCGTCTGCAACTGATTGAGCATAATTATTAACCGATGCTATGGGCGAATATTTTTTTAGCACTAATTCATCTTTATTAGTATAAATTTCTAAAGGGTCGCCCTCCCTCATCCGCAGAGTCTTGCGGAGTTCTTTGGGAATAACGACCCTTCCTAATTCATCTATTCTTCTTACAATTCCCGTGTCTTGCATACTTGTTCCTCCGTTAGTGGTAGTATGCATATCATTCGGGTTTTTATACACTTAATATTTGTGTTATCGCCATGCGGTTGGACACACTCTGTTTTCTTTAAACCAATCTGTATCTTTTAACAACGTATCGTTATTCGAACACTCTGCGTATACTCCGTTTTCAGCGTCGGATATAACCACGACGTCGCCGTTCATCTCGGTATACTTTGCTCCGTTTGTATAATCAGAGTTTGCCATAGTGGTTACGTAAATTTGAGAGGTGTATGGCGCTATTCTATCAATAAAGTATTGTTTTGGAAAATCGTAACTATCACCAATAGCGCAAGAGACGACGCAAATTTCCGGTTGAATTACTTCAAGAAAATCTTTTGACGAAGAGGTGTTAGAGCCGTGGTGTCCCGCCTTGTAAAGTTTAACTTTTGAAAGGTCGTTATATTTTATTAAACTATCTTCACCGATTGCCTCTAAATCGCCCGTAAGCAAAAACTTGTTTTCACTGCCGTGAGAAAATTGAACACACACAGAATAATTGTTTTCATCCTCAGAAAAGGTGTGCTCATAGTAATAGTTATACAAAATTTCCATAGTAACGTTTCCGTCGCCCGACAAATCGTAAACACGCTTTGCTCCGTCTTGTTCTCTATAACATTGAAGTGCGGTATAATGCGTTGCACCGTTTTTTATTTCGTCTGTGCGTTCAGCTACGTAATTTTGATACATTTGTCCCGTTTGATTGGTTAATGGAAAATCTATAATAGTTTCACATTGATATAAGTCAAACAAGCTTCCGTTTCGCTTGGTAAAGCCTGCGTAATGGTCAGCGTGTGCGTGGGTAACGATAACGTATTCCAACGTGTTATCGGTTACGTATTTATTTAGATAGTTTTGTATTGTGGGAATGCTTCCAACTTGACTGCCCGCATCGATTAAAATATCGTTTTCCCCTGCCTTAACGTATATGCTATCGCCCGAAGCACCGTTTCCTAGCATCATAAAGTGAAAGGAAATTGCGCCTTTTGGTGGAATTTTTTCCTTAAAATATTTATTATATGCAAAATATCCTAAGCCTATCGCCACAATAAGTATAAAGCATAAAACTACCACCCATTTTGGAGATTTCCGTATTGCGTATTCTACTGCTTTTGTGCGCTTTTTACTATATTTTCTTTTAGCCATTTTTTACCTTTATAATAAACTTTTTCTGAGTTCTTCTTCTGAAAGAGGAGATAAATACTTTAACGGTACGTCAAACACTGTTAAAACGCCCGTTTTGCCCTCCTTAGAAAGCCTTGCCACCGCTCTTGCATACGCAGTTAAAACGCTTCCTGTAAATTCTGGATTCGAGTCGAGTTTTAACGACAATTCAAGAAGATGTGAGTTTTGTTCGGTCGTATTTCCAGAACGGATAACGAATCCGCCGTGGTATAGTTTTTGTTGCATTTGTTTAACTTCATCATTAGAAACGAAGTTTACCACCGTATCGTAATCAGCAAAGTAGTTGGGCATATTTTTTATTTCTTCTTCAATCCTATTCTTATCTGCGCCACTCTCAATAGCAACGTAACATTCTCTTAAATGTTTTTCTCTTGCAGATAACTGAGGGTTTTCTCCTCCCCTAACTTTATCTAACGCCTCTTCTTTTGGAACGGTGTATTGTATTGCGTTTTTAACGCCATCAATTCTTCTTATAGCGTCGCTATGCCCTTGCGAAACGCCCTTTCCCCAAAAAGTGTAATCTTTACCATTTGGTAAAACTGCGCCAAAAAGCATTCTCGCTATCGAAAAAACTCCTGGGTCCCAACCGATACTTATTGCGCCAAGCGTTTTGTTTTGATTCGCAACTTGTGAAAGTTTATCATAATACTCGGGAATTTTTGCGTGAGTGTCAAACGAATCCACAGTGTTAAAATCTTTTAGAAGTTTTGCTGTCGTTTCAGGAAGGTCGGTTGCACTTCCTCCGCAGAGCAACAAAACGTCTATCTTTCCTTTAAATCTTTCAAGTTCATCAATTTTATAAACGGGATAATCTACAACAGGTTTAACGCTTGAAGGGTCTCTTCTCGTAAATATCCCCACGCATTCCATATCGTTTGCTTTACTGACGGCAAGAGTTACACCTCGCCCTAAATTTCCGTATCCTACTATTCCAACTTTAATCATAAAATCCGCCTTTTAAGTTTATATAATTAGTTTACTATAATGAGTAATTTATCTCAATCGTTTTGACAAAAGTTTTTTTTATACTCTTTATTAAATTTCATTAAGTCTTGTTTTTTGATAAGATTACTCATAATTACACAAAATTTTTTACTTTATTTATTATATAATAAAACTCAAATTCAGTCAATATTAAGGAGAAAAATTTTGAAATCACCCCTAAAAAGTTTGGATTACGTTTGCTTCTTAAAATACCTTTTCTTGCTTTTGTTGTTCCTTGTTTTTAACCGCTTACAAGATGAGGTGATGCCTTATTCGGTTGCTATACTCGGAGCAAGTTTATGCGAGGGTTCTTCTTTAATCACAACACCTATTCTATTTATATTCTCTTTTTTGCTATCCGGTAGCGTTGGGCTTATAGGCTCAGCGTTCATTTCTGCGTTTACGCTTTGTATCATAACTGCTCTTTACAGAAAATTTAACTCACATTCTAAATACGAAACTTGCATTTACGTCGCCGTTTCGCTTTTAGGGTTTGTTTTCTTGGGAGATACGAAGTCGCAAATTGATATGGAAAAACGTCTTCTTTGCACTATATTAACCACTGCGCTTTGCTTATTCTGTATTACGGCGGGACACGCAATCAACAAAAAAGGATTAAGACATAAATTCGGTTTTGAGGAAACGGCTAGCCTCGCCTTACTCGTTTGCCTTTTAGGAATAGGTGTTTGCAATCTTTTCTCTCCGGTGTTTTGGAAAGGTGTTTCGGTGTTAATACTTTTATTAGTATGCTATTTATACCGTACGGGGACGGCTACTATCGTTTCGGCTGTACTTGGAATAAGTCTTGCCGTTTACTATAATAATTTAAGTTTAGTTGCCGTTTACGTTTTGTGGGCAGTTTGCGCTGAAAGTCTTATGCCCCTTTCAAGATATCTTTCGGCTATTTCTATTCTAGTTGCCGACTATGCAATTCAAGTTATATTCAAAGTGTATTCTTTATATGCTCTTTCTGAATTTATATCAATAGTATGCGGTATTTTATTCTTTTGCTTAATCCCCACAAAGCCATTAAAAGCATTAAAGGAAAGACTATATTCTTTTAGAGAAAAACAGTTGGTTAGACAAACTATAAACAGAAACCGCATTATGTTAGCGGGACGGCTTTACGACCTGTCGTCGGTTTTTTCCGAAATGGCAAACGCTTTTAATCTTTTTAATCATAACGAACTCAGTGAAACCGTTGTTAAAAGCACTATTCAAAAACAAATTATAACCTCTGTTTGCGATAGTTGTCAAAGCAAACCTCGTTGTCTAAAAAGCATTAAAAAAATTGAACAAGGAATATTTAAAATGCTTGATATAGGCTTTGCAAAGGGCAAACTTTCGCTCATTGACCTTCCCCGTGAAGTCGGCGACGTTTGCTTGCACCCTAACAATATAATATTTAACGTAAACAAACTGATATCCGATTACCGAACGTATGCCTTAGAGCGGTCAAACGTGGAAAACGGACGGTCATTAATTGCTTCCGAAGCGCTCGGAGTTGCCGAAATTCTGCGTGGACTGGCTTTGGAGTCTGGCGCAACTCTCAAATATCAAAGTAGACTGGAACGTGCGCTTTCAGACGCTTTATTTAAGGAAGGTATCACAGTAACTGAACTTCTTATTTATGGGGAAGAAAATAATTTATCGGTAAGCGTTATTATCACTATGAACGAATTTTCTATGGATGCGGTAAGCCGAATTATTTCTAAAACGCTAGGCGTTAATATGTCGATATGTGAACGGAGTGAAGTTTCGACGGGAAAATGTTATCTTCTATTTAAACAGAGCGCACCATTTGACGCTGTGTTCGGTATTTCACAACAAGTTAAAGACGGCTCAATGCAAAGCGGTGATACCCATTCGGTAACCAGAATAGCAGGCGATAAATTTTTGGTTGCTCTTTCCGACGGTATGGGTAGCGGTGAAAAGGCACGAAACGTATCCTCTGCCTCTCTTTCGCTGATTGAAAGTTTTTATAAAGCAGGTCTAAACAGTCCGCTAATTCTAAACACCGTAAATAGGCTATTATCTATAAATACCGAAGATAATTTTACTGCTCTTGACGTTTCTATTATAGACCTCAAAGACTGCTCAGCCGATTTTATTAAATACGGTTCTCCATACGGTTTTATCGTTGGCGATAACGGAGTTAAAATCGTTGAGGGGTGTTCTCTTCCTCTCGGTATAATAGAGGAATTAAAACCCTCCGTCTGCCACACACAACTAAACCCTGGCGATATGATTGTGCTTATAACCGACGGCGTTTCCGACGCTTTTGGTAGTTCGGGCGAAGTAATTGATTTTCTCCGCACCATCCCCGCAAAAAACCCTCAAACGTTATCTGATGAACTTTTATCCCACGCAATCAATTTAAACGGCGGACAAAGAAAAGACGATATGACCGTTCTTGCCGTTAGAGTGTTCGGTAAAAAAAGTGCATAAATTTAAAGATAAATCACCGCAAGGCGTTTCGCCTTGCGGTGATTTGAATTTTTAAATTATTTAACGTTAAAGTATGCTATTGAATTGTTATAAGAAATATCTTCAACCACCTTTCCAACGAGTTTTTCATCCGTCGTTATTTCGCCGTTTTCAATAAGCGTTCCTAAATAGTTGCAAAGTATTCTTCTAAAATAATGATGCCTTGGATAAGAAAGTAGCGACCTGCTATCTGTTAACATTCCAACAAAAGTTGCTATATGACCTGTTGCAGTTAGGTCTTTAAGGTGATTTTCCATTCCGACCTTGTTATCCAAAAACCACCACGCAGGGCCGTATTGAATTTTGCCTCTTGCACTACTGTCTTGGAAACAGCCTAAAAGAGTCATAATCTCTACGTTCATTTTAGGATTAAGGTTAAATATAATAGTTTTTGGAAGAGAATTTTCGTTGTTTAACCTATCAAATAATCTTGACATTAGTTTGATGCTGTTATCTTCCGCAATACTGTCATACCCTGTGTCAAGACCGAGTTTTATAAGCATTTGTCCGTTATTATTTCTCATTGCGCCGATATGAAGTTCTGTTCTTATATCGTATTTTGCGTAAAGTTTGAACAAGAAGTAAGTGAAATACCCCTTAAAGATTTCCGCTTCCTTTTCGCAAATTTTTTGTCCACTTATTGCCTTTTTAAAGACTTTGTTTGCATCTTCTTTTTCAGTTACTGCGTAAACGCTTTGAAGAGCAATATCACTTGCAACTGTGCCAACTTTTATAAATTCTTTTAATCTTGCCTCTACCCCTATTTCGAGGTCGTCTATATCGTCTATTTTTCCAACGAGGTCTTTTAATTTTTGAATAGTTTCACTATATCCAACAGCCTCAACGTTCATTATTTTGTCCGCCCTAAAAGCAGGAATAACTTTAAATTTATAACCTTTCTTTTCTATAAGCGAAAAGGTTGAAAGGTCGTCAAATATCTCGTTGGTAGTAAAAATATGCGTTACGTTTGATTTTTCGATTAAACTTTGCGGAGTGATATTGTTAAGTTTTATATAATCATTGCACCATTCCCAAATGGTTTGAGCATTCTCCTCGTTAATCTCAATTTCACAATTAAAAAACTCTTTAAGCTCTACTTGAGACCAGTGATAAAGAGGATTGCCAAAAGCCGTACCTAAAACCTTGCAATAACAGAAAAATTTCTCCTTATTGCTCTTTTCCCCAGTGATATATTCTTCATCTATGCCATAATTACGCATAAGACGCCATTTGTAATGGTCGCCTTTAAGCCATATCTCAAACACGTCGTTAAAAGGCTTGTTTTCAAGTATTTGCTTTTCGGGAAGATGACAATGGTAATCAAATATAGGCATAGCCTTTGCATAGTCAAAATATAACTTTTCAGCAGTTTTATTTGTTAACAAAAAATTATCTTTTAAATAACTCATACTTATCTCCTATTTTCGGCTAGTAAACCGACGATTTATGTTTTTTTAACTTTCTTTATAAAATAATTATATTACAAACTTACTCGCTTTTCAATTAAAAAAGTAAAGAAAATTGTGCATTTTAACTAAATCGTAAAGATAATTTATGTTTTTTTATAATAAATGGCAAAATTTAACCCCACGCATTTGCGTGGGGTTAGCCCAATTATTTAATTGCGTCTTTTAAGTATTCAACGGATTTTTCAACCATCTCGTCGCCTATTTCTTTGCTTGCATCCTTAGCCGCCTCTGTAAACCAGTGTTTAATTTCTCCAAGTCTTGTTAAATCAACGCTGTCCGGATATAAAGACATTAAAATCGACGTTTCATATTTTCCTGCATGATCGTATCCAGTTGCATTCTGAACGGATGTGCTCATTGTGGGAATAACTTTTATCCAGCTGAACGGGTCGTTATCCCCCTCCATCTGTTCGTAGTAGTTAGAATAGTTTTCACTACCCCACCAACCTTCGCCAAGAGTTTCTTCTAAATATTCCATAGTTGCACGCTTTGCCGCCGTTCTATAACAGAGCGTCATTGGCATTTCGTGTTCTTGTTCGAATTGATGGTGAATTACTACGTAAATATTTCTGTACCCCGAGTATAAAAAACTTTTAAAAACGTAATACACGTAATCTTCAAAAGCACGTTCGGGAACGTGAACTGTTCCGCTCTTTCTTCCACCAACTGCATAGCTTGACGGACTGTAAGCAATAGTGGGCGCTATCATAATCTCTTTTAATTCAGCAACCTTTTTAACAAGTCCTTCTGCCACTAAAGTATCGCATCCGTAAGAACAGTGCGCACCGTGGTATTCTACCGTTCCGCCAACGATAACTAGCGGAATTTTATTGTCTTGAACGTGTTTCATTTCACGGGGAAACGAATGGTTAAGTAACATTTCTTACCTCCTAAAAAGCGAGCGTAGTATAATATGCAAGGTTGGTTTGACGATTATCAAGTCTGCCGTATTGAACAACGATTTTTTCTGAACTAGATAATTTCATTGCATACTGTGTTTCAAGCGGCACTTTATATCCGCACATATGCTCAACGTTATTCATTCTGAAACAGAAAACCGATTGAGGCGCAACCTCCCATGTGATTCCTTCGTGTGCAGGCTGGTCAACAAAATATAATTTTACTTTTATTACCGCTTTCTTATTGCTATCGTTAACAATAACTACGCTTTCGTGTCCTTTAAGCACTCCTTCGCCTTCAGGCGGAAGTTCACAGTCGGGAATTACCCAATATTTCTTTCCAACTACCATTTCTCTTACCTCATTAATTAGAATCCGAGTTCGATTAAGCCGTGTTTTTCAAGATAATCGGTGTATGATTCAATTCCGTTTTCTTTAATTGCAATACCCTTTTCCCAACGGCATCCGAAAGTTGAACCGGAAACGAACGTGTCTACTTGGAACGTCATGTTCTTTTGAAGAATATATTCTGATGAGGTTTCCATCCAAGGTGCTTCAACCTCTATCATACCTGTACCGTGGCAAGGTCCGTAAACGTAATTCTTTTCGTATCCAGCATCCTTAAACATTTGTAAGAATTGCTTGGGAACAACGTCTGCTTTTATTCCTGCTTTTAGATTTTCCGTCGTCCAGTTGTGCATCTTTAAGCAGAATTCAACAATTTCTTTCTTTTCGCCTTCGGCTTTACCCATAAATACTGGGAGACCGATTGCAGGCGAATAACCGTCTATCTTTGCGGAAAGGTTAAGTTGAACGATATCGTTCTTTCCTATTTGTTTATAGGTTGAACGGCTGATTGCATGACGGGTTGAGGATTCGCTGAATACGTACATAGGAAGTCCTTCGTATTCTGCACCGTTTTCATATATAACCTTTTGAGCAATACCTACCATTTGGAGTTCGGTTACGCCCGGTTTTAAAGCCTTAACAACTTCGTCTGTTGCAAGTTCAACGATTCTGAATCCTTCTCTGATACAAGCAAGTTCGTTTTCGCTCTTGATTGAACGGAGAGCAACCATAATGTCGCTACATACTGAAATTTCTGCTTTGGGGAAAGTTTCTTTCAATCCGTCCATTATCGGAAGAGTGCATTCAACGTAACTTCCAAGACCGATTTTAATGTTTTCACCTGTTGCACCAACGTAATCAAACGCCATCTTGAATGTATCTGGAACGAGTTCGGGATATGCAGGGTCTGCTGATTCACGGAACTCTTTGAGAACCATTACCTTGTCAATTTTTCCAAAGTCTTTTGCAAATATTGCAGATTCCGGTCCAACTAAAAGCACTGCTTTTCCGCTTGCACCGATTAAAACTCCCGCTCTTTCAAACAACGGCCAAAAGCCTGAAAAGTATCTTGCGTTTGCGTAATCGCTTTCGGTAGATACAACTAACATTGCGTCAAGACCTTTTTCAGCAACGAGTTTAGCGGCTTTGGCAATTCTTTCTTGATATTCGTAGTCGGGAATACATATTCTTTGCATAATATTTTTCTCCTTAATATGTTTTTGTTTAATTATATAACTTGCCCCCTTGATTTGTCTTTACCAAATCGTCAATAATTTTTGCACAATCGTAAATTTATTTATTGACAATACAAAGTTTTAGTTGTATAATGTTCACATTATGAAATTTATTTTAAAAACACTTGCGGAAAGCATTTCGGTAACGGGAATCGCAAACGTCCACCTATTTGAATTCCCACAAAATTATTCAACGGAAAACGATAAGCACCCCTTTTACGAACTGCTTTTTCTTTCTAGTGGAAGATTAGAGATAGAAAGCGAGAGTTATTCGGGCGTGCTTGAAAAAGATTGTATGATTATTCACCCTGCTAATGAATATCATTCTTTAAAATGCGTTAGCCGAACGGCTCCCACTGTTATTATTATAGGTTTTGACTTAAAAGGATTTAAGACGGACAAATTTTCTTCGCCCGTTAAATTAGAGGACAACGAAATTAAAAAACTTGCGGAAATTGTTAAAGAGGGAAGAAATGTTTTTGCCCCTCCTTATAACGTTCCCGTGTATGATATGAAAAAAAAGAAAAACTCTCCTTTCGGCTCCGAACAACTTTTGAAAAATTTATTAGAATATTTTCTCGTAAGTTTAATCAGAAAATACAGCGAAGAAGAAAAAGAAGAGCGAAAAGGTCAAGAAAAACTTTCTGCGAGTGAAATCATTTCTTATATAGACGTTAATTATAAGGAAAAAATAACTCTTGACGAATTGGCTTTTATTTTCAGAACTAACCGCTCTACACTTTGCAAAGAATTTAAGTCGGGAACGGGAAAGACTATAACCGAATACGTGGCGGATAAAAAACTTTTAAGGGCTATGGATAAAATCAAAAACACCGATAAGACTTTCACGGAAATTGCGGAACAATTAAATTTTGAAAGTATTCATTACTTTACAAGATTTTTTAAGAAAATGACGGGCGTTTCCCCAAAAGAGTTTAGAAAAGATAATCAAAATAGAAAAAACAACGCCTAAAGGGCGTGTCTCTTAGGGATTTTTTACGACATTTTAAAAGAGTAGCAAAAATTTTGCTACTCTTTATTTTTTGCTTTGCAAAACACACGACTTTGCCTGTAAAGTATAGTGTGCTACACTTTTGTATTAAATTAAAATTCCTTTATAGGAACGCCCTAAAGCCAAGTTTTTTTGTTTATAGTTCTTCCTTGAATTTTTTATCAAGTTTTTTTATCGTTGGGATAAGGAAGAATAATAGCGTTATTATTGAAAGTGTCCAACCTATCGGCCAAATGGTGTAAAGGAAGGTAAAGTTTTCAAATAATGGGAATATAAACCAAACCCAAGGAAATCTTATTAAACACATAAACATTATTGTTGAAACCATAGGTATCGTAGGTTTGCCCATACCTTTTAGCCCTGCGCCTAAAATTTCGTTTATGCCACAGATAAAGTAAGTGCTAGACACAAGTACCATTTTTTGTTGTGAAAACTTTATAACTTCTATGTTTGAACTCATAAGCGAAGATAGTTCCGCTGAAAATATCGCAGAAAGCGCGCCAAACCCACCGCCGAAAACTACCGTTATTAAAATGCCTTTAATTATCGCTTCTTTTGCGCGTTTCATGTTTTTTGCGCCAACGTTTTGGCTTACGTACGGCATAACGGCAAGTGCAGGCGCAACTGAAATTTGATACATAATTCCGTCAAAATCGTTGGCGATAGCAATACCCGTCGTTGCAATCTTGCCGTAAGAGTTAACGGTTGACGCTATTATTACGTTTGCAATAGAATAAAGCGCTTGTTGAAGCCCCGTTGGAACGCCTATTTTTAAAATTTCAAAAAGTTGTTTTTTGTATATTTTAAACTTTTTAAAATTGATTTTTACTACGCTACCATCTTTAATAAGAGCAATTAAAGAAAGGGAAGCGCTAACGCTCCAAGAAAGAATCGTTGCAAGACCAACGCCAACTATTTGCATTTTAAATACCGCAACGAATAATAAAGTTAACAAAACCTTTATAGTTCCACCTATCGTTAGGTATACCATAGGGCTTTTTGTGTTTCCTGAAGACCTTAAAATAGCAGCGCAAAAGTTATAAAGCATAAGAATTGGAACGCCTAAAAAGTACAGTCTAAAATATAAAACCGCGCCGTCAATTATATCTTTATCGCAATTCATAAGTTCAAGTAATGGATACGCTAAACTAACGCCTACTATAAGTAAGAAAATACCGCTTAAAACTGAAAAGATAAGCGCCGTTGATACGGACTTTTCAACCCCTTCTTTATCGCCTTCGCCAATATATCTAGCAATAATAACGTTTGCGCCCGTTGCAATTCCTATTGCAAGCCCCGTTATTAAACTAATAAGATAGCCACTTGCTCCTACTGCTCCAACGGAAAACCCATCCCCCGTGTCAAAAGTTTTAAGAATCATTTTATCTATTATATTAAATACCGATTGCAACACGTTCATTATCATAATAGGTATTGCAATTGTTAAAACGCCCTTTAATATAGAGCCTGAAAGCATATTAACTTCTTTTTTACTATGAAGTTTTAAACCTTTTGTCGCTTGCATTTTATCACCTTTATAATTTTAGTTAATTATATCACGCCAGCATTATAAAAAGTTAAACTAAACAGTAAAACAAGTTGCACAAAAGATAGATTTTGTATATAATATATTCAAGGGAGAATTTTATGAAATACGCAACTTCTTTTGGAGAATATAGTAAAGTCAAGTATAATATAAACGAACATAAAGATTATGAAATTATTTATTACACTTCAGGCGTAGGAAAATCTCAGGTTAATGGAAACTTTTTTGAAGTTCAAAAAGGGACGATAGTAATAGTTCCGCCAAAGGTTAAACACGGCTCAATTTCTTTAGACAACTTAAGGTATAGTTCAATCGTTGTAAATAACGACGGGCTTATTCGAACAGATAACTATTTAGTTATAAAAGATAACGATCGTTGCGACGGGTTTTGGCTTATGCAAATGATACAAGAAAATAGGTATGGCGATGAAGAGTATTTTAATTCTCTTTGCCTTGCTTTTATTCATTTCGTATTAAAAAACGTTGAAATTTTAACTCCGATAGAAAAAACGGTAAACAAAATAAAAAATAAGATAGCAAAAAACTTTCACGATAGTGAGTTTGACGTAACTAAACTTTTAAACGAAAGCGGTTACGCTGAAGATTATATAAGGTCGCTTTTTAAAAAAATAGTAGGGGAAACGCCTATAGAATATTTAACTAAACTGCGCATAAAACACGCAAAAACGCTAATAAATATATACCAAAACTCAACACCTTTAATTGATATTTCTATAAATTGCGGGTTTGACGATTATATTTATTTTTCAAGAAAATTCAAACAAATAGTAGGAGTGTCGCCAAAATCCTACGAAAAATCAATACTTATAGAAAACAAATAAAATACCGCCGATTTGTCGCTCTTCCTATAGGGAATTGCGACAAATCGGCGGTATTTTTTCGTTTACTTATTAATAATAATTGCCTTGTTTTCTCTTAAATATCGTTTCCACCCTATCAATTGAAGTTTGTTCGGTTTCCGGCTGTTCAATATTAATTTTTCCCATCAATCTAATATCTTGTGAAGATGCGCCAACCATGATTTCAAAAACACCGTTTTCCACGTACCACGTTTTTAATGGTAAACTATAATATGCAAACGCGCTCTTATCTAAATCAATGCTGACCCTTACCGTTTGCCCTGCTTTAATTAAGTCCTTTGAAAAGCCTTTTAACTCCTTTACGGGGCGCACAACGTGGGCAAACACGTCTCTTACGTACAGTTGCGAAACTTCTTTTGCGTCAACCTTAGAATTATTAGTAATCGAATAACTAACCGTATAATCAAACTGCCCTTTTTGTTCTATCTTTAGGTCTGAATAAGTAAAATCTGCGTAAGAAAGACCAAACCCAAACGGGAATAAAACGGGTTTTTCATACTGCTCGTAATACCTATAACCGATAAACGGACCTTCTAAATAATAGGTGTAAAATCCGTTAGACTTTAAACTTCCGCTCGGAGTATCCTCAAGGCATAACGGGAAAGTTTCAGAAAGTTTACCACTAGGCGAAATTCTCCCAGTAAGTATGGGTGCTAACGCTTGGTTCACCCCTTCGCCAGCATAACCGACGAAAACCACGGCGTTTACCTTGTCTATCCAAGCACTCATATCTATCGCGCTACCCGCATAAACGCACACCACGACGTTTTTATTTGCTTTGGCTAGATTTAATATTAAATTTTCCTCTAAAATAGGAAGTTTAATATTTTCTCTATCAAGATTTTCCGATTCTTCATACCCTCTAAC
Source organism: Christensenellaceae bacterium (assembly GCA_045647765.1). Classification (GTDB taxonomy): domain Bacteria; phylum Bacillota; class Clostridia; order Christensenellales; family Borkfalkiaceae; genus UBA1259. The sequence continues at coordinate 111,889 of JAZRMR010000016.1, forward strand.
GCAAACTACGACCGCATCCGATTCATACGCTTTTACGTACGCCTTTTGCGCAAAAATCGACAGGCCGTTGGTTCTGTTGACGAAAACGTATTCAAACTCGGCGTCCGTTTTTTCTTCATTGAGCATATCCGTTAGATTTACGGGCGGATACTCGGTTGTTACGTTTGCCGAACCACCACCGCCAATCGGTGGGTTTTGCGCGGGAATTCCCGTAACAACTACTTTACCACTCTTTAACGGGAGCACGCCGTTATTTTTCAACAACACAACACCTTCTGTTGCGATTTTAACCGCATTTTCGTGTCTTTGTTCCTTCGTGTAGTTAATCGTTCTTTTATCTTTTGCGTCGTCGCATTTTTCCATTAGATTTAAAACGTTCGTAAGGCAAAAATCTATTTCTTTATCGTTAATAAGCCCCCTCTCGTAAGCGTCTTTTAGTATTGCAAACGAGCCTTCATTATTCGGCATTTCCAAGTCAAGGGTAGCCTTAACTGCTTTGTAAGGATTTTTTACTGCCTGCCAGTCTGAAACTATTAATCCTTTAAACTCTAAATCCTCACGGAGTATATCGTTTAGTATCCATTTGTTTTCAGACGCCAACACGCCGTTTATAAGATTATACGAACACATTACCGTCCACGGTTTTGCTTTTTTGATTGTTATTTCAAACGGACGAATATAAAGTTCGCGCATAGTTCTTTCGTCAACTTCGCTCGACTGAAAAAGCCTTTCAACTTCTAAATTATTTAAGCAGAAATGCTTAAGACTCGTTCCTACTCCTTTGCTTTGAACACCATCTATATACGCGCTGGCTAGTTCTCCTGCAAGTACTGGGTCTTCGGAAAAATATTCAAAATTCCTACCGCAAATCGGTGTTCTTTTCAAGTTGACTCCTGGAGCGAGTAAAACGTCTACCTCCCTTTCAATGCAATCGTTTGCAATAGTTTCTCCCGAAAGAAATGCAGATTCTCTATCCCAACTATTTGCAATCTGCGATAAATTTGGCATAGCGGTTGCCGGAGCATTTTTGCCGTCTATATTCTTTCTAAATCCGTGCGGACCGTCTGAAAAAACAATTTCTCTAACCTTTCCACCAAGGTCATCCGTAGTCATACACGTTTTTCCCGTTAACAATTTAAGTTTTTCATCTAACGAAAGTTTCTCAATGTCGTATTTCATAAAGCACCTCGTATCATTTTTTATTATTTTACCATACTAATTTAACTAATTCTACTACAATTTGCTTTATTTTACTCTCATTTTATGATATATTTAACGTATGAAAGCATTTCACGAAACTGCAAGAGAAGAAATTCTTGAAATCGAAATACAACGTAACCGTTGCTCAACTTTTGTACCGCACTTTCACGCCCATTTAGAAGTGCTTATTATAAAGCGTGGCAATCACGCTATCACCATAAACGGACAATCGCACTCGGTTGGTGAAAATTCTATTGTTTTATTTGACAGTTACGACGTTCACGGTTACGACGACAGTGATTTAAAAAACAGAGATGATTGCGTAATTATTATTCCGCCCAAATTTACAAGGCAATTTGATACGTTACGCCAAAACAAAAGAGCCAAAAATCCCATTATCACGTCTAAAAGTCTTTGCGATACACTATTGCAAATAGTAGACACAATAATTTTAAAAAATGATTCCCCTGCCGTTAAATGCGCGTCGGTAGAATTGATTTTGACACTACTAAATGAACACTTTGATTTTTCCATTTCAGATTACGGCGCGGAAAACGGCTTAATACGAAAAGTTCTTGACTATATATCAAAAAACTATCGTGAAAATATTTCACTGCCTATTATTTCCAAAAGTTTAGGCTACACAGAAGCGCACATTTCAAGAGTTTTTCATAAATATATGAAAGTCGGTATACCTCAATATATTAACGACCTTAGGTTGGAATACGTTGAAAGCGAAACAAAGAAAAACGAGCAGTCAACAACGGAAGTCATTTTCAATTCGGGCTTTAACAGCATTCAGTCGTACTACAGAAATAAAGCAAGAAAAAATAAAACTCAATCTTAGTATATAAAAAACACCGCATAGCGAATCCCCATAAGGCATCTCAGCTAGCGGTGTTTTTCATTTAGAATAATTTCATAAGTTTTTTTTCTTTCTCTTTATAGTCTCTATATATTTCTTGATATTGGCTAGGTTCGATAGTATAGGTTTTGTTTACTGCAACGATTTTTTCAGAAGCCCTTTCCGTGCTTTCAAACACTCCTATCCCGACTCCTGCAAACATTGCGCTTCCTAGGCACGCTGTTTCGTTCTCTTTTAACGTTACTATTGTTTTTGCCGTTACGCTACTCTTTATACTGCACCAAACATTACTCTTTGCTCCACCGCCCATTGAACGTATTTCATCTATCGGTAAATTCATATAATCTACGTATTCTCTTATCATGTACGCTACCGATTCCATTATCGCGCGGAGGAAATGACCCTTATCGTGTTTCATCTCCATTCCAAAGAATACGCCCTTTGCGCTAGGACAATTTATGGGCATAACCGTTCCGCATAGATGTGGCAAAGCAATTAAACCTTCTGAACCAGAAGGAACTTCTTCGGCAAGTTGGTCAACCATCTTATAATCAAGCGTCTCGCAGAAATTTTTCTTAAACCATTCAAGCATTGCCCCTGCCGTCGGAGCCCACATTAATAGACAATATAAACCTTTCTTAACATAATAAGGAGACACCTTTAACCCTTGATAGTAGGGCGGAAAGTTTTTAGTCAAAGCGCAAACGGCAAGCGCCGTTCCCGTAGTTTCACTCATTATTCCTTCTTTGACTACACCCGCTCCCGTTATACCTGCTATCTGGTCAAGTGCGCTTGTTACTACCTTTATTCCTTGATATTCCCCAACTACTTGTCCGCTTTCGTTAAGGTGGGGTAGCTGACTTTCATTTATACCAAGATAGTCTAAAATTTCTTGTATGTATTCGCCCGTATGCACGTTCATTAAAAGTGATGATGAATAAAGGGAACGTGATGCTTCGTATTTACCTGTTAATCTATAAATTATGTAATCTTCTAACAGCAAGAATTTATGCGCTTTATTAAACACCTCTGGAAGATTATTTTTTATCCACTCAATCTTTGGTGCAGGATAACCTGCTGGAATTTCCGCTTGACCGGTTAAATTGTATATCTTTTCAAATCCAAAGGCTTTTTCCATGTTTTGCGCTTCCTTAACCGCTCTATTATCCAGCCAAATTATTGCGTTAGTAAGCGGATTACCACTTTCGTCTAAAACGATAAGCGTTTCTCCTTGCGTATCTATTGCCATTGCATCTACTTTGAATTTTGAAGTTATCTTATCAACCGTTGAAGTTAATACGTTGAAAAACTCGTTTGCATCAAACTCTATAAATTCGCCTTTGGTTATAAGTTCATATTTCGCAGATTCAGACGCTAGACATTTTCCGTTCTCGTCAAACAAACACGCTTTTAACGCAGTAGTTCCAAAATCTACGCCTAATAAATTCTTACTCATTTTCTCACCTTTATATTTGGATTTTCTATTCCGTTCTATTATAATATTTTTTTCTCCATATTGTAACTATAAATATTTTACAACTATATATTAAAGTTGTCAACGTTATTAAACTCATAAATCTAAATTTGGTTGTAGATAAAATTAAACTATTCATGTATTATAGTTGATTTATTATTATACCTTGTGTATAATATAATTAGTGTATAATATAATTAATTTTTTTGGAGGTGAAATCATGCTAGTTCACAGGCAACTTTCAAACATTTATTTTTCAACCGATTACAATGAAAATTATTATCTTGTTAATGCGTTTACAAATTTAGACGGAGGCCCAATTTCTAGAAATAACCCTGTGGAATTTCTTATGTCGGGATTAAATTCAAAGAAAGAATTAGAACCGTTTGACCCTGTGATTAGATTTTCCGTTTCAACTGATGAGGCTGTTCCTTGCACAATAAACGGCGCTTTTATTGGTGGCGGGCATGGTCAACCTTGCGGTCTAACCGTTTACTCCCCTGCTCACGGTAAAACGTTGGCAGACGTTGGCGCAGTCTATGTGGACCAAGATGGCATAAATTTCACGTTGCTTAGAATTATAAACGACGACTATTTGCTTTTAGTTTCAGACAACGTCGGAAAGAGCGTTACTCATTACGATTTTATTAGTCAAATCAAAGGCAATCTCTCTTACCTAAAAAACGGAAAGAACACCCTCCCCATACACGTTAAAGAATATACTCCACGCACACAAATTTGCAGTGCAATAAGACATATTAATCGCAAATTCGTCGCTATTTTTGAAGACGGAAGCGAGAAAACTTTTGAAGGTTATTTTATAGAGTGTAAGCATGGTAAGATTATAGAAGAATACCATATAATTAATCCTGCAACCATTAGCCCCGCTCTTCAAAATGCACGCCCGGAAAGTGGATTTACTTACACGCCCGACCTAAAAGATTTTGGCGAACCTATGTTGAATTATAAAATGGTTTACAACGTTTATGAGGACGGAACTATGATTATGGAGTATGAACTCAAAAAACTACAAGACGTTTCTTTCGATACTTTTATGGGCGTTATGTACCAAGAGAAAAAAGACGTGTTCGGTGGTGGTATTTTTAGACATTTACCCAAAACCAAACCTTTCGATACCGAGAACAAACACTTTGACTTTTCTTACCCATTCCCTTTAAGAGGTGAAACCTATCCAACCAATTTTTCTCCCTCCAAGGAGCAATGGGAAAATCCCGATTCTCCGCCCGAACGTATCGTTGATTATTTCCGTGATAAAGACAGCAACGATAAACTCGGTTTTGCTTGCGGATATCTTCCTCTGTTCGACGGAGTACCTGAGGTTAGAAAAAATAATAGAACGTCTATCTTTATTTATAAAAGCAGAAAGGCTTACCCGACGTTTAGAGACGGTAATCTTGACTCTGTTAAAGGGGTTGCTTATAAAAAATTCTTTATTCCTCAAAACCGTTCGTCAGTTTATACCATTCCCTACGGCGGTAAAAAATATCACTACTTTGACTTTTTTGAAGATAATACCTTAACGGTTAGCATAACGGGAAAAGTTTCTCTCTTTGAAAAGAGCCAAAACGTTCAGTATTTTATTGAAAACAATAAACTTTCAGTTAAAGGTAAAAAAGGATTTGCTTGTTTAATTGAAGAGTAAATCTTGTTAATTAAAAAGTAAAACCGCCCCGATTGTTGGTAATCGGGGCGGTTGATTTTATTCTTCTTCCTCTTTATCTATTGTAATACTTTTTATTCTTATAGGTGTTACAGGAAAATCTGAGAACATTGGATGCGGAGCACAAGTCTGCGCTTTGGCAACCTCTAATACCACGTTATTGCTTTCTTCGTCGGTAGTCTGTCCGAATGCGGCATATTCTCCGTCTAAAAAAGAACAGTCTGCTGAGCAAATAAAAAATTGCGATGTCGCAGAGTTCTTATCGTTAGTTCTTGCCATAGATATAACGCCAAGTTTATGAGATAGCGTGTTTTGAGCAAAGCCGTTAGATTTAAATTCGCCATAAATTTTGTTTGCTTCGCCTAGTTCAGAAATCTGATTGCCATCGAGTTTATACCCACCTGTTTGAATCATAAACCCGTCGATAATCCTATGGAATATCGTTTGATTGTAAAATCCTTCTCTTGCAAGAGTAACGAACTGATTAACACTTTTAGGAGCGTATTTTTCCATTAAACATAAGTTTATCTTTTTGTCGTTGTCCAAAGTTATTGTTGCGTAATAATTTTTTAACATTTTTTATCTCCTCTATTTTTCAAATTTAAAGTCTTGCCATTTGCCGCCGTTTAATCTATGTATTTCTTCGGTTGCGATAAAGATTTCTTCTACGACGCTCTCTTGGGGATAAAATTCCACGAACTCGCCTTCTAAGAAAGTATAAAACCTTGAAACGTCCGTACACATTCCGTACGTCGGAAGCGATTTACTATCTATCGTGAAACTGAATGGCTCACCGTTTTTTGTTCCGCTATAACTAAGTCCTCTTCTATCTATAACTAACTCTCCCTCGCCTACAATTTCCGAGGTTTTTTTGTCGGTCAGCAATTGGTATTTGGGTAACGTTCCGAGTTTAACTTTAACGCTGAGTTTATAATTTTCATCTTTTACTTGCTCTTTTATAACCTGTCGTTGCATATTAAACCATTCGGTTTGAGTATCGGGAATTACACAATTTTGGTCAAACGGCACTAGCTCATAAGTATCTTTTAACGTTGCGCCGTTTCCACATTCAGTGCAGAAAATTTTGTTGCCCTCGGTTTTCATAACGTGCATATTTTTACACTTTGGGCACCAAAACAAAAGGTCCTCTAAATGCTCTGCGCCATTTTCTCCAATATCGTATGAGTATTTATGTATTTTATTCCAAGCATAATCATCATGATAAATAGCCTCGTTAACTTTATCTTCTATCTCCTCGGGAGAAAGTTCTTCAAGTTCTTCTTTGCTAAAAAGTTTATCAACGACTATTTCTATTCTACCAGGTCTGTCGTTTAAATTATATTTTGGACAAGTTAAATATCCGCCCTTTATTACCGTGTAATAAACAGGTATCTTAAAGTGTTTTAAGAGTTTTCCCGTTCCGATTGCTACCGGTTGATTTGCACCTGAAATTGAACTCATTCCCTCAGGGAAAAGCATAACGTTTCCACCATCTTTGATAATTCTTGAAACTTCTCTTATAGTATAATTATCGGGAATAAAGTTTCTTTTTGGAATTACTTGCAAAATCTTAAAAACACCCGATAAATGAGAACGGTGAAATTCGTTATACCCCGCCACGAAATTCATTCTTTTTGGCAATACTGGTATGCCTGTGAATATATAGTCTAGTCTTGATGCGTGATTAGATACCATTATGAACTGGTCTTCATCTTCAATATCGCACTTTACGGTGTAATTTGCGTTGTATTTTGGGTAGACAAACAGCCTCCACACCGTCGCCAAAACGTTGTAAATAAGGTTAGGCTTTTTTATCTTTCTTGAATGTATTTTTTCTTTTACTGTTTTTTCACTCATGTTTTTTCCTCGCTTTTACCCTAATATTATATTATAATATACGTTTTTTTTCAAGTTAAAACATTAAAAATAATTAAAATCTTTTATTCGTTGTTAACAAAAAACGAGCGATTTTATTCTAAAAATCGCTCGCCTAAAACAATTTTGTTAATTTAATCTATCCAACCGAAGTCGCTCGGTTGACATTTATTCTTTCCAAGAAGAATTGCCTTATAACTGTCTTCTTGCCATTTTGCGCCCTTAAAATATTCCAAACTTAACTTGAATGGAAATCTTATAAAATTTAAGTCTTTCTTTGTTATTGTACAAAGAAGATGAGTATTGCCGTCTTTGGATAAACTCTCAACTTTCCACTTTTTACCAAACTCTACTGCTCTTTCATCATTAATTCCTTGATGGGAAGCACCCTCTCTCCAAAGCCTAACAGTTCCGTCGTTTTTGAATATATAAGTGTTTTGCGGATACATTAGTTCAGTCTCAAAGGTTGCATAGAAATTGTCGTTATCGCCTTCGGCTTTTAATTCAAGTTGAATTTCCTCGCCTTTTTCCGCTATTCTGAAAGAACAAATTCCCTTTCCGTCGTTACAGCCAAATGTTATCCATTCTGCGCTTTCTATTCCTTTTCTTCCAGCAGTTGCCCTTTTAATCCCTTCTTCTTCACCATGATAATAAGATAAAGGTTCTAGTCCGTTTAAAATCCTCTCTTCTACTTCTAGGAAATCGGTATTTAAAAGTTTTTGCAATTTTTCTATTCTATCATTTAGTTTTTCAGGATGGAACTTATATCCCTCTGCTTCGGAGTGCCAACCCAAACGATTATCCGCCTTGCAAAGAGGTATCATCTTTTTGCTGTTTTCTATTTCTGCCTTAACCAATTTTTTCATTGCATTAAGCTCGCTAAGATAATCGGCTCTTCCGTAACCGATATTCTGACGATGACGGTAGAATTTCAAAACGTTAAGTCCACTGTTAAAGAGTAGAAGTAATGCTTTTGCAATATTAATTTGCTCGTTAGAATTACCAGTCCAATCTTCGGTATGAGCAAGTTGCTCACAGCCCTTTTGCCAGTTAAAACATATTTCCTCTGACAACGTTATAAGTTCGTCAAGAGTATGCCCGTAGAACATACACTCGCCTATCTTATCTCCGTCCGTTCTGTCTATAAGTTGCCACGTCCTAGGAAGAGAGAAGTTTCTCGGCTTTAACGCTAAGTCCCAAACAATCCCGTCGTGCATAGGTCCATAATAGTTAAACATGACGTTAACAGGATATGCCTTATACGCTTTTTCAAAATATTCCCAAGCCGAAACAGCGTATGGCACTTCGCTTTCTTTCCAATACAATTTTGCAAGGTCAAATAAAAACTCTTGTTTAGTTTTGTATTCTTTATCCCCTGAAAGCATTCCTACAACCTTACTCATTAAGCAAGGATATGAACCGAAGAACCAACATTCCATAATACCCGTAGTTCCCGTTTGTTTTGCACCAACCATTTTGTCATAAATAATACCTGGAACGGGAATATAAGGAACGGTTGCAAGTTCGTGTGAACAGCAAATTTGCATCTTTGCATACAATTCTTTATTGTATTTTCTTGCAAAATTTGCAGCTTTTTTATACATTTGAGAAGGCCCTGAATAACATAAATAATAATCGAAAGCAAAACGCTTTTTGCCTAATTGATAAACTCTGCCGTCATCTTCAAAATTGACCATCGAAATAGCGTTTTTAGATATCTTTTGAAAATATTCTTCCATAACGGAATCACTTCTGCCTCTCATACCGTAAGTCCAACTTATAAAGTCGAAGTCAGGATTTACCGCATCCATACCATCTTTAAATAAAGCAACCGTTCTAGTTACCGAATCCATGCTAGACTTATCAGAGCAATGAGGACAGTTGTTAATCCATTTTCCTTCACTGTTCCCCCATGCATTACCGCAAGACGTTACCCTTTCTCCACAAGTTATGCTCATAATTCCACCGAGTCCGGGAGCCGCTTTCATCAAATTTTCCGACGCTTCTTTTAAGTACCCAGCGCCAAATTCCGTATAAACGCAAAAAGCAGTTGGCCCTGCGTTACTATAACCGTGAACTTGAGGATATTTTTCAGCAATGCCCGGATATTTATTGGCAATCGCTGGTTCAAAAAGAGACATAGGCGCAATGAGGAACATAAACACGTCTATTCCGTATTTTTTACATCTCTTTATTAATTTGTTTAATTTTGCTATACGTTTTTCTCTGCCTTTACCAAATTCAGGGATATATGTTGAATCAACGAGTGCGTCAAAATCAGAATATACCCAAATGGCGTTAACACCTTGGTGCATCATTCTGTTCAAATATGCTTCAGGATAATAATCAGTATCATCCCCAAGTTCTTCCGCCCCCTTAGGAGGACGATTTATTGGCGCAAAAAAACTTCTTGAAATTCTGCGTTTAATAATTGTTTTTTCTCTCGTTACACCTTTTTCTAGATTACCAAAAGAGGCAACGAGCATATCTTCTAATTTTATTATTGCACGGCGAATACCTTCTATTTCGCCAGCAGTAATAATTATGCAATCTTCTCTTATGTCAATTTGATATTCTTCAAACTCGTATCCTCTTTGTTTTTTTAAGTAAACGGTATATTCGTCCCCTAAAATCCCATTGAATTCTAAAAATTTTTCAAAATCATACCAAACGGGACGGAGATTGATTTTTTTAGCAAAAACGCCTTTATCTAAGCAAACCGCTTTTGGCGACACACGGTTTTCAGAAAGATTTTTTTCAAATCTAATTTTTGCAAACTCATATTTTCTCAAATCTTTTTCAAACTTTCTCTTTGGTTGATTTGAAAAATATTCATCCACCGTTATTTCTCTTATCATATCACACCTCTGTAATTTTCGACCGTAAGCCGAGTGATAATTTAATTTTACTACAACCCCAACATTTTTTCAAGTGTATTATACAATAAAAAGTTATGATATTTTATCCTCTTTAAGGCTTAAAAGGACATAACTTTTTTTTAACTTTAATTACTAGAATTATACTTTTTTATTATCCACGGATAATTATAAAGGTTAAATATGCAATATATGAGAGTATCATCAAAACGCCTTGCCAACGCTTTATTTTTTTGCCTGTTAATGCAATTAAAAGTAATATTACGCCAGAACCAACCATGACTAGCATATCCACTAGTGCCGTCGAAGCAACGGCAAGAGGACTTATGGTTGCGGATATTCCAAGTATAAATATTTGGTTAAATATATTTGAACCAACAACGTTTCCTATGGCTATATCATCCTCTTTTTTAATCGCTGCAACAACGCTTGTTACAAGTTCTGGAAGAGACGTTCCAACCGCTACGATTGTTAATCCTACAAGCGCTTCGCTCATGCCTAAATCTATTGCAATTAAACTTGCTTTGTCAACGACCAAATCTCCTCCAAAAATAACTGCACCCAGACCTATTACGGTTAGTAAAATGCTTAACCATATGGGTTTTTTCTTAGTATTATCATGCTCTTTTTCTTCTATTGTATTTTTTGCCGTCTTTTTTGCTCTTATCACCAAAAACGCAACGTACACGGTAAATAATAATAACATAACTATTCCTTGCCATCTAGGTAACTGATATGGCGAAATAACAAAGCAAAAAAGCACTAATACCGTATACATGATTAGCATTATGGGTATATCGAACTTTTTCATTGTCGGCTCGATTATTAATGGCATTATAACTGCACTAACACCTAATATTAAAAGTGTGTTTACTATATTTGAACCCACAACGTTACCAAGACTTATGTCTTGACTTCCGCTTATCGCAGCATTTATAGAAACAGACGCTTCGGGTGCGCTAGTTCCAAAAGAGACTAAGGTTAAACCGATTATAAGCGACGGTATTTTTAGCGCTTTGGCAATACTACTCGCCCCGTCGACAAACCAGTCTGCACCTTTAACCAAAAGTCCTAGACCGACAATTAATAGCAAAACATTTAATAACATATTTCTTCCTCCGTTTTTATTATGTAAAAAATAAAAGACTTTTACCGCAAAATTGCGGTAAAAGTCTTGTTAAAACTACTTTTCAGTAATTTCGCAACGCCGGGTAAAATTTTTACCGTACTGACGACGTTGCGCACGCATTTATGCGCTAACTACTCCCTTTTGAGCCGTTTTTAGGTTTATATTTAGTTTCTTACGCCAAGAGCATTGTAAGTTGCGTCGAGAGAAGCAAGTTTTTCTGAGAAAAGTTTTTGTTCTGCTTCGGGAAGCGGTACTTCAACTATTTCCTTAAATCCACATCCGCCAACTTTACAAAGAACGCCAGTGCAGAGGTCTTTTGCACCATATTCTCCGTCAAGATAAGTTGAAAGAGACATAATTGTTTCGGTGTCTGCAAACAATGCCTTGATGAGTTGAACGGTTGACGCTGCAATCGCATAGAAAGTTGCGCCTTTTGCTTTAATAACCTTTGAACCCGCTTTAACCATTCCGTCGTAAATACTAGCAAGTTCTTCTTCCAAAACATCTGGATTAACTTTCATAATCTTGGTGCAGTAATCTCTGATGTTCATACCGCAAACGGTGCATAGACTCCAAGGAGCCATACAAGCATCACCGTGTTCACCCAAAACGTATGCGTTAACGTTGCTTGCGTCAACCTTGCAGTATGAAGCAACTGCTTGGATAAGTCTGTTTGAGTCGAGAAGTGTTCCCGTTCCGATAATTTGGTTCTTGGGAAGACCGGTTTCTTTCATTGTTACATAAGTAAGTACGTCAACAGGGTTGCTAACGATAACGTATAATGCGTCAGGTGCAATTTTACCAACGTTACCTATTACGCTCTTTAATATATTTACGTTAATTCCTGCAAGGTCAAGTCTGGTTTGACCAGGCTTTCTGCCAACGCCGAAAGTTACAACTACAACGTCTGCCCCTTTAACGTCTTCATATTCGCCACTCCATACTTTTACAGAAGGAGTGCAAGCAGCACATTGTTGAAGGTCAAGCGCTTCGCCTTCTGCCTTTTCTTTGTTGATGTCAACAAGAACTATTTCTGAACAAACGCCTTGAAGAGTGAGTGCGTAAGCTATGGTAGCTCCAACGTTTCCCGTGCCAAGAATTGCTATTTTTCTTTTTTTCTGAATCATTTTTGCAAATTTTCTCCTATTATAATTTTCAATTAATATGATACACGGAAAATTTGTTTTTTGCAAACGTTTTTTAGCACTTTTGACAAAATATTTATTCTTGCCTTTAAAAATTCTTTACACTATCACTATGATGTTATAACCTTCTTAACAATATCATATACGTCGCCAGCACCTAAAACTAAAACTTTATTCTTTTTCATAAAGTTTAGGTAATATTTAAGTTGCTCTTCATTATCGGCATATGCAACGTTTAATTTTTCTTCTTTTAATAAGTTTAGATACAGCGTCTGGGCGCTTCCTTCTTCGTCAAAATCTTCTCTTGCCGGATAGGTTTTATATATAATTAAGCCGTTTGTATTTTTAAGCACACTAGTAAATTGCTTGATAAAATATTTTGTTCTAGAATACGTATGCGGTTGGAAAACGGTTAAATAGTCGTCGTCTAGTTGATTGTAAAGATTTAGCATAGCCTCTATTTCACTTGGGTGGTGGGCATAATCGGCATAATATTCACAGCCGTCGTATTCACCTATAAATTGGTTTCTACGGCTTACGCCATCAAAATTTTCAAGTGCAATTTTACTTATTGAAAACGGTATCCTTAAAAGGTCTGAAACCGATAAAGCGCAAAGAGCGTTATAAACGTTGTGTTTGCCTTTGATTTTTAAATAAACTCGCCCTTGCTTAATTCCGTAAGAAGTAAAATCAAACGAATATGCGCCGTTCGTTTCTTTTAGTTTTTCAGCCTTATAACAAGCAATATTATGTATACCGAAAGTTACGCTTGTAGTATTTGCTATTTTTTGACAATCGGGGTCGTCTGCATTAATTAAGTTTAGACCTGTTACGAATTTCTTAAACGTTTCAATTAAATCGTCTTTGTCTTTATAGGTGTCAACGTGGTCGAGGTCTAAATTCAAAACCACTGCAATATAGGGATTTAAATCGAGCAAGTTCTTTTGATATTCACATCCCTCGCACACGGCGTATTCAGAGTTTCCTAATCTAAAATTTCCAAACGAAGTAGTATCCCCACCAACAAAAGCCGTTGGGTCTTTTTTGGCAGATACTAAAATTTCTGTTATCATTGCAGTAGAGGTTGTTTTTCCATGCGAACCGCTTACTGCCACCGAATGCTTATAACCATCTAAAATCCTACCTAAAAACTGACTTCGCTTTATGAGGGGAATCTTGTTCTCCCTAGCATAACAAAGTTCGGGGTTATCCTCTTTTATTGCAGAAGAAAAAACCACAGCGTCTGGCTTACCAACGTTTTTAGCCTTGTGTTTAAGGTGTAAATTTGCACCCATGTCAGATAATTTTTGGCAGTAAGAACAGTCTGCGATATTGCTTCCACTAACCTTAACTCCACGCCTTAAAGAGTATTCTGCAAGAGCGCTCATAGACACTCCACCCACGCCTACAAAATGCAAAGTTTTAAATTTTTTTATAAAATCAATCTTATCCATACCACAATTTACTAAAAAAAGTGAAAAAATAGTATATTTTTTAAAAAAATGGCTATTTTTTTTGAAAAACCTATTGAAATTAGTCTAATTTTGTGTTAAAATGTATACAATTATATGTTAAGGAAGGTAACCAAAAATGAAAATCTCAGACGTAAGAGTCCGCATTGTTAAAAAAGAGGACAGCAAACTTAAAGCAGTAGCGTCGGTTACCTTTGATGACTGTTTTGTTGTTCATGACATCAAAGTTATCGAAGGCACCGAAGGATACTTTATCGCTATGCCGTCAAGAAAGACGGGAGACGGCGAATATAAAGACATTGCTCACCCCATCAAAACCGAAACTAGAGAAGAACTTATCAAAATCATTCTCGCTGCTTTCGAAGAAGAAAAAGCAAAACCCGCTGAATAATATTCACGGATTTTAATTTTTTTAATATGCGAACACTTTAACTTACCGTGATAGACTTTACGGCAAGTTTTTGTTGTATTTAAAATTAGAGTTTTTGGAGGTCTAAATTGAATATTATTACTATTAGCAGAGAATTCGGTAGTGGCGGAAGAGAACTGGGAAAAAGACTTGCCGACATACTCGGTTACGATTATTACGACAAGGAAATAATAACCAAGATTGCTCAAAGACACGGATTAGACGAAAATTACGTTGAGCAAACGCTTAACACTCCAGCTTTCTTTGATACACCCCTCACTTATAAACATTCTTTTTCCTCTCCTCTATATCTCGGTTATCCTAAAACCAGTTTACTACTCGAACAAAAACGTGTTATTGACGATATAGCAAAACTTGGCAAAAACTTTATTATTGTGGGCAGAAATGCAGACGTGCTTTTGAGAGAATATAATCCTTTTAATATTTTTGTTTGCGCTGAAATGGAAGAGAAAATTAAAAGGTGTATTGAACGAGCAGAAGAGGGCGAAAACGTTTCCCCAAAATTCTTAAAACGCAATATCCAACGAATAGACAAAAACCGCAAGCGCATTCGCTTTACCCTTTCGGATAAAGACTGGGGACACAGAGCAACTTATAACGTTACCGTTAACACCACTGGCTGGGACATAAAAGAACTTTCTAAAAGCGTTGCTAAAATGTGTGAATCGTGGTTTCAAACTAGAAAGGAAGATAATTAATGCAAAGTATCATTAAACCCGTTGCATATATAAGAACAGAATTTAAAGAAAAGTTCGGCGTTCCCCGTCAAAGCGGGAGAGCGCCTTCTTTAAGAGCAAAAATTGTGTTCGAGCCTGAATACCGCTCGCCCGAAGCTTTGAAGGGATTAGAGGGTTTTTCACACGTTTGGTTAATTTTTGACTTTTCCCTTTGTCATAAAGATAAATGGTCCCCCACCGTTCGCCCACCTAGACTTGGCGGAAACAAACGAGTAGGCGTGTTTGCAAGCCGTTCACCGTTTAGGCCAAATCACCTAGGTCTTTCTTCGGTTAAACTTGAAGAAATCATATTTATTGAGGGCGAAGGACATGTATTAATTGTTTCGGGGGCTGACCTTGTCGATATGACTCCTATATATGATATAAAGCCTTACTTACCTTTTTCAGACTGTCATATGGACGCTGTGGGAGGATACGCAGAAGAAGTAAAAGAACACAAACTCAACGTTTTAATACCCCCTGAGTTAGTAAATAAAATACCGCCAAATAAACTCAATTCACTCAAAGAAGTTTTAAGCGAGGACCCACGCCCCTCCTATCAAGACGACGGCAGAGAATACGGCATGAGTTTTTGCGATATGCAAATAAAGTTTTGTGTTTGCGAAAACATTCTAACGGTTACCGATATTAAAAAGTAAATTTAAATATAAAAATAGTGAACAATATCGTTCACTATTTTTTAATTTGTTGTTGTAAGTGCGTTATATACTTTTGTTTTTACTTTATTTGTTATCTGAGTTGTATTTTGTATAAACTGGCATATTCGCCGTTTTTTTCTATTAACTCATCATGAGTTCCTTGTTCAATTATTTTTCCCTCTTTAACCACTGCTATTCTATGTGCGTTTTTTACCGTTGACAAACGATGCGCTACAACAATTGTAGTTCTTCCTTTACATAGTTCATCAAGAGATTGTTGAATTAGTATTTCCGTTGTATTATCAAGAGCACTGGTCGCTTCATCTAGAATAACTATCGGCGGATTTTTAAGGAATACTCTCGCAATACTAAGCCTTTGTTTTTGCCCACCGGAAAGTTTTACGCCCCGCTCTCCTATAATCGTTTCGTAACCCTTTTCAAGAGATAAAACAAAGTCGTGTATGTTAGCCCTCTTAGACGCTTCAATAACCTCTTTTTCAGTTGCGTCTGGTCTGCCATACAATATGTTTTCTCTAATGGTAGCGTTAAACAAATAAACGTCTTGTTGAACAATCCCAATATTTTTTCTTAAAGACTCTGCCGTTAACTTGCTTACATCTTTTCCGTCCACGTAAATTTTGCCTTGCTCCACCTCGTAAAATCGTGGAATCAAGTGGCACACCGTGGTTTTTCCGCCACCACTCGGCCCAACTAAGGCAAAAATTTCACCCTTACCAATTTTTAAACTTAGACCGTGCAAAACGTCATTTTCCTGCCCGTATCCATAAGTAACGTTATCAAATACTATTTCTCCGTCAACTTTTTCTAGGTTGATTGCGCCTTCCTTATCTTTTTCGCTGGGGGTTTCCATTATTTCTATAAAACGCTTAAATCCAGTTACTCCGTTTTGATATTGTTCCATAAACATTATTAGTTGACGCACTGGTGCTAAGAAAACGTTTATTGAAACAATGAACGCTGTGTAATCGCCTAGTTCTATTTTGCCTGCATATAAAAACAGTCCGCCTGCAATAAGAACTATAACGTTAAATATTTCAGTAACAAAAGTGGTTGTTGAATGAAACACACCCATTGCCCTAAACGCTTTTTGCCTTGACGATACAAACCAGCCGTTGCCTTTTTCAAACTTTTCTTTTTCGGTTTTAGCATTTGTGAACGCCTTGGTTACCCTTATCCCCGAAATACTACTCTCTAACGAAGCGTTTATTTGCGCCAAAGACTTTCTACTCTCCATAAATGCATCACGCATTTTTTGTCTTACTAACATTGAAATTATTAACAAGAAAGGCACGCAAATGAATATTATTAATGTCAATATCCAGTTTATCGTCATTAAATACACGAATGCTACTATTATTGATATTCCTGAAATCAAAATATTTTCCGGACCGTGATGAGCAAGTTCGCTTATATCATTTAAATCGCTTGTCATTCGGGACATTATCTTTCCCGTTTCGTTGTTGTCATAGAACTTATATGGTAAGGTTTGCAAGTGATTGAACATATCGCTTCTCATTCTCGCTTGCATTTTTACACCTATCATATGTCCTTGATACTGTATAAAAAAGTTTAATCCCATCTTAACAAGATACAACGCCAAAAGAACGCTTCCTAAAATTATTATCATATCGTATTGCCTTTTAGGTATAAAATCGTTTAGCATTAATCGTGTTATGATAGGATATATTATCCCTAGCATTGCAACCAAAAAAGACGCAATCATGTCTAGCGTGAACATTAATTTATGCGGTTTGTAATATGATAAAAATTTCTTAAACATTTTTCTCTCCGTTATATTATTCATTTTATCATTTTTTTTGTATTTTGTATAGCGGATAATTAAAAAACCCCGTTCTTTCTTTATCAAACGGAGTTTTAGTTTTATTAAAGTTTGTTCCTCTGTATTTTTCCGCTAACCGTCTTTGGAAGTTCATCACGGAAAACGACGATTCTAGGATATTTATAAGGCGCTGTCTTTGCTTTAACGTATGCCTGTACGTCCTTTTTAAGTTCTTCGGTGGGCTCAGTTCCTTTTACTAGAACGATACTTGCCTTAACTACCTGACCTCTAACCTCATCCGGCTCGGCAGATACTCCGCATTCTAGAACGTATGGAAGTTCCATTATAACACTTTCTATTTCAAACGGTCCTATTCTGTATCCAGAAGATTTAATAACGTCATCCACTCTACCAACGTACCAGTAGAATCCGTCCTCGTCTCTCCATGCAGTGTCTCCCGTGTGGTAATACCCGTCGTGCCATACTTCGTCTGTCTTTTCTTTGTCTCTATAATATCCAGTAAATAATCCGCAAGGCGCTCCATCTTTAACGTTGATTACTATTTCTCCAACTTCTCCAACCTTTACCGATTGACCGTTTTCGTCAACGATATCAACGTCGTATATAGGAGCAGGTTTACCCATTGACCCGATTTTATGCGGTTTCCCAACTAAGTTGCCTACAAGCATTGTGGTTTCAGATTGTCCAAATCCCTCTTTTATTTGCAGTCCCGTTAATTTTTCAAACTGACTATAAACTTCGGGATTGAGCGCTTCTCCTGCCGTTGACATATGCTGAACAGAAGAAAAATCAAATTTTGATAGGTCTTGTTTGATTAACATTCTTAGCATTGTGGGCGGTGCACAGAATGTAGTAATTTGATATTTTGCAAACATAGGCAATATATCCGCAGCATCAAATCTATCAAAATCATATACGAAAGTTGGCGCTTCGCAAAGCCATTGTCCGTACAGTTTTCCCCACATGGATTTTGCCCAACCAGTATCGGATATAGTAAAATGTAATCCGTCTGGGTCAACGTTATGCCAGTATTTTGCCGTGTGGAAATGCCCCAAAGGATATTTATGATTATGCATTGCCATTTTTGGATACCCACTAGTTCCCGAAGTAAAGAACATTAAAAGCGGATCGTCTCCACAAGCGGTATCTTGCGTGCGGTTAAAGTGAGTGCTATATAAAACGTATTCTTCATCAAAATCACGCCAACCATCTCTCTTTCCGCCAACTAGTATTTTATTTTTAACCTCCGGACATTTTGACGCCGCTATTTCTGCTTGAACAGCGGTATCTCCATCCGCAGTGCAGATTACTGTGTTTACACCCGCAGCCTTAAATCTATATTCAAAATCGTGTTCTTGCAGTTGGTTTGTAGCAAGAATTGCAACTGCGCCGAGTTTGTTTAGCCCTATCATAGCAAACCAGAACTGATAGTGCCTTTTTAGAACAAGCACTACTTTGTCCCCTTTCTTTATACCGATAGATTTAAAATAGTTTGCGCAACGATTTGATTCTTTCTTTATATCGGTAAAGGTAAATCTTCTTTCGGTTTTGTTCTTGTCAATGTGAAGCATTGCAAGTTTTTCAGGCTCTCTTTCAGCAAGAGCGTCAACTAGGTCAAAAGCAAAGTTGAATTTTTCAACGTTTTTAAACTTTATAGAGGTGGGGGTTCCGTCCTCATCTTCTAAAACATCTATATATTTTTTATAAATACGGTCTTTTTGGTCTTTTACTTTTTCTTTCTTTACTGGAATACCTACCGTTTTGGCATCGTTAAGTTCTGGTATAGGCTCTCCAGTAGGGTTTAATACTATTGCATAAAACGAACAATCTCTGCCGTTCGTTGCTATCATTCCGTGCGGAGTGTCGCTATCATAATATATACTGTCCCCAGGCCCTAAAACTTCAACGTGTTCGCCTATCTGAACTTTCAGATATCCGTCTATAACAATATCGCACTCTTGCCCTGCGTGGGTAGTGAGTTCAATATCTTTTCCTTGCGCTTCCTCCTTATATTCACTGTTAACAAAAAGAGGTTCTGCTATACGATTCTTAAATGCATACGCCAAGTTATAGTAAGTCATTCCGTGAGCGTTTGCTATTTGTTGACCTGCACCTAGGCGTGTTACCGTGTATCCTTTTAGTTTAGGACTATATCCCTCTATTATATCAGTAACGTTAACGCCAAGCGCTAAGGCACAACGGTAAATAAAGGCAAAGTTTAAATCACTCTTGCCGTTTTCACAAGAAATATACTCTTCAACCGTAACACCGGTTTTTTCTGCCATTTGTTCTTCTTTAAGTCCAACGATTTCTCTGAGTTCTTTGATACGCCCAGACATCTCTTTGATTTTTAAATCAAGACCTGTTATTTTTTCCATAAAGTTCTCCTCGTAAGGGCGAAAAAAAACCCGCCCCAAAGTTTCACTTTGAGACGAGCGCATTCGCACCCGTGGTACCACTCAAATTGCGGTATATACCGCCACTCTTGGAATCCGACAATTCCTATGACTTTAACGCAGCAATCACGGAGAAGTTCTACTAACCTTTTAGGCTTTCTTCCTCTCGGCTCAAAAGCTACAACACCGAAAATCTCCTTAACGACTCACACCAACCGCCGTCTCTCTGATAAGAATATATATCGGGCTCTCTTTCTCAACGCCTTTTATTTTAATTTATTTTATCATAATGCTAGTCTTTTGTCAACGGTTTTATTGCTTTACCCCTCTCTTTAAATGTCAAAACGGCGGAAATTATTCCGCCGTTTGCCTTTTTTGTTTATTTTTTAAGGTCAGATAACATTTCTATGCCTATTTCTATTATTCTTTCTGCCGTTCCCGCCTTAAACCCTGATGACCTTGCTTCGTAACCGCCTTCTTCGTATGAATCTTTCATTGGGAAGTATCCCTCAGAACCGTTAGTTAAACAACAAGGGATAATCATATCAAAACCTTGCGCTTTCTTAACTCCATCCCCAATCGCTGAGAACGGTTCTCCTGGTATACCGAAAAATCCAATGTTACCTATCGAAAATGCAGTGAAAGGAAGATTAAAGTTGTCGGGATGATTTTCAAGTCTTACCATTCTTGCTGCTTCCGCAACAACCGTTGTAAGCATCATTGCTTTAAATGGTATTTCATCATCTTTACCTGCGTTATGTAAATCGTTATACTTATGAGCGAGGACAAGTTCTTCCGCCGTCGCTTTATTTGCAGGTATATCCTTTATAGACAATGCGTAATTAATATCGTTAACGTCTACGTATTCAACTTTATCGTATATTTGCATTACTGCGCCCGTTACAACCCTTGCAATATGTCTTGCATGACCGTATCCTCTTGAACATCCGTCAAAATCGTTGAACATATCATTAAAGTCGCCAGCCTTGGGGTGAACGTTAACGTGGTTAACGTCGCCCTGCGCTCCGTTCACAAATATGCATTTTGTTCCGTCTATCGCTTTTTCAACAAATCTTCTTGTCATTCCCGGCCAATCGGCAGATATCTTGCTACCACCTACAACGTCAGGATGGTTTGCAAAGTTAACTAGCACTACCGTATCTGCGCATTCTCTGTCAAACCTTAAAACGTTTACGCTTTCATCAAGTTCGCCAACGGGTTTTACTATGTCGGGATTATTAACACCAGGGTTGGTTTTAATCGAGCCGTCTTTCATTACGTATCTGCGAATGAACGCAACGTTTTTCGCCTCTGCTTTTCCATATCCCATTTTAGCTGGCTTTAAATCTTGCAAAGCAAAACTTACAACATCTGCAAACCTCGTCTTTAATATTTCATAATAACTGGGTATGTACGGGTCGTTTTTATCGTGTAATTTAGGTCCAGTGTGAGTATGAGTACTGTGTATAATGATTGAATCTTCACTTAGACCTGTCTTTGCGGTTATTGCCGACTTAAAATCTTTTATGCTATTCATTTCTATACCACAATGGTCCATTGTTACCAAAGCCATTGTCTTGCCATTACACTCAAACGCAGTTGCTACTATCTCCAAATCGTCAAGCAATCCGTCTGCAATACGCACTTTATAATATCCTGATATGCCTATTCCCATAGGGGGATTTACGTTTACCCTTGCATATCCAACTCTTAATCCTTCTTTCATAACTCACCTCTAAGTTTTCTTATAAATAACTTTATCACAACGCATATTATTTGTCAACGATTTCCTAACAATAGTGGGCAAAATTATGGTTATTTTCTCTTTTATTTTTCTAAAATAACCGTGAATGGCCCGTCGTTAATTTGGGTAATTTTCATATCGGCACCAAAAACTCCTTTTTTAACCACGATACCTTGCTCTGTTAGTCCTTTTGCAACGTATTCGTAAAGTTCATTCGCTTCTTTAGGACTTTCCGCATTTAAAAAATCAGGCCGATTTCCATGCGAGGCGTTTGCGTATAAAGTGAATTGAGAAACTAATAATATCTCTCCATTTGTATCTATAATTGATTTATTTATTTTGCCGTTTTCGTCCTCACATATCCTTAACGGAGGAATTTTCTTAATAAAATAATCAGCCTCTGTTTTTGTGTCGCCTTTTTTAACGCCTAGAAAAATCACGTATCCGTTTTTAATTTCTGAGACAAGTTTACCGTCTACTTTTAAGTCTGCCGATAAAACCCTTTGTATTACTGCTTTCATTTTTTCTCCTTATTGTTTTTCAAGATAAAAAGTGCATGTGGAAAGTTTTTTCCTTTTTAATTTAAGTTCTCTTCCGTCATCAGTAATGTACGTATAACCATCTTCAAAAGGACAGTTATTACAATTTGCAGAAAGGTGCGCTTTCATTGGGCAATGCCTAAGCGTCATTACTGGATAATCAGTGGCTGTCTTTAACCCGTCTTCGGCAGTGAAAAAAGGCATGGATAAAGCATTTGCCGTTTGTGTGTTATATACGTTTAACCCTGCACCCGTTATTACGTTTGCGCCGAGAGATAGGGCGTAATAATTATTTGCTATGAATGTTATATCAACATTTTTTGTTATATTTTTGATTAACAAAATATCATCTTTTAATGCAAAATTCGGAAGGTCCAAATAACCGCTGACTCCTTCTTTTTTACACCTTGCAATAAACTTTTTAATATTTTCAAGTTCGTATACTTCCGGTGAATATATAACGTGTTTTTCATTAATAATATCGTTTAATTGATACAAGGTCTGAACGCTTTCTAAATGAATAGCAGTTAGCGGTTTTTTTACATAGTTAAACTTGCTTAGTGGTTGACGTTTATTTTTAGTTATCTCATCAAACGCCCTTTGGAAAATCTCTCTACGGAATGCGTTTAGTTTGTTCTTTGGCAAAAAAACTTTTTCTAGTTTTTTTACGTTTACGTTAGCATTAAAGTATTGATTTTTTGAAAAGTTTTCTCTTATTTCTTTTTCTGTTAGTGGCTGATTTTTTGCAGGCAATAAATCTTCGTGTAAAATTTTGATTTTTTCACCGTTAATTTCTATTTCTCCCGTAAGCGGAAAACCTATTTCTAGATATAAATTAACTTGTAAATTTCTTTTTTTGACCTTCGCAAGAAGTTTTTCTTCCTCTTTTGCGTCAACTATAAGATTTACTCGGTCGCCCACAAAAACATTATTTTTAGAAGTCATTTTATATTTTTTATAAGCAACTTCTTTGAGGTCGTAAGCAGTTATAACTGCTCTTTCTTTATCGTTATAGAAAAATTTAAAAGCAGACTTTTCACTTAACTCTCTATCCGAGGTTATAAATATCTCATTAAAATTTTTGCCGTTATTAACTTTGTAAACCTTGCCGACCTCAATACCACGATGGGCTTGACTTTTTGAAATTATGTTGCCGTTTCCATTAAAGTATCCCTCAGTATAATCCCTATTAAAGGCAAGGGCGAGTTTTTGTTGGTCAACGTTTAAATCATCTATCGCCTTTCTGTATTCGGCAGTTGCGGTTGCAACGTAAAAAGCACGTCTTGCCCTCCCTTCTATTTTGATAGAGGTTACACCTACTTGTTCAAGGTCCTTGATGCGCTTTGACATGTTGAAATCTTTTGCGCTGAGAAGATACCCACTCTTTAATTTCTTACCGTCCTTTTTTAACGTAAACGGAAGTCTGCACGGTTGTTTACACCTTCCTCTGTTACCGCTTGCGCCAAGAAGTTTTTCACTTAAATAACAGTTGCCCGAAAAACAAACGCACAGAGCACCGTGTGCAAAATATTCTATTTCGACGTTTGAATTGTCTTTTATCCTCTTTATTTCTGAAAGCGGGGTTTCCCTTGCAAGCACCACTCTCTTAATATTATAAGGCTCAACTGCTTTCACGCCCTCTAAATTATGAATACCCATTTGAGTGCTTGCGTGAAGTTCTATTTGTGGATAATTTTCGCTCAGCAATTTAATAAGCCCTAAATCTTGCACGATTACAGCGTCAATACCCGAGTTATATGCCTCCACAGCAACGTTAACCGCTTGTTCTAATTCCTCGTCAGTAAACAGTATATTAAGTGCTAAATATACCTTAACCGAAAAAAGGTGCGCAAAATCAACGGCGGATTTTAAGTCTTTTAATTCAAATCCGTCAATATTGTTTCTTGCATTAAATTGATTTACTCCGATATACACTTCGTCCGCACCGTTATATACTGCCGATTTTAAACATTCGAAGTTACCTGCTGGGGCTAAAAGTTTCATGATTTAATTATATCACACGTTTAAGATATTTTAAAGTTTTTTATAGTTTTTAACGTATATTTTTTGACCTATATCTATCGTTTTTAGAACATCAAAAATTAAAACCGCTTGAAAAATATTTTCAAGCGGTTTGCTCTATGAATAATTTTTATTCAGCGTATGAAATCAAGGTTTTAGCATCTAATTTATCATACTTATTGATGAACTTTTTAAGTTCTTTTGCGATTATCTTTGCTCCACCGTCAACTTGACTCTCAATGTTTAACGGTAACAACGGGTCGTGCAAAGAAAGTCTAAGTAAAAACCATCCGTCGCCATAATCTTTATCGAGATTTACTCTAACTCCTTCATAGTTATTTTGAGCAAGCGACCAACCGCTTTGGTTTTTAGCATATTCTTGCAAGTCTAATATTACCTGTTGACCGTATGATTTAAAGTCATCAAGCATAATGTTCATACGGAATTCAACACTTTCTTTGGGTTCTTCAAGAGTAGAAATTAATGATTCTAAACTATATCCCTCTTTCTTTCCCTTTGCAAGTTCTATTAAAAGTTTGGTTACTATATAAGCACCGTCGTCAAGGAAATAGTTTTCTTTAAACGCACCGTGTCCAGAAGTTTCAATCGCAAGTTGACTGTCTTGACCTTCTTTGTTGAGTTTGATTGATTCATTTATAACGTTTCTATAACCTCTTTTAAACCTGTGATGAATACCACCTTTTTCTTCAATAAACTTCGCAAGACCGGTAGACGTGATTGAATCGGTAACAATTGTGGTCTTTGGATAATCACGGAGAAGTATTGCTGAAAGCATTGCTATTATACGGTTACGATTGAGTTCACTTCCGTCTGACAATACTGCGCCTGCACGGTCAACGTCGGTATCAAATATTATACCGAGGTCCGCATTCGTTTCCTTAACGGCTTCTTTTATGCTCTCCATTGCCTCTTTGTTCTCTGGGTTCGGAATATGGTTGGGGAAACTTCCGTCCGGCTCTAAATATCTGCTTCCTTTGGTATCTGCACCTAAGGGTTTAAGCACTTTATCAACGAAAAATCCGCCGGCACCGTTGCCTGCATCAACAACGATTTTAAAGCCTTCGAGCGGTTTTTCCTCTCCCGTTGCTTTTCTAATTTTATCTGCAAGAATTTTGGAATAAGCGGTCATAAACTCACCGTCAATAAGTTCGCCCTTATCTAAACCAGTAACCTTATCAGTCTCCGCATAGGCCAATATTTCTTTTATATCGGCTGACTCTAAACCGCCACTTGCGGTGAAAAATTTAAACCCGTTACGATTGAATGGAAGATGACTTGCCGTTATCATTACAGACCCGTCAAACTCATAACCCTCAGTAACAGTTGACATAAACATAGCGGGCGTGCTTGCCATTTTAAAATCGGTAACCATAAGCCCTTGTTCTACCATTGAAGAACATATATATTCGCAAAGTTTTTCACCCGATAAGCGAGAATCTCTTCCCACTGCAACTCTATTAATCTTTTTACCAGTTTTTGCAGTAAGCCAAAGCGCAAATCCTCTTCCTATATCTCGGCAAACTTGCTCTGTAAGGTTAACGTTTTGCCCCTCAATTCCTTCTAACGCAACACCTCTGATGTCGCTACCATTTTGTAATTTTTTGTAATCCATTTAGTCTCCTTAACTCCGTTTGATTTTTATTACTTCTAAATGATAACACAATATATTCTTTTTGTCAAAGAAATATATATTTTAATTATTTATTGCTTAAAAAATCACTTGCATTTATATAATTCCTATGTTATAATAATAGTAATTTTTACTCCCGTATAACAAATGAGTAATTATTTAAAGGAGTTTTATGAATATTCTGCACATGCGCTATGCTGTTGAAGTTGCAAACACACGTTCAATTTCAAAGGCGGCAAAAAACCTTTACACTTCTCAGCCCAACCTTTCAAGAGCCATAAAAACCCTCGAAAACGACCTAAAAATAAAACTATTTAGGCGTTCTTCAAAGGGTCTTGAAATCACAATAGACGGAGAAGAGTTTTTGTTGTATGCTAAAAACGCATTAACCCAAATTAATAAGATAGAATCAATTTACGAATCCGGCAACGAAAAGAAATTACGTTTATCTGTTTGTGTGCCTAGGGCAAGTTATTTTTCTTATGCTTTTTCGGAGTTTTCAAAAGAACTTGATGAAGAGTCAAGAGCGGAAATTGTTTATAAAGAAACAAACTCCATGCGCTCTATCATAAACGTTGTTAACGAAGAATACGACCTAGGGGTGGTGAGATATCAAAGCGCTTTCGAAAAATATTTTAATACTCTTTTTGATGAGAAAAAACTTAATTATGAAGTTCTTAACGAGTTTTCATACGTTTTGGCTGTTTCAAAAAATAATCCGCTTGCAACAAAAGACGTTATCGTTGCAGAAGATTTAGGAAAATGCATTGAAATAATACACGGCGACCCTTACGTTCCCTCTCTCCCACTTATTGACGTTAAGCGTGCAGAACTTTCAGAATTTGCTAAAAAGAGAATTTCGGTTTTTGAACGAGGAGTTCAATTCACTCTCTTAGAGCAAGTCCCGAACACCTTTATGTGGGTTTCGCCTATCCCAGAAGATTTGAAAGAAAAGTTCAATCTAGTTGAAAGAAAATGTGCTTTCAACAGTAAAATTTATAAAGACGTTTTGATTTACAGAAAAAAATATCATCTTTCTAAATTAGACCAAAAATTCATTGAGAAAATTTTTGAGGCAAAAAACAAGTATTTTACAGGTAATAAATAAATTAACATTATGAGAAAATTCGACACCAAAGTTCAACATCTTAAATACCAAGTTTTAAAAGAAGTAGCAAAATATAAATGGGAAGGTACGTTGGAACAAAACTTATTAAATATTCCCGCAACACTTATCCCAGGTAAAACACCCACTATGCGTTGTTGCGTTTATAAAGAACGTGCAATTTTGAGCGAACGTGTTAAACTTGCAATAGGTGGAAACCCCGATAAAGCAAACGTTATCGAAGTTATTGATATTGCTTGCGACGAATGTCCTATGGGCGGTTACGAGGTTACCGCCGCTTGCAGAGGCTGTCTTGCTCACCGTTGCGAATCGGCATGTAAAAAAGGCGCAATTACTTTTGATAACAACCAAAAAGCGCATATAGATAAAGACAAATGCGTGGAATGTGGGTTATGTGCAAAAGTTTGTCCATATAGTGCAATCATCAATCACAAACGCCCATGTGAGCAAGCGTGCAAGGTAAAAGCAATTTCTATGGACGAAAACAAAGCGGCTAAAATCAACGACGAAAAATGTATTTCTTGTGGCGCTTGTGTTTATCAATGCCCGTGGGGTGCTATAAGCGATAAATCATACATATTGCAGACTATTGATTTAATAAAAGGTAGCGACAACAACCGCAATTATAAGGTTTATGCAGTAGTTGCTCCTGCTATCGCTAGTCAATTCGTTTATGCAAAACTCGGTCAAGTTCTTGCAGGTATTAAAGAACTCGGGTTTTACGATATAGTAGAAGCGGCTCTTGGCGCTGATATTGTTGCTTTGTCCGAGGCTAAGGAACTTGCTCTTAAAGGTTTTTTGACTAGTTCTTGTTGCCCTGCGTTCGTTTCTTACGTGAAAAAACATTTCCCAGACCTTTCAGAATACATATCGCATAACCTATCCCCTATGGCTACTATTTCTAAAAAGATAAAGGAAAGCGACCCCACTGCTAAAATAGTTTTTATAGGACCTTGCACTGCAAAGAAAATGGAATATAAAAAAGAGGACGTTGCACCTTACGTCGACAACGTTATCACCTTTGAAGAATTGCAAGCATTATTTGACAGTAAAAATATTGAAATTAACACCCTCAGCGAAGAACATGTAGAAAACGCTTCCTACTACGGAAGAATTTTTGCAAGACATTGCGGTCTTTCAGAGGCTGTTGCAGAGGGACTTAAAGAAAAAGGAATTGAAGGCTTTGATTTAAAAGCCGTTCCTTGCGACGGTATTGATGCTTGCAGAGTTGCATTGTTAAAAGCGTCTAAACGTGTTCTTGACGGAAACTTTATAGAAGGCATGGCTTGTTCGGGCGGTTGCATTGGCGGTGCAGGTTGTTTAACTCACGGCGAAAGCAACAAAATAAACGTTGACAAACACGGAAAAACTTCTAACTATAAAAACATAACGCAAGCGGTTGACGCTATGGATAAAAAATAAACGCTTAAAAAGATAACACCCGTTGGGACTCTCCAACGGGTGTCTTTATTTGTTTTGTTATTACATCATTAAGTTAATCAATAAGTTGCAAGCGATTACTATTAATACGAGAGCGATAGGATAGGTAGAAGCGTATGCTCCTGCAACGTCGTCTGTTTCTGCCGTATTAATAAGCGTGCCGAGTGCGGGAGTGCTCGTCATACCGCCTGTGATTGAGCCGAGGTTGTTAAGAAGAGGAAGTTTAAGTAAATATTTTCCGAGGAAGAAACCTACAACCATAGGAATAAGCGTCATAATTGCACCGCCGATAAAGCCCCAAGCAACAATGCCTGCATCTCCGCCGATTGCAGAAACAAGGCTAACACCACCGTCTACACCTGCGCCGATAAGGAATAACATTAGTCCTAATTCTTTTAAGGTCTTAATAGTGGATTCGGGGATTTCCATAGAAAGTTTACCAATTCTGCCGAAATGTCCGAATACTAAGCACATTATTAGAACGCCACCGGTTGTGCCGAGTGAGAAGTTGATTCCGTTAAATAACGGAATTTTAATTCCACCAAGTATTAATCCGCTTATAACGGCAATAGCAAGCGCAGTAAACCCAAAATCGTCGCATTTTAAGAGTTTCTTTTCTTTCTTTTCTTCTCTTGATTCTAACACTTCGGGTTTAAGTAAACTTCTTTCATGAGCCATATCCGCTTTAACTATTTTAGGTAAAAGTTGAACAAATAAAACTACGCCCACAACACCAAAAGGATATGCTATTGCGTGACCAATAGTTACGTATGTGTCAGAACCAGGTCCAAATAGTTCGTTCATCGCCTCTTGCGCTGCAGAATAACCTGGAGTAGTAGTAAGAGAGCCTGATAAAATACCTGCCCAGAAATCAGCACCATATGGTGAAACAAGAGTAAAGATAACAGCAACTGCAGTACCGATTAATATAACAACAATGCCCATTAAAATATAAGTCTTAAAGTTCTTTTTTAAATCCCTAAAAAACTTAGGTCCTGCAATAAATCCAACTGAGCCAACGAAAAGAACTAA